>JAITLV010000062.1 GCA_031277685.1 Sphingobacterium sp. | reverse complement strand
ATTAGGAAAACGCATTATAGATTTCTTGATTGCCCAAGATAAAAACAGCCCCATAACTTTTGAAATACCAGCAGATATAGATATCATCAACTTCTTAATCGCTTGTAAACTTTTGAAAGATAATGAGGAAGAACAGGAATAGATTAGACTAATGATCCCGATTTACGAAGTCACTATATGTAGAATATCCTATCTAAACTTTGCCATAATTTATACCCCATGAATCGTTAATATCTTAAAAAAATACAATATATTTTAATTAAAAAAATATTTTTCATATCTTAAAATAAAATTGATTTTTTAATGAACACATTAGGGGAAAAAATTAGATTACTTAGACGCCAAAAAGGCTGGAGTCAACAGGATGCTGCAAAACGACTGGACATATCTATTCCTGCATTTTCTAAGATTGAAACAGGATTCACGGATGTTAATATCTCTCGAATAAACCAAATCTCAAAGTTATTTAATTTGACTGCTGTACAGCTGTTATCTTCTTCTGACACTGAAGAGATTAAAGAGTGCGTCAACGAGATCGACACAATTACACAAAAGTTGCAACAACGTGACGACGAAATTATCGAGCTTCAGAAAAAAGTCATCGACCTATATGAGCAGTTGTACAATGATAGTGACACCTAAACCAAAATTCGGAATATGGCATTAAATTCAAAGCTGATTTCGGAAACTCTTTTTATAAAAGAGTGTTTTTTTAAATGATTAAATTTATTCGAAAACAGCTAATTATTACCCAATTTTAGGTATTCCTTGATGCTGCAAAAAAGATTGCCTAGGCTTTTGGTGTCACACTGGATTACTCAATGGGGAGACCAGCGACATGGCTTTTGACCGTAGGACAGTGGAAAGGTTTCAGGATATTGAAAAGTTCACCGAAAGCGAAAAGGACCAAGTATCTGCTACTCGATGCATTCGTCGCCAAGAGCAAGATGCAGGCGATACTAAAATAAGAGTGGTCAATCTTGAAAGATTGACCACTCTTATTTTAGTTAATGATTTCACCTTTTTTATTGAACTTTATAACAAACCCCTCATTTATGACAAGAACACGTCTTACCCACCCCTCTCTTTTTCCAAACATGCCAATCGCCTTAGGATCTGGAGCTCCAAACATATAGTCTGTATCCAGCAAAATTGGGTATTTACTTGCATTAATAAGTGCATACCGAGTAGTGTAATTAATCCATTCAATAGGAACTTTATTCTCCTTATCTGAATAATTCGAAACGGTTATACTATATCCATCATCGGCATTGTTCAAGGTTAGATAAACTTTTTGTCCCTTGTTTTTTAACATTGCTGATATATGCTTATCCAAAGCTTTTTCAACTTCATCCGGAAGTACATACAAAATTTCTTGTGCACAAACATTCTTAGTAATAAATAATACAAGAAGTATAAAAAACATATAAACTCTTACCATAATTATTTCTTTTTGCCCCAAATTTCTAAAGCCTGTCTACCTATATTTAATGCACCAGCTCCTTTCGCTGTTCCATTTCCAATTGTTTTACCTATATTATTTGTAATTTTGCCATCTGGAGTAACCCGATGTATACCTCCCGAAGAACCTACCTTACCACTCATAGCATCCACCCCATAAATTGGAATTCCCATTTTTGCTGAAGTTCCCGAATCGAGATTATCTCCAACTGACATTGTTTGAAGCGTAGTTTTCCCAGGTTCATTAGAAGCCGGATGTCCATGAGCCTGTCCAATAATTATATTCCCACCAGGTGTTTCAAAATTAACGCCTGTAGCAGGAGCCGGATAATATGTAATTACTGATCGATTATTAGTCCCTGGATCGCCAATAGTAGATGTAATTGTTGCAGACTCTCTATCTAACACAATATTAATTTGATGTTCAACATTGCTCGTTATACTATTATCCCTCACACCTTGCAAATCCCCCTGTATCTTCTCATTATCAATTTTAACAACTTGACTATTTTTATGCAACTCAGCAGTCCCAAATAAACTCTGACTTCCTCCATTTTCTCTCGATATGGATCGAAATTCCTTATCATCTATCAATCTTTGGTATTGAGACGGAGCACCATCACTCCCTAAGTATTGTCCATTAAGCTTTGAATAGTAGTCATCCTCTAACATTCCATCCGGATCAATAAATCTGATCGGATTATCATAAGCATAACGATAAGGAGACCATCGTCTATTGACTTCAGCTTTTGGATCCACCACGTTCCACCTGCCGATTTCCGCGTCGTAGAACCTCGCCCCGTAATCGTATTGATCTCCAAGCTCGCCCTGGATCTCCTTGCCATTATAAAGATACTTATTATTTCCGCCCGCCACAACCTTGCGTTTGCCAAACGGATAATAATTGTCACGTTGTACCACATCAACAGCTGTAGCACTACTCCCGCGTTTCAACGTAGCCCGTACATTGCCCAGATGATCCGTCAGGTTATAGTGGTATACATAGCCCGTTCCATTTTTCTGAGCATAGCCAACCGAGTTCTGGATAATATCTATAACACCATTGTTGTATTCGATACCAGCTACATAATCCCGTTTAGTGGTAATGATGCTGGGTGCTGTACCGATTTTGGAAACTTTCTGTAACTTCTGACCGGCAGCATCGTATAAAAATGCGACATCTGTTCCAGCTTTCTTGGCTGTCTGGGGTAGGTTCAGGTAATTGTAGGTAAAAGCCATGCCCATCCGGTCGGTCTTTGCATTGCCATTGGCATCGTAGGTATAACTACCAGACAGACCGCTGGTAAAACCGGTCAGTTTATTGCCGGTATAGGCATAGGTAGTGACTGCTAGCGCATCCCGCTTAAGGGTCTTAATATTGCCCATATTATCATAGCTCATTACCTCCGCTATGCTTGCCGTTCCCGTCTGACCGTTCGTTCCGCTCAATAGACGGTTCAGCTTATCGTAGGTATAACTAAACGTATTAGGCAACGTTGCATCATCCCCCCAAAGCTGCTGGCTGATATTACCATTCCACTGCGGGTTTGTACCGTCCTGGTATTTCAGCTGCTGACTGAATTTGGGCGAAGTACTCTTGCTCAGCCATCCACGCTCATTGTAGGTATATGTACTGGTATTGACAAAGGTGGTCTCCGTACCAGCTTTGCCCACAGCTTTACTTTTCAGCTGACCGATCTCATTGTAGCTATTGGAAGCCAATACCACTTCGCCCTGTCCCACGATCCTTTCTTTGGTAGCAGTCAGCCGGCCAACATGGTCATACTCATTCGTGGTTATAATAGTGGTCGCTGCTCCCGTCTTGGGTGTATGTACACGCGTACTGGTCAGCAGCTCCCCAGGGAAAGTATAGGTATTGGTCACATAGTCCGTCCCTTCCAGATGGTTTTTCGAAGCGCTCTGGATCACACGGCCATAGTCATCATAGTACATCACGGTCAATAACGGTGATGTGCCATCCGTTTTATATACTTTACTACCCGTTTGCAGTGACTTGATCATCGTACTCTTGGTGATCGCACTCGGTGGAAGTGTCGCAGCGTCGGCAAACATATAGTCATCGTAGTAATTGACAATATGTGGCTTAATGGTAATGTCCGTACCTGCCAGTGGAAATGTCGTTGCTGGTGCTGGGTAGTCAGCTCCCGAACGGGTCTCCCACAATGGACCCGTAGCGGCATCAACAAGCCCACTTACATCTGCACGCGTCACTTTTACTTTGTTTGTGTAAAGACCGGAGGAAGTGACTCGGCCAAAAGCATCATAACGGCTATATGTCCACTCCTTGCGTATCCGCTGCTCGGCGTCCTGCGTCAGGACCACCTGGTCGTTCTCATTATAGATCAGATATTCCAAGCCTTTGCCTGGGATCTTTTTCTCCACAAGGCGGCGTTGTCCGTCGTATTTGTAGCTATAGATGTAATTATTGAAAGTCACGTAACTGGTATCTGTTGCAACCTCGCTAAAGCTTTTCCCTGTCACGGCGGGTGGCACCACATACCGAAGGTCGCCAAAATCGTCATAGACATAATAGGTATTCAGCGCTTTGCTCTCGTTCTCCCACACACGTTTGAGCACTACACGGCCTTCAAAGTCCTTATACTCGTCAACCGATCCACTTCTGGCTGTCGTATCGACCATATTCTCGTCCCATACGGTGGTTCGATAGAGTTTACCTGCGGTATAATTCGTGGTACCGCTGGCCCCATTGGCCGTTACGATCCATAGCTTGACAATATCAAGCCCAGTAGCCGTATTGGTCCCATAGTCGGTCTTGACCGTATGACCTTTGCCCGGGACGGGCAAAGGCTGCCAGGCTGCTCCCGGTGCCCCCTGCTCTTTCACGCGGTTCAACGGGCTGTTCTCGAAAACAGTTATAGAATAGGGATTCTTTGTTCGGGCGATGTTATCCCAGGTGCTAGTCTCCGCATAATAAGCAAGCTGGTCAGTTTTCGCTGTCGATTTGAAACTCCCATCTTTAACAGTGTTCTTAACATGGGGAAGATACTGGATATTTTTTCTACCGAAACCGTCATACTCAATATATTGTACGATATCATTCTTCATCGGACTTCCGCTCCAGTCAATAGTTTGACTTGGCCTTCCCAGACCATCAAAATACTGAACATTCAAATTGACCGAATCCACAGCTTTTTTGGATAAATTCGACCCAGCGAGGTATTCCCTCCTTGGACGCTGAACAGCTAAATGATTTTGATCTTTGGTCACCGTTTGAGCAAAAACTGGAAAGTGGCCAATTATTAAAGAAAACAGAATGAATATTTTTCTCATATTTATTTTATTTAATTCAATTACATACCCCTAGATTCTCGATCTGAATCTCAGGAATAGCAACTAATTGCCCCCCTGCTCCATATCTAAATTGGATAAGTGAGGTGTTAGAAGAACATATTTCCACTTTTCGGATGCCATCCTCCACTCTTGTCTCAGGGAAATTATTCGCTAATGCAACAGTAACTTCAGCAGTTCCGCCACAAGGTATATAGGTGATATATAGGTTTTTTTCAATTCCCCGGTCTATCGGAATCAACAGTGCTCTTTTTAAACAGCTCGTGATCAACACCCGTTCACAGGTACCATGGGCATTAACCCAGGTCTGGGCATTTTGTAGGATATCCTCTCGCTCCAGACTATCAGCATGTTGCTGGGATATCAAAGACGAATAGGCCTTGGGAAGCACTTTATAGAGTTCATATGATCCCTTCCGATTTACAGCACAATCGTTGCGTTGAAGCCTTACACTATCTCCCTTATTATAAAAAACGGTCGTTCTATCTAGATACTGATTGGCATAATAATATGAAATCTTGCTCGTTATGAAGTTTTTGGTATCTGATACTTCGATCAATCGGCCAAGACCGTCATACGTATAGTTTGCTTTTGAGTTATTTGGACCTATAATTTTTGCATAGCCAATATAAGGTTTAGAATCAAATCCATAAACCTGAGATTTACCTAAGTTGGTCTGCAACGTTTCAATTTTATCTTCATAGATGGGAAAAGGCTTATAACCATCCACATAGCCATCGAAATCAAAATTGTTTCCTACCGTTGATTTAACATCTAGATTAGAAGCGTTTTTTACCTGGATAATCGGATTATACCCGTATCTTCCCCATACAACACTCTCTATTGGCAGCTTCCTATCCCTATACTCGGTCGCATTTCCTTTCTTGTCGAAATTGAGATTCTCAAATCTAATACTATAAGAGGCATCTCTTTTATAGGATCCGTCGGGATTCAGGGACACACCAGTATAACCCGTTTTGGGCTCAGAAACTTTTAAATTATAGACTTTGGCATTTTGGACCAGATTCTTAAAAAGGGTATACTCAAACAACGTCCCAGAAATTACTTTTCCATTTCTCTTTTTTATCTGTTCAATAGGCCATGAAAAAAGCCCTTTCTTCTGCATTGTATTCAGTATAGAGAATGAGAAGCCTATTTTACTACTAAAATCATCCACATAATAGTTTATCAATTCTATGCTATCATTTGAACTTGAATAATCAATGGATTTCTTCAGGTTTCGAAATATGGGGTCATAAAAAAACTTTGTTTTTTTTGCAATAAGTGGCATATTGTCCTTAAAATTCGTTTCAGTGCTAGACTTCAAAAGAACTGGATAATAGTAGTTATAATAAGCTATACCTGAAAAAAATGCATAATCATTGCTCGAAGGATTAACCTTTAGATAATTAAACAAAACCGATCTACCGGCAGCATTCACATTATACTGATACTCCCATGCGTTTCTTTTGGTATATACAGTATCACCTGTTACATCCAGATAAGACATTTGAAGTAATCGTCCACGTTCATGTGCACGAGAAGAATATGCCCTGAACAACAAATTTTCTGAATTACTTGAACTGACGGCATTGTCATCAAGTCGCCCGTTGTCATGATTCGTATATTGATAAATGGTTGCATATTTCTGGGTACCATTGACAGCTATCTCCTTCACTTCAGTATAACCTATTGTAACGCCCATATCATCCGAAAGATCATTAACGCTATTGGAAAGAATTGATGACATTGAGAAGAGTTTATTGCCCATAGTATATTGCTTTACACGATTTAAGCTATACAAAGGCTTCATATTAAGGATACCCGAAGAAATATTGGAATTTGATATTTTGTAAACAAAATGTCTTTTGCCAAGCAATGTACCATCCTTTGCATACTCCAATATAGAAGCGATTCGTATATTGCCTTTTCCGTTTTCAGCATTTAACAATTTCCGATTTTTAGTATCCACAACTTTTGAATAGTCCCCGCTTTCGAAAGCTAATTCTACTTTTCCTTTCGTCGGGTAGGTAATAGATTTCAGGAGCCCTATAAACATTTTAGTGGTATCAATACTTCTTGCCGAGCCCATATTTCCAAAATTACTACCACTGAAATTGACACCATTGTTGAACCCCCAATGATCCGAAACAACCTCCAGATATTTAGGTATCGACGCTATCTGGTTATACTCGAATTTATAACTTTCCAGGCCTCCGGAATATCCATTAATATCTAGACGGTTCAATGTCAACCGCTGTGTGGCTGTATCGGTATAGTTAAACTGGACGCTCCTATATTGTTCATCCCTGACCCTGTACTCGATTTTATTTAATTTCATCCAGATTAAAGACTGGTAATAATCTTGTACATTACAGTTACAATCCCTATAAAACGGTATCTGTTGGTATGTCCCCTGAACTAGCTGATTTACTTCGTTCAAATTATCTGGGAGATCGTTCATCAGATAATTATAGGAAGTTTTGGGATAATTCAATTCACTTGATTTATCGAAATCAAATGATATCTCCTGATCATTAAGAGTTATTTTTTTTATATAGACAGGGCTGATAACCGACCCAAGTATCTTCCAGTTTGAAAAATTAAACCCTGGATCAACGTCATCGGCAACAGTCAAATTCTGACTGGCATACTGATATAGATTTGATATATATGGTCCCCGTTCGTATTCAAAATCTATATGATCTAATGAGTTTGCTGGGATAATCTCCTTCAGGTACCATGTATTTCCAGATACCGTTGCCCCCGTATTCTTTCCGGTCATACTTGCTGAGTATTCGGTTCCATTGGCACCTCCCAATACAAATTTGTTACCCTGTTTATCAGTAAGAATAAATTTATTAAAACACACTGAAACAGTTGCCGGATAGCTGAATCCGATATTAATGGGGGGTGTGATAAGCTTAACTGTAGAATCTAGTTCTACCTTAACAAAATCATCGCTCTGAACTTTCCAGTTCTTTTTTTGATCCAGAAAGAATTTACCCGTTTTACCCAGAATATTAAAATTAAAAATATCCGGTTCTGTATCGTAGTAATCAAAATAATAGCTGTAGGAAAAGTTTGCTGGGTTTTTCGCAAAAGCATCTATATCAGCCCAAGTACTGACATCCAGATAGTCATTTTTATAAAAGCCTATTTCCCTACCGGCATCTATAACTTTTTCGTCTATTTCATCGCGTTGCTTACGTGTCACATAGCCTAAATTAAGGTTCCAACCCAACCCAGTCCATCCTCCTCTTTGATTTGGTTTAACCGCGTGAGGACTATAACTCAATACTAAATCGTAAGCAAACGTTTTTGCTTTTAGGCTCAGTAAAGGGATAGAGATATCCGGTGAACCCGTAAAAGAATTTACGCCAATTTTTTCTAGTTTATATAGGGATGATATATTTGGTGCCTTAATATCCAAGGGTTGATTATTTGCCTGAGAAAAGGCGATAAGGCAAATAAATAGACACCAAGCTAAAAGTATAAGTTTTATCTTCATTATTATAAGATTAAGTATAGTATATTAGGACATCAGATATACGTCACAGTAAAAACAGGAAGATATATATAATTAGCCGGCTCGATAAACTAATCGAAGTAGTCAATTTAAAAAATAGTTTTACCTTCCTCGTATAATCTTCAAGAGCAGCCAACACAGTACTTGTCTCTTTGACAGCTAGACAACCAATCTGTCAAAGAGCAAAACTTGGTAAAGCAACTCTGACTACCGGTACCAATTTGGAGATATATAACTGTTCCTTATTTCCTTTATTTAGATAAGTGGTTGTATACACTCTTTTCCAAAGCGAAAACGCTTAGCACAAATAAGATTCCTCACTTCAATATCTTCATGATGATAAAATGGTTAATAATGAAAAACAAAATAAATACAGCTAATCAATCTGAGCTTAATTACTTTTCATCAATTGGCTACTCTCATTAACTTAAGCTCAATTAAAGATATGATTTTTTTTAAAAAGGCAGCATAGAAAATTTTATTAAATATTTATTACCTCAGACTCAAATCACAGAACGCTTTTGTGCACTTTTTTAACAGGGTTGTTTTTGAAACAACTATCTGCTTGATTTTCAATTTGTACCACCCTTTTTATGAGACGGAATATGAGGTAGACTTACCTGTTTAATCTCTCGCCAGCCTTCTAAAATGACTAGTACAATGTAGCAATTTTTCACTAGATAATTAATCATAAAAGAAATTATTTTTCACAATAAACATAGTCCTTGCTGCTTTATTTCAGATCGTCTGGAACGGAAAAATTCTTACAGGTCTTTCATGAATAAGGTATAGGATAAAATGGAGGTTGGTAATAGAAAATCTTGTTGTGCTGCACCTCTAATCACACTTTAGGCTCGAACTATAAAACCATTACCGCTTTATTAAGCAGTAATGGTTATTACAAATATTTTGGTATCATCATTTATTCAAAAAATTCTACTTTTTGAACGCTATTAAAAAGAAATCTAACACGCACCTCAAAATATAATTTTGATTTATTCTTATCCATTGCCTCTACCCCAACAAGTACGGTAAAACTCGGATTTCCAAATGACATAAAAGGCGTAAAACGATAGCGATTTTTTCCTATTTTCAAGTTCCTAATCCTATAATATTTCATTAGGTTATAATTATTTTCTATCAAATACAGTTCAATATAGTCTCTATAAATTCTTTTTAAAAGGTTCCTACTCCTATATTTAAGCAAAAGAAAAAATAAAGAAAAAAAAACGATCGGTATTAATATATCTATATATGTCATAAAATTTTTAATCTTTTGAAAAACCAACTCTTACATTAAAATCCTAATATCATTACCTATATATATTTAAAATATCCATGATTGGCTTTCCATAATTTATTTTCCTTTTTAAATATATGGTATCCATTAAAACCTCCAGAGTACATGTCCATGCATCCCAAAGTGGATATGCTCCATTGTATACTTTGTAATTTTCATCCTGTAGAATCTGACCTAATGGTAGATGAACCTTTTGCTTTAAAACTAGATGTTCACTGTGTCCCCTTAATCCATATAAAAATGCCTAATCTAACAAAAAATTAGGCATTTTAAATCTTCTTTTTCTTTCCTATATTTGTTTCTTCGTTTCTCTATCTAGGAGAAAGAAATCCGCTACTTCAACATTATTTTTTATTTTATTATAACTTCATAGTTCCACTATAACATCTTACTTTTTGTTTTTCAATCCAGGTTTGGACATGTTATTTAAATTGGTAGGTACTTTCTGGAAAATATCCTTCCTGTTTTTATAGCGCTCTTTGTCCTTTTCTTCATTAGCAACCTGAATCTCTATCTCACTAACAATTTTCTCTAAATTTGGTATATTCTCAGCATCCAGCCATCCCACAGATCCTCTATATAAGTCAAAAAGATTATACATTGAAAAATTGTCACGAACAGAATGATTTTTCATCTCCAAATACCACTTTCTATACATTCCGCTCATTTCTAAAATCTTGACAGAGTCATCAAAGAGCACTTCCTTTTTGGTACATTTATCAAATAAGATCGGGAGGTTTGATAGATAATGTACATATTCTCCATAAAACATTAAATTAATAAGGTACATGGATTCAATGGCAATAGAATATTTTATACTCTGAAAAATATTAGCACCAAATCCATGGGTATGAGTTGTGAATGGTTTAACTTTATATCCACATACTGAATAATCTTCAAAATAAGGCGTAAATGCCTCAATAAGTTTAAGTTTACCCATATCATTTAATTTTTTAGCATAACCACAAGCTTTTTTATAGTCTCCAGGTAGAATTGTATCACTACCATAATTTCCCATCACAATAATATTCAGGCCATAACCATCGAAATCTTTAACTACCTTTTCTTTAGCTATAGTTATATTGATATCAGACACTTGACCAAAGAGAGCTCCAATATTAGATAAAAGATACACAGCAAGGAATAAATAACGAAGTTTAATCATATTATTAGTTAATTAAAGTTATAACAATGGTTTTATGTATGGTCTACTATACATATCTTGCAATGCCCAGATAATTTCTCTAGCCGGAGGCATTTTTGTCATATCTACCCAAATTATCTCTTTATCATAAAAATCTAATAAATCGTAATGAGAAATATATCCTTTACTTTTTAGGTTATTTATCCAATTGCTATATATCTTTGTCATTTTAATAATGTTTTCCGAATCGTTCATATTAATCTCTTTTCTTGTACATTTATTGAATAACACAGGGTACTTCGCAAGATACATCCCCGCTTCACCAAAAGCCATATAGTTCATTAAAAACATAGCCTCAATTGCGATACAATACTGCGTGCTTTCTACTTTAGTAACACCTTGTACTCTTGTTGTCAAAAAACGAGCTGATACTTTCTCGCTACAAAGACTAAAGTCAGTAAAATATTTAGCCAATTCCTCCAGAATTTTTATTTGCTCTTCAAAAGAATAGCTTCTCAAAAATGCGTAACTACTTGAATAATTACCGGCAATAATTTTATCTCTTTTTGATCCCTTTTTTACTTCCAGCTGCAACAAAAAGCCCTCGTAGTCTCTCTTCAATTCTACTTTGGAGACATTAACTTGAAAATCCTGCGCAAATAGAATAATAGGGTTGACCAAAAGATTCAATACTAACAGAAGATTTTTTATCATATGCTAATTTTTCAAAAGATTAATATTCACTGGCAGCACCTTAGATATATATTGGCATAGTTAGACAGCTTTACTCTATAACCAATTATATACTATTTTACTTTCAACCTGGGTTTTATTATTGGAATTTCCTTTCTAGGCTTAACTGTATTAAATATATCCATCTCTTGTTTCTCTTGTTCGTTTCTTTGTTGCTCTAGATCAACAATCCCTATTAATGCTGGTATAATTTCTCCAAAATCGGGCATATACTCCATATCCAGCCAAGCTATTGGCCCTCGGTATAAATCTAAGAGATCTAAGACTGAAAAATTCGAATTTTCGATATGGACTTTGGATTTATACCACTTTCTATAGAGATCTGCCATTTTAGAAATATTCAGCGAGTCATTGTATTCAACTTCCTTTTTGCCCTATTTATTTATTAGTACCTGAAAATTTGGCAAATACCGAGTATATTCACCAAAAAACATAAGATTAATCAGGTACATAGATTCTATGACAATTTAATATTTCCAGTTCTTATGCTTTTGAGTACCATATAACACAGCAAAAGGTGAATACATTTTCACCCTATATCCACTTAGTGAATAGTCATAAAAATACGGCATCATCGCCTCTAATACTTTAACTTTCTTACACTTACCCAATTTATAAACAAGAGAATTAGCTTTTGAATAATCTCCAGGATTAATAGTATCTGATTTATATTTATTTATTAGAATAACCTTGAGACCATATCCATCAAAATCTTGTATTACACGCTCCCTGGCTACCTTAACACTAAATTCTTGGGCCGTTAAATCAACTATTGAAAAAATAGACAGGGTTATTAGAAATACTATTTTTAAAACTTCAATATTGACTATTCAAGCAAGAGTTAATTATATTAAGTAACAACAAAAAGCCAGGTGTCCTAACAGCATCACCGGAAAATCGCAATCCTTCATCCGGATTAACCATTCCTGTATATTCTCGATTTTGACTTAAATCTAAAAATGGACTAGCGTTTTGGTTAATCCGTTACAATTTGCCCGCGGATCTAAGCCATATTGAACAGCAGCTTTTGGATCTGTAATTTCTATATCATCACCTCCATTAATAAATATGCTCCGGTGTATATTTGTATCCATAACCTAAGGTATTTTGTATTTAATTTGGAGCAAGTTAATTGACTACTTACAAAAACCATAGGTCTAATTTAATTAAATGGATACGCTCCTAATAATTATTGAAATTTTTAATATTCGTCCAGAGCAAGCTATATATCATCCCTAATACCTTTAGAGACAATCATCATATCCCACCATTTTACTGTTCCCTTATTTAGAAATTGTGCAAATTCGGAAGACAAGATTTGAATTCTCGAATATTTTGCACTCTTTACTAGATCAAACCATTGATAATACCTTTTTGCCATTAGCCTGACCATTGTAGGATTATCGTTCACTTCTGCTAGCGTTTTACTGTCATAAAGTACTGGATAAGTAGATATCCTGTGCAAATAAAGGGAATAAAACAATCGATTTATTGCGAACATAGCATCTATTGCCAATGGATATCGTAAACTTTTAGGTTTGGGCATACCCTGATAATCTATTTGTGTAGAGGTTATATAATATTTCCTGACCCTAGTGCTGGCCAGCGAATAATCATTAATATACGGAATAATCTTTTCTGTGATCAAGCTAATATCTGCTACATTCAATTGTCCTCCTAACTTGTCCAAATACATATCAATGTCGTAATCTTTACTATTTCTAATATATTTAATTCCATTCTTTACAATTGTAATTTTCAAATAATACCCAGAATTCTTACTTTCCTTAATTTTTTCAACATTCACCTGGGTTCGCTGACCAAATACCCAAAGTTTGCAACATAGCAATAACAATAAACAAACTAAATATCTCATAATGCTTGTTATTTATTTTTATCCTTTTCCTTTAATAAAGTGTTAACAAAATTTTCGACTGTATTCCAAAAACTTTCACGATCCATTCCTTTAAGATCGCTTAGATCAATACTAATACCATTGTATTCTTGCGATGTCCTATCATCAGTAAATGACCAATAACTAAATCCCTCTAAATTATTTTCCCGTATACTCGCAGCATTATCAAAGTTAGCTCCAGAATATACTCCATAATAGCCATGATCAGCTTCCCACATTCTTGTCTTCTTATTTCTTCGCACTATATGCATCGCCGAATATTGATTTCCACGTCCGGTCATTAGAAAGCCATCGCTAAAAAAATTCGATTTAACAGATGCCGCGCTGCCATCCGATTTATAATCTAGATTTAATCCCTCTTCCATTAACACACGTTGAAGTAGTTCTTGAGCCTTCTCATTATCTTTTAAATTATCAAATAATGGTAAATAAAATTCTCCACCTGTCAATACGAAACCATAACAATTCGAGGACATATCAGCCTTTTGTCCTTTTGGAACAGAGTAGTCTGAGGGAGTTTCTTTAATCATTTTCCAGGCTTCAATAACAGTACCTTTGTTTGTTTTGATTTCAAATGCTGCGTAGTACGCTCCATTTAGCGAAGTGACTTTAATCCTATTATTTTCCATAATAGGCTTCGCAATAATACGTCCAAATTGATCAACAATTAGATGTCCATCTTTATCTATAAATTTAATTGGATTTCCTAGCGCATATGAATAAGGAGATACTTCACTATATACTTGACTAAATTTGTCCACGACATTCCATCTACCTATCTCCGCATCATACAGCCTCGCTCCATAGTCAAACTGGTCACCTATATCCTGCTGTACTTCCTTACCATTATAAAGATACTTATTATTTCCTCCACTTAAAATACCGCGGGTCTTACCAAATGGGTAATAGTCCTGTTTCTGGATCGGTTCCACCTTACCTGTGCCGGGGTTTTTGTACAGCACTGTGCGCACATTGCCAAGGTGATCCATCACATTGTAATAGTAGGCATAATCTGTCCCTGTCTTCAGCAGATAGCCTTCCTCCGTCGCGATGCGCTCAATACCGTTGGCACCATATTCGATGCCACCGATATAATCTCGCGTCCCCTCACGGCTTGAGGTCTTCCGCAGTTTGGTTCCCTTTGCATCATAGAGGTAGGTGACATCAACCTGATCCGTTCCTGCAGTACGCTTCACGGTACGTGGAAGATTCATATCATTGTAGGTATAACTCAGTCCAAAACGGTCAGTCTTCGCATTTCCGTTCTCATCGTAGGTATAGTTACCCTTCAGTCCTCCCGTCAGCGCCGACAGTCGGTTGCTCTTATTCCCATTGTTGTAGGCATAGGTCGTTGCTGTACCGTCATCCCGTGTCAGGCTCCGGATATTGCCCATATCATCATAGCCGACCACCTCCTTCATTTTCACACTGTCCGTACTCACTCCCGAAACCAGCCTGTTCAGGATATCATAACCGTATGTAAAGGTTTTGTTGGTCGAGGACCGATTGCCCCAGAGCTGTTGCGCAACATTGCCATTATATTGCGCATTGCCCAAAACCGCCGTCCCGTTCTGATTATAGTTCAGCTGGTAGGTAAAAAATGGTGAACTGACCCTGCTCTGCCAGCCACGCTCATTGTAGGACAGATTAGTTGTATTCCAGAAACTGCCGCCCCCATTCTCGCTATGCTGAGATTTCCCTTTCAGCTGGCCGATTTCATTGTAGGCTAGCCTGCTCTGGATAATCTCACTCTGACTGTTCACACGCTTTTTGGTCTCCAACAGTCTTCCCACATGGTCATATCTGTTACTGGTGATCAGTGTCGTTGCCTGTCCTGTCGCAGGACTATGGGTACGTTTACTCTGGACCAGTTCACCCGGAAAATTGTATGTATTGACGACACGGTCCGTTCCTTTCAGATGATGCTGCGAAACACTCTCAATAACACGCCCATAGTCGTCATAATAAAGCACCGACAATAGACCTTCGGTTCCGTCATCTTTAAAAATTCTGGTCCCTGTGGCCAGCCCTTTCAGTTTATCACTCTTTTTAACGCCAGAAAATGAAAGACCTGTGGTGTCTGCCGATTCAAATAGATAGTCATCATAGTAATTGACTGTCATCGGGCTGATCTTTCCTGAGGCCTTTGGAAATGCATTGTTGGTATATTTGGTATATTTTACCTGTCCCTCCATTTTAGCCTGGACCGTGCGATCCTCCCAGTAAACCTTTACAGAATCCGCTGACTTCTGTGCTTCGGCCTGACTGGAATAGGTTCTTCTATAGGTACCTGTGCTTACCGTTCGACCAAAAGCATCGTATTTCGTATAATTCCATTCTTTGGCTGGCTTGGCACGCTGCACCGCGTCCTGGGTCAATATCACCTTGTCATTGACATTGTAAACAAGCCACTCCCAGCCCTTGCCAGGGATTTTCTTCTCGGTCATTCTGCGCCTTCCATCGTATTTATAGGCATACACCAGCTCATGGAAATCTCCTGTCGCTGCTTCCGCCAACGCTGTGGTGGTCGCTGGAAAACCCGGTGGGATCACATATCTCAGGTCACCAAAGTCATCGTAGACATAGTAAGTATTCAGTGATTTTGTCTCCGATTCCCAGATCCGTTTCAGTACAATCCTATCCTCAAAATCCTTAAACTCTTCCACTGTCCCGGTTTTTGATGGTGATACATTCGCTGCATTCTTATTAATCCAGTTTTCATCCTTAATAACTGTCTTGTACAGTTTGCCTGCTGTATAATAGCCTGCATTGGCTCCGTTGTTTGTACTGTTCATCGTCCACAGCCGAACGTCATCGGTCCCGTTGGTGCCATATTCGGTCATGACCGTACGACCGGCATTGGCTCCGGCGGCAACCTTGTTCCGGTCAGGTGCAGGCTGCCAGGCTACTCCGGGAGCTCCCTGCTGCTGCACACGGTTCAGCGGACTGTTCTCAAACACCGTAACAGAATAGGGATTGCCGGTCTTCTTGACCGCACCGTCCCAACCGGCTCCTTCTTTGTAGAATGCGATCTGGTTCGTCTTTGCTCCGTCACGGAAGCTACCCTGCCCCTCTTTTTCTCCATATAATAAATATTTCGTGCTCTCCCGACCGAATCCATCGTATTCGATATGCTGCACAATGTCTTTATTCGTTGGGCTCGCCATCACCTGGATCGTCTGACTGGGTCTTCCCAATCCGTCAAAATACTGGATCGTCTGGTTCTCGTCACCGATGGTACGCTGGGCGTTCAGTGTCGCAAGCGTAACTCCCGGACTGCGGAAAGTTTTTGTCAAAATATAGTTTTGATTCGCACTGGGCTTGCTCACCAGGGTTTGGAAACCCGAAATGCTGATCGTCACGCTCTTGCCTGCCGCAGGCGCTGGGATATAGAAACCGTTCTTTAATGTAATACTGTTCAGCGCCCGGATACTTGTCTGATTGGTATAGGCACTCAAAATGGTATCCTGTGGTAGCCGCTGCCCTTGTACGATTCCTAATGCGGCCAATGATAATATGGTTAAAAAGTTCTTCTTCATAATTTTGGCTGACTTAATTGGAGCGGTAATGGTAATCAAATGCCTTGGTAACATGATTCAGATGATCAAGAATGGCCTGCAGACGTTGCTTACTATCATATTTATAATATTCTGTAACTCCTCGAGGGTCTGTCTTGCTCGTCATACCAACCAACGGAAAGTAAGTATATGTGGTGACAAACGAATTTCCAAGACTATTTCTTATCAGAATTTCTTTACTGCTGTTTACATTTCCTGTCCCAGAAAAGTCATAATTTGCAAAAGCTGTCAAAACGTCCGTATGTCTCGCATTTCTAACAATTGCCAAGGGGTATAGGCTTAAATTATCCCATAAGTAACTGGTTGGCAACATATCCGGCCCGAAAAACTCCAGCAATTTCCCCTTGGCATTGTATTTACTATAGATGTAATCATTCTTATAATAAGAAGCGTAAGTGTTAAGCGCTTGGGGCACCGTTGAACTAAATGAGAAGGAGCGTGCCGGCAAATACATACCCAAGGTATCCTTATAGGATATCTTCTGGGCAGACACGACCTTATTATCCACAAGGGATAGCTGTTCGATCGGAATGGCCTTCAGATATTTATTCATCATTCCTAAGCTAATAGCATCAGTATAATCAAATGGATACTTGGTCAGCTGCTTTTTAACCTTGCCTTGACTATCTGTCCTTACCATAGATGTTATTAGCGAATAGGTAGGATCATAGAGATAATCTTCCTTGATCACCTGGGCCGGTGCACCGTTTATATAAGTTGTCATACTTTTGTTCTCCAGTACGGTCTCCTCTACCTTTAGATCATAGAATCCAAAAAATGCACCATCTATTGCATCCAAAGGACGGGGCACATATACCTTTAATGCAGATACATTCTTTATTGTGTTTGTCTTATAATTAAAAGTATCCTTTTGAACAATCTGATTACTATTGTTATATTTTGTTACACTTCGGGGAGATCCGTTCATAAAATTTTCTAAAGTAGGAAAAAATGGTATGAAACGATCTGCTCCTGCTCCTAGGACACGGCTGGGATCATTTTCAAACACATATTCGGTATACCCCAGTTCATCCCCCTCACCTAAACGTTCGGTCACCTTACTATAACCTACTATATTTCCCTGAGCCGCATTGCTAAAAGGTACGATCGATGATGTGCTCGCATAAGTATATCTGGAGCTGGGGACGCTGTTAAAATCAGGAAATTGATAACCCGGAAGACTTGAGACAGGATAATAGCCGGGGGCAACAATCTGGTCCGTTGAAAAAGAAGGCCGGTACATCAACATGGGTTTGGAATAGTCGAACCGCCGTGTCTGTGTCTGGGCTCCGATACTGTCTATAATCTTTTGAATGCGGAGTCCGGCGCCATGCACAAACGTCTCAGTTTCCACACTTGTTTTTTCATAAGCGATCCCGCCAAAAGCCGAAAAATTTGTATATCCTGGAACTCCGATACGCAACCGGATTCGATATTTCCCAGGTGATAAACTTAAAATGGCGTCATTATAACTTTTCTCATAATTCAGCTGTGTATGGCCAACAGAAAAATCATAAACCAGATTTGTTCCATTAAATGCCTTTAACGGAACATACTTATCACCCTCCAATTTTTCGATCCACACACTAAAGCTTGTCATGGTACCGCATCTAGTCGGATTATCGGTGTTACCGTTTACCCTAAATTCTAACTTGACCGACCCTGTCGCTTTATCAATCTGGAATTCGGAGCTGACATCTTTGCCTGTAGTACCGATAACATCACAGGGATTATTATAATCTCGGCCCATTATCGCAGCATTTACCCATTGGGACTCAATCCGTTTAAGCAGATATGAAAATTGCTGATCCAATCTGTGCGGCTCAAAAAAGAAATTGGACGAGCCACCTGTAGGATATTTAATCTGCGTCAACATCATATTAGTCATTAATTCGGCCTTAGGACGTTTGTCTCTACCATAGTGTATCCCCTCTCCGCTCACAGTGGGTATGGTCTCAAAGGCTTTCGGATTTCCTTCAATTTGCCCTTGGTTATAATATCCCCAAAAATCGGTTTCAAAAGAATTTTTAGCCGGTAAATCACGCTTATTGTAACTAAAAGAATGAATAGCGCCGGTATTTTCTGTGATCTTATCCAACATTAACCTTGCATATAGATAATCTATATCACTCGACCCGGGTGTACCCCGATAGGACTGCTCAAAATCAAAGGACTTTACAAGCTTACCGGACGTGTCTTTGACCTGCAGAGAGGTTATTCTTTTCGGTGCCGTTTCATTGGGGACTCCCAAAAGGTCGGTTCGGGGCGCAGCGTTGATCTGGATAGTGCCACCGTTAAAAACAACACCTGTTGGCCTCAGCTGTGTTATCCTATTGTAAGAATACGTAACATCATAGTAATTTCTCGATAAGTAAATTTCTTGAGAAGGATTTGTACCTCTGTAGAACCGCAGTAAATCGGGGTCAGAGGTATAATAGTTCTGTTCGCTGAGGCTTACCGGGGAATAAATCTGTTCCTGCTCATATTGAAATGTAACCCGGTTTTTCGCAGGGGACTCAATATAAGTCAAATAATAGGCGGTCACCTCGGGACCTCGGGAATTTTTGATAAGCTCTCTCAGATCTTTGTCATTTAGCCCGAGCCGCCCGGATACCAACTGGGAGAAACTGATCGTACTTTCTGTCGCCTCAAAACCATATGTATATCCATCCAGATCTTTAACTGCCCATCCACCAGGCATATTGTATACTACCTCAATGGTCTTTTTGGGGCTCAGTAAAACGGCTTTCGCCGAAGCATTGGTATTCGTTCCCCCTTTGTAGGTTGTCCCAACCTTATCGAAGAACATCTTCCCCGAAAAGCCGGCAAAATTATAATAATACATGTCAGGCTCTCCCTTTGCATAATTTAAATATTGCCAATATTTATCATTGATCTGGGGTTTTGTCATGGTATGGAGATCGGATTTCAATCCCGTTAAATTGAGGTTATCAAAGTAAAAACTTTTAAACGCGTTATTTGTAGATACAAAATCATCTTCACCATTGACCGTTTTGGTAATACACCCGCCCAAATTTAAGGACCAGCCCAATCCCACCGAACTTGATTCCTGCGCAACCCGTATGCCTGATGCATGGTATGATAGACTTATCGGTATCTTCTTGCCATCCAAGTCTATTTCATAAAGTGGGATATCAATTGCAGGGATACCGGTATAATGTCCGACAGGCGTATGCCCATATAACCCTAATGACGCGGTATTGGGTGACAATGGCGTTATTTTAAAATTGTTTCTATCTTGAGTTTGCCCTTTTCCAAGAAAAGGGACACTCAATAAAAAGATGGAAACACAAATTGACGATAAATCTAATATCTTCATAACATCTTTATTAACTTAAATTTCATTTCTTTAAACAGTATTAAATACTAAAATTATCTATTTTCCCTCCCCTGAATAAGTTCCTCGATCAAGCGCTGCTGCTCCTTATTGACTTTGTCGAGTTCAATTACATGTAAAGTAAGTTCTTCAATCTTCTGCAATAGATCAATCTGCAGATCACCGACATTAATACCATTCTTTTTCATTTCTATTGCGCTTGGGATACCAGGAAGGTGTTTATTCTCTTGTACAAAAGTTTTGAGAGAATCTAAAGTTGGTAGCCTATAATCCGGTTCGAATACAAAATCCGCCGTCTTCTGCGTATTGACCAAGATGCTATGTGCTCGGACAGTGCCAACAATATCCAATTTGTGTTCAGGACTTTTGGTACCGAGACCTATACGGCCGTCATTAAAGTGGCGATATTGACGGGACATGTTTTCTATTGCAGTTGAAGGAGCCGTAATTGTTAATGCCGATTGAAAATCAGGAATAGCATATGCTTGGACAAGTTGAACGCGAACTTTGACACTGATATTGTTACCACTTCTATTAAGATGATAGATGGGAATCCTACCATTCTCCTTGTCAAAATCACCTATCGCCCAATAAGAGGCTAGAGGTTCGGCACACTCAGTGATTTCACTATTTTGATCAAGTGCCTCACCCTCAGCTCCGTTATAAATTATATCAATTCGCTTTGTCAAGACGCCGATATTTAACTGGTTATTAAATCCACCTGTAAGTCGGATTTCAATCGTACCCCAGAGGTTCATATTTTTTGGAATTTGGAGGTAGGAAACCTGATTGTCAACTCCATGTGGAAAAAATACGTTAAAAGATTTTTCAAAAAAATGCTGCGCTTTCCCTTGAATGGAAAACATAATGCCCAACAAAATTATTAAAGACCTATAGATCATGATTATATAAAGGATTAAATTACTATTGGATAATTATTATCACACAATTCGGAATAATTCTTCCTATTTCCGTATCTGTTCGTTGCTTTTCCCGATTTCTAAACGATCCAGCCGCTGTTCGAGCTTAGAAATCGCTTTGGATTGTTGCTCAATTACTTCTTGTTGTTTAGATCGCAACTTGTCCTCCGCTATTGCTTGTAAAGTGAGTTCCTCAATTTTTTTTAAAAGGATTTTGTTCATTTCTCCGAGATATATACCATTTTCTTCTACTTCAGCAGCCTTCGGAACTTCAGGTAGATGCCCATTCTCTCGTATAAATCGTTCCGTCTCAGATAAACTCGGCAGCTTATAGCCGGGTTCAAACACATAATCTGGCCAGTTCGTCGTTTCAACTTTGACTTCTTGGGCACGGATCTTTCCTTTGACAGATAGTTTTTCCTGCGGAGTCAATGTTCCGATCCCAACGTTTCCTTCTACGACTAACCCAACGCCCCATGGCATGTCAACATTAGCAGGATAGCCAACAGCAACACCGCGATAGAAATCCATCACATCAATTTTGGGTTGTAAGTGTAATGTGGAGTAATGCTCGCCATACTGGGGGACAGTGACGTGACGAGCCAAAATCCACGCTCTGCGCGTATTCGTTCCATTTGCCACACCAATTTCCAGGTCATTATTATCAGCCTGAAAGAGCTGCATTACATTGCCCCGAGTAGCTTTGGATGGATATGCAGCAGCTCCGTTAGTTTTAATGTGTAAAAAAGTCTCTGGATTGGTAATCCCAATACCGGTATTTCCCCCAGCAGGAAACACATTTTGAGCCTCCACTAAATAAGAAAATGCAATAGCGGGCAATAAAAGTAAATGTTTAATTCTCATTTTATTTTCTTTTTATCCGAAATAGTCGTCAATATTTTTTCCAGTTGCAAAACCTTCTCTTCTAACGCTTGCCTTTTTTTCTCATTTTCAATAGCATGCAAGGTCAGTTCTTCATTTTTCTTAAGCAACTTACTGATCATATCTCCTAATTCTATCCCATTAGATTCTACTTCTTTGGCAGTAGGAATCTCAGGCAAGTGTTTATTTGTCTTCAGGTAGGCTTCCAATTCGACCAAATTTGGCAGCTTGTAATTTTCTTCAAAAACATAATCCGGCCAGTCTGCTGCCGCGGTGGTTACTTTGATCTCTTCAGCACGAATTTTTCCTTTGACAGCTAATTTCTCCTGCGGATTATTGGTACCAATGCCAATGTTACCATTAAACTTTATTCTGAGTTGTTCCGAAAGCGGAAAATCACTCGCTGGCCCTCCAGTTGAAAAAACAAGATCCATTGATTGCACCAAGGCGCTATTATTTTCCCACAAATTCATCCGTTCACCCCTAATACGAGCACCTATGTAATCCGGTATTCCATCCCTCCAAGCCGCAAAATCAATATTATACCCACCTGTCGCTTCACCATACGGTACTTCGATTTTCCCTGGGTCGTTTGCCTTACCAATTTTTATAGCACTAATTGTACTATTAGGTGCACTAACAATATTTAAATTTGCAGCAGGAGCAGTTGTCCCAATACCCACATTCCCAGATGTGGGGAATACATTACTCTGTCCATATGATGAAAGCCCAATCAAGAGGGGAATAAGTGTTAAGTATGCTCGCATATAATTCATTATTTTTTAACTCCATTTGATTGATCCGCCTGTGCCAAAACAATGGTTGTGGAGCAAGCTAAAAGAATTATTATTTTTTTAAATCAAACTATTTTCTATTTCTTAAATCATCTAGCTGCTTTTGGAGAGAAATTACATGTAAAGTAAGTTCTTCAATCTTCTGCAATAGATCAATCTGTAAATCACCTACATTGATACCCTCTTTTTCCATTTGCTTCGCACTTGGGATGCCTGGGAGATGTTTATGCTCCCGAATAAATGTTTTGATCGAATCTAGCGATGGCAAATCATAATCTGGTTCAAATACAAAATCTGCAGTCTTCTGTGTATTGACAAGAATGCTATGTGCACGTGCTGTACCTACGATATCTAAGCGATGTTCGGGGCTTGTGGTGCCTATTCCTATCCGCGCATCATTAAAATGACGATAACTTCGCCCAATGCCTCCTGTACCCTCAACTGGTGAAGACAATGTTATTCCCGCCTGTAGTGGGGCAATCGCTGTCGGATTGACCAAATGCATCCGAATTTTTATCCCAATTTCATTGCCCTTATTATTTAGATGGTAAATTGGTATCCTGGAATTTTCTTTGTCAAATTCCCCAATAGCCCAATACGATGCGAGAGGTTCGGATGATTCAATTATTTCGCTCTCTTGATTAAGATAATCTGTTGCTTTACCGTTATAAACAATATCTATACGTTTAGATAGAACTCCTCTATTTAGTTGACTGTTATAGCCTCCCGTAATTTGAATTTCTATAGATCCCCACATTTTAACATTAACAGGAATCTGTATATAAGAGACCTGGTTGCTGATACCATTGGGGAAAACCATATTAAACGACTTCTCAAAAAAATGTTGTGCCTCCACCTGTAGTGAGGCCAACATAGTTAATAGAATAACTAAATAACGATATATCATGATTGGATAAATTAAGTTAACATTCCTTACTCATCTGTTTATGTAATTTGCCCACCACCATTTTTTCACTTATCACGATTCTTTATTTTTCCTCCTCCAAAGTTTCAGTACAATATGGTAAAGCGCAAAAAATCAAGAAGAAAGATCCAAAAAATGATCTTCGAACTATATATAAACAACTATGTATCTCTCAGTTAATATTTTAGCTTAATATATGGCGACATAAACTTTCGCTGTCCTTTTCAATTGACTGACCTAAATTAGCAATTTTTCATTAGATCTTTATTTCTCAGGGAAATTTTTTTTCCAGTATTTATTTACCACATCCGAGACGAGAAAATTAACTAAGCTAACATCAGCACATTTTCACCATTGTCAATTTATATATGTAGATTTTTGTGTAGATTTACAGGACATAGCTAATTAATGTTATATGAAAAGATTTTTAGCCGTATTTTTATTATTTTCAGGTTGTATCGTGGCTTGCTCAGAATTTATTGAGTATCCATTGGAAAAGAAAAGTGTCAATCTGATCGCTCCGATGGATAGTGTAAAGACACAGGACGAAGTGGTCAGTTTCTATTGGGAAAGACACGAAGATGCAGACAAGTACCGCCTTCAGGTTGCTACGCCAAATTTTGAAGCAGTTCAAAAAATCGTCATCGATACTGTCACAACAATGGACCACCTTAACCTAACAGTCAAACCAGGAGATTATACCTGGCGGGTGAGACCCCAAAATGCGGGTAGCGTGGGATTATTTACTTCACGTCAGTTGACCATATTACCAAGTCTTAAATAGACATGCAATGAAGAACAAGGCGATGACGTATATCCTGCTTTCGCTGGTAGTCGGACTCTGGGGCTATATACTATATAAAATTTTTGCGGCTGTCTCCGATGAGGATCAAGGTCCACGTACGGCCCAGAAGAATTTTGTTCAAAATGTCAGTGACCTTAGTTTCTATAGTCAAAAGAAAACAACGGCGCTCTTGCTCAACTACCCTGATCCGATGCTAAAACAGGTAAATGCACCTGTATTGCCTGTGGAGCCGGCCGTACAATCACCGACAAACTACGTCGCTCCGCCTGTAGAAAACTACCAGCCGGAGCCTCAGGTGAATATACAATACATCGGTTTTATCGAAAATCTAAATGACAAAAAACCTACGGCCATTGTGATGATCATGGATCGACAATATATGATGAACATTGGTGACCAACAGGGTGAAGTTAAACTGACAGGAATACAACAGGGGCATATCCTGGTCAAAGTACATGGCAAAAACAAGACTATATTTAAAAATGGCAATTAGACAACTACTTCCTATTTTCTTTTTTCTGATTGCTTCAATCCCTGGCATGGCACAGGTGAAGGAACTGGCTATTTTCAGACGTTTCACCATTTTGGGGGATGATAGCAGCAAAGTTATTTTATATGCAGAAAACATCAAAATAAGTCCTAACAGTGACAAGACTTATACCTGGTATGAAAGCAATCAGCTCCACAAAACAATGGGTGGCTATTCGGGTAAACTACTGAATGGACAGTTTACAAAATACTTTTCAAATAGAAACTTATCCGAGCAGGGCCTTTATGTAAAAGGATTAAAACAAGGTGTATGGCGCCACTGGCATACCAATGGCAATCTGAAAAGTGAGTCTCAATGGATGGCGAATATCGAAGAAGGTCCTTTTATACGCTACAATGAACAGGGGGACTGGATTCAACGGGGCTATCTAAAAGATGGGAAAATGCATGGTGTCATCGAAAATCGGGAGAAAGATAAGATCAATTATCAATATTTTAACCAGGGTCAGGAAATCACAAAAGAAGATTATCAGGGAAATAGTATTTTCCGAAAAACTGGAAAATTGATCGGCGACCAGATCAATAAATGGTTTAAAAAGAAAGATAACCAGCCTCAACCGGTTACTCCTTAAATCTAAAATAATGCTCAAGGCAGCGGCACTATATCTGGTATTGGTCATCTCCCTTATTGTAACGATACTTTTGGGAAGTTTGATCTATCTGGCTTTTTTCTATCGTGATCTGGATGCAAGATTCACGCGAAAGGAAAAAATACGACAACAGGTGGAAGCGGGATTTAGCTTGGTCAGCTCCAGAAATTTCCCTTATGTGCAGGATAGTACACTGACCAATGTCTTGCAGGCGGGTGATTCCGTTTATATATCCAGATATCGGTGGGGATTATACGATATTGCAATCGTACGCGCGCATATGCAACAGGACTCGTTGCTTAAAAATGCGCTTTTGGGGGCTGTGACAGCAGACACGACTGCACTCTATATCACTGATGAGGACAGGCCTGTATCCGTAAGTGGAGAAACGGTCATCAAAGGTGTTGCTTTCCTGCCCAAATCCGGTATCCGTCCTTCTTATGTGGATGGTGAATATTTCAAAGGGAATGAGAAAATTATTGAAGGAAAAAGCAAAGACAGTGACCGCCAGATGCAGGCGCTCAATAGCGACCGGCTGAATTACCTCCAGGCACTCATAAAACGGGACAGTACAATCCAGACAATTTTGCCAACTGGATCTACTGCAAAAAACCCATTCCATCATAAAACAGCAAAATACAGATTGATAGCTGGTGCATCACAGCTCAGCGACAGTCTTTTGGGAAATATTCAATTGGTCTCGGATACGACGATAACCATACCAGCTGGTGTAATATTACAGGATGTAATCGTTATAGCCCCTTGTATCCGTATTGAAAAGGGATTTAGTGGATCGGCTCAATTTTTTGCTCGGGACTCCCTGATTCTTGAAGATGATGTGATACTCGACTATCCATCCACGGCAGCTGTCATTGGAGAGGATGGCAGCAAGATAAGCATGCGTATAGGAAACAACTGTAAAGTACTCGGTACCGTACTCTTATACGAACCGAAACGCTCGGATATGCCTGCAGCAGCCAGCTTTGGTAAAGACTGCCTGATCCAGGGTGATTTGATTGTCTATGGCTTGCTGGACTATAGCAAGGGGATGCAAGTTTATGGACGTACGGCTTGCTACCGTTTTTTATACAAAAGTCCGTCATCCATGTATGAGAACTTTTTGGTCAATATCAAATTTGACCAGGGTAAACTATCCCCTCATTTTTTGCGCTCATTTTTAGTGCTTTCGGATCCCAAGAAACTGATCAATAAACCGCTAAAATGGTATGCTTATGGCGGCTAAAAAAATAAAAATCAAAGCCTCTTCTTTGGTAGAAACGCTAGTGTCCATGGTCATTATCCTGATTGTATTTGGAATCGGCCTTTTGATTTTTGTTAATATCACCAAAGCCTCCAGGAGCGAAACGCGCAAAAATACAGATGAAATGATGGCTTCTTGGAGTCATGAACTGGAAACAGCAGGTTTTGGAGATGATTCGACGGGAGAAAAACTTCAGGACAGTATACGGCTCTCCTATGCAGTTTCTACGGTTGCTGCATATCCGGATCGGTTACGGTTGGTCATTTATACGATGCATCCAGAAGATAATAATAGAACAGATAGCCTGGTACGCTATATCGAAAACAGAAATGAAGATGGAGGTCAGCGATGAAAAATCCAAAACTAAAGGCATTTACATTGATGGAAATGACCGTTGCGATGCTTATTTCAGCCATTAGCATCGGAATGGCTTTCTACATGTTCCAGTATTTCCAGCAGCTTTTTATCCGCCAGCAGCAGCAACGACAGGAACGCTTTTCCTATAGTTTATTTAAACACCTGATACAACAGGATGTGGACCGTGCCATATGGTTAAAAACGACAAATGATGGTCTGATCTGCAGCACAGAAAAAGGTAATATCAGCTATCAATTTGATCCAGCATATATCATACGAAATCAATATGATCATCACAGGGATACTTTTTTAATCCGGACGGTCGACTACGATACCAGGCCCCGACTGGAAAATCTGCCTTTACCTGATCTAACAGATCATCTCAGTCTCAGGGTTAAATTTGAACAGAAAGAACATCAATTTGATTATCATAAAACGTACGCGGCACAGCAGTTAATGCAGCCTGAGCTTTTCAGCAATGATTAAAAACCTTTTACACCATGCCATCAATCGATATATCAAAATATAAGAAAAAACCCGAAGCTCCCAAACCGCAGCAAAATAAAGCGGAGTCAGGTGGCTTAACCGCTTTTTTGAGCAAGGATATCAGCTTTGGCAGTACACAACTTCCAGATAAGAAAAAGGAAGAGTTTTATGTAGAATTCAGCACGCTGTTATTGTCGGGGGTGGATCTTAAGACGGCTTTTGACTTGATACTTTTAGATCAAAAAAACAGTAAGGATAATAAGCTTTTTCAGGAGATCAAAGCCAATGTACTTGTCGGGGACAGTCTCTCGGATGCAATCCGAAAAAGTGACAAATTCAGCAATTATGAATTTTTCAGTTTACGGATCGGAGAAGAAACGGGCAAGCTTGGCGAAGTCATGAAAGAACTGGCGTTATTTTACAAGAGTAAGATCGGCCAGCGTCGCAAGATTATCTCTGCACTCACCTACCCTGTCATTGTATTGAGCACCTCAGTCGGGGCTGTCCTGTTTATGCTCAAATTTGTGGTACCGATGTTCTCGGATATCTTTACCCGTTTTGGTGGCGAGTTACCTGCCATTACAGCTTTTATTCTGAAAGTATCCCAATTTATGGACAGGACATTTTGGTGGGGAGTTATGGCAATCATTATTCTGGTTATTTTTATACGCTTAAACCGCAAACAGCTCTGGTGGCGCAGGTGGTCCTCAAAAATAATGCTCAGACTACCACTGTTTGGTGATATTATCCGTAAGGTGCATCTGGCCCGTTTTGCCAATACCATGCGTCTATTGGTCAGTACCAATACCCCTTTGTTGCAATCCATTCAGCTGGTGCAGCAGATGACCGATTTCTACCCCATTGCCCATTCATTGGAAGGTGCCGAAAAGGAAATTTTACAAGGGGAATCATTACATACAGCACTGGCTAAATATCCGTTCTATCCGGCCAAAACAGTCCAGTTGATCCGGGTCGGTGAAGAGGTTAACCGCTTGGATTTTTTCTTTGAAAAGATCGCTACGCAACTTACGGAAGAGGTTGAATATAAAACCTCTACCCTATCTAGCCTATTGGAACCCTTTATCATAATCTTTCTGGGGCTGGTTGTTGGATTAATTTTGATTGCCATGTATTTACCCATGTTCCAGATGAGCAATAGTTTTTAACCACATATAAATATTTTATGAACAAGTTTATTTTATCTTTTATCCTGCTCTGTTTAGTTACTCCGTCAAAGCCCAGAGCGCAAATGATTATTTTCAGACAACCGTAACCTTTCCCGCGGATTTTAAAGTGGGTGATTTTATCGAGTTCGCATCCGCAAAGCCAATAGCTGTTGGAGCCTCGGGATATTATGAGATTTCTATCGCTTACACACGCAACAATATTGCTGCAGCGGCAACACACATAGCCTCTTCCACACATGCCAATGGGGCTAGATGGCAAGAAGCGGGCCGCGTAAATAACAATACATATACAGCTGGTGGCGTGAATTTCACAGTTGACCACAATCCAAACACCAAAGCCTTTCGGGTCAGGGCTATCAATACATTAGGTTTAGATACGGAGTTAAATGTATTAATAAAAATTCGTTCGATTAACTTCAATATGGGCTATAATAAATACGCAACACCTATAACCGGAAATGAACCGAACCCACTCTCCATAAAATTACTTCCTATGACCTACGATTGGGATCTTATTGTTGGTAATAACTATATGTCTTCTGAAGGCAATCTCGCTATTAAAGCTACAGCAAACGGTTATGTCGGCATAGGAACGCCTACACCAACTGAAAGACTCTCAGTTGCCGGAAAAATTAGAGCGCAAGAAATTAAGGTTGAAGCTGGCCCCTGGCCTGACTATGTATTTGAAGAAAATCATCCACTCATACCATTAGAGGAACTTGAGCATTTTGTCAAAAACAATAAACATCTGCCAAATATAGCTCCGGCGAAAGAGGCTGCTCAAAATGGTGTTGCACTGGGTGAACTAAACCGTCAACTGCTACAAAAAATCGAAGAAATGACGTTATATCTTATCCAACAGAACAAAGAAATTAAGGAATTAAAAGAGGAAGTCTGTGCTTTAAAAAAAGGGGAAAAGTAGAATAAATTTGTAATAAAGAATAACAACAAGGCGTATATAATTGGGATAATTCACGCCTTGTTGTTTACCTGACATCACACTCTCATTTATCACTTTTCCAGTTTATTCAACCGTTCAGAAAGTTCTTGCAAACTAATCCTTTGCGTTTCCTTCAATTCGTCAATTTCCTTTTCTTTGGCAATCAAATGTAGCGTCAATTCTTCAACCTTTTTAAGCAATGCCAGATTCATTGCGGTTAAATCAACCCCGTCTTTCTGAATTTCATTTGCTGAGGGGATCTCTGGTAAATGTCTATGCTTTTTTACATAATCTTCAATACTAGATAGAGAAGGAAGTTGATAATTAGGATCGAAAACATAGTCTGGGACGGTTATATCAGTTTTTATTTTAATTTCTTTGGCAAGAATATTTCCATTCACGGCCAAACGAGCTAAAGGATTTGTTATACCAACCCCGACATTGCCATTTGCCAAAATATGCAGCCCTAGCTGACTCTCCCATGGAGATTGTGCATGAAATCCCATATAAAATCTTGTCGGCAAATTTGCTGAACCCAGCATACCCATTCCAAAAAAATGGGTTGACATATCTGAATTATAAAATCGTATCCCCCTAGCCCAGCCGCCAGTAGTAACCGGAGCAGCATAATCTATGGCTCCACCATCAATTTTAACATTGGTTCCTTTTGCCGTTGGGTAAACATTTTGGGACAGAACAGTAGCAATATTTAATAGACAACTGAAAAAAGTTGTAATCGCGAAAATCGCATAGAATCTATTTGCGTTCATAATCAGTTTTTTTAAATTGTTAGAATTTATTTACCACGATTTTTTCTAATTTTTCTAGACGTTCTAGGACTTCCCCTAAGCTCTTATTCTGTTCATCAAGCTGTTTATCTTTTTCAATCAGATGAAGGGTCAATTCTTCCACTTTCTGCATCAAAATCTTATTCATTTCCCCTAGTGACAATCCATTTCTCTCAATTTCTGCAGCTTTGGGAACACCAGGAAGATGCTTATTCTCCTCAATGAACTTCGCCGTTTCTTTGAGGGTAGGCAATTGATAATCGCCTGCAAAGACGTAGTCAGGCCAGTCAGCCGTAGTTGTTGTCACTTTAATTTCTTTGGCCTGGATATTTCCATTGACAGAAAGTAACTCTTTAGGTGAGTCTGTCGCAATACCTACTTTGCCATCCATGTAGTAAAGATTAGCTCCATAGCGTTGCCATTGAAAAGATGAGCCGAAAAGGTAAGGAACAGTATTTCCATTACCCGTATCGTAAAACTCTACAAAGACTTTTACAGCGTACATGTTAGCATGATTCGTAAACACCTTTACGACATTATTCTCTACTTCTAACATTGGATGATTTGAGCTCAGTCCCGCAGCTGTTACCAGCCGTATTTTCCACGTACTCGTAGGAGCGTCATACCACGCCAAATATTCTATCCCTGTCTTAGTTCCTGTAGTAATCACGGACATCCTTACACGATAAAGCCCTCCTATCTTTAAAGGCTGATTACTCGCATCAGTCAATTCAACTTTAGTCGTGACATTTACATTAACTTGCTTGATAAATGTGGACGTCTGCGCCATAGCCTGTGAGATGCCGAGAACGCAAATCACTATTAAAAAAAATTGATATAATACGCTACTTTTCATAATATGTATATTTATAGCAAATAAACTCAACACATAGCATTCAATTTATTCGATAAAAGTTAAAACAAAGTTATTTTGTATCCATTAACTTCTTAATCTGCTCCTCTAACTTAGCCAAGCGATCTTCTTGACTTTCAATCTTCTTATCTTTTGCAATTAGATGAAGCGTCAATTCTTCAACCTTCTTTAATAATGCAAAATTCATTTCTGTTAGATTAACCCCATCCTTTTGAATATCGGATGCTGATGGAATTTCCGGTAGATGTCTATGCTTTTTTACATACTCTTCAATACTTGATAATGTAGGCAACTTATAACTTGGATCAAATACATAATCTGGAACAGTAACATCAGTTTTTATCTTAATTTCTTTCGCTAAGATTTTACCATCGACACAGAGCTTTTCTGGAGGTGCATCAACGCCAATTCCTACATTTCCATTCACATTTTCTATAAGTACTTTGCACCATTTGTTCCAACCTCCTGCCATTGTTCCTGCACGATAGTATAAACCTTTCGATAATGTAAAAGCAATTTCGTGGGCAGGACCACCCGAATCATCATTCCACCAACCTCTTACTCCCATGATAGTCGAATATCTTGGCTCAGGAAAGCCAATTGCCGCGTTTTCTTTAAATGAAAATTTTGCAGCTCGATTGTATTCACTGGGTAAGGTCGGCTGACTACGTGTATCTACAACTTCAAGATAAGTCGATTGTGCCTTTATAAAACATGGTGATACAAAGAGAAAAATGATCAACCATTTTCTAATGTTAGAATTTTGCATTTTTTGTTCCTTTAAACTATTTTTCTTTTGTGAGTTTTTCAATCAATTTTTCAAGATTTTCCAAACGTTTTCCTTGACTCTCAATCTCCTTATTTTTCTCAATCAGATGAAGTGTCAGTTCTTCGTTTTTCTGAAGTAATTTTTTCACCATCTCGCCAAGCTGAACCCCATTTGCCTCTACTTCCTTAGCTGTAGGAATGTCTGGCAAATGCCCATTGTTTTTAATATAATGCCCTAAACTATCCAATGACATTAGCTTATAATCACTTGCAAAAACATAATCTGGCCAATTTGTTGTCTCTACTTTTATTTCATGGGCACGAATCTTGCCATTAACAGATAAGGTCTCCTTTGGTACAGTAGTACCTATTCCAACGCGCCCATTATGCGCTACATAAAACTGATCTCCAACATTCAATCGTCCCCCTTTAGATTCCGCCCGAACGGTTCCATTGCCATTGGGTAATACACCAGTATAGAGCTTAGCAGTATTCCAGCCATAGGTATCGCTTAGCAATTGTAAACCTGATATAGCAGCTGTAAAATTCACCTCGATAAACGTTGTATCCTGATCATAAGTTAGACGGGCCCCATTCCAATAACCAGCGCCGCTATTCGTTTTAAGTGTAAGACCACCAGTGTTCAGCCAGTCTTTAAACCATTCGATGTCAAGATAATTCGGAGCCTGGCTACCTCCAGATGTAAAAATACTGATCTTTCCAAACCCTCTTCCACCGATGTTATTTACATAAGCGACTCGTTTCCATCCCGCCGCATCGACTTTGGCATTAACCGGTGTTTGTGCCATGAGGTTGGCGTAATTTAGAAGAGCAACAATAAGCAATAAAAGCTTTCGTTTATGGAGAAAATAAAAAACTTTCATAATTTATATAGTTAAGTAAACAAATATTTTCTATTAGTGTTTATCAATCTCCACCTTAAAACCTACCTCTCCTTCAATAACTTTCCGTTCATTGGTTGTAATACGCCTATTATCAAATTTTAGATTCACTGTACTCAGATAACCTAGCGTATTGATCTTCTCCAGTTCTGCAACAGATTCTACGATAGCGCGATAGTCCCCTTTAACAGTCAGGCTCTTTGACTTAATCCTAGTCGTATCAGTCTGCATCGTATTTTTAGTACTATTGTTAAAATAAACCTGAATACGTGGCGAATTGATGGCCCGGCTCGCTTCTGAAAGAAAATTATCATTCCAAACAGCAGAATCACT
>JAITLV010000007.1 GCA_031277685.1 Sphingobacterium sp. | reverse complement strand
TTCTAAACCAGATCATTGTAGCCCTTTTGTCCATAGAGGTGAAGATAAATACTTTTTAGTGCAGCCTATTTTCAGAAGATTTACAAATATATAAGGATATTGTGTTTGTGAAAATATTTGGGCATGAATTGACATAAAAAGGACAAAGAAGTGGTTTTTGGTAAAATTACATTGTCTAATAAATTCCTGATCGCGGTATCATTTGGCTTAAATCAATAAATGAAAATAGCCTAATTGACCTAAGATCATTTGTTTATCAAAAAAAATAAAGTATTTCGATAGAAAAATAAAAATAGTGTTAAACTTATTTGAAGTTTCTCTGTTCTAAAATCAGGGAATTATGATATTAGTTAGTCAGTGTATTTGAAGACAAAACCATGGTGAGCTCAAGTAATCTATGAGGACAGTTAAGTATAAAAACGGCTGTATAGTTTGGTTGCTCATTGCATGATCAAAGGTGGTATAACGACCTTGAAAAGACAAATAATAATAATGCATTAACAAACAGTTGTGACCAACTTATTTATGCCATGAAAGCGAGTGCTCAGAAATAATTTAAAGAATGAAAAAGGTTTTAATCAGTGGGCTAAATACTTATTTAGGACGACGGGCGTCATGCTATTTACAGACGAAAGATTTTGATGTTACGGGTTTGGTACGAAACCTATCCATTTTTAATAAAATTGTGAAAGAGAAAGTGACGGCAAAGCTTTTTGAACTTGATCTCTTGCGGAAAGGACCTGCTTATGACCATTTTCAGATCAGTGATCTGAACTTTGGGATTTATTTTACACAAGTTCCATCCCTGGATAACGATATTCAGCTACAATTGGAGCTGCTGGGCTTGCGTAATTTTATTGAAATCTGTCGGCGTGCTGGCAATAATCGTGTGATTTATGTAGCGCGATTGATGGATGAGCATTTTTTGGAACCTGTCCGTAACCTGTTGGAAGCCTTACGTGTGCAGTATACCATTGTAGTCAAAAGTAGTGTTATTGGGAAGGAAAGTGTCCTCAATAGAATTTTTAATAAATTGGCCAAGCGCCAGACGATATTCTATTGGAACTGGGTTGCCTCCTTGAAGTTTCACCCCTTGCCTTTGTTGGATGTTTACCGATGGCTCAGGGAAATGCCCTGGGAAAGTAATTTTATCTCTGAGGTCATTTACCTCGGTGGGCATGAAGAGGTGACTTTTAGAAACTTGTTTTATCAATTTCTCAGCGCGACCTCCAGTACACAGAAACGGGAGATCGGCGTGAACAAGTTTTTTGCAAAATTGCTGCTGAGCAGGTTCAACGATATCAACAAAGAAGATATAGATGAATTTAGACGGGTGCTCTATTATGAGAAAAATGTAGATAACTCAACTTGGCAGAAAGTGCAACCCTTCGAATTTACACCATTGAAAGCCTATGTCAGTTTGGACACCTGATTTTATTGACCTTAAAAATTATTGCTATTTTTTTCTACTTTTCTGCTAGTGGATGTCAATTTTTTTTTCTTGAGAATGCATAAAATAAATGGGATGCCTGTTTGAATCCAATCGAGATAAACAGGCATGAATAATTATTTACTTCTGAATTATTCTGTTAAATTTGTGGATTAACGCGTTGATACAGATTTAATATATGGGATACAATAGTTTAGAAGCATGTGTTGCGGATCTTGAAAAACATGGACATTTAATCCGGATTAAAGAGGAGGTTGACCCTTATCTGGAAATGGCTGCAATTCATATGCGGGTGTTTGATGTGGCTGGGCCTGCATTGTATTTTGAGCGTATCAAAGGTTCGGAATTTCCTGCTGTATCCAATCTATTTGGAACATTGGATCGCTCGAAGTTTATGTTCCGGGATTCCTTGGACCATCTGAAAAAACTGGTGGATGTCAAAATGAACCCCGGCGCTGTGCTTAAAAATCCATTTCAATATATCGGTTCTTCTATGACGGCACTCGGAGCCTTGCCCTGGAAGAAAAAAGCAGGCGCTCCGATCCTGCATGGTAAAACTAGTATCAGCAAGCTTCCTCAAATTGTTAATTGGCCAATGGATGGTGGTGCTTTCGTGACCATGCCGCAAGTATATACGGAAGATGTAAATAAACCGGGTATTATGCATGCCAATCTTGGAATGTATCGGATTCAGCTTTCCGGTAACGATTATATCCCGGATAAAGAAATAGGTTTACACTATCAGCTGCACCGTGGAATTGGTATTCACCAAACAAAAGCAAATGAACTGGGGGTTCCACTCAAGGTGAGTATTTTTGTCGGCGGCCCGCCAGCTCATCCTTTATCTGCAGTTATGCCTTTACCAGAAGGTCTTTCTGAAATGATTTTTGCGGGAGCCTTAGGGAATCGACGCTTCCGTTATTTCTACGATCAGGAGGGATTCTGTATTTCGGCAGATGCTGATTTTGTGATCACAGGTACGGTATATCCCAATGAGAATAAGCCTGAGGGGCCTTTTGGAGATCATATCGGCTATTATAGTCTCACGCATCCATTTCCCTTAATGAAGGTGCACAATGTGTATCATAAAAAAGACCCTATTTGGTCGTTTACGGTGGTGGGGCGGCCACCACAGGAGGATACAAGTTTTGGAGCACTTATTCATGAAATCACTGGAGCCGCGATTCCGCAGGAAATCTCCGGATTGCATGCTGTCAATGCCGTTGATGCTGCAGGAGTGCATCCATTATTGTTTGCAATAGGATCAGAACGTTATACACCTTATCAACAAGTAGATCGTCCACAGGAGATTCTGACCATTGCTAATCAGATTCTCGGAAAAAATCAATTGAGCCTGGCTAAATATCTTTTTATCGCTGCACATGAGGATAATCCCGGATTGGATATCTATGATATTCCGGAATTCTTCGGTCATATACTTGAACGGATAGACCCAACACGTGATCTTCATTTCCAGACCAATACGACGATAGATACGTTGGACTATTCGGGCGATGGGTTAAATGCGGGTTCAAAGGTGGTATTTGCTGCTGCTGGGACGAAAAAAAGAGAACTTGCGCGAGAACTGCCTGCAAATTTTGATCTGCCAAGACCCTTCAACCGTGCGAAGGTTGTAATTCCTGGTGTATTGGCGATAGATGGCAAATCCTTTACGACTTATGTGGATGAAGCTGCATTGATCCAAGAATGGTGCCATGCGGCTGAAGGGCTGGTTTGGGAAGGTTTTCCTTTATTGGTGCTCTGTGATGATGCGGGTTTTACTGCCGAGAATGTCAATAATTTTGTTTGGACAACCTTTACCAGAAGTAATCCCGCATTTGATATTCATGGTATCAAGAGTTTCACATCCTTTAAACATTGGGGGTGCGAGGGGCCAATTATTATTGATGCCCGCACCAAGCCTCATCACGCACCGGCCTTGATCAAAGACGACGCTATTGAAAAACGGGTTGATCAGTTAGGCGCAAAAGGTGGTTCGCTCCATGGAATTATCTAAAAATTTAGCGGAAACGAAAGATTATACAGGTGTTAAAAGAGAATGTAAAATAAAAAAACTATAGAAATAAGCTGATGACAAGAGAAGAATTAATAACGAAATCAAAAACAAGTGAACTTCAGTTTCAGGAAGTGTTGGATCATATTGCTGAACAATATCATTACAGTCCGACTTCTTTTCAAAATGGAAACCTGAAAAATTTAGCCAGTGAAAATCAGGGTAGCGCGAAAGTATTGTATTTTGCTAAGCTAAATGATCTTTCACAGCAAGATACCCTGGGTTTGTTTGCAGAGCATTATCAAAATGTGTTAGAAAATCCTATAGGCGAGGGTCATCAGAATATTCGACAATTTATGGCAAATGGCTGGAATGGAGTTGCTTTTGATGCCGATGTATTGACTGCTAAGTAAATTAGGACTAAGATAATCACGTTGATATAACAAGGATCAACAATCATTTAGAAAAGTTGAGTATTGTCTTCATTAAACATAAATGGGCTTCACAGGAAGCCCATTTATGTTTAATGAAGAGGATCAGTAAATCTTTCTTAGCCTTTATTTTCGCAATTTTCGTCTTTGTTACCACCAAAATAGACCATCCAGCAGATGCCGAACTGATCTTGGAATGAACTGTATAGTTCCGCAAAAAACGTTTCTCCTAAAGGCATTTCTACAACTTGTGCGTTAACACTTAATGCCTCATATAGTGTTTTAGCCTCATCAGCATGATCGCACATGAGCATCACATAGGTATTGTTGCCCTGTACGTATTGCTGGCCAAAGGCCGGAATAACATCAGCTCCCATGAGCATGCTCTCGCCATTGATCGAAATTGCTGTATGGCAGATTTTGTTTTTAGCCTCATCTGGAATTGGTGGCATTTGTGGATCTGCTGGGATATCGCCATAACGCATGAATCCTGGATTTTTTGTTTTAAAAACTTTTTCATAAAACACGAAAGCCTCTTCACAGTTACCATTGAAATTTAAATAAGCGTGTAATTTTGCCATGATTTCTAATTTTTGAATATATTGATTATTCTTTTGACGTTAATCTTTCGTCTTTGACGACGTTAAAAGATTCACGTTATTCGTTATTTTCTCATTTTTTCCAAAGCATAGTAATTAGGTGAACTATCTGATGGAACTGAGAATAAAATTAAGCTGAAATTATGATGAAAATCTTGCCCTAAGGCAAGATTTGAAAATATGCTTTCGTTGGTGGGAAAAACTTTAATTGCCGTGAACAATTTCTTTGCGTATGCGGCTCAGAGAGGTGTCTGTAATGCCCAGGTAAGAAGCAATGTGTTTTAATGGAGCCTGCTGGATCAGGATGGGCTTTTCTTTGATGAGACGAAGGTATCGGCTTGTGGCAGGTTCAGTGATCATGGCAATTGCTCTATTTTTGCTGTGAACCAATTCCATCGCCATCCACGAACGTCCCCATTCCCTAAATTCGGGAATACGGTGAAACAGTTCCTGATGATCTTCAAACCGAATTTTCCAGAGCTTTGTTTCTGTAAGCGCCTGAATATTTTCTACGGTTGGGGTACGCTGGAAAAAAGATGCAACTTCGATGACCACATCGTTGTCGCTGCAAAATCCTATGGTCACCTCGTTTCCCTCATAGTCATGTAAAAAAGATCGGGTGAGACCGTATTCTATTAAATAATAGGCATTGGAAACCTGTCCTTTACTTAATATAAAATCACCTTTTTTTATCGTAATAGCCTCGTGTTTCTCTTTTATGGAATTCAGTTCATCAGGCGTAAGTGCGAGATCACTGTAAAAAGTTCCTATTAGATCCATGTCCTTGGTTTAATTTGATTACTGAGTGAATTTAATGATAAATCTCCAAATGTAATATGAATATGCTGTGTGATTATTGTAAACAAATAGATGTTTTGTTGCTAATTTTATTTGTTTAAATTGGATTTTTTGATAAAAACATAATGAAAATTAAAAATTATTATGAATTTAATTTTTAATTGTTTTACTTTGTGTCAATAACATAATGTAAAAACGAAATATTTAAAATTTTCATAATATGTGTGGAATTATTGGCGCTTTTGAATTAAAGCAATCTGCAGACTCATTGAGATCCCAAGTATTGGAAATGTCAAAACGTATTCGCCATCGTGGTCCAGATTGGTCTGGTATATTCACAGGTGAGAAAGCTTTATTAGCTCATGAACGATTAGCTATTGTTGATCCGAAATCGGGTAGTCAACCTTTGTATAGTCCGGATGGCAAAGTCGTATTGGCTGTGAATGGCGAAATTTATAACCACCATGAATTAAGAAATAGCCTGCCAGGTTATGAGTTTGCTACACAAAGCGATTCTGAAGTAATATTGGCGCTTTATTTGGCTAAGGGCCCATCGTTTGTTGATGAGTTGAATGGTATCTTTGGTTTTGCGCTCTATGATTCACGTGATGACTCATTTTTTGTTGCACGTGATCACATGGGAATTATTCCATTGTATTACGGAAAAGATACAGCGGGACAATTGTTTGTCGCTTCGGAATTAAAATCATTGGAAGGTTTCTGTACAACGATCGAACAATTTCCTCCCGGGCATTATTTATATAGCAAAGAGGGGACAGCCCCGCAACGTTGGTATCAACGTGACTGGGAAAGTTATGATACAGTTAAGGATAATGGTACCGATATCACCCTGTTGCGTAAAGCGTTGGAAGACGCTGTGCATCGTCAACTGATGTCGGATGTACCTTATGGTGTATTGCTTTCAGGAGGGCTTGACTCTTCGGTTATAGCGGCGGTAACTAAAAAGTTTGCATCCAAACGTATTGAAACGGATGACAAAGAAGAGGCATGGTATCCACAGTTGCATTCTTTTGCTGTGGGTTTGAAAGGTGCTCCTGACTTAATCGCAGCACAAAAAGCTGCGGATCATATCGGAACAATTCATCATGAGATCAACTTTACCATTCAGGAGGGGCTCGATGCTATTCGTGATGTTATTTACCACCTGGAGACCTACGATGTGACGACTGTTCGCGCGTCGACTCCCATGTACTTATTGGCGCGTGTCATCAAATCCATGGGTATCAAAATGGTGCTATCAGGAGAAGGTTCCGATGAACTTTTTGGTGGTTATCTGTATTTTCATAAGGCGCCAAATGCACAGGAGTTTCATGAAGAAACAGTTCGTAAATTGAAAAAACTGTATTTGTACGATTGTCTACGGGCAAATAAATCACTGGCAGCTTGGGGTGTTGAGGGGCGTGTACCTTTTCTGGATAAAGAATTTATGGATATTGCCATGCGTATCAACCCTGCGGATAAAATGATCCGTGAGGGCCGGATGGAAAAATGGGTCGTCCGTAAGGCTTTCGAAGATTATCTTCCCGAAAGTATCGCATGGCGCCAGAAAGAGCAGTTCTCCGATGGTGTTGGCTACAGTTGGATCGATACCTTAAAAGCGCAGGCAGAAAGCAAGGTTTCGGATCAGGAATTTGCAGCAGCAGCGGAACGTTTCCCAATCAACACCCCGAAAAATAAAGAAGAGTTCTTGTATCGGACGATCTTTGAGTCACATTTCCCTTCCTCCGCAGCAGCACAGACTGTTCCCTCTGTAAAATCTGTCGCTTGCAGTACACCGGAAGCTCTGGCGTGGGATGCTTCTTTCCAAAATCTGAATGATCCGTCTGGAAGAGCTGTAGCCTCTGTGCACCAAGAGAGTTACGAAAAGTCTAAGGTGGAAGCTGTGTAGATAATCAACCAACCTGATATAAATGTTGTAAAAGCCTAAGGATTCTCCTTGGGCTTTTTTGTATGGTGTCGAAGGGGAGTCTATTATTTAAAGGGATTTAGACTTGATCGGAGAGCGTTCAAATTAGTAATCGCAATAAAAATGAATATGTTTTATGAAATATCTTTAGTAATTTTCAGGAAAAACCAATCTTGCCAAACCTACAAAATGATGAACTAAATTGAATTACGAATGAAGATATATACTAAACAGAAGAGTTTGAAGTCTTTGGGGCTGGCATGTATGCTATTGAGTAGTGCAGCGGTATTTGCGCAAAATAAAGAGTCTGTCGTAGCGGCCATTGTCCAGGAGGCGCAGACAAACTCCCAGCTTGAAAATTATGCTTTTGAACTTGTTGATATGATCGGTCCCCGTTTGGTGGGGAGTCCGCAGATGCAGCAGGCTCATGACTGGGTCGTCAAGCAGTATACGACAATTGGTGCAGCGGCGCGCAATGAACCTTATGGGGAATGGCGTTCCTGGGACAGAGGTACCTCGCAGGTGACGATGACTTTCCCGCGGATCAAATCATTAGAGGGGACCCAATTGGCTTTTAGCCCGATGACAAAGGAAAAGGGGGTAGAAGCGGAAGTTGTCACCATGCCACTATTTCGTTCGCAAACTGATTTTCAATCCTGGTTAAAGACGGTAAAGGGTAAAATTGTCTTGATTGGGATGAATCCCATCTCAGGCCGTTCGGATGCGAACTGGAAGGAATCTGCCTCGGTCAAGGGGTATGAAAAATATCAGTCGCTAAAAAGTGAGCAGCTCAAACAGTGGGACCTTAGTATGTCCTATACGGGAAGTACCCGGCGTACATTGCCATTAGCCTTGGAAACGGCTGGAGCGCTAGGGGTAATCGACTCTTATTGGACCGAATTGCCGGGTATTACCCGGATTTTTGATGCGAAATCCAAGCAAATCCCTGTGTTTAATGTTGGACTGGAGGATTATAGCCTTCTTTACCGTATGGCCGAGCGTGGCGTCAAACCACGGGTACTCCTGCAGGGTAATTCCAAGGAACTCGGTATTCGTAAGACGTATAATAGTATTGCCGAAATCAAAGGAAAAGAAAAACCCAATGAATATGTGGTGTTATCTGCGCACTTAGATTCATGGGATGGTGCTTCAGGTGCTACAGATAATGCGACAGGTGTGATCACGATGATGGAAGCTGTTCGTATTTTGCGAAAAGTATATCCCGAGAATAAAAGGACGATCCTGGTGGGGAATTGGGGAAGCGAGGAACAGGGCTTGAATGGTTCTTCGGCTTTTGTGGAAGATCATCCGGAAATAGCCAAAAATATTCAGGTAGTATGGAACCAGGATAATGGAACAGGACGCATTGTGCGTATCGCCGGAAGCGGTTTTGAAAAAGCGTATGAATATATCGGTCGTTGGTTGCAGTATCTGCCTGAAGAATTTCGTAGTGAGATTCAGACCAGTTTTCCAGGAATGCCGGGGACCGGAGGAAGTGATCATTCTTCCTTTGTGCAAAGAGGCATTCCGGCCTTTGGTCTCTCTTCTACTTCCTGGGATTATGGGAAGGTAACCTGGCACACGAATCGGGATACCTATGATAAAATTGTCTTCGATGAAGTAAAACAAAATGCCATTATTGTTGCCGTGTTAACTTATCTGGCCTGTGAGGAACCTGAATTGGTATCCCGGGACAAAATTGTATTGCCTGTGGATAAAGCGGGGCGGCAAATGGCCTGGCCAACAAATTTGCAATCTAAAAGAACCAGTGGGAATTAACGATGAAACAGCTTTTGTTCATCCTTGTGTCTCTTGCTTACGCCGGACTTTCTTTTGGACAGATTGCTTATGTGGATCTGGAAAACTATCAACGGGAATGGGTTGCCCTGCAGGGAAATGGTAAACCCTTGATCGGAATACGAAGTTTTAGGATGAAGGCTAACAAATACTATTTAACCGTAGATCCTACTACCTTGGAGACCAGTGTTATGGCAGATAAGGTTTTGCATGTGTATAACAGAGATTCTATACAGGTGACAAAGAGCTTAATTGGTTCTGTATATGAACGCTGCTTTTCCATTGTTCGGGAAACAGAAAATAATCTTCAGGATGCGGGGCTGAATTTTAGCCTGCCAAAAGAAGCTGGGATAAATTTAACGATTGATTTATGTCCTTCACATAAACCTTTGGATAAAGATATTTTTGAGGATTTGCTATCGGCGTTTAAGGGACTGGACAGCAGATTGCCGGTAGCAGTTTCTGTATCGGGAAAATGGATGTTAAATCATCCTGCTGATCTGGAATGGTTGAAGTCTTTAACGAAAAAGGGGGTAAAGTTCACTTGGGTTAACCATAGTTATGATCATGTTTTTAACAATACGCCATTGGTGTCCAATTTTCTGCTGTCGCCGGGAACAAATCTGAATTATGAGATTTTAGCCAATGAAAAATTAATGCTGAAGAATGGGATGATACCATCTGTCTTCTTCCGCTGTCCTGGTCTGGTCTCAGATCGTGCGGTTATCGAAAAGTTATTGTCTTATGGCTTGATTGCTGTCGGTTCTGATGCATGGCTGGCAAAAGGCCAGCGGGCCCATAACGGTAGTATTGTGTTGATTCATGGAAACGGAAATGAAGAGCTGGGTGTGCGGGATTTTATAAAGTTGCTCCAGACAGAATCAGAAGCTATTAAGAAAAAGCATTGGACCTTGTATAGTCTTTCTGAAGGATTGGAACAATATCCTCATTAGCCATTGAACAGTTTGTTTTTACGGATAGCTTTCCCTCTGCGTAGCTGGATTGCATGGTAGACACTAGGAATGTCGTTTGACCAGTCTCTTAGAATAAGGGTAATCGCAATAATTTCCAGGCGGGTGATGACGCCTAGCCAGATGGTTATCTGGAATAAAAAGGTGGAATGATAATGTAACAGAAGTTCAACCAGCAATGCAAATAAGAACAAGGTCCACACTTTGGCGCCAATGGAATGGGTCGCAATTTCTTTTTTGAATTTTGCAAAGCTAACGATATAAGTCAATGCCTCTGTTCCAAGTAAAACAGATATCAATATTGCATGATCCCTGAAAAATAGCGGGCAGCTTAGGTAGGTCGCCAACGTGATGCAGATAAAAAAGATCAGATCAACACTGGAATCCCATCGTCGTAACATCGGTGTTGAAACCTTAAGTTTTCGGGCGATAATACCATCGAAGATATCACTTAATAGACCGATAACAAGAAAAGCAATGGCATAGTACTTAAAATAATCAATTTTAAGCCAGTAGAAAGCACAAAGCAAGAGTCCTAAAAAAAGACGTAGCAGAATCAGTGCAAAAGGGATCTGTTTTTTCAAATTTACAATACTGTATGTCTGACGTATTGGTGCGGATCGGACCTAACGTTAACTAAAGATAAACATTGCCCTCAAAAAATACAAAAGGCACCAATCGAAAGAATGGTGCCTTTTGTATCTATGCGTATTGTCGCTTACTTTTTGAGATGCTGATTAAAATAATCTGCAATTTTCTCATACATATGGATGCGGTCCTTACCCATTACGTTATGCTCATGGGTAGGGTACAAGAAATAATCAACCTGTTTTCCCGCTTTAATGCAGGCTTCCAAAAATTCCATACTGTTTTGTTGTACAACCACTGGATCCTGGGCACCGTGAATGATCAATAATCTTCCTTTCAGTTGATCCGCTTTATTCAGCAAAGATGTTAGTTTGTATCCTTCAGGGTTATCCTGAGGGGTGTCCATATAGCGTTCCCCATACATCACTTCATAAAACTTCCAGTCAATAACTGGCCCGCCTGCAACTGCGGCTTTAAAAATGTCGTTATGATGCAACATAAATGAAGTTGTCATAAATCCACCAAAACTCCAGCCGAAGATACCCATGCGTTGTTGATCAACAAAGGATTTTGATTTCAGGAATTCAATGCCCTTTAACTGGTCAGCCATTTCATTTTGCCCAAGTTTGCGGTGGGTTGCTGTATAAAAATCCCGGCCACGGTAGTTGGTGCCACGATTATCCATGGTAAATACGATATATCCCTGTTGAGCCATATAAAGGTCAAAGTAGCCTGCGCCACCCAGCCATTTGTTGGAAACCAATTGCGAATGGGAGCCTCCGTATAGGTAATACATGACAGGATATTTTTTTGCGGGGTCAAAATCATTTGGATAGATAATACGGCCAGTCAATGGATATTTCCCATCAGCAGAACTCAGCTGTACAAATTCTATTTTTGGATTATTGATTTTTCCGTTGAATGGATTTTCGGCTTTGACCAGAACTGTTCCCTTGCTGGACTTGACTTCTTTGACCTGGATCACATTCGGTGTTTTTAGGTCGCTATATTGGTCGTATACATACTTTCCGTCATCGCTCAGCGATGCCTGGTGTATGCCTGATTCATTGGTCAATTGGACTGTTTTTCCAGATTTAAGCTCTACCTCAAATAATTGGCGATCCATACCATTGTTAGTGACCCCGATGTAGCTTACCTTATTTCCGTCAGCAGAGAAGTCCTGTAGATTTTCCAATACGATATCCTGATAACCTAACTTCTTGATGAGTTTCCCTTCGGTGTTGTAAAGATAAAGCTGGTTATAGCCATCTTTGTCGGATTGATAAAGAAATTGATCAGGTTTGTTTGGTAAGAATGTTAGTGGATTTTCGGGCTCTACCCAAGTTGTGGCCGTCTCCTCAAACAGTGTTTTAACTAATGCACCGGTTTCTGCATTGTACTTATTAAATTTTAGATCATTTTGATCCCGGTTAAGTACACCTACATAGATAAATTGGCCCGTAGGATCCCACGTCACGCTGGTTAAATACTGTTCGCTATGATCTCCAGTCTGTAAGGTTACCTTTTGTGCTGTTGTTGTGTTGTAAACAACGAGGGTTACTTCTTCGGATTTTTGCCCTGTCATGGGGTATTTTATCCATTTGATCTCGGCAACTTTGGGACTCCACTGCGGGAGGGGATAGTTGGCGACCATCGTCTCATTTTTACGGTAATAAAGTAATTTGTCGTTTTGGGCATTCCACCACATCCCTTTTTTTATGCCGAATTCCTGGCGGTGTGTGTAGTCGCTGCCATTGACAATCCCTTTGTCCGTATCATTGGTTACCGCTGTTACTTTTCCATTTTTGTCAACGATGGCAATATTGTTGTCAACCAGATAAGCCGTTTTGGAGAAATCTGTACTCAGTTCGCGGTTGGCACCCTGACTGTCATTGCCGATAAAACTTTCAAGACTTTTGGATTTGACGTTGTAGGCTACCGTGTATGTTTTGTCTTTTCCCTCTACCTGGAGTAATAGTGTGTTGCCATCACGCCATTTGTAGTCATAAGGAAACATGCGCAAATTAAACGATTCGTTTGGAATTGCCGCCTTTAGCGCTGTTTCGAGTTCTGTTTTTGATACAAGGCTCGTTTCAGTCCAGTTGTTTGCTGCGCTTTTAAAGAGCAGATTTTGATACGATTTATCGAGGTAGGAAAGGCTAGTTGATTTCGGTATCCAGGAAGCGGCAGTAATTGATGTTGGTGCATAGGTGCGTGGTCCAAATACCGTCTCCTCCAAATTAAGGTTTCGTTGGGCATGACTGGTTAAGCCACTTGCCAACAAGAAGAATAGCGCAATTCTTTTCATTAGAATAATTTATTTTTAATGATGTTGGGCCATTCACAGGTGTTTTTATCCTGATGAAGGCGTTTGTTTTTAAATTTTATAGGGCTAAATTAGGGAAATAGCCCTATAAAACCTAGTACAGAATTGTTGCTTCTCTAACTGAAATTGTTACGCGAAACTATAATTTGCGGAGCCAGATATTTCTGAACTGAACGAGATCACCATGATCTTGTAGAACGATAGGGCCTGGGCCATGGCTCACTTGTTTCGGGAGTCCGATGTATTCTGTCGTACCATCAATCTGGGTGTTGTTTTGGACGACTATTCCATTGTGTAGGACCGTGACCGTACCTTTGCTGAGCAATAAGCCATCTTTGTTAAATTGCGGCGCTTTATAAATGATGTCATACACATGCCATTTGTCGGGTGCGATGACCTGCGCCAGAGGCGGACGCTGTTTGTACAGGCTACCTGCGCCACCATTGACATAAGTTGGATTGTTGTTATTGTCCAAGACTTGGATTTCATAGAGGCCTTGCAGGAAAATACCACTATTGCCTCGTCCTTGTCCTTCGCCTTTGATCAGCTCCGGGCTTTTCCATTCAATATGAAGCTGAAAGTCACTAAAATGCTCAGCTGTTTCAATGTTTCCACTCCCTGGTTTGACCTCAAGGGAATTGTTCACGACGGTCCAGTTTGCTTTTCCTTTTTCACTCTTCCATTTGCTGAGGTCTTTGCCGTCAAAGAGAACAATGGCATCGCTAGGGATTCCGCTATGGAGTGTTATGGTCGGGGGAACAGGACTATAATATTCTGTGTCGCTGGGTTTCATATTTGTTTGCGCATGTACTGTGATGGCGCCACATAGAGCCGTTAGTGTCAATGCTGAAGCTAAAGAAAAGTTCATCTGTTGGGGTTTTGGTATAGTTAAACTTAGGAAAATTTGTTTTTATATACAATTATTAATTTTAGAATTGGAGGTGTTGGATAGGATATGGTTATGGATTCCTGAACTGAACTTCGCACTATTGCATTCATGACGAATGTTAGTTTTCCGATTTGGAACAATTTGCTTAGGTTTGTGCATGGCAACCATTTTACAGACAGTTTCATTGAAGGAGGCGCGGTTTTATGCGCCAATAGGGTATTACGAAGAGGAACAGGTTCTTGGTAATGAATTTTTTGTGTCGATCGATGTGTGTTTCCCCTTTCATAATACAGAAACTGAAGATTTACGCAATACGCTAAATTACGAAGAACTATATCAAATTACGGCCAGGGTGATGCGGCCCAAGCGAAAACTGCTGGAATCTGCGGCTGCGGAAATACTGGAGCAGATCCGGGAGGCGGTGAGCCATGCTGAAATAATCGAGGTTGTCATTCGTAAATCAAATCCGCCTTTCGGTGGAGATTTGTCCTCTTCGCAGGTTGGTCTTAAATACAGGAAAGATTAATTTTCAAACTGGACTAGCAAAAGCTTGAAATACATGCGTAATTTTGCTCGTCCATTGTATCATTGAATCAAATTGAAAAGATGAATATTTACGATCTTGTTATTGCCGATAAAGAGAAAATAGCGTTGGATGATGTTTTTTTAGCGGAAGACAGCCGACAGAAGCTTCAACAACTAATTAAGGAACATCGCTATATTCAAGAACTTTCCCAGTATGGTCTGCCTGTAAGTAATAAGATCTTGCTACATGGGTATTCTGGTTGTGGAAAAACAACGACAGCCAAGGCACTTGCGACAGCGCTCGAGAAGCCAATCTATGTATTGAATTTAAGCAATCTGATCTCGTCCCGTATCGGTGAAACTTCACAACATATCAAACAGGTCTTTGATAAGGCAGGACGTGAAAAAGCTGTTTTGTTTCTGGATGAATTTGATCAGATCGGGAAGGCTCGGATCAGTGAAGAAAAAGATGTAGGGGAGATGCGCCGTCTTGTGAACACAATTATTCAATTAATTGACTATTTTCCTGCCGAAGCCGTACTGATTGCCGCTACCAATCATCCTGAAATATTGGACACCGCAATTATCCGGCGATTTCAGCTCCGGTTGGCATTTGAATTACCTACTCATGCGCAGCTGGATGCTTATTATGATAAGTTATTTGAACCCTTCCCTCAATATGATACACTCGTATCACGGATTTATGCTGTTTCCTATGCCGAAGCCAAAGATTACATCTACGATGCCGTTAAGTTTTTGCTGATTACCTCACTGGAGGAAAAAGCAAGGTAGCAGGAAGAAGCGACAAAAAGTTAATGTTTTGTAAAATTAGACCCATCCCAAAACAGTCTGCCCCCGCAGGCGTTAATGTTGTATCGGATAGCGATCATCTTGTTTCCTGGCAGTGACAAATTAAGACTCTTTTGTGAGTTTTTTTGATTGAATTGCGCCAAAATGACATCTTGAATTATTTTTTAATGACACTATGTCGTTGTTTTGCGGCTGGTACGTGAATTGAATATCCCCTATAAAAGAATTAGAAAATAAAGCTTAACAAAAAAATAAAAAAAATTAGGAGGACAAAAAATGGCATTAATTAAATTCCCTACAAAAAGTTTAAATACAGATGCAGTAAACCCATTTGTGAATACCGTATTTGATAATCTATTCAATGACAATTTTATTTCAGATCGTTTGGTCTCACGTGTTCCAGCGGTGAACATCTCAGAGTCTGAGAAATCATTTAAGATTGAAATGGCTGCGCCAGGATTGGACAAAGCAGATTTTAAAATCAATGTGGATAAAAATCTGATTACCATTTCTGCAGAGAAAAAAGAAGAGCAAGTAAGTGAAGAAAAATTATACAGCAAAAAGGAATTCAATTATAGTTCATTTTCTAGGTCATTTACCTTGCCTGAGACAGTTGATTATAGCAATATCGAAGCAGCGTATGAAGGTGGAATATTGATTTTAACTGTTGGAAAGAAAGAAGATGCAATTATTGCAAAACGTTTGATCGAAGTAAAATAATTACAGCGACCACACAACAAGCGCATCATGGACTGAGGTCAGTAGATGCTTCATAAAATAGTTTTTAGGTTTAGTTTATGTTTTAATCCCACGGAATACAATGTATTCCGTGGGATTTTTTTTATTCAGTTTCTTCATATCCGGCTGCACGAGGAATCTTGGCCAGATAGGGTTCCATTTCTTCGGGCAATTTGGTCAATTTTCGCAACTTTAAATCAAGCCAGGCGCCGTCGACATTTACCGTGCAGCACAGTGTGCCGTCCTTGCGATAGACCTGATGTACAAAGGAAAACCGGCTGTTGGTTTTATTGTATTTGGTCAGTTCTACCTTGACTTGTACATATTCGTCAAGATGAACTTCCTTGGAATAGATCAATTCTTCTCGAAATAGGATCGGTCCGATCTGGAATTCGGCGAACTTACTCAAAGAAAACCCCATTTTGTTTAACATATTGCTCCGTGCCTGTGCGCAGATATCTGCATAGGCGGAATGGCGCATATGTCTATTGGCATCGATTTGCGCCCAGATAACCTGGCCTTCATAAAATATATTTTCCATAATTATTATCCTGATTTGCCTCCTTTTTATGAACAATTTACATATTTTTAAGTTAAGCTGTAACACTTTGTTTGTTTGCTATACTTATTACCTGAATAGATCTTTAAAGAAAATTTACTAGGTGGCCCATTTGGAAACAGAATTTCTTCAGTTGATTGACGAAAATAAAGGAATTATCGTCAAGGTGAGCCGTATGTATATGGACGATCATGAGGGACGGCAGGATCTCTATCAGGAAATTGTCTATCAGCTTTGGAAGTCTTACACAACATTTAAGCGGCAAAGTAAATTTTCAACCTGGATGTACCGGGTAGCATTAAATACCGCAATGGTATTTTTAAAGAAAGAGAAGAAACATCGGGTTTACGATAGCCTGGAAGAACGTCATGATTTTCCGGAGGAGTCCTATAATCCGGATAAAGATGAGCAGCTAAAAATATTCTATCAGGCCGTACAGGAATTAAACGCGGTAGAGAAAGCACTGATCTTTTTATTCCTGGAAGGGCAGAGCCATCGTGAAATAGCCACGCATTTGGGGATATCTGAAGTGAATGCACGGGTGAAATTAAACCGTACCAAAGAGCGGATTCAACAAATCATTAAAAAATATAATTATGAATTTTGATGAATTAAAAAAATCTTGGCAGGAACAGCCTACAGATGAGGATCTACAAAATCCAAATCTTAAACACTATAAGGAAGTTGGCAACATCATGGCCAAGCTGAGACGTAATATCAAACGGGAATTTATTTCTTGGCTGGTCTGCATGTTTTTCCTGATTGCTGTACCCATACTGCCTATCTATAAAATCTCCGGGTATGCGGCTTTCGCTTATTACTTTTTTATTGTACAGATTTCCCTGTCTAGCCTGTTGTATTACCGTAGGTTCTATTACCTGATCAAGAGTGCCAAGCAAATTGATCTGCTTGCATCCCGTGAACATCTCCTTAAGCTCTATTATGACCTTAAATATGCCGTCGAGACCTACCGCATCGTTGCCTATGTGATGATTCCGCAAGGTTTATTCCTTTACCTCATTATGATTGGCCAAAATAGGGCGGTCGCTTGGTTTGAGAAATTATATCATTTCAAAGACACGCTACAGCAAGATCCTAATTTTATTCTATGGATGATTCTATCGGCGATTTTCTCCATTGTGATTATTGTCGTGATTACTGAAATTATGATCCGCGCCTATTATGGTGATTATGTCAAACAGATTAAGGAAAATTTAGATCAGATGGAAGCGGAATAAAATAAAACTTTACACGTTTTTTTTGACAGTCATATGGAATATTCAGACCATTTTCATCAATGTTTGTGTTTTTTGGATATGGATATTTCGTATCTTGTTTTTGAAAATTCTTGTGCATGATCTACAATCCGACGAAGAAGCTACAGCGCAGTTCCCAAATTTTAAGCATATTGGCAAAATATGGTTTTAAAGATGCCATTGCGCGATTGCCCTGGAAAGGGGCAAGGGCGAGCTTAGAACGTAATATTGATGTCGACAAGATCAGTGTGTATACCCGGATTAGGATGGCATTGGAAGAGCTGGGGCCGGCCTTCATCAAGTTGGGGCAATCAGCTTCCACCCGTGAAGGGCTGCTCCCAAAAGATCTTGTTGAGGAACTCAAACGACTTGAGGACAATGTGCCGCCCTTTGAAGTCGATATACAAACTTATCTCGCCGAAGAACTCGGTATTGAGGTCAACGAACAGTTTCAATCTGTCGAACTGGAGCCTTTCGCTGCAGCTTCGATTGCCCAGGTCTATCGGGCGACACTGACAGATGGAACAGCAGTCGTTTTAAAAGTGCGCCGGCCTGGTATAGATGAAGTCATGCGTGTTGATCTCGCGCTTATGCGTGATATCGCCAAGATCCTGACCATGTATAATGACGCCTTGGAAAACCTTAACCTTTCTTTGATCGTAGAATCTTTTGCCATGACCCTACAGGAGGAAATGTCCCTGGTCATTGAACGACACAACATCGAAAGATTTGCTAAAAATTTTAAAGGAAACAAACTGATCAAAGTTCCTAAAGTCTATCCGGATCTGTCTTCTGACCGTGTCCTTTGTATGGAGTATCTAGACGGTTTTAAGGTGACAGATGTTGCGGAAATAAAACGGCGGGGGATGGATGTGGAAACCTTAGTGAAAAATGGTATCAATCTGTATCTCGAGCAAGTGATTATCCATGGTTTCTTTCACGGCGATCCGCACCCAGGTAATATGATGGTCATGCCTGACGGACGTATTGCTTTTTTGGACTTTGGTAACATGGGGAAATTACTCGGAATTGACCGGCGACAGCTCGAAGAGTTTATCCAATCTGCTATTTCCGAGGATGCTGTTCGACTGGCGGATGTCATTGAAGATGTGGCTGTAGTGAGTCATATCCCTGATCGAAATCAGTTTGAACGCTCCCTATATGAAATATTTGACATGATCGATAATGTTTCCTTAGGGGATCTTAGTCTCGATCTGTTGTTTAACAAATTATGGAAGATCATCGGTGACAATCGTTTGTATTTCCCTGAATATATCTATCAGCTTATGCGTGGTATCTCGTTGATGGAAGGTATAGGCCGTCAGCTTTACCCTGATCTGAATATCATGGAAAGTATCAAGCCCTTTGCACGAAGGATTATGATGGAGCGACTTTCGCCTGAAGCTATTTTCAAGAAAGGAAAACACAAAATCGAATCTTTCGCACGGGATGTCGAAAAACTCCCAGAAGATATGCGGGCTTTAGTGCGTCTGTTCCGAACAGGGAATTTTACCTTAAACCATCGCCTGATTAGCGCCCGATCGTTTAATGCCATTCTTCGTAAAGGTGTCAACCGTATTGTCATCGGAATTATGTTTATGTCCCTCAACTTGTTGGGGGGAATGGTTATCGTCGCACGGATTGAGCCACAATGGCTGGGTATTCCGGTTTTTGCCTGGATATGCCTTGGCTCCGCATGGATTTTTGCAGTTTATCTATTTATCGCCATGATCAGGGCCAAGGATAATGACTAGGTTCACTATAATGAATAATCTAGGATCATAGTATAACAAATATAATGGAAATCAATCTAATAGAAAAAAAAGCGCTCATTGGTGCCAGCTCTGCCGGTATCGGTGCCGGAATTGCCAAAGTACTGGCGTCTTGCGGTGCATCAGTCACCCTGGCATCACGTAGTGAAGAGAAATTGCAACATACGCTAGAAAGCCTGGATACCTCAAAAGGACAAACACATCAATATATTCTGGTCGATTACAATGATCACGAAGCCTATAAAGCGAAGATAGATGATTATTTTAAATCAAATAAAGTAGATATTCTGGTCAATAATTCTAATGGGCCACAGGCTGGAACGATTGACCATAAGAATCTGGCGGATTATCAGCATGCCTTTGAGCTATTGTTTCAAAATCACTGTTATACGACTTCCTGTGCACTTCCTTATATGTTGGCAAATGGATATGGACGTATCATCAATGTATCTTCTTCGACGGTAAAAGAACCTGTATCTAATCTGGTTTTGTCAAATACTATTCGGACAGCGCTGATCAGCTGGAGCAAATCCCTCTCAGATGATGTTGCGAAAGATGGTGTGACGGTCAATAGTATACTAACAGGCTTATTTGATACCGAAAGGATTCAATCCTTGACCAATATGGAGGCACAACGTTTGGGAGTATCCTATAATGAGGCACTTCAGTTGCGGTTAAAACAGGTGCCAGCAGCCCGGCTAGGGGAACCGGAAGAGTATGGCTACCTGGTCGCCTTTATCTGCTCAAAGTATGCAAACTACCTCACGGGAACTAGCATTCCTTTGGATGGCGGTATGTTAAAAGGGTTTTAAACGTTTTGGCTGTATAGCCGTAAGTAAAAAAAGTGGCTATCCAAATTTTGGATAGCCACTTCAGTTTGTGTAATTTAAAAAGATCTTTGCTTAGTTCAATACCAACTCTGTATTGACAATAATGTCTACGTCTGATGCTACAGCTTCTACACCTGAAGGTAATTTGTCGTTGTATTTGATGCCAAAGTCATGACGGTTAATTTTAGTTTTTGCTGTAAAGCCGGCGCGTGTTTTTCCCCAAGGATCGGTAATAACACCACCATTCTGAGTAACATCGAAAGTTACTTTTTTAGTTACGTCACGAATGGTCAAATCTGCTACCATAATGTATTTACCTTTCACTTTGGCATTTTTGAAAGTAACTGATTTTAGAGTCATTTTAGGAAACTTTTCAGCAGCGAAGAAATCATCTGTTTTCAGATGGTTATCGCGTGCTTCAATGCGGGTATCAATGCTATTGACATCAATGGAGAAATTTACTTTTGCATTATTGAAACTTGTAGCGGTCGCTGTTTCAACTGTTCCTTCGACTTTTGTAAATTGACCATCAATAAAACTAATGCCAAGATGTTTAATATCGAATCTTGCATTGGTATGTCCTGGGTCAGCAGACCATTTTACTTGCGCCACAGCAACATTAACCATTAATACTGCTACTGCCAAAAATTGGAAAAATCTATTCATGTTATTTTCTATTTGTTTATTTATCAAACGTTTGTTTGTTTAAAATGTTTGTTTGAACAAACTTCTGCAAAGGTGGGATAAACTTGGATAGAAAAAATTGATGTAGGTCAAGAATTTCTATTAGGCTTTAGAATTTGTCTTTTTAAGCGACTCAAAAACTCTTGCGTTACGCCAAGATAGGAGGCAAGTTGCATGTTGGAGATCCTAGGATATATTTTAGGGTATCGCTTGATAAAATCCAGGTAACGTTCCTGAGCCGTAAAGCCTATACTCGATATAATACGATGTTGTGACGCTATCTGTGCACGTTGAGCCATAATTCTGGAAAGTTTCTCGTAGATCGGATGCTCTTCGTACAGTTTATCTTTATCTTTTTTCGATAGGGTGAGGACCACAGAATCCTCCAATGCCTGGATATTTTGCAGGGCCGGTTCCTGATAGTTAAAACTGGCAATATCGCCTATCCACCAGTCTTCAATGGCAAATTGCAAAATATGTTCGATACCATCGGCGGTGACATAGAATGACTTAAAGAGACCACCAACGACATAGGCCTCGTAATGACAGACCTCGCCAGCCCTTAAAAAGTATTCCTTTTTCTTGATCTTTCTGACATGATAACGTGATACAATATCATTTAATTCCTCTTCACTGACATTGATACGTTGTTTTACAAATTCCTTGAACTGTTCCATTAGGGGGTAAAATACGAAATTTTGCGTTGTTAATTTAATCGACAGGCTGATTTTACACAATTTTAAATATAGAATTAATTTAATTCGCCCGATGTTCCTGGATAATAAAAAGGTAATTTCCGCATGTAGTGGATAATCTGCCTTAATCATTGGCTGATTGAACATTTTGGTGTAATATTTGAATAGCAGATAACGTAATTCAACTTAGTTTCATCAATAATTGGTATCTTTTATTGAAATTTTAAATTTTTCAAAGGTTCAACATTAAATATGTTCTAATGAAGTTTGTAGCACCGAATAAACTGGAGAATAATAAGGTCGTATTAAAATTGATTGATCCTAGCGATTTTGATACACTTTATCAAGTCGCCAAAGATCCATTGATATGGGAACAGCACCCCAATAAAGACCGTTGGAAAGAGGAGGTCTTTCGCGGCTTTTTTGATGCCGCATTAGCAAGCAAAACAGCTTATCTCATCTTGGATAAAGCGACAGGCGAGTGTATTGGAAGTACCCGGTATTATGGTCTGAATGAGACTGAAAAGTCTATTTTTGTTGGTTTTACTTTCTACGCAAGAGCTTATTGGGGGGCGGGTATCAATCCTTTGGTCAAGGAAATGATGTTTGATTTTGCCTTTAATTTTGTGGATAAGATTTATTTACATGTAGGTGCTGAAAATTATCGTTCACAAAAAGCTGTGGAGCGTTTGGGTGCCAGCAAGGTTGCCGAGAAAATGGTGTCCTATGTCAACGAACCCGAACGCAAGAATTTTGAATATGTACTGGAAAAGTCCACTTGGCTGCGGGCCAAGAGATAAATAGATCGACTGGTCGCTTCCTTATCCCTTGACTCCGCTCAATATACTGCCTATAATAACGCTTAAAACAATTAATGTAATAATAATATAAAGCTTATCTTTTTCGATCACAAAGCCAAATAAGGAGCCGATTACCCGTACAATTGGTGTGCAGATCAGGAATAAAACCCCAAGTTGTATAATTTGGGGAATATTTTTGTTGAATGCACCCGCAATAATACCACTGATTGTTGTATTGGAGTTTCCTTCGCCGACAAAGTCTCTGTAGTTGGGTACTGTATCCTGTCCATGGACAATCAAATACCAGATACCACCGATTATAAGGATGGAGGAGGCCAAGATAACACCAACCCGCAAAATCTGTCCCACTAAAAGAGAAATATCCTTATCACCCCAATAATTTTTTGAAAATACCTGTTTCATCTGCAAATAATTTTTTATTATGTGTCTATCGCTGAAGGCTTAAGCCACTGTGTTGTCTTAAAATTTTTGTTGAAAACCATTAAAGATCATCTCCAGTGCGACCAATGTGATTGCCACAGCAAAAATAATACGAAGGGTCTTGGGATTCATTTTTTTCAAAAGCTTTGAACCGGTAATCGCACCACAAAGTACACCCAAAATTACAGGAAAGGCAATCCCTGGATCCATATATCCCCGTTGTAGATAAACCACAGCAGAAGCTGCTGCAGTAACTCCGATCATAAAATTACTGGTCGTTGTACTGACCTTAAAAGGGATTTTCATCATGCTGTCCATCGCGAGCACTTTAAGGGAGCCCGAACCAATTCCCAACAGCCCAGAGAGAATTCCGGCCACACCCATCAGCGAAAAACCACCGACGACATTGGTCAATTTGTAAGGAATAAATTTGCCTTCTGAAGGATAGGTGCTGTTCAATTTCAGTTTTTCAGCTAAGACTGAACCGCCGGAAAGCGCATGCTCATTTTTCTTACGGATAGTCATCGCGGCCGAGAAAATCAGCACGACGCCAAAGATGATTGCAATTGTGTTGGTGGGCATATAGATTGCGATAACGGCACCAATGACGGCTCCGATTGTGGTCGCGATTTCCAGAAACATCCCAAGCCGAATATTGGTGATCCCTTCTTTGACATAAGCCGTGGCTGCCCCTGAAGAGGTTGCAATCGAGGCTAATAACGCGGCCCCAATGGCGTAACGGATATCAACATGAAATAGGAGGGTCAGCAATGGAATGACGACGACCCCTCCCCCCAAGCCTGTCAACGATCCTAAGAGTCCTGCTACGAATGCGCCCAAAAGAAGGATGAGTGTAAAGGTGAGAATAGTCATATGTTTTGTTTGTTAATCCAGTGGTATCAGATAAACCCTGGAAGATAATTTGTGTAAACTTAAGGGCTTTTTGTTGTTTTTGAAACTTTATGGCCCGAATAGATACAAATGTTACATCAATAAGTGCTCCATTGTATCCGGAGAAAGAGATACTGCCTTACACCTCACGGCGTAGGCAGCATCGGTGACCACGAGGGGTCTTTGTATATAGTATATAAAATGGACACGATTAATCCGCGACGCTTTGTTGTGTTTTTTCTGTCCGGTTGAAGATATCATAGATGATCGGAAAGATCAGCAAGGTCAGAATCGTTGCAGATATTAGTCCGCCGATAATGACAATAGCCAAGGGCTTCTGTGATTCAGAACCGATACCCGTAGATAATGCCGCTGGCAATAATCCAATGGAAGCCATTAATGCAGTCATTACGACGGGGCGTGTACGGGATTTGACTCCTTTGTAGATAGACTGATCGTTGGGCAGTCCATCTTTCTTGTTTTGATGAAATTCGGAGATCAGAATAACCCCATTCTGTATACATATCCCAAATAAGGCAATCATACCTACGCCAGCGGAGATGCCGAAATTCATACCAGTTACATGTAGGGCAATAATACTACCAATCAGTGCAAAAGGAACATTGGCGAGAACAAGTAACGAATCTTTAATGTTTCCAAACAGGATAAACAGTAAAAAGAAGATCAAAACTAAGCTGATCGGTACCACTTGCGCCAGACGATGTGTTGCCCTTTGTTGATTTTCAAACTGGCCTGTCCAACCGATGGAATACCCGTCAGGTAATTTGATTTTGCTGACCTTTTGTTGCGCCTCGGCAATCGTACTGCCTAAATCGCGATCTCGGATCGAAAATTTGATACCAATATAGCGTTTGATATTATCCCGATAAATAAAGGCCGCCCCATTGTCCTTTTCAATTGTAGCAATGCTTTTTAAAGGAATCAATGTACCATCACCACAGGGGACCATAAGCTGTGCGATATCTTTTTCGGTTTTTCGGTATTCCGGCGCATAACGTAAGCGAATATTAAACTTACGTTCTCCATCGTATAGGATGGAGGCTGTCTTTCCGCCGAAAGCCATTTCCAATACAGCCTGGGCGTCAGCTGGCAATACATTAAATGCGGCCATTCGCGTTCTGTCCAGAATTACACTGACCTCAGGCTGGCCAATATTCAGGATGATACCCGGCTCTTTGATACCCTGAATGTCTTTGATTTGCGCATATACTTCTTTTGACAGCCGATCCAGTGTCGCGAGGTTGTCACCGAAAATCTTGATTCCATTCTCGGCCTTAAATCCAGCTACTGCTTCCGCAACGTTATCCGAAATAGGCTGTGAATAATTATAGGTGATCCCTTGATACTGTTTGAGCTTATGATCCATTTCTTCGATCAGCTGATCCATCGTAATTTTTCGTGTCCATTCGTCTTTGGGTTTCAGGGCTACGGCAAATTGGACAAATCCGAAACCGTTGGGATCCGTACCATCGTTGCTTCGTCCCGTTTGTGACAGCACGCCGGTGACCTCTGGAAAGGACTCCAATGTTGTTTTTAATATTTTGGTTGTTTTGACTGACTCTTTTAGCGAGGTACTCATCGGCATCTCAGCAGTTACCCAAAGTGAACCCTCATTCAAAGTCGGCAAGAACTCTGTGCCCAGGAATTTTGCGGAAAATAGTACGGCCGTGAGGATGGCTAACGCGACGACTAAACTAAGACGTTTATTTCTAAATGTAAATCCAAAACCTTTGGCTACAATGTTATTCCAGAATTCTACAAATGGATTACGGCGTTCTTTGACATTTTTATTTAATAAGATATGGGATAGTGCAGGAACAAGGGTCAGTGTAAACAATAGCGCCCCCAATAACGCGAAACCTAAGGTAAATGCTAATGGTGAGAACATCTTGCCTTCCACTTTCTGGAAAGAAAATATAGGGATCAATGAAGTGATTATAATCAGTTTGGAGAAGAAAATAGCTTTTCCTAAGCCAGTACCTGTCTGTTTGATCCATCCCGCTTTGGCCATTTTGTTGAATTTCTCCATTCCCAATTTATGCGCCTTATGATCCAGCATCACAAATATCCCCTCGACCATGACCACGGCACCGTCTATGATAATACCAAAATCCACAGCTCCTAGCGAGAGCAAATTGGCGCTCATACCGGCCAGTTTAAGACATAAAAAAGCAAAAAGGAGTGCCAGGGGAATAATGATGGAGACAATTACTGTTGTACGCCAGTCGGCCATAAAGAGCAATACCATGAGGGTGACCAGAACAATGCCCTCGATCAGGTTGTGCATAACGGTGTGCGTCGTGAAATCCATCAAATTATCACGGTCATAGAATGTTTGCATTTTGACATCTTTGGGCAGTATCTTGTCATTGAGCTCGGCAATTTTTGCTTTAACCGCCGTTAATACTTCCCGGGGATTTTCTCCTTTGCGCATGACCACCGTACCCGCAACAACATCGTCACTCTTACCAAAACCAGCCTGACCTACACGCGGCATAGCACTCTGTCTGACCTCCGCTACATTTTTGACAAATACAGGATTGCCACGTTCGTTGATTACCGTAATATTTTCGATGTCACTGATGGAGTTGACCAAGCCGATACCGCGGACAACATAAGACTGGCCACTTTTTTCAATCACATCACCACCAACATTGAGGTTGCTCTTACTGACCGCATCGTAGACCTGTAAAGGTGTAAGATTATATTTGTCCAATTTGATAGGATCGGTACTGATTTCATAAACGAGATCCTGCCCACCAAATACATTGATATCCGCGACACCAGGGACCCCGCGCAGTGCCCGGTCAATGACCCAGGTCTGCAAGGTCAGTAAATCCCGTGAATCCCGTTGGTCACTGTGTAGTGTGTACCGGAATATTTCTCCCGTTGGGCCATAGGGTGGCTGAACTTCAGGGTCGATATCTTCAGGCAGGCTGACTGAACGTAGTAAGTTGTTCACTTGGTTACGCGCGAAGGTATCATCCACACCATCGTCGAAGATAATTTTGACAATAGAAAGCCCAAACATCGTGGTGCTGCGTATACTGGTTTTCTTTTGAACGGGACTCATCCCCAATTCAATAGGTGTGGTCACAAAACGTTCTACCTCTTCCGCACTACGGCCGTTCCATTGGGTGATAATGGTAATCTGTGTATTGGTTACATCTGGAAATGCCTCTATTGGCATGCTTTTGAAACTTATAAAGCCAGCAATAGCCAAAATACCAACCCAAATAAAGGTGAATGCTTTATTTTTAATGGAAAAGGCAATGATATTTTTAATGAATTTGTTCATTCTTGTAGAAGCTAATACAGATTAATTATTCAATGCTCTGTAGATCAAAAGTTTATTGTTGACAATCACTTGCTCTCCCTCTTGTAAACCAGCACTGATATAAGTGGTTTCTTCGTTTTGTTTCAACGGTTGGATCTCATGGATCTTGATGTCATTCTGTGACTTATAGACCAAGACAAAATATTTGTTCTGATCAAAAATAACAGCATCTGAAGGGATCGCCAACGCTTGTGTATTGGAGTGATGCAGCACCTTTATTGTGGCCTTGCTGTCCGGAATAAGTAAGCCATTTTTGTTATCCAGTACGACACGGGCTTGCATGGCATTGGTTTGTGGGTCAATGATTTTAAAGATCTTGTCAATACTGCCTTCAAATTTTTTATCTGGATAACTCAGGGTGGATACAATGGCTGGCATTCCCATACTGATCTTTTCAATATCCGTTTCATTGACATTGAGTATGGCCCAAACATCTTTGGTATTGGCGACATCAAAAATATTGTCGCTGCGGTCACTGCGCAATTGCATATCCTTATTGATGTTTTTTTGCACAATATATCCGTCGATAGGGGATACAACAGAATAGAGATTACCGGTACGGACATTGTAGATCTGACTGACGGCTTCCGAACGGCGCAACTGCTCCTTGGCTTTGGTCAATTGTCCCTTGGCCTCAAGCATATCTTTGTCGGTACTCAATTTGCCATTATACATATCCTCAGCAACGCGGTAATTTTTTTCAGCAAGCAGTACATCGGTCTTTGCATCCGAAAGATCTTTTTGTATGCCGGCAACTTCTGTGCTACGGATTGTTGCAAGTACCTGCCCTTTATGGACATAATCCCCCAAGGATACATTGACAGAGACGACATTTCCACCAACCAACGGAAAGATGTCAATGTAATTGTTCTGATCCGCAGATATCTTACCGAAGAAGTTCAGTTCCTCTGTTATATTCTCTTTTTTTACAGCAGCGAAACTGGTCGATTTGAGCATTGTTTCGCTGATTTCAAAACCTTTGACAATTGCTGAATTGTCAGTTTTTTTATCATTGTGGCAAGCGTTTAAGCATATAATAGCCGCGGCGCTTAGGAAAAGTTGTTTAGTTAACATGGCTTGAATTGAATATAGAGGTTTGAGCCAAGTAGTTAAGTTGCTCGGCATTGAGGATAATTTCTTTTTTCATGTCGTAAAGTTTGAGGATAGATATCCGGTAGCTATCCATAAAATCGGTGAACTCAACAAGAGAAATATTACCCTTTCTAAAATTGCTGAATACGCCATCGTATACCTCCGCCATATGATGCAAGTCATCGGTAGTAATGCTGAAATATTGATTATATTGATTTTCCCAAGCTTGATAGTTAGCACGAATCTGTGATTCCAGTAGTTGTCGCTGTACTTCGATATTTTTGTTAGCTTCTTGCTCAGCGTATTTCGCCTTGATGATATTTCCTTTATTTTGTTTCCAGAGTGGTAGAGGGATTGCCGCTTTCAGATTCAGTTCATTATGAAATGTTCCGCCGTTTTGGCTGTATGCTATTCCCAGATTAATATCGGGTGTATTTAAGGATTTTTGCCATTTTGTAAATAGCTGTGAACTTTCGGCAGTTTTTAGTGCAAATTGATAGTCCGCATTATTTTTAAGTGCCAGATCAAATACTTTGTCAATTCCGATTGTGGGTTTGACCGCCAATTCCTGATCTGCTTCGGCATCTGATAGATTAGGCAGCACATCTTCCTGGTTGGAAAGCAGCACCCTTAATTGTTGCTGCATACCGATGATGTTGTTGTTGGCGCTTGTTTTTTCATTGGTGAGATCAATAGCCATGGTCTGTAGGCGAACCTGGTCCCGAAGCGACACGTTCCCCTTCTTTCCTTCCTCTTTATACGCTGTCAACAGGTTGTTCAGGTAATCGAGTTGTATATTGATATCGGTCAGTTTATGTTGCTCGAAATACAAGGAATAAAAAGTTGTCCGTAATTGCGCACGCAAACTAGCCAGTAATTGACTGAACTGCAGTTTGGAGAGTTCTACATTTGATCGGGCAAACTCAACCTCATTTCTTTTTTTTCCACCTAGATAGAGCAATTGAGATATGGTTGCTTCTTTTGATGCCCCGACATGAAAAGCCTTTTTATTTTGTGGATCATAGGCATTGACGGCGACCTCCACTTGGGGAAGCTCCCAGATCTTGGCTTGAATGACATCCGCCTCAGCCTGGCTGATATCATATTGCTGAGCCAATAAAGAAAGATTGTTCTTACGAAATGCTTCTTCGCATTCAACCAGCGTCATCTTTCGGTCTGAAGATTGCAATATTGTTTTGCCAGCAGTATTTTCATGGATTGTTGGATAGGCTGTTGGTGCAGACTTTTGCTGTGCAAAAGCAGTACTATTGAAAAGCAATAAAAATATGAAAGTTCTTTTTGTCATGTTTATCAAAACTTGTGAAGCAAAATAACTGGTCGAATATTAAAAGCCGCTTAATAAATGCTTAAAAAAAGCTTAAAATTTGAATTTGAGAAAGGAACGATTTTGGCGGTTAATTATGGTTTTTTGGCTATTGGCTTATTTTTTAAGGGCTTATATTGAACGTGGTATTATTCTACTAATATTACTACTAATTTTTATTCAGAAGATTCCTTAAATATTAATACAAATGTATGCCTGGATTGTGTCAAGTCAGCTTGATAATTTATTGTTGCACGATGAGAATCCATAATGCGTTTGACGATCCGTAGTCCTAAACCAGAGCCAATGGTTTCCGTGGCATTTTCCCCGCGACTGAATGCATCAAAAATTCGTTTTTGGTCGTTCGTACCGAGGGCGGCACCACGATTGGAGACGAATACTTTAAGTTGTGTTGAAGACTCATGGATAACGACATTGACCTCAGGATGATAGGAGTAAAGCGCTGCATTTTTGAATAGATTGACAAAGGCGATTTCAATTAGTTGGGCAGAGCAAAATAGGGTCAGTTTAGGGTCCGCGACCCCTTTGATAGAAAAATCGAGTTGCAGCTTGGGGAAAGCTTTAACGACCTTTTCGTAGGCTGTAAAAATAATCTCATCAATACGCTCTTCCTGATAGGTTGTTTGCAATGTCTCCGAATCAAATTTTGAGAACAGCATCAATGAATTTGTGACTTCGGAGAGATGCTGTGTCTCTTTGGAGATATTGTCAAGTACATGACTGACATCCCCATCAAGCTGATGTTGATGCCTGAGGTTCTCCAATTGGAATGACATTCGCGCTAATGGCGTACGTAGTTCATGCGAAGCGCTTGAATTGAATTCCTTTTGAGATTCAAAAGCATTGGACAGCCGTTTCAGCATCGTGTTGAACGCTTGGGTCAAGACAGCGATCTCATCTGTGTTGCCTGCATATTTGACGGGGTTTGTCAACTTACTGGCATTGATTTGTGTGATGTCTTTTTTGAGTTTGTCTAACGGACTTAGCAAACGAAGAATGAGATTATAGCTGAAAAGCCAGATCAGTAATGTACTCAGTAGAAACAGGATCGTTAATACGATTGCCAAGTGGTCCAGCTTTTCGTTGCCAGAATAATCTTGCGCCTTTACCAGAAGATAGTAAACCTGCTTGTTGATGAGGTAATATTTCCCTAATATTTCATATTGGTCCTGTTTGTAGAAAATGTGCTTTTCGTGTTCTAATCGATTGATAATTGATTGATCCCAAGTAATCGTTTTATCTTTTACGGTGCTGAAAATAAGTTTTTTATTTTTGTCCAAGATAATAACGTCTTCATAAAAGAGCCCATCCTCAATATCCTGAAAATAGGTTTTATAAGATTCGCGGTCAAAGTATGGAGTATTGGCAATGTAATGTGAAATATAGTCCAGTTTATCGATCAGACGTTGACGGAATTGATCATTTCTGAAATCGACGCTGGCATAATAGATAATCAGCATCGCAATTCCAAATAAAATGGAGAAAGCAATGCTAAAACTGATCGCTATTTTCTTTTTTAAGGTCATTTATCGGCCGCAAGGTAATAGCCAAATCCTGGTCTGGTATGGATCAGCTTGTTTTCAAAATTTTTGTCGATCTTTTTGCGTAAAAAATTGATGTAAACTTCGATGGTATTTTGTGTCGTTTGAAATTGATTTTGCCATACTTCCTCTGAGATATGTTGCTTGGATAGAGTTCGCCCATTGGCTTGCGCCAAAATCAATAGGAGTTGAAATTCCTTCTGCGTCAAATTGATTTCTTCATCTGCCCGTAGCACGCGGGCCTCTTCGGGAAAAATGATTAGATCATCGATCACCAATGTTTTGGGACTACTATTTTCATTGTGCTGCTGCCGGCGAAGAAGTGAATTGATACGCATCAATAACTCATCCAGAACAAAAGGCTTGACTAAATAATCGTCGGCTGCACGCAGAAAAGCTTCCTTTTTGTCATCGATATCATCATAGGCTGAAAGGATAATAATGGGGGTCAATGCATCATGATTTCGTATTTTCTTGCAGATTTCCAACCCATTTATCTTTGGAACATTGATGTCCAATAGGTAAAAGCCATATTTCTTTTGGTGTGTCTGCGCCAAAAACTCAATGCCATCAAAAGCTTGGTCACAGGTGAAACCCTGACTTAATAAAAAGGATTTGATTTCAGTAGAAAGAACCCGATCATCTTCGAGTAATAAAATGTCCACCATAAAAGTATGCATTGTCGTTTCGTAAAAGTAAGTAAATTTGCCTACCGCATCAATAGGATCTTTAAGGTCACCTATTTCAACCAGACAATTTAGTAACATAAGATTTACACGAAGAAATATGAAACAAAAAGAAATCTAAGTAGATTCAAATCGAAATTATAAAAAAGACATTATGGAAAGCAGAAGAGAGTTTCTTCGAAAGACCTTGTTATTTTCGGGAGCTGCTGGTATTGCGAGTTTTATGCCGGCCTCCATTCAAAAAGCCTTTGCGATAGATCCGGCACCGGGAAGCAGTTTTCTGGATGCGGAGCATATTGTGATCCTGATGCAGGAAAATCGTTCCTTCGACCATACCTTGGGGAGCCTCTCGGGGGTACGTGGTTTTAATGATCCACGTGCTGTACGTCTGCCCAATGGTCTTCCTGTATGGTATCAGACGGACAAAACGGGAAAGGTATTTGCCCCTTTTCGGTTGAATCTCAAAGAAAGTAAGGTTACTTGGATGGGTTCGCTGCCGCACAGCCGAGCAAGTCAGGTAGACGCCTATAATCAGGGAAGATACGACCAATGGTTGACTGCAAAACAGTCCGGAAATAAACAATATGCGTCTATGCCACTCACGTTGGGCTATTTCAACCGGGAAGATCTTCCATTTCATTATGCCCTTGCAGATGCTTTTACCGTATGTGACCAGAATTTCTGTTCGGGTATGACCAGTACCACACCCAATCGTTCCTTCTTCTGGACTGGTAAAATCACCGAAATGAAGGATGGTTTGCAGAAGGTAAATATTCGCAATGATGATTTTGGTTATGGTAAAATGACTTGGCAAACTTTTCCTGAACTGTTGGAAAAGAACGGGATTGATTGGCGCTTTTATCAAAACGAAACAAGCTGCGGTGGTGGACTGTCGGGAGAAGAACGGGCTTGGCTGTCCAATTTTGGCTGTAACTTGCTGGAGTTTTTTCAGGCCTATCAAGTTAAGTTTAAAGATACCTATGTCAGCAACCTGGCGGCTCAGGTGCGTGATCTGCCGGGACAGATTGCTAAGCTCGAAGAGCGTTCGCCGGAATCAGAAGAACAGGCTGAAAAGATCCGGGTCGATGTTCGGAAGAAAAGTGAAGCACTGGAACGGGCAGAAGCTGAGCTGAAGGAATATAATGCCGATCAGTATAATAAACTCTCCGATGCGACCAAATCCCTGCACCAACGTGCCTTTACTATCAATAAAGGGGATCATAATTATCGGAAGCTGGAGACCTTGCAATTCAAGGATCAGGGAAAAAAACGAGCTGTAGAAGTTCCGAAAGGTGATGTATTGGATCAGTTTCGGAAAGATGTCGATGCAGGTAAATTGCCTGCGGTGTCTTGGTTGGCTGGTCCTAAAAACTTTTCGGATCATCCCAGTGCTCCCTGGTATGGCGCCTGGTATGTATCTGAGGTCCTGGATATCCTAACCAAAAATCCGGAAGTCTGGAAGAAGACTATTTTTATCATTACTTACGATGAAAATGACGGTTACTACGACCATGTGAAACCATTTTTGGTTCCAGATTTAAAGAAAAAAGATACAGGAGCCTGTTCTGCAGGAATCGATAGCGAGGTAGAAATGGTGCGGCTTGAGAATGAACTCAAACAGGGGATTCCGAAGAAGCAGGCTCGTGAAGGGGCAGTTGGGTTGGGCTTTCGTGTGCCAATGTATATCGCATCACCTTGGTCACGCGGTGGGAAAGTTTGTTCACAGGTGTTTGATCACACGTCTTCTTTACAGTTTCTGGAATATTTTTTCAATCATAAATACAATAAGAATATCCGTCTGGACAATATTAGTGACTGGCGGAGAACGATCTGTGGTGACCTGACAGCAGCATTTACCCCTTTTGTTCAAGGGCAGGAGCAACTTCCTTTTCTGCAACGAAATCAATATATTGAAACGATATACAATGCGCAATTCAAGGATAACCCAAGTGGATTTATTGAAATTAACGATCTGAACCAAACTAAACAACAGATTTGGACTTCGAAATTCAACCGTGTACAGGAAAAAGGGATCCGTCAGTCACCGGCCTTACCTTATGGGCATGATGCCAGTGGATATGTGCAGAATGGTCAGTTTAACCTGATAATGCAAGTGGATGCGACTCTTTTCGGTGAAAGAACCAAGGGGGTACCTTTTAACGTTTATAGCCCACTTGCCTACACAGATCAAGACGGGCAAACCGAAACGTATCGAAACTGGGATTTCGCTGTCAAAAGTGGAGATCGTCTCAACTATCAATGGGATCTTAAGAAATTTGAGGGGCAGGAATATGCCTTTGAACTCCATGGACCAAATGGTTTCTATCGGAAATTTGCTGGAAAAAAGGATGCTCCAGCAGTACTGGCTTCGGTATCGCCGGAACTCAAATCGCTGACCAAATCGCCGACAGGTAAATTACAGCTGACGTTGAAAAATCCTGGAACAAAAACGATTCAGGTTGAGGTCAAAAGTTTAAATTATCAGAACTATACGGCAACAAAGGAAATTGCGGCGGGCAAAGAACTGGTGATGACTTTCGCTGTTGCCGCACAGGGCAATTGGTATGACTTTGCCATTATGGGGCTAGGTGATGCAAGTTTTGGGCTGCAGCTAGCTGGACGATTGGAGACGGGAGTGGAAATGACGACAGACCCCTTGTTGGCATAGTGTTTTGCAAGCAACAATTGGAAATTAGGACGGGTTTGGATGTTCTTCCCAGTATGGTTACATATTGGGAAGAACAAGTCATTTCAGCGCCTTTGTACTTTCGTGCGGAGCGGTCATGTCGGGGTTGCTGACCCAGGTTTAAATCGTTCGCTCGAATTGAAACCAACTATATTATAAAGTGAAAAACCTGGTTGCGGGAAAATGTTCTTGAATATAATTACGCAGATAGTGTTGAGTATCTGTACTAATGGTGTTATCTTCAAGTATCGGAAACGTGTTATAGATAACTGTGTGCAGATTAATCTTACGTTTGGCGATGGCTTCCAGACTCAATAGCGTGTGGTTGATACTGCCCAGTTTTCCGGAGGTCACAAAAAGCAATGGATAGTCCATCTCAGCGATATAATCTATAACAAGGTAATCTTCGGTGAGTGGTACCATCAAGCCACCAGCTCCTTCAATCAGTACCGCATCATAGCACTGGCTTAGCTGTGTAGTTGCCTGTCTTATTTTTTCAAAATCAATTTTACGTTTATCTAACTTTGCAGCCAAATGTGGTGAAGCAGGGTAACTGAATATTTCAGGCATGGTTATTTTCTGCTTATCTTCTTTTGTGAAGGGTATGCCCATAAGTTTGCGGTGTAAGGTGATGTCTTCCGAAATTCCTATATTGCCGGTCTGTACCAGTTTTTGTGTTATTGTACGTATACCTTTTGCATTCCACTGTTTTGCAAGAAGTCCTGTTGCATAACTTTTTCCGATCCCGGTATCTATACCCGATACAAAGTAAATGTTGTTTTTCATTTTTATATTTTCTACTATCCGGTGCTGAGGGAAACGCTGTGTTCCATCAGGTTTTAGCTTAAATTTGCGCCCTATTTTTATTGGAAGATTGCATTTGTTCAATCCGAAACAGACAAATGGTTTGTTCGAATCATTTTTTTGCAATGATATAAATGGGATGATAGGTCAATGTAACCTGCGTGTCGACTGTATAGTGTTTGGTATATTCGGCACAATACGACCGAAGTTCGGTCTTTGTCCAGTGGTGATTTTTTATACCGGTCACTCCAGTTTGTTTAAGGTGGCTGAGTACATGCAATGGGCTTTCGAAAGTAAGCTTGAGTAGTTCCTCCTGCGCAACGAGTACTTCATAACCTAAAGCCTGCAGTTGTGCTATTAGTTCGTGCTTGGATAGATAGTTTAGGCCTGTCTGTGTGGTCGCACGAACCTCTCGCATATTTTCTTTACCAAAGGTGCTAAAAGCCAGCATACCACCCGTTTGTAGTGCGCTATGGCAGCGTTTAAAGAAAGTGCCGAGATCAGCAAACCATTGAAGAGTAGAACAGGATATGATGAGATCCAGATCTTCAGGCAGTGTGCAGGTTTCGGCATCGGCACAGATAAAGCTATACTGCGGTAGGCAGTGTTGCTTCAAGGTCTGTTTTGACAAGTTCTGTTGCTGTGAAACGAGAGCTGTCACCTGGTTTATCATTTCCGGACAGATGTCATTGAAGATGATATGTTTTGGAAAGAGACGTTGTAACAATAAAAGAGAGGCAAGTCCGGTCCCACAGCCTATTTCCAATACCCTATCGGCCTTTATGGATTTGGTTCTGTGCAGTAGCGCAATCATGTTTTTAGCAATTCGACCTTGCGCAATAGCGGTTGAGTGATAGTTTATCGCTGCTTTAGAAAAACGGGATATCATACGTTTTTTGTCTATCATTTTACTTGTTTTTTAGGCTTTATGTAGAAGCTGTTTGAACAATTCTTCTGGGTAATGGCCGGTATCGATGAGTTGGTAGGGAATATGCGCCCAGGCCCGTTGTTGATTTTCTGTGCTGAATATACGGTCTTCTGTTCCGATATAGGCTTGATCCCATTGATAGGCTGTGTCTGGCAGATTATTCACTTGCTCTTCAATAGCGCTCAGCTCTTTTCGAACATTTTCAATGTTTCGTTGTGGCGCCTTAGCCAGGAAATGTTGTAATATTTTCCGCGACCCACACATCCGAAGTCTGAATTTGTCAAGTGTTCTGTCAGTAAGGGTATTCAGCGTCCCGGTAAATAGTTGGATTGGAATACCTTTTCTATCGTCAATTGGGAAAGGAGTGCCATTGATCGCCGTGCATATACTGATCGGATAATTTCTTTTCCGTAATTCCGGTAAGAGTTGTGACGCCGCCCATACACCCATCGACCAGGCAAGAACCTGGATTTCCTGGTAACCATGAAGTAAGCTTTCGTCTATTTGTAAGGAGGTATAGTCGTAGGCGATGATGAGATCCTGGTTTGGTCGTGCGTACCCTGAAAAAGGACGTTCATCCATTCCCCAGCCGGCAAAAAATAATACAAGTTTCTTGTTGGGGTGTGTTGGACAAGGCAGCTGATCGACATAGTCTACGGAGCTGATTTTCTTGAGTATCATAAGCTTGCTGCAAGTTGATGGATAAGTGCTGTTGTAATCTCCGCCGTTAAAGAAATGCGTATTCTTGAAGTTCCGTCTGGCACTGTCGGTGGACGAATCGGAAGCACATAAAACCCTTTTCGTTCCAGCTCCTCTGCTTTGCGTACAGTTGCATTACTATCGCCGATGATAAGCGGCAGAATATGGCTTTCCGAACAACAGGCATAACCTTTAGCGACAATGAGTTGCTTGAGCAATAGACTGTTTTTGCCTAATTGTTGACGTCGATCTTCAAAACGATCTAAGCGTTCCAGAATAAATATACTCCACATCAGATTGATGGGGGGGAGCGCTGTTGTGAATAATAACGTACGCATTTTATTAATCAGGTAATCCCGTATTGGCTGCCGGCAGACGAGGTAGCCACCTAAGGAAGCTAATGCTTTTCCAAATGTGCCGGTTAGAAAATCAATCTCCTGGATACAGTCCTGTTCTTCGGCACAACCGAGCCCTTTTGTTCCACGCACCCCGACAGCATGGGCTTCATCCACATACAGCAGGATATTGGTATAGCGGTGTTTGAGACGGACCAGATAAGTTAGGTCTGTGCAATCACCATCCATACTGAAAATACTCTCTGTGACAATAACAATACGGTCAAAACGATGGGCATGCTGCAGCAATAATTCTTCTAGATGAGCATAATCGGCATGCCGATAGCGTAAATGCTGTGCTGTTGAAAGTCGGATACCATCAATTAGACTGGCGTGTACCCATTTGTCTGCTAAGATAAGGGTATGCCGATCTGCTATGGCTGGAAGTATACCAACATTCATATGATAGCCACTGTTAAAAACCAATGCGCTTTCTGTTCCAAACAGACGACTAAGCTGAGATTCCAGTTGCTCATACAGACTATGGTTTCCTGTTAACAGGCGTGATGATGATGCACCAAAACGTGCATTGTCTTTGCTGATCAGCTGGAGAAAGTCCTCGCGCAAAGTGGCGTCAGTTGCCAGATTCAAGTAATCGTTTGAAGAGAGATTGTAACTGTTTTTTCCTTCACGTAGTATGGAGCTGCCATTTTGTGTAAACAGGGGCAGTTTCCGGCAGTTTCCCGTTTGCTCAAGTTTAGAGAGTTCATCGGCAAAGCGATGTAATATACTGTTTTCCATTACTCGATTTCTTTGACAATTTTAAGCAACGCTTGTGTTAATCTGTGTAGCTCTTGCTTGCTAATAATAAAGGGCGGCATAATATAAACTAGTTTGCCAAATGGCCTTATCCATACACCTTCTGCTACAAATCGTTGTTGTATGCTAGCCATATCTACAGGATGCTTCATTTCAATAACAGCGATAGCGCCCAAAACCCGGACATGCTCTACCTGCGGAAAGTCTATTGCTGGGGCAAGTGCACGTTTTAGCTGTGTTTCGATAGACCGCACTTTCGCTTTCCAGTCGGTGGACAATAGTAATTTGATCGAGGCCTGAGCTACTGCGCAGGCCAAAGGGTTGGCCATAAACGTTGGGCCATGCATAAATGTACCTGGGGTACCCTGAGAAATAGTTTCTGCGACAGCTGAGGTGGTCATGACTGCCGATAAAGTCATATATCCACCCGTCAATGCCTTTCCGATGCACAGGATATCGGGAGTTACGGTGGCATGTTCGTAGGCAAAGAGTTTACCAGTACGGCCGAATCCTGTAGCGATTTCGTCACACAATAGCAGGATATCGTTTTCCTTGCAAAGTTGGGCTGCCTGCCGCAGGTACTCTGGATGATAGAACCGCATCCCGCCAGCACCCTGCACTATAGGCTCAAGGATCAGTCCTGCTAATTCATCTTTATGGGTTCGGATAAGTTTGGCTAATGGAGCAATGTCGCTCGCATTCCATTCTTCATCAAACCCGATCTGTGGTGCGGGAGCAAAGTAACGTATTGGCAGTGCATTGCCAAAAATACGGTGCATACCTGTTTGGGGATCACATACAGACATTGCATTCCAGGTATCACCATGATATCCCGAACGGATGGTCGCAAAGTTTGTTTTGTTGAACCTTTTTTTTGCCACCCAATACTGCAGGGCCATTTTAAGTGCTGCTTCCACAGCAACAGAACCTGAATCGGCATAAAATATTTTATTGAGCGGCGCTGCTGTAATGTCAAGGAGCGTTTTTCCCAGGGCAATTGCCGGTTCGTGTGTTAATCCACCAAACATGACATGGGACATCTTATTCACCTGGGTTTTCACGGCTTCGTTTAGGACGGGATGATTATAACCGTGGATGGTACACCACCAGGAAGACATTCCGTCGATAAGGCGTTGCCCGTTCTCCAATTCAATAAACACGCCATGAGCACGTCTGACTTTGTAGACTGGAAGTGGGGCTGTAATACTGCTGTATGGATGCCAGAGATGTTGTCTGTCAAAATCATCCGTAGCGTCGTACTGTTTCATTAGTTTTTTCTGAATTGCTATTTGTTATTTATTTTTCTTGTTGCTGCTTGGCGAGGTTGCGTTCAATCCTATGATCGGGTCTTGACCATTGTGGCCTTTCTCTCTGATCGTGGTATTGGACAGCTTCAGGTATGACGGTTTCAGGTTGGCTTTTTTTCTCAAATGGCTGTTGAGGTATTAGTCCCAGTGCTTCGAACATATCCATGTCTTCGTTGACAGCGGGGTTGGGTGTTGTAAGTAGTTTGTCGCCTGCAAAAATAGAGTTGGCACCCGCAAAAAAGCACAAGGCCTGTCCTTCACGACTCATGTTGGTGCGTCCTGCTGATAGACGAACCTGTGTTTGTGGTAATAAGATTCGTGCAGTAGCCACCATGCGTACCATCTCCCAGATGGATACGGTTTCCATTGTTTCCAATGGCGTACCAGCGACTGGAACCAGTGCGTTAATCGGTACCGATTCGGGCTGAGGAACGAGTGATGCAAGGGTGATCAACATAGCTGCACGGTTGGCTATACTCTCTCCCATGCCAATAATACCACCACTACATACAGTGATGTTTGTTTTACGGACATTTTCGATGGTCTTTAATCGATCATCGTAACTTCGGGTGGAAATAATTTCTTCATAATATGCTGCTGAAGTATCTAGGTTGTGGTTATAAGCATAGAGTCCCGCCTCCGATAGCCGTTGTGCCTGGTTTTCGGTCAACATACCTAGTGTGCAGCATACTTCCATATCCAGTCTGTTCAGTGTCCGGACCATCTCCAGTACTTGGTCAAACTCAGGGCCGTCTTTGACATTGCGCCATGCAGCACCCATACAGATCCGTGAACTGCCATTGGCCTTGGCGGCTAAAGCCTGTGCTTTGACCTGTTCCACACTCATCAGACGTTCGGCCTTGACATCGGTATGGTAGCGTGCAGCTTGTGGACAATAGGCGCAATCTTCAGGGCATCCACCTGTCTTTATTGAAATTAACGTGGAGACCTGAACTTTATTTGGATTGTGGTGGGATCGGTGCACAGTAGCAGCTTCGTACAGGAGCTCCATAATCGGCTTGTTATACAAGGCAACAACTTCCGTCTGTGTCCATTTTTTTTCTGTATTCATATTCGTTGAGTTTTATCAATTGATAATCAGTTTGTTAGTTTTAGGTAATTGTGTGTTATTTTAATTTCCTTACACCTATTCCTTACATGATTTGCAAAGATTATAGATTAAATCATAACTTTGGTAGTCCGAAATAAACATAATGAGTAGTCCGGTTAGTATAGCTTTTCATTCGATTATTAAGATCGATCGTCGCAAGGAAGATGCTGTTTATATACAGATCGTCTATCAGTTTATCAATGCTGTTAAGCGGAATCTCTTGGAGGATGGGGATCTTCTTCCAGGAAGTAGAAAGATCGCTTCGGAGCTGAAACTACACCGAAAAACGGTTGTAGCAGCGCTTGCCGAACTGCAAGAGCAGGGTTGGGTGGAGATTATTCCGAATAGAGGTACTTTTGTGAGAAATCCCGAACGCCTCGCTACATCAACTCCAGCAATGACTGCTTTTAGACAACCGCCGGATCAGGCCCCTTATTATTTTAGACGGGAATTGATCTTGGATACACCTGTATTTGAAATTCCAGAAAAATATTATTTTACAGATGGTAGCCCTGATTATCGTATCATAGAGACCGAAGAATTGGTGCGCTTTTATGCTTCTATGGTAAAGCGGAAAAAGAAGACTGATGAATTTCCAGCCACAGCTGACGGGAATCTGTTTTTTAGGGATCAATTGAGCTACTATCTCAACCTAACCCGCGGATTTCATCTCTCCCGGGATTTTTTATTACCTATTGCCAGCCGTGAGCAGATTTTTTCTATTTTATCCCGTTTATTGATTCAAAGCGGTGATGTTGTACTGGTCGAAAATCTAAGCTATTTTTTGCCTAATATGATCTTTAGCCAAGCTGGAGCTAAGCTAAAGACGGTTCCGCTCGATGCTATGGGGATGGATGTTGATTATATTGCGAATCAATTTAAACCCGGCGAAATCAGATGTGTGTATATTAATACGAAATGCCAATATCCAACCACAGTAAGTCTTTCTGAAAAAAGAAAAATACAGCTGTTGCAGTTGGCCGAACAGTATGGCTTTATTGTGATCGAAGATGATGTTGATTTTGAGTCTGCATTGGTTAAAAATAAAGGCGAATCTCTTTTTCGAAAAAATGCCGGCAACCGAGTGATTTATATTGGGACTTTTGGGTGTTTTTTGGATCCCGGTTTTCAAATGAGTTTTCTGATTGCCCCTCAGGACCTTCTGGAAGAAGGGAAAAAATACCTAAATCTCTTTGGCAAGCCCAATTTTATGATTGAGAAAACATTGGGTGAAATTATCCATCAGGGGGATATCTTTCGTTACCAGCGAAAGTTTCAAAAAATAGTTACCGAACGCAAAGACTTATTTGCGCAATTGTTGTACAAGTATTTTGAAGATAAGATTATTTTTGAGGTTCCTGTTTCAGGATTGGCCTTCTGGATCCGATTTAATGCTAATTTTTCATTGACCGCATTACAGGAAAGAGCAAGGTTAAAAGGGCTACTGTTGCCGAGTAATTGCTTATACCAAAATAGAGCGGTGACAGCGCTGCGTTTGGGTTTTGCACATCTCGATGAAAAAGATATGGCTGATGCAATTTATTTGCTGCATGAAGCCTACCAGGAGCTTATCCTTGATGCAGTTAGCTGAGCTGGAGGATGTTTGTTAACTTTTGCTTTATCTCTGGATAAGGGGCCGAAAGGTCAATAAAGTATTGTTGCTGCCAGCTTTTGCTTTGCGTTGCCTGTTTATTTTCTGTTAAGCTCCATGGGGGATATACACGAAACCCGCGTTTGCCTTCCCCATACGCTGTGGTTAAAATTTGTCTGTCGATCAGGGTCTGTTTTGGGAAAACAAATAAACCGCTGTGCTGCTCTAGCGCTGTTGCGATAAAATAACAGTCCATCCTGTCATTTTCGGTAAAAGGTATGGATTTCCCTTTAGCGTCACGTTTCCAAAAAGTAACAAATTGTCCTGTTTTTTTAGGCGTTATCCTGGACTTTCGAAACTTGATGTTTTTTTTGCCGAGCTGAAAATTAAATCCGAAATAACTGGCGTTTTCCTGATCTTCGGTTAAGTTTGTTATAGGCTGTGATAAGATCGTTTCGAGTTGTTTGAGTTCTTTAATCATGTGTCATGAATGCTATTTTGCTGGAATTCGATTTCACCCACATGATGCATCAGTTAATTGCTCCATTTGGAGCTTCAATAGCTATCGCAGGTGTCATCGTTAGATCCAAAATAATATTTTTACATGCCTAATAATTAACCGTTATCCAATGGGGAAGCCGGAATGTTGAATTATCGGGGATTGTTATGTTTGTTTGGATGGGCTAAATATAGCGAAATTATAAGATGCGGACAACCATCGGTGATGTCAGTCAAGCGCCCGTTGGGCCTGCAAGCAGGTTTGAAAAGGAACCTGTTGGATGAAAAATAACAGGCAAAGAAAAAGCCCGGAGAGGAATCAACCGGGCTTTGAGATTATATAAGGGGAATAATACTTGCTTAAAAAAGTGAAGACCTAGTCTTCATCGGTGATAATGTCATCACCATCTAACTCGAAACCTTCTCCAAGAAAGGTATACTCTAGTTCGAATAATTCTGAATCTTTAATCATTTTATTTCTTCTTTTTTGATATTCAAATTTATCACCCTTATTTAAGCTTATCGTCAATATAACATGAAGTTTTTGTTAAGGTGCTGATTAGATTTTTTTGAGTGCGATATCTAATTGCTGTGCCTGGATAATCCGGCTAAAAAACTCCTTTAGATCAAAATATTCCTCAGGTAAAAACAACGGTTTGTTGAATTGTGTTGCGGTTTCAATCAGCAGGATATTTGGATCTGAATTACTGACCTTGAAAATATAACGGGCCGCACGTTCCGGTAAGGCCATATTGACGTTTTTTAGTTTTGTTTCGGGGGCATATACATATCCCTTTGGAAGTTTTATTTCTAGATAGCTTTCCTCTTGGATCAGGGATCCAAAATCGATCGGATAATTCCGTTCGGTCAGATTGAAAGGATTTTTGGTGGTTTTACTATCAATGTAGGGGTTAAAAGCGAGCATGTCATTTTGCTTGCTGGCAAAATTTTCAATTTCGATTTCAAACTCTTCAGAGAAGGGTTTGTTCAATGAATCCCGGTTGGATACTTTAAAACTATTGATTTTGATACGATTATTTTCTTCGTCCCATTTTTCGTAAAATTCTTCTTCCGAATTGCTGCCCTGCAAGCGTTCACGCATTCTTGATGCCGTGTAGCCATTTCGGGAGGTTACCCATTTCCCTTTTAAAGTGCCATTTTCCAGTAATTCGCCGAAGAAAAAATTACTTTGTGCAGAAGGGAGTTTTGATTCCAGTTTCACCCAGTCGGACTCTCCTGTTAAAGGAATGGAACGACCTTGATAGTTAACGCATTTTAGCGGGATATTGCCAAAGCATTCGTAGGGGGAAGTGGCATCCAGTAGATAATATTCATCCCCTAGTTTGACCTGGGCAACGACATGGTTGAATTCGGATATCGCTGGTGCATAAAGTCCAGCATAGCCGTTGTCACGTGTGGAGAGGACTACCGGAATAGCCTCTAATTGTGCGTAACGCAAAGCATTGACCAATCCGAGATTGATGTCAGCACTATTGCCTGTTCTTTTTTCGAGCGCTTCTTTGATGTTTTTTGCATAGATGGAGTGCTTATTGTTCCATTTGATCTGTTTCTGGAAATAGGCATACAGCCGGCTAGCCTTTGCGAGGTCGGTATTGGCTCCCTGCAATACGGGTTCGATAAATTCTTTTAAGGCACCTTTTCGTTTGATCTGACCGCCGAAATTTTCATCCGAGACTAATTTTTCGCGTACATTTTCCCAGGTCAGTGAGAAGTCTTTTGTGGGGCCCATAGGGATGCTATATCGTCCAAGTTCGAAAAAGAGAATGGATCGGAAATTTTTGGATGAAGTCATATAGTCTTCACTTCGGAAGGCAGGAATATGCTCCATGATATAGGTTGTTTTGTTACCTAGGATCTCGCCAACCTCACTATGTAGTCCGGTATTATAATTTTCTGTTTTACGGTCCTTGATCGGGATGCCGCCTTTTAAATTGCTTTTGTAATGACAGATTTCGGGTATGCGTGTGACGTATTCGCTGTAAAGTTTGGGAAGTTCCTCCTGAAATTCCCAAGTATTGAGGTTGAAAATAAAAGGTGATTCCGTTTTATAACGATATTCAATGATCGTTCCCTCATGTACCTGTGGGATGGCAGCCTTGGTCAAAGCGATGTTCTCCGAAGAATTTTCGTTGAAGATATTGGCCTTTGTCATTTCAGTTTCGACGACTTTATCGCCTTGGAGGTGATAGGAGGCTCCTTTGATATCGGTGACAACCTCGCGGTCGTTTCCGCTTTTGTAAAGTGGTACCGTAAAGTTTGCGTGCGCGTAGCCCTCCTTGTTCAATATTTTGATGCGAACATGTTTGACAAATTCGACAACAAGACCGGAATGTGAGGTGTAGTTGACCTGTGCGGATCCGTATTCGCGAATGACAAATGCATTGGCGGCAGTGTCTAATTTGCTAATATCGATAGCGAAATCCTCTTTTTTTACTTTACCGAAAGAAAAATCTTGGGCATGTGCCCAAAAACTGCTAAGAACAAGCAGACTGGTTAAAATACCTTTCATAAAAAGTCACTATATGGTTAAGAATTATAAAACGAATGTAGGAAATAAATTTCAACTTTATAGCTTTAATTTTCTTTAGAAAATAGTGCTTAGATTCTAATATATAGGTTGTAATGCTGAGGAAGATGGACGATCAAAATATAGTCTATCACGAATACGAATAACCTTGATGAGTGGTGTATAGTAGTAGATTCATTGGGGATCTGTCACTTCTGATATTATTTTTTGTCTTGATTAAATCTGACAGATTTTATGTTTTTCTGTGTTAATACGTAAAGTCAAAGGTCAATGTGACATACCGGTTATCTTCGCCCTTCCATTTTGGCCCCGAAAGTAAAATCTCTTTGGCTTTGTTATCCAAATAATCGTTTCCACTCTGTAAGATGTTGATATTGGACGGGAATCCATCTTTATCTATATAGAAACTTAGGCGTACCGTACCTTCATATCGACTGTTCGCTGTTTTTTTCTTGACATAATTGTTGAATGATTTCCAACCCCAGACGGGTTCTGCACTTTTTGTCTTCCGGGAAGACATAGTTGTTACCACCACTTCATCTAATGTTGCACTTGAGGGCTGTAGTTTTACATTTAGGCTTTTATTGCGACGCATATTTAATGCCACCGTATTATAGCCTACAGCCATGATATCAACAAGGGTGTCAACTGTACTTGGCTGAACGGTTGCTTTACCTTGTGCGTCAGTATTTGTAGCCAGTTTGCTATTCGGTTGCATGAGTGTTACACCTGATATCGGTAAGCCTGTTTCTTTGTCACGTACAGTTACCTGCAAAGGGCTGCCATAGGTTTGTGGAGTCACGTTGACACCTGCTACGCGGCCCGCAAGGGCATTGCTCTGATTAAGCTGTTGGCCTCTGATAACAACATTGCTTCCGGTAACACTCTTTTTGGCCTGTGAACCATAGGCTACCACAAGAACACTGTCTAGCATTTTTGAGTCAGCTATTGCACGATCCCTGTGGATACCATTATTCATTTTTTCAACCGGAGCCATACGCAAGGAAGGATCCTTGAGGGATGGCACGGCCTCTTCGTACGGGTGTGGATGTACACTGGATGGTTTACTGTTTTCAGCCAGTCGTGGGCTCTCCTTCTCTTTAGGTGCCGGTTCAATAACAGGCGAAGCAACCGTATCATCCTTTAGCGCTGGCTTGGATGAAGGTGTATCTGAAGGCAGCGTAATAGCTGCTGTGCGTTTTTCTTCGGATGGGCTTTTCTGTTGTTGGAAATAGTGTATCCCTATACCTAAAACAGCTACAACAGCTGCGGCAATAGCTAATCGCTTCCAGTCGAAAACTTTTATTTTAGCTTCTTTTTTATGTTCGATGCGTTGCACAATACGCGCGTTGAGTTCGGAAGGAACAGTACGGTTTTGATCCATTTCTATACCCATAAGAATATCCGCCAACATGGGATCACGTTGGGCCTCACGTTCAATGGCGTACATCTCTTTGGGAGAAAGTTGGCCGTTGACGTATTTCTTTAAGTACGTTATGTCGTAATTACTGTCGCTCATTCCAAGCCTCCATGCAATTTTTTAAATTCCGCTTCCCATTTTGGATGTAACTTTTCACTTCATTTAAGCTATATCCTGTCGAGTCGCTGATCTCTTTGTAACATTTTTCCTCCAGAAAAAAGAGCCTGACGGACTGTTGCTGTTTGTCCGGTAGTTTTTCCAGACAGCCTTCCATTGCTATCAATTGTTCCTCTTTTTCATCCTGTTGTTCATACTGATGCAGATCTTCGGGATATTTCACAAATTCATCCAGAGAAATTTGTGATTTGTTCTTTTGTGACCTTAAATACATCAGGCAATGGTTTTTGCTCAATACATAGAGCCATCTCGGAAAGTCTTTGATTTCTTGCTTATTAACTTTGTAGATGAGCTCTTCAAAAATATTCATCACGGCATCTTTACTCAATTCTGGATCTTGAAGATACCGTAAGCAGACATAATAG
>JAITLV010000341.1 GCA_031277685.1 Sphingobacterium sp. | reverse complement strand
TGAAATCTCCCTCCCTTCGATGGAATTGGTCGTGGTTACTATCATGGCATGCTACTTTTCAATCGGGCAAGGTTAATACCCAAGCCTAATATACATTATTTATGCTGAATTAATATGTTCGTGAATATTAACTTTCAAGATTATTACAAACTCTGTAAGGCTAAGGTATTGGTTTGAAAGTAGGATTGGTTACGGGAAACCGTAGCTGATGTATTCTACTGGTTTAATAAGACAATTAAGTTAAAGCTTATTGCGCTTTAACATTTCACAAATTGTTATAAAATTGCAAATCTATAGATGAAGCTATCCGCTTTCTCATCCACCGATTTACTTATAATACAATTTCATAAGCTACTGCATTAATTCATTAAGGACTTCTATCAGTCTCACGAATATTCCAGATCAATCCACTCTTGGATAAAGACATCCGTCTTTTATCAAAAAGTTCTTCCATAATCATCCACACCTGATCCGTCAACGTAATATATTTTTTAGAGCTTAGATCATCTATAGTTAGAAATCCGGTAACAGCAAACTTTTCGACCGCTAGTACTCCATTTTCAACATCTAGGAATAATTTTCTATCCGTTGAATAATCCAGAGTAATATTCTTTAGAACCTCTCTCCTATTGGTAACCTCAGCAGCAAATTTTAGCAGATATGGATTTAAGCTAACTTCTCTTCCAGAAGCATCACGAAGTTTAAATAAATAGGCCGCACCTGTCAATGGATCAAAATGAATAGTTTTATCGCCAAAAGTTATACTGGTTATATTGGCACGAGTACGTGTGGTGTTTAGACGAATATCCAAGGTTCCAAATTCTATTTCCTTTTTGTAATCCACATCACTCTCTCCGGCTTCCCAGAGCTTAACTAGCTTTATGCCTTTGTGTTCAGCATACATTACGGTATCTTTGGTAAATCCTGATTTGCATACAATTATTCCTTTTTCTATACCCGAGTCAAGCATAGTTTCAGATAGTTTCATAACAATATCTTTATTCGCTTTCTCCTTGCAGTATTTACATTCAATTGCAGTGCGCATACTTTTATTACCTTCGAATTGCTCAGTCAAGACATCAATCTGGTGCATGACACCAGATTGACCTCTCAACTTACATGCATTACCGTAACCTAAGACCTTGATACCATATTGCGCACCGAGGGACTCATATACGTATTTAGTAATGGCTTCATAGTCTTGCCAGTTTATTTTGGATGTCTCAGACATAAATTTTTTGTAGTAAAATAAAAACAGCAAATTCAAAGAATAATTTGAACTCGTTGTAAATCGCAAAGTCTATTTATTGCCATAACAATCTGCCGAAAATAATGAGATTTTATGGTAGACTTACCTGTTGAGTAAAAGAGTTTTATTTAGGTCAGATAATTCTTGTAATAGAATTTTTTTACTATCTGCTCTTCATTGTATTGCTGCTAACTCTCAAATATGCGCAATTCACCAAATTAGAAAATAGATTCTATGGAAAATGCTAAAAAGATATTTTTTAGATTTCTTGTTATTTATTTGTTTCTAATTTTACACCTTTTGTTATAACTTCATCGTATATGGTCTCCCTCGCTGTTCGGTAGCCTTACCTGTTTTGGTAAGGCTTCAAAAACAGGTAAGGCTACCTTTTTCTTTCATGACCGTGTCGTTTGAATAATTGAATATAAATAATCTTATTGAATTATTCCTCTGACACAGTTCACGTTACAGTCTCAGCCAGTGTTATCGTTTGTAAGCGATTATTATATATGCTCGATATGGGAGATTTTGTATGCTATTTGATAATTTGTTTCTAAATACTAAAAATTTCTCTCCATATCCCTCTAAGCGAATGAATAAAGTATTATTGGACGGATCTATTTTATTTTGATCTGACCCATATTTATGTTTTAATAGACCTGCCATCTTGTAAAAGTCGATTGGTGATTTATCACCGGATTCTATCCAGAATTCCAATTGTTCTTTTTTTGGATTATTTTGATCAACAAAATGAGTTAGCAATCCAATTCTGTATCCCTGTGGAAAAATGTCCAGTAGCTGATTGTTTTCTGAGAGCGTTATAGTATTCATCATTTCTGTTATTTTCTCCAAATTCTCGTCCAATTTTTTTTCTGTTATAAAATCTAGCAATGCATAGTAAGCTGGTCTTGTATTCGAAACATATAGCTTTTCATCGGAATTATATTTATAAATAAACTTATATTTCTCACGGATTTTTTTTAATGTTTTATCCTCGGTTTTATAATTAATACTTCTATTATCAATTATTGCTGATATTTTGCTCTCAGGTATTTTAAAATAGAAATTTCCGGTCTTAAGATTTTCAAGTTCAAAGCTTCGATCCAATTTAGTTAACTTATAATAAGCCATTCTGTTAAAAATATTATTGGGCTCATTTTTCCAATAATGATAATAAGCGATCGCGGTATTCTTTTTGGCCGTTTCTCTCCATTTATCTCGTTGCTGTTTGGCTTTTGTTGCGGTTAGTATCTCATTTTTAACTTGGACTAATAATATTATTTCAGATAAGCACTCAAACATTTCTGTTCCTTTTGCTCTATCAGAAAATGGAAAGTAAAGCCGGACAACCTCTTTTTCTTTGTATTCTGGCTTCCCATTTTTCACAGTTGTATAACGATATTTTTTGTTAGTTTCGATTGTTATCATTCCATAATCTCCAAACGATTCGTCTAAAATTCCTATTTCTTTAACACTCTTTAGATCTATGTTATCGGATACAATTAGTACATCGTCTATCTTATTGACAAGGGATATTCTTTGATTATGATAATTGAAAAAGAAATTATTTTCGGGAATATTTAATAGTACATCCGTTCCATCATTATACAGTCTCTTTCCGTTAGCGAGCCTTTGAATGTCATTTATCTTTTTTGCTAAGACCTCGTATTGTTTGTATTCGACAACATCTTCCTGGGCAAATGTTGATAAGCAAAAAAATAAAAATATAATTGTAATCGAATTTTTCATTCTTGTAGATTTAATGAATATAATAAGCTATTTTCTAGGATACTAGTTTGAATAATGATATTCAGTAAGTAAGTAACCTTCCTTTTCATTGATTACTTTCATGTTGAAGTCAGTTACAGTGGCCTTTACTTTGACTAGGAAAAATTGTAGATCGCGCCACTCCTCAAATGGAGGTTTATAGTTCGTTACAGCATTTCTTGCCAATGCATCATTTGAATAAAAACCTAGTACTTTTCGATAATCAAGATCTTTTTTTTGTTCTTTAGTCGTGAATCTTAAAAACTCAGGGATAGATAGGTATTGGTAAAAGACAATTGTTTTTTTATTTTCATCAATATCGTATTTATAAAAATTGGGAAATTCTTTTAGTTCTTTTCCAAGTGGATCAAATAAAACTATTTTAGCACTCTTGCCGGGAGCATCATAAACCCCCTTATAAAGAACAACATTGTTAGGATCTACACAGTAAAAATAATTTGTTGATCCTAAATTAGAGATATCGTATTTGACTCTATTTTTGGGGAATCTATTAATGGTAATACCATTGTAATTGAAAAGGTATTCCGTTGTATTGGAACTGACTTTAATATTTTTTAAATCAATTTCATTGATATCTCCACCTTTTTTCAATTGATGTAGAAGTTTAGCTCTAACTTCCTTTTCTGCTTTTTCAGCAGCTATTCGCCCAGCTTCTTCTTCTTGTGCTTTTCTGAGTGCTCCCGCTTTTTCAGCAGCAAGTCTTTTTTCTTCGGCTTCTTTAACTTTCCGAGCTTCTTCTGCTCGAGCGTATTTTATATCTGCTACACGTTTATCTTCGGTAGTTTTCGCTTGATTTTCCAATTTGTCGTGTCGAGTGCAAAGTAGACAATGAGGTGTTCCTGTGATTGGAGCACCGGCCAATTTACATTCGCCACTTTTGTAGGTGTGCAAATTCGGATCTCTTGAATCTCCAGGCGCGTTGTTTTTTTCTTTTTCGGCCTGAGCTTCTAGTAGTTTTCTCGTCTTATCTATTCCATTTTCTGCTTTTGTTTTATCAGGAACATCTATGTAACTCGCCGAGTAGTATTGGGCTAAAGCATGGTCATAATTTTTGACTGCAAACAGACGATCTGCATCACGAAGGAAATTATCGTATTTCTGTTGATTCTCTTTCGCTGCTTCTTTATTTTTTTCTTTTTCGAGATACCTTTCGATTGCGAGTTGCACCTCACTTACATCATAAGAAATGCTTGTGGGTATAAAGGAGATCGGTGTGCTTGAAGGGAATGACCTCGGTATTTTATCTGTTATTTCAATATTATTACCGCCCAGACTCCCTGATTGATCCAGGTAGCCTCCGATATAAATTTCTACTCCTTTTTTGACCCGTTCAGCCTCTTTTAGGCTCGCAGAGCTGATTTTTAAATCACCGGTGACTTTAGTGATATTGATGCTATTAAGCTCCGGTATTTCAGAGGCAGTATAGGTTCGTCCTTTGTAAATGTAATTGCGGGCACTATTAGATAGTGGCGTCAGTTTGAGTCCTATCCGCAAAGAGCTCCCATGATTATATACGCGGTATTGACCTGAAAATTTCTCGGAACGTAATCCGCTGTTCCCGATAGAATTATAATAGCCAATCGTTTGAAAAGTTTCAGTGAAGTCTATTTTATTTTGCGCATATCCAATAGCAATATTGAGTAATAGAGCGAAAAGTATAAATAGTTTTTTCATGTTATATAGATTTTTTAGATACCAAATGGAATATTGAAACGCAAACCAAAATTGTTGTCTATTGCTTTGTCATAGTTTATATACTGTCTATATGCCCAAAATGGCATAATGTTTATTGTTTTTTTGCCTTCTGAATTGGTTAGGGGCAAGACTATGCCTATAGATATATCATTAATAGTGCTGACAGAGTTCTTAGAACCGGGTGTAATAAACTTGGTATTATTTATAGCTACTTCGGCTCCAAGTTGCCAGTTTTTATTATCGGATACTTGTTTAAAAATTGTAGATTCTGTATCTGCAAAAGTTTTTATTGAACCATTACCCTGCCCCCAAACTGCTTTTATACAGCCGAATAGAAATATTAAAACTAAATACTTTTTCATAATCTAGGCTTTTAAATGGTTAAAATATCTTGTTGAACTTTTTATGGTCATTATAACTCATAGCTGATTTTTTAGTTAAATATGGTACTGCTAAGTACCATATTTAACTAACTCAAGTAAATACCCCATTTGGGGTATTTTTAAAATATTTTGGGATCGATTTTGAGAATGTAACTGTTACAGCGGCCGCTTACGCATCTTATTGATCAATTTCAGCAAGGCAGTCCTGTTTTTGGCATCGTGATAAAATTTGGGCAGCTTTTCGAGCAAGGTAAAATGGCTACGGTCTTTGTGTTCCCGCAATGTGGCCGAAATATAACTTTCCAGATAATCCAGATGCGCATGATTATAGGCCCAAACAACTTCACCTTTAAAAGCATGCTCCAGCCACAGTTCAGCACTAAAATAAACATGTGCAGCCACCTCTAGATGTCCTTTGATACCAAAAAGATGTATTTCTGTTGTTTTCTCGCGGTTATAACCACAGGATGGACACAACAACAGTGACTTTTTATCAGCATAGCACACGCTTGCTACCGCCTGCTTTCGACAGGATGGACAGACAACTAATACTTTCGTCTGAAATGCTGTTAACCGCTTATTCTGGTCATTAAATCGCTGCTGTGTCATTAAGGCTATGTATTATAATCGATGCTAAAATACATTTAAATATTAAACATTTATGTCCAGTTTTAAGCTGTTTGATTTTTTGGGACACTAACAATGCTCGAGAGATTACTTTTGAGCTCTTAGATGGTTTAAAAAAATAATATGAAGGAAACTCTTTTAGTATTGGATCTGGACGAAACATTACATAGTGCTACAAAGATAAAACTGGATTTTTAATCTGATCTCTATTCTCCATTTATTCTTAATAAAATTTTAAAACCAACAATAGAACTCCAGAGTAAATTCCGGATGTATTGTTGGGTTTTTGATTGCACTTTAATTTTCATGTTTACAGTATCCAAGATAAAACATCGGATATGGATATTTCTTTTTATCAAATGATTTTCCGATCGGTTTTAGATAACCCCTGGAAATCAAAATTTCTTCGCCAAGTTGTTCAATTTTGTTTCCATCATATTTGAGCGTTAATACATTACCCGCTCTCTCCCATTTTCCGATCCTCCATTCGCTATATCCGAAAGCGCCTGTCCAATGCAATTCAAATGTCTTGTCTTTTCTGAAAAGGATATAAGCTTGATTTTGAGTTCCTTCATAACAGGCTCTAAATTCAATGCCGCTTTCGAGCTTTTCTGAATCAAGCCTGTAGGGACTAAATAGCGTGTATAAAATTGTAATTGAGCAAATTATTGTTGGCAGACAAAATTTTAAAGACAAGTTCTTCTGATTGCGAATAATTTCTATAATTCCCTTGATTTCAAAAACAAATAATGTGACAAAAGTGACGGGGATTAAAGCTGTCAGACCCCAATAAACAATACCAGAAAGATGCTTGTCAATATGATGATAAAATATGGTCAGCAAAAGGTAAATGCTACAGATAAATATTGTTAAAATCAGTGACCGTTTTGTCTCGGTAGTTTGTTGCATAAATTGCTGCTTTTCTATTATACCAACTTACAAAAATTTGCAGTATCAAAACAGCATAAGCGGAATAATAATTCCAAATAGTTATATTTGATAGAGGCCATATATTTAAGAAATAAAAAATATAGCTAACTGTTCCACTGATGGATCATGGAAAGAACAGTGCAAAATACCAGAACATCTCTGATAAAATAATAGAACTTCACCATATTTCAACTAGAACTGAATCAGTATGGATCATTTAAAACCTACACCATTATGGACATTGGTAGCTAACATCAAAGAGAACATCAAGTATGGTGAAGGGAAACTACAAACTCGTATCGGCACGAAACAGTTTAGCGCTGGTACCAAGGTGTATATTATCGACTGGTTTGCTGGAATGTGTAAAGATATTACGGTAATTGGTTTATCCCGAGATACGAAAAGGTTAATAACAATTGTTATTCGCGCTGAATGGGTAGAAAACCTCCGGGTCAAACTTTGCTATACTCCTAAAGTTTGCTCAAAAATAACGGCTTACTTTGATAAGGAGGAAGCTGGGATGCAGCGATACAGAACGGTTTGTGAAGGAAATGTTTATTGGTATCCCGCAATGGAATGAACCTGAGTCGATATAATGTATAGATAATATAATTTAACAATCGTAAATGATAGAGATTAGTGTTAATAGAGATTTAAACACAAACGACATTCTGCAACTGTACCAAGCTAATAAATGGAGTGCAGCTGAAAAACCAGAACTACTGATGAAAGCACTCTTAAATTCTCATTCCTTAGTTACAGCATGGGATGGTAGAACATTAGTAGGCCTAGGGAATGCCATTTCCGATGGGTATCTCGTGGTATATTATCCTCATCTACTAGTGCTCCCCTCCTATCAGGGCAAAGGGATTGGTCGTTTGATTATGGATAAAATGCAAGAGATCTATACGGGTTTTCATATGCAGATGCTCACTGCTGATGGAGAAGCTATCGACTTTTATAAAAAGAACGGCTTTGAAAGAGCAGGTCAAACGGAGCCGATGTGGATCTATTCTGGTGCTGATCATTAAAATTGATTATGAAATACTTATTAATACTTTTAAATCTTTGCACCTTATTATTATCCGGTTATTGCCAAGATACACCACCGATTGCGGTGTCCCCCATTGTTGATTTAGATATCCCGGTCAATCAAAAAATTGTCAATACCGTCGATAGTTTTTTAAGAGTAAGGGACGACTATACCAATATCAACAGGTATAAATTCTGTGAAAAATCTGACTTTGACCGATTTGGAAGTCCGTATTCTTTCTTGCAGAATATGGAGAATAATAATAGCGGTCAGCGTGTTTTCAATCCATGCGTAATGGAGATTATACCGTGGATTCCCCAGAAGCAATATATTGTTAAGATCAGTTTTATCTCATCCAGCAAACCTCTTCTAAAAGCTATTGTCAATGTAATAGCAAAATACGACAACGATACGGTAAAAATTTCATCTTATCTACATTTTACTGAGCAGACCTGGCAAAAGAAAGAAAAAGGAGAAATTACGTACTATATAAGTCGCAATAGATTAAAAAATGTTGATAAAGACATCAATTCACAGATAAAGTTTAATAAAAAAATGTCTCAATATTTTGATATTCCCAGGATCCCTTTAACCTACTATTCCGCATCGACAGTAGAAGAGTTTTTTAATATGCAGGGGTTTCAATATCATCCAATGATGTATGCCGATAGTACCGGTGGCGTCGTATATAAAAACAATGTATTGTCTGCAAATAATTCGGAATATTACCCTCACGAAATCAGTCATCTGTATATCAGAAAAGCTGTTCCCGGGATAAATCAGTTTTTCGATGAAGGACTTGCTACTTATTTAGGCGGAAGCGGAACGCTATCATATGAGCAACTTAAAGCCAAATTCAAGAAAGAAGTCAATAAAATCGATATATGGAAGATTTGTCAATCCAATATATTTGACAGGATTTATTGGACTCATGATTTTCCAGCAAGCTATGTAGTGGCAAGTATAGTTTGTGAATATGGTATCAAAAAATACGGGAAAGTAGATTTTTTAAAATTGCTCATGGATATACGGGAAACAAATTTAATTTTTGAAAATCTAGGTTTAAATAAAGAGAATATACAAGAGCAACTGCTCCGACTATAGGCTGATAACTCAATCTTAAAATTAAAAACATAATGAAGTCAAAATTAATCATACCATTCTTTTTAATGTTTGTTGCAAAATCTTTTGCTCAAAATACACCTGTCGCACCTATTCAAATTAATTCTACGGATAGTACGGTAGTATACAAACTTATCCCTACTCGAAATCTGTTTACTTTTATCAAATTGAATACGAGAAATGGACAAATGTGGCAGGTTGAGACGGATAAGATAAATAAAAATAAAGCCGTTACGACATTATCAGCAAGATCTTTAGTAAGTGCAGAAGAAGAAAGAAATGGGAGATTTACCCTCTACCCAACGATTAATTTATCTGATTTTATTCTTTTCGATCAAATAGATGGTAGAATGGGGCAGGTCACCTGGGGAAGAGAAAAGGATAGAAAAGTGTTACTGATTGAGTAAGAATGCATTTTTCGCTTTCATAACCGTGTCGTTTGAATAATTGAAATATAAATAATCTTATTGAATTATTCCTCTGACACAGTTTACGTTACAGTCTCTTAATTATGGTCCAATACGGTTCTTACTTTACATACCGGGTGATCGTGTACAAATGGACGTCTGCAATCAATACACAGCGATAGATGATTAGCAGATTTAAAGTACTTCAATTATTTCCAAGGCGTATTGCTACGAACACCCTGAAATTTCTTAGGTATGTCATTAACCTCACTTAGACTAATTGAATATTGAACGAATTATGGATGAAACGAATAGTTTAAGTGATTTCTTTAAGCACTACCATTTTCCCTAACTTTCTGGTAAAAAAGTAGCTGATCCATCTGTTACGGAAAGTTATCAACTTGGCCTCGACTCGTCCATCCCCTATTTAGAAATTTAATTAGGCCGCCTATGATTATAGTCATTCATTGTTGATGATAAGTATATATATCCATACTATTCACTAATAACGTTTCGATATGCCTTTCTTAAAAGAAATTTTATATTATGTTGAGGAAACCTATTTATTATATATAAATCAAATCGCAATAGCAATGATTTGAAAAAGGCTGTAAAAGAGCTTTTTTCAACAATAGGTAGTATAATCATATCTTTAATTATATCTTCAATATCTACAATTACCATCTCTGCATTTCGATTATTCTGCAAGTATCGATTAAGTACTCTAAATAATTTTGAATAAATATTATCAATAATTTTTTTCCTACCGTTCAAATAAAGCTCATCTCTATTAAGGTCATATAATTCAATACTAATGTCTCCCCGATCGGTAAGATCCAAAAGTTTACCAGCAGGCGAATAAGCCAAATGTTGTTGCGGCTCATCGATCTCAGGATTTAATAACATCCCCCTTTCACTCTTAAGAGGCTCATTCAAAATATAGTTATGGTTTTCACAAATTTCTCCATTTTTGAATGTTGGAGTAATAACGCGATTGGGCTCAGATCTAATCGGAAAATGATTTCCTTTGCGACTATTACAATTCGAACAAGCTAACAATAAATTAGACCATTCATATGCTACCCAATAATATCCCGTATGCCTAGCATCTTCCGCTAACTTATCCTTTGGACGGAAATGTTCAACCTGAAGAGGACTCCCCTGAGGAATCAACTCACAATATGCACATTTTCCATCATAGATTTTATTAAGACTTTCGAGTATAGAAGGTGAGGAATACAATGCTGTTGATTGATTAGACCAGCAACGATTACGATTGAGTATTCCTAATGCTTTTCTATAAGGAGCCCGGACAGACACTAGACTCCTCGGTCGAATCAAAAAATTCTTATTCACTTTTCTCATTTCCGATGTGAAGATTTTAATTCATTGAGAAAAATTTCGTCATCAATGTCAGATACTTTAAATTTTTCTTTATTTTCTTTAAATTCATTTGCATCCTTAATATTATCCTGCGTCATAATCTCCACGTCATTATGATTAGCAACTGAGCTAATACTTTCCATACCAAATAGTTCAGATGTATAAATTACATTAGGAAGCATATTCTGTAAATTCTCTTCGAACCAAGTGAGGCGCTCTAATTGGACCCCAAATGCTAAACTCCTATTTACCTTTAAAAATACACTATCTTTTGGTGCACCAAGTAGGGGTATTGCGCTATGAGTTGAGGCGATAAATTGAACATCTGGAAATACATCTGAAAGCAACGTCGGTAACGTTTTTTGCCATTTTGGATGAAGATGAATGTCGATTTCATCGATAATTACAATACCCTTTATATCTCGAGTATCATCAATAGGTTCATTAATCATAAACCTACAAAGAATATCACCCACCATAGCTAAAACGGCTTTCATACCCGTTGCTAGCTCACTAAATGATACAGGAAGAAAGTTTTCTCCATCTTCCGTACATTCTTTATATTTAACTTCTAAAATATCCTTGCTAGTATCTATCAATATATCGGATAGCTGTGGTACAACTTTCTTCAATACAGTCACAATTGACTCAAATTTCCCTTTTAACTCCGGTCTTTCATAAATATCAATTAAAAAACGTTCAACATTAAGAAGTTCAGTTTTCTCTCCAAAAATGTTATCTAGAACATTTTCTTCACTAGGGTTTTTATAGTTGTCCGACATCTGAGTTCTATTTGCTCCATATGCAGCTAGACTGGTATAAGATTTATACATATCATTTTGCCAAATGAACTGGTTAATGTCGTAATAATCTTTATCATCAGCGCTTCTTCGATATCGAACTATGGAAGGTGATAGCACATCAATCTTAAATCGTGCCTCATCATCAGCTTTATGTCTCCCAATTAACCCAGCAGCTATTGCTTTTAAGATTGATGTTTTCCCATAGCCATTTTCTCCAGTGAGAAAAATCCACCGACTAGAAGCATCAATTTCAGATAAAGAGATATGTCTAATACCTTCAAAATTTTGAAGTTCAAATCCCACTATTGCTGCTTTGAATTTAGTTTTAATGAGTTTATTTCTGTTTAGGACAAAAAGCTTCTTCCAAATGAGTAATTGGTGATATATATATTTATTATGCTCCTGATCATCGACAAAGGATATATTTTCAATTAAATCCTTCTCCCAAATAGATCTATAAAGTGCAGTGAATTCAGATGTCGGCTGCTGCAATTTGTAAAGTTTTCTATAAAAATTCTCAAATTCTTTATCAATCTTAGAAACAAAATAACCACCGTCTAGTACAAAGGTGCTCTGAAAGAAATCGTTTACTAATTCTCTTAACTCATCTTGTAGAGTAGAAACGATTGAACTTCTTTTCTCTATAAGTAAATCACGATTTAAGGAGTACGCGTCTATTGTATAACGACCTTTTTCTGTACGGCCTACAGCATTTCCTTTTGAGTCAAATGAAATGTGATTTTCAGGAGAATCTACTTCAGGATGAAGTAGCAGGGGTTGCTCATTTTTGAAAATTGGCATATTAGCAATCAAAAAATTGTCAACAAGCTGAATTTGTTCCACATTTATCTCTTTGCCTTTAATGAAAAACTTATCAGTTCGATTGATGTTGCAATTATGGCATACGGGAAGCAAGTTACTCCACTCTAGAAACAACCATGCATATTTCATCTTTGGTCGATAGTGTTCTATTATTAGATCCGTTTTTTGTTCACAATATGCACATTTATGGTTATACAGTTGGGATAATGCCTTTTTCACATCTGGCTTAAAGTATTTCCTAATAATGGAATTTGGAAAATCTTTGAATTTTATGTTAGGATTTGCTTCTATTAATACCGAAAGGTCTTTATAAAAAAAATCTAACTCTTTTACGTTAAGAGAACCAGGGCGATCGTAAAAATTTTTAAAAACACTAATCATACTGTAAATTTAATTATTTTCTTGTATTACAGGAGTATTAGTTTGTCTAATCACAAATATTTTTTAAAAGTTCACGCTAAAAATATAAAATGATAAATCGTTTTTCCTGCACTGCCCAATTTATGCTTCGATAATAAACAGGAAATGGTCGAATTTTCAACAAAATCCTCCTATCATTTATCTATCAAAAAGCCAATTTTCATAATATATAGGCCTTCTAAGATCTTTTTTAAAATCAAATAGGTATCATTAATTTAGGGATATTTATATTATTTAAAGTGAGGGGTAGCCGTGAAAGCAAGAAATACTGCAAGTTTGTCAATATACTTCTGGAACCCCATTTTTTTTACCATACATACCTACGGCCAGAATGTTATAAATAGTCCTTGATTCAACAACTCCATTTTGGCAGACTTTAATGTGATGCTATCCAAAAATACAAGGAGATTTGCTCCTTCGAAATTTTTACAATTGTTGATATTGTCTTTAATCCATCAGCCGATTTTTTTATTTTCCTAAGCTCAATTAATAATATATTGATAATTCTATTGTCTTTTTGTTCAAAAATAAAACTCAGTCATCTATTATTCAGTCAAATAATAACTCTCATTCATCTCTTCATGAGGTTTAAATTTGTCATAAACTATTGACATTTTATGCTCGCGTAGTCGAATTGCAGAGATCTTTTCCATTGATTCGTTAAGGGTTTGACATTCATCTTCAGTTAAATAAAATTTATGATGCTTTAACCAGTCTTGGATTATTCCATATGATTTATGCTCATAATTACCTTCAGTTTCCATCTTCTGAACTATGTTTACCGCCTCTTTTATTTTAGAATGCCTTACTTGAGGTCGTAGATCGGGTAATAAGCTCACCATTCCATCATCTGAAATTACAATTATCATAGTGGGGTTCTCTTTGTACTGCGTCTCATAATATGTTAGAGCAGAATTATAGCGTGCCCCCCGGGACGTATCACCTTTTTTTATTAATGCTCCGTCAAGTAATACACCAAAAGCATGAAGATTCGCATGTTGATCTATCATTATACCACCATCCACACGCATTAGTCGTGTAAGTTCTTCTGAAGTAAGAGGTGTTGGTTTTGTTTTGAAACACCGAGCTTTAAGCCGGTCGGATTCTTTGTCAGCATTTTCTGATATTATTATTTGGGCGCCTTTTTTTTCCGCCAAAGCTTTGGTTATTAAATCAAAGATTTGTTGACATTCATCTTTTTTAAAGGAGTTGAAGAGTCGGACACCGTCCGAATAAAGTTTCTCAAAACCTAATTTGATCGTAACCGGTTCAAGTTTTCCATGCACCATTCGAAGCAGTTTATTTCCCGAATGAACTGCTTCCCACTGATGGAAGCCCGTAAAATTTATCGTAATTATCGATTCGCTTTCTTCCTGATATTTTGAGTAATCGATCCGGCCTAAACCCAAAACATTTACACTATTTGTTACAACACAAATATCATTTTCACACAAACGGAGCATTTTCAGCGTTTTTCGATGATTTGAAAGATCAAACGGGTCGGTCAGTACTCTTGTCATTTCTATCGCATCATGATTTTCTTTGGCGATAATCAAACTTCCTCCTACCGCCTCATTCTCATAAGTGGAGAGTGATATCATCTCACAGTTAGCGTAAAACCCATGCATTCCCAGAAGATTTTGACCTCTAGTTGCTAGGGACACCATCATATCCTGAGCTGCTATGTTAAGGTAGTCGCTAGACGATCTTAATCCATCTCTTAAATTAGAACCGGCATCAGGAATATACATCGCTTTTCTTGCATCTTCGATAAACTTTTCGATTGCGCATCCAAGTATTGATCGTTGGAGATACATCCTTTCGTTATTAGGTAAAGTATTTCTATTCAATACGATGTATTTATCGTGAACGGAACTTTCAAATCGTATTATGATATATATATCGTAGCCATGTAAAGATTGACCTGTTCCGACATAATGAATATTTCCCGGCGAACGCTCATCAAGCATCTTTTTTAAATTTCGCCTTCTATGATTAGCTAAATGCCTATTTCTCATGATTTCATTTTGTCCTTCGCTAGAATAGTACATCTCACTATCTTCGCTATTCTCATAGCTTTTCTGTGCAAGTTGCTCAAAGTTTTCATTTATGTCGACACCGTAATAGTCAAATTCTTCTGGTTCGAAGCAAACTGATGCATGATTTGTTTCATCCTTATCTGATAACCCAATCATGAAAACGGTGGGTATTAGGTCACTTCCCAAGTATGTAAATATATCCGTAGCTGTATTTTGCAAACCATGTGCAAAGTAATGCTGGTAGGACCACATGAAATATTTTAATGAATTTGAATATCCGCTCATAAAGTAATAGAAATAGCATGCCTCCTGCCAATGGCAGGAAAGCCTTTATCAATTAAATCTTCCTAAAATCGTTTTTTGCACAAAAGTCACGTCAATTCTACCCTTAAATCCCCTTTTATTGTAATACTCACCGACCAAAGATTTCAAGTCGGGATGATATTTCAATTGGCAAGTGCCGATATGATTATCTAATTGAGGACTTGATGTATTAGCGGTATTGGAGAAAATGTAGAAGATTTCGAAGAAACCATTTGACAACTTTCTTATTTCTTCTGATACACTAATTGATTCAGATGATTGCAAGGTACTATTATGATCACCATAATATGAGTGTATTTTTATTTCTGATGCATTTTGACAAATTTCAATGATACATTTCTTCTTTACAGGCAGTTGAGATTGTGGGTCAATGTATGTAGACGTTAGTTCCCCTTGATATCTACCATTGAGGTTAGGAAGATCAACCAGCCACTTACACGCTACGTATTTCCAAAGGACGTTGTTGATCAATAACAAAAATAATGTTAAAATGGCTATTGTGGAAAAATTCCCAATGTAGCTATAAATAGAATTAAGATACTCTGACTTTTGAATTAAGCTTTCCAAGTGCTTTGATCCGGGAGCTATGAGCAATGAAAGCACAAGAATTGAAATGATCAAATTGCTTGTTTTGTAGTATTTGAAATTCATAGATTAAAATTCTAGGTACCGCCACATTTGTAGCATAAATTGATTGACGTCTTTAATACTCCATTTACGTCCTCGAAATAAATAAAGTAACTCGGAAACTTCACCCCAATCTTTACAGGTTTCATTACCTTCACTTGTTGCATCATATATATACACAATCGCCTCCTTAAGCCTTTCAGTCCATGTATGATTGTTATTATATACATAATTTGGGACATTCCATAAGAGACATTCTAACAAGAAGGAGGTAATGTTTTGATTGACTTCATACCTGTCATCGAGCATCTTGTACCTAATACGTCTAAATATTCTTGTAAGTCTTTTAAACCGCTTCTGAGTTTGACTATTTTTGAAACGGCCATTTTCGATATGTTGTATTGGAAAATTTGTAACGAGCGTACCATCATTCGCTATAAATCGCACACCTTCAACAGGAGTACGGGATTCACCATCATATCTATCGAATCTCAGGGTTGGGACAACATCAATTTCTACTCTAGTAGTATTCGGGAGTACAGTTATGCATTTGTTGTTGTTTCTTACGTATTCGGAACCGAAGTGATAGACCAAGGCATTAAATACGTCATTTCGATAAGTTGTATATCTATAATCTGACGGCGAGTAACCATAATCTTCATAATTTTTACCTGAAGGTAGTTCATAAAAAACTGTATTGGTTAACATGACATTTATGTCAATATCACTATTTACTCTAACATTAGTATCGTTTGCATAAGAACCCTGACCAAATATGGTTATCGACCTAGTTTTTAAAGCCGGCCAGTTATTGACAGCCTCTTTAACTTGTCTCTCCGAATTGGAGAGTTTTTCTTCTTCCGTATCACTTGGTGGATATCTAAAATTATTTAATTGATCTTCCGTAAATTTAGGCATAATGTTCTACTTGTACTTTTTGACTATTATTACTCGTGATGCTGGTAATAATGATTTTGTATAGGTTTCAGACTAATGGTTCAATTTTGACTTCTCTAAACGATCTAGTTTTATAAATGACCGAGCAATTCGAATATCTCATTTTTTTAACTCATTTCCAAAATGACATCTAAAATATTTCCTTTTGTGGGATAGTTTCCGAGCGCTATGTTACAATAACTTGCTCCCTTTATAAACTTATCGCTTCTTAGGACATTTAATGATGCAAGAATGAGTATATATTATCATTAGCTTTGTTCTTTTCCGATTTTAATTATTCTAAAACAACACCTTGAATTTCAGTATTACATGATTATATCTATTATTTTAAGTAGACAATTATTAAAAAACACATATTTGTCACCAAATTATCATCATTGTAGCATAAAGTTATTGAAAGGATCTGTATGAATAAGACAAATAATATCTAGCTTTCGTCTTACTTGGCACTGTACCACAAAATAAATAAAAGATTAGAGTTCAATTATGTCTTGTACAACTGAACTCGAAACAATTACTTCATGCGGATGCTTTTATTGCCTAACTGCATTTTCTCCAACTGAGGTCTTGGAGAGGGGTAAAGAACTTTTAGGCGGCGAGACTATTCCAATTAAAACGTTACAGGTGTAGGATCTCCAAAGAGCTGTAGAGTCACAACGTACTGTACTCTTCCCTCCAGCTTTCAATTTTCCTTCTTCCAACCACAGAAACCAATGCTCATTTAGACACTCGTCAGCTTTTTTTTCTAATCTCTCCATCAAAATAACTTCTAAGATTTAAGCATTAGTTTTTTGTGGAATTCTAAATTCATGATATCCATCGTTATCTAAAATACTTATATATATCCCATTAGTTCCTTTTATTAAAAGAATAATAAAATCGGTCATCATTTTATTGTTCTTATACTGTTGCTTCAACATCTGTAAATCTATATTAGATGGAGTTGGAAAAGGCTCTGGATGCGTATGCCATTCACCTAGGTAAGTAAATTGTCCGTTGCTGTTATGAAATTCATAATCCAAAATTATTTGCGCACTATCTTTGTTTCTCTCGAAACTCATCCTCGAAGACTTATCCATTCTTGAGGGAACTGAAAGTTTAATTATATTTATTTGCTCATTTATTATTTTCCCTACAATTATACCACCGGCTTCATGTGCCTTCGCCTCGTTTTGGGTGAATCTTTCTAAGATGTCCAATGGTCCTCTATGTATAACAATCGAGTATTTGTTTATTTTCAATTCCATAATCAATTAAATCTCTTTAATGGTAATCTTATTCGGCCCAATACTTTGACCAAAGTCAGAAATGGTCAATTTTAATTCTTTTAGGTCATCAAAATCGCCAGTATAAGTAATGGCTATATTTTCTGCTGGTGGATTAGCAATCATTTCATACAACTGCGGCATCAAAAGACTAAAGAATAAAGTTATTTCTTTTTGACCGTAAGGCAGATACGTTCCTTGGCATCCTGCTTCTTTTAGAGAGAGCTGTTTTTCAGAATCTAAATAATCAGAATTGTCAATCACATTATAGCGATAGAAGCCATCTTTATCCATTTTCTTCAAATCTAATGAAGAAAATGGCCGCACATAAAGAACATGAGCACCAATAAGGTATGGTTCAACCCAAAATATAAAAACCGGAACTTTAATTAAACCTTCTGCAAGTCCTTGTAGTATGTAATTTTCTATCGGATCTTTTCCTATCGCGCAAAAGATAAAATCCATTTCATTAATTTTTTTAAGATGCAGATCCATTGCATCAACGAAAGACCCTCCGAATGTATCGATATTAAGAAACGGATTATTGTGAATTAGGTATTTATTTAGTCCGTCGACCTTTTTTCCTCCGACGTCATTATAAGATAAAAGATGGCGATTTACATTCTCTACCTCGAGAACTTCTGGATCAATCAAAAAGAAATCAGATACATTCAGGTTGTTCAAATATGGAAGAAGATTAGATCCTATGCTTCCTAATCCAGACATCACAAACTTATAGGGAGTATTTTTGATAATTCGTCCATCTGTTCTTTTAGTAATTCTCTCTGGAGTAAAGTCTACAAACCTAACTCTAATAACCGGCTCTTTTGGATATACTCTTAGCAGTATATCTAATGTATTAAGTTTATTTAATCGCCATCCCTTAATATTGGTTTTGAAAGGATAAAGAAAAAAACCAAAAAAAATTGGATTGTCTTTTTTACCAGACGAAAACATCATAAGTTTCCTGTCAAAGAAATTTTTATTCAAATAGGCTTTTAAATTATTTTTAATTGATTCGAACTCCACTGTTAGGAACTCCCATAGACTTTTATTGGTGTAAAAGAAAGGAGGTTCCATTTCATCGACATGTCCTAAAAACAAGCCTTCCATTCTAGATATATTATGTCCCCGAAATTTAAAATAATCCAAAAGTTTATCAGAATCGTCCGAATTACCGCACACATAAATATTAGTATCTCGATATGGTTGATTCAAAAAGTAAGCTGGAAACGTATTCCCAGGAATAATATTCTTCATTTCTACACCTGCAAAACCACCAACAACAGTATCTTTCGTAGCGTAAGTATTTTCCCAATAGGCGACAATCTCCTCCTGAAAATCTGATAATTTATCACCATTTATTCCATCATTAATGATCTGTTTTGCGCGATTGATACAATATTTCAAAATACCTCCTGGATTTTCGACATCAAGTTTTAAATTATCATTATCAATATAACAGATGCCTCTAGAACAGTCTACGTGAGGAATATATTTTATTGCCTCATAATCATTTTGCGAGATTTTTATTTTTGGTAAAGAAAGTGGAAAATCCTGTTTTAATTCAATCTCAAGTACAACATCAGTCAACACGCCCCCGCGAAGTATTTCAATAGTAACTCTAAAAACTTCAACTGTGCGCTTTAAACCCTTTCTTCTATCAGGCACAATGACATTTATCTTTTCAATGCTATTTGTTCTTTCAACGAACTCAAATGCTACTTCCCTTGCTTTTTTGAAATCAACCATTTGTTTTTAAGCACTTTTAGCATTATTAGTAACCACGGGGGGATTGGAATAGCTTTTCGCTCCTTCATCTTCGTCTTTAGCTGTTGAACAACTGAACCTCGCTCCAAAATGTTTCTGCCATTTATAACAAGCATTTTTCTGATTAGTTTCATTTATAGCCTGCTTAGCACTTTCTAAAAAGGATTTTAGTTTTTCCATAAAGTATTGTTTGTAACTATATCCATCCATAATATCTTCACCAATCGGAGTTGTAGGGCGAAGACATTCAAAATGTATGGTAAGATTATCATAAATGGCCTCAAGGGTATTTTTTAATGAGATATCATCCCTTTCTGATTCCCTGAAATTATCCGTTGCCCAAATAGTCAAGATAAAACCAGATGGCATTTTTTTGCTATTATCATCGAAATTCACATAATCATACCACGCTTTTAAATATTTAACCACTCTTCGTAACTGTTCATTTTTTGCAGCTTCGTCATTGAACCATTGATAAAAATCTCTAGGATCACTCAATATCCATCCCTTCTTTCTATGAGCCAACCAAGGATGCTCATCATTATCCTCATCCATAAAATATATTGGTTGATCAATATGATGTCCATCTGAAAATAGTGTTCTCACACAGGTATTTTTATCCACAGGCTCAATGCTAGTATATCCGTTCACTGCATCCCAAATCCAATTATGATAAGTCTGAACTGCTTTTCTTTTTTCAAGAGGACCGACAAAATATACACCATCATCAGTATCATATTTAGTTAATCGCTTTTCCTCACCTTCCTCATCAATTACCCGTACGATAGGATTGATTCCTGTTCTCATCTCTGAAGAACCTTGGGAACCAAATTGTGGTTTTATCTCATCGGGATGATTTTCTTTAAAATCATCCCTAACTCTATCTCTTAAATTTTTTCTAGATTTCTTAAGTTTCGATTTCCTTTCAGAAGTAAGCGAAATGGTCGAATTAAAATCGACAAATTGGTCGTGACAATTAGCCATAATTATTTAGTTTTATAAAGTTTCTCGTGTTTAAAAAAGTCAGCAATTTCTGGTTTTTTCCTGTAGATATCCCCCATATCATTACCCTTTCCTCGTATAAGATCTAATGCCGGTTTAGTTGCAACATCCAACTGAACCAATTCCTCCTGAGAACTAGAAATTTCCGACGACGGAATACGGACATAATCAACATCCAAATCTTGTAGTTCAGTCATTTTTCTCATAAAAAAATCCGTAAAAAAACTTTGTCCCGTAAATGAAGTCTCGAAAAGATCGTCCTTCCAATCCAAAAACGATCGACTTCTCTTAAGCCCAGTCGGTTTCCCTCCAGTCAATGACAGACTACTTACGGATAATATTTTAAGTTTTTCGAATTCCTTCCCTTTTCCCACAAAATACTGCAGCGCTTCTAAATATCCAACTAGGGTAGGGTTATTTCCCCACACCCCACCATCTATAAATTGCTTGTTGTCATAAGCAGATATTTCGGCCATCGGGAAATAAGTAGGAGCCGCACTAGTAGCTAGCGCCACATCAACATATGATGCTTTGTTATCTCTATTAAGATCTCCCTCCTTATGATCAAACTTAAAAACAAATGGTCGTGCTTCAGTAATATTGTAACTAGGGATACATAGAAGGTTATGACTCTCCCCTATTTTCTTATCTCCAAATATTCCAACCAATGATTCTTTAAGCTTAGTGTCAGGAAATTTACCCCCTCGGAGTACCTGCTTAATAGTACCATTACTGTATTTTTTGCCGGCAAATTTTATTTTACGAAAATTGGTAAAAATTTTAGGTCCTTCATTATCATAAAAATCGCAAATATCCGAAGCAGGAATTTTTAGTGATAAAGCGAGAGCTATTAATCCTCCAGTAGAAGTTCCACACAACATGTCAAAGTAATCCGAAATTCTACATTCAAATTTTTCTTCGAAATGTCGTAAGATTTGTGCTGAATAAAGTCCTTTTATTCCGCCTCCATCAATAGTTAAAACTTTAAAAACTTTTGGATCTTTCTTTTTATTGGTACTTGTCATTGGTTAGATATTAATTCAAGCTATATTAATGGATGTCACACAATATGCCAAACCCAGCAATAATAAATTCGTTGACCAATATTATCCCATAGGCAACCTTATAATAGAAATTGCGGAAAACAATTGTTAAATACATGCCACTATCAAAATTTTATTTCTGAAAATTTGTCTAAAAGGTGAAATACTGTCAGTATGTTTTTATTATAATCAAACTTAATCGCTAATTCTTCTCTGCTTATTAAATCTATGACTAACAAACATGCTAGTTTAATGTATATGAAATCTTCTCTTCTAGTATCCCATAAAAAACTTCAAAAGCTAACAAAGCGACCACCAAAAAAATCGACATAGCTCGCTCCAATATCGCTAAAGACATTGGTGCCGATAACTACATTGGCAGCTATTGGATCATTATATCGTGAAATCTCCCTCCCTTCGATGGAATTGGTCGTGGTTACTATCATGGCATGCTACTTTTCAATCGGGCAAGGTTAATACCCAAGCCTAATATACATTAT
>JAITLV010000339.1 GCA_031277685.1 Sphingobacterium sp. | reverse complement strand
AAGCGAGGGATTAGAGCTTTGAAAAATCTTAAAGTATTAGCGTTTACTCATAAACATGTCGAACTAAAAGATCTAGGTAATCTAGTGATCTGCAATGAGGATTTAGAAAGTCGCCTCATTAACTTAAAACACAGCCTGGATATCCCGGAGATCTTTTACATTGGTACTTGTAACCGGGTAGAGTTTGTATTTTATGGTGCTCACGATTTGACCAACGAATTTATTGCGGAGTTTATGGGAAAATTGAACTTCTGTGTTCCGCAAGAGCGACTTCAATGTTATTTGGGTCAGGTTAACAAATATGAAGGAATGGATGCTTTACATCACCTGCTTCGTATGTCCTGTTCACTTGAAAGTCTGGTTGTTGGGGAAAAAGAGATCCTAGCACAAGTACGCAGAGCCTATGACCGCTGTAGAGAAGCTGGTTTCACCGGAGATTTTCTTCGTCTCATGATGGATCGACTGGTAAAAACGGCAAAAGAAGTTTATACTTACACTAAAATTTCCAGAAATCCTATTTCTGTAGTCTCGCTTGCTTACCGTAAATTGCGTGAGCTAAAGTTGGTTGAAAATCCAAGAATTCTTATTATTGGCTCAGGAGAGACTAATCAAAATTTAGCTAAATATTTCCAAAAAAATCAAAAAGCCAAGTTTGTTGTTTTTAATCGTACACTGGAGAATGCCAAGTCATTAGCGGAGGAATTAAATGCATCGGCTTACCCACTTGCTGAAATCGGAGAATATAAAGAAGGTTTTGATATTTTGATCACTTGTACCGGTGCGCCGACATCGATCATTGACAACTCTTTATACCAATCGTTATTAAATGGTGAAACCGACAAGAAAATTATCATTGATCTAGCTGTTCCTAATGATATCGATGCGGAAGTTATCAAAAACAATGCTGTTCATTACATCGAAGTAAGTAGCCTGCAAGCCATTGCGGAGAAAAATATCCAGGAACGTTATAACGAGTTAGAAAGCGCAGAGAAAATCATTCAAGATAACATTCAAGAATTCTTACCACTGATCAAACAGAGACGCGTGGAGGTTGCTATGCGTGAAGTCCCTGAAAAGATTAAAGAAATCAAATCATTCGCTTTAAACGAGGTCTTTGCCCAAGAGGTACAGGCATTGACACCTGAAGCAAGAGAAGTATTGGAGAAAGTCATCAACTATATGGAAAAGAAATACATCAAGGTTCCAATGGTGATGGCAAAAGAGATTTTGGTCAAAACACCGGAGACCGAGAAAAACTAATTGCAGCAATATCGCTACATTCATTTCCTTACAACTATATTCAGCATTTACGCAACATACGGCCAATAATAGCGCCTGTATGCAGCTCCTTTTTTTGAAAAATTCTGTCCTAGTTCCATTCTAATTTTCGGTTTATCAATCATTTCACTATAGATAATGACAGTAACGTGTCAACATATTCCACCTATTTATTTATTTTTGCTTCAATAAATGGTATTAAACACATTTTAATAGGTAAAGTAAAATAACGTGAATAGAAAACTAATTATTGGCACTAGGGGAAGTGTTCTTGCAATGTGGCAGGCAAATTTTGTGAAAGATCGATTACAAGAAATCGGTATAGAAGCAGAGTTAAAAGTCATTAAAACTCAAGGTGATATTATTCAGCATCTCCGTCTGGATAAATTGGAAGGTAAAGGATTTTTCACCAAAGAGCTTGAAGAAGAACTTTTGAATGGAGCCATTGATTTAGCAGTACACTCACATAAAGATTTACCTACGATCAACCCTCCGGGATTGATCATTGCGGCTGTATCTGAACGAGAAGATCCTTCCGAGTTATTGATTATTCACAAAGATTGTGTGGATATCAAAAAGCGTTTATCCTTAAAACATAACGCTACAGTAGGAACATCATCCAACCGTAGAAAAGCACAAATATCAGCACTACGCCCAGACCTTGAATTCGACGACTTGAGAGGTAATCTCCAGACAAGAATGCAGAAGCTAAGGGACGAACAGTATGATGCAATCGTATTGGCAAAAGCTGGTATTAGTCGCATCGCGATGGACATTTCGGATTTCCATGTTGAAGAAATCCCTCCAGTGGAGATCATTCCGGCTCCGGCACAAGGTGTATTAGCCATTCAGATCCGTGAAGTTGACAAGGAACTCTTCACAGCATTGCAACCACTGAATAATGATGAGGTGGCCCAGACCATTGCTGTGGAACGTTTGGTCTTGAATAAATTTGACGCTGGATGTCATGCTCCCCTAGGCTGCTATTGTCGCAAAAGTGGTGATGAATATGAGGCTTGGGCTTCCATTGCCGATACCAGTGAGGACTTCCCTGATCGTGTCTATTTAAGAGATAATGATCCTACCCGTTTGGCTAATCGTATTTTCAGTAAATATGCAAAAGACCGTAAGTTGCCTCAATCTGTTTTTATCTCCAGAGAAGTCGATGAAAATTCCTACTTCGCCCGCGCCATGGCCAAACATAATATCTCCATTGAAGGCCGTTCATTGATCAAAATATTTCCGATCATCAATAAACTGGATCCTTTTATCTTGAAACATGTCGATTGGATCATATTTTCAAGTAAGAACGGGATTGAGCATTTTTTCAATTTGGAGCCTCGATTAAGTAAAAAGACCAAAATAGGCGTTATCGGCCGCGGTTCGGAAGAAATATTACGTAAATACGATCGCGTCGCTGATTTCTCGGGTGACAGCGAGGGTATTAACATGGATGAAATCGCCAAGAGATTCGCCGAATTGGCAAATGGTGGAACAGTACTTATTCCCCGTGCAAAGGAATCCCTTGAAACCATTCAGAAAGCCTTAAGTCCAGAGACAAAGATCATTAATATTCCAGTCTATGAAACCGTATTGGAAGAGGATGTCGATCCATCCAATGCAGAAGTATTGGTATTTACAAGCCCCAGTAATGTAGAGGCTTATTTTGCCGACAATCTTTTAGAACCCGGGCAAAAGGTCATCTGCATAGGTCGTTCAACCGGAGCGAAGTTTGATGAAATGAATGTTCCTTATACACTCCCTTACTCTCCAGATGAGATTGGTCTCTCTGAAGCAGTTTTCGGTTTAGATTATTAAATAGTATTGCGTATTAAGAATTGACAAACAGATTTACTGCCTTTGCAATTGGAAGACACTGGATTACTAGATCATAAATAAATTAAATATAATGTTACAACGTCCGAGAAGAAATCGTAAATCTGCCGTGATTCGCGACATGATTCAAGAGACACGTTTAGACGCGTCAAATTTGATTTTTCCACTTTTTATTGTGGATGGCCAAAATCAAAAAACCGAGGTTAAATCAATGCCGGGTATCTATCGTTATTCAATAGATAATCTGTTGAGAGAAGTGGAAAGCTGTCTTAAATTAGGTTTACGTTCATTTGACCTATTTCCCAATATCGAAGAGTCGCTGAAAGACAAATATGCATCGGAGAGCTACCGCGATGGCAGTTTATATCTGCGTGCCATTGAAGCTGTCAAGAAAAATTTTCCTGAGGCTTGTGTTGTGACGGATGTAGCGATGGATCCCTATAGTAGCGATGGCCATGATGGAATTGTTGAGCATGGTGAGATCCTAAACGACGAAACATTGGAAGTATTGGGCAAGATGGCTCTAGCACATGCACAATCCGGTGCAGATATTATCGCACCATCAGATATGATGGATGGTCGTATCGGTTATATCCGCGAACTATTGGATCATAATGGTTTCACAAATGTATCTTTAATGTCTTATACGGCTAAATATGCATCTGCTTATTATGGACCATTTAGGGATGCTTTGGGTTCAGCACCCAAACATGGTGATAAGAAAACATACCAAATGAATCCAGCAAATGCCAAGGAAGCACTTATTGAAGCGCAACTAGATGCACAAGAAGGTGCTGATTTTCTGATGGTCAAACCCGGCCTTCCTTATTTGGATATCGTGAAACTTTTGGCAGATAATTTTGATCTACCAATCGCAGTATACAATGTCAGTGGTGAGTATGCCATGTTAAAAGCGGCTATTCAAAATGGTTGGCTGGATGAGCGCGTGATCTTAGAAACGTTATTAAGCTTCAGACGGGCGGGTGCAACAGCAATTTTATCATACCACTCAAAAGAAGTTTTGGAAAAAGGTTTTATTTAGACAGGTAATATCGTTTTTTTTGCTATAAAGCATTGCTTTACGGTGAAAATAAATATAAAAAAGGTTCAAAATTGAGTTTTTGAACCTTTTTTGTCAATTATCCCTAAACTATCTGTTCCTTGCGTAGTCAAATGGATATTATAAATATCCACATTATGTTTAAAAGTATCCTTATCAGCAGTTTTCTACTTTCAAATCCTTCTGCCTATGAACATCCTATTCACTCATTTCTGGAAGGTGTATGGATCGCTGAGGATGCCAAATTAAAATCAGTCGCATTTAATAAAAATGGTGATGCCTACTTCACGTTTGCAAACTCAAAAACGGGAAGTATGAATACCTCCGTGCATCAAAAAGTCGATAGCCTCGTACTGTTAAATCGACAGAAATTTAGAGGTTATCTATTGAGCCCAAATCTATTTGGAAAATACGAGGATAACAAAACTCCATTTGAGATCCAGATAAATTCCGCAGATGAAATAACCTTATTCATCAATAAACAGGAAATCGTGTTGCGAAAAAAAGAGAAGGTATCGATCTTTAAATAAGGAATAACATTCAATTGTTGATTCCTTACGTTTCCATGAGACTTATCTTAACAAAAAAAGATAACTTCGCATTAAATATAATGACTATGCAAGCACCTGATATTTCAAGAGCAAAATCTGCTGAACTATTCGAAAAAGCAAAACAATACTTTCCAGGCGGCGTGAACTCTCCGGTTCGGGCCTTTAAATCTGTTTTTGGCACCCCACTTTTTATTGAACGTGGTGACAAAGCACACCTTTGGGATGCCGATGGCAATGAGTTCATCGATTTTTGTTGTTCCTGGGGGCCTTTAATTTTGGGGCATAACAACGATCAGGTTCGGGAAGCCGTTGCCGCACAATTAGGTAAAGGATTGAGTTTTGGCGCTCCTACTGCTTTGGAAAACCAACTCGCTGAATTGATTATTGAGAATAATAAATATATTGAGAAAATCCGTTTTGTCAGTTCAGGAACCGAAGCTGTGATGTCCGCCATCCGTTTGGCAAGAGGTTATACCAAGCGCGATAAGATTATTAAGTTTGAGGGCTGTTATCATGGCCATTCAGATTCACTTTTAGTCAAGGCGGGTTCAGGATTGGTTACTTTTGGAGAAACATCTTCAGCAGGAGTTCCCAAAGCTTTCGCTGATGAAACTATCGTTATCGAGTTAAATGATAAAGATGCGTTAAGGGCTGCTTTTGCAGAATTTAAAGACCAGATCGCTGCAGTAATCATTGAGGGTATTCCGGCAAACAATGGTCTGCTAATGCAATCAAAAGAATATATGCATTTCCTTCGTGATATCACAAAAGAAAATGGCAGTATGTTGATTATGGATGAGGTAATCACGGGATTCCGTATCGGTTTTGAAGGGGCTTCAGCTTATTACGACATACAGCCGGATATTATCACCTATGGCAAGATTATAGGCGGAGGTATGCCAGTAGGTGCCTATGGGGCATCGAAAGAGCTCATGGCCTGTATATCTCCCGATGGCGCCGTTTATCAGGCGGGTACCTTATCCGGAAATCCAGTTGCCATGGCAGCAGGCATAGCAGCATTGACTATTTTGGC
>JAITLV010000302.1 GCA_031277685.1 Sphingobacterium sp. | reverse complement strand
GATATTGAAACGAGAGATGCTGCATGGACGAAATTGAGTATCCCGGGACAGCTTAGAGGCACATCGGCTATTTATGGCAATATTGACGACACCTTGGTTGTGGCCACCATGTACAAGATTTATATGACTACAGATAAAGGAGCTTCGTGGCAAATGGTCCGCGATGAAGGACTTGGCATACCTAGCTTCAGTAAGTATCAGGGAGAACTGATGGCTTTAAGCAACTTTCAGGATCATTCGACAAGTCCATTTTTATTCTCGTGGGATCATGGAAAAAGCTGGAGCACAAAGGGCAAATACGGCTATGAAGTCTATGATAAAGTACGGGTCAATCGAAAAGAAACAAAGATCAGTGAAAAGGAATCTTACAAAATAGTCCCGCAACCGAAAGAAATCATCGACAAAGAATATGGACGCCCTTTAGCCCAGCCCGACAAGCTAGCAAGGGTCACTGATAGAGGCGAACAATTGCTTGATTTTCCTTTCCGTCGACGACTGAATTATATTTACCACGACAAGAAAAACCGGCTTTACATTGGTGCGGAAGGAACACGTTTTGAATGGACTGTTAAAGGCAATGAGCGTACTTATCCGACATCCACAGATACAGCGATCATTTACATCAGCAAACTCCCTATCAACGGACGATAGCGAAACGGTCCGTGGACAAGCAGAATGTATTTTTTTAACCAAGGGAAGATCGGCTATTTCCAATCAATTGACAGGTCTTTAAAGTCTACGAAATACGGCTCTCCCAGGGAATGAGAGTAACCGAATTTGAATAATTTGATCATTTTCACGGTCGGAAGTATTTCTTTGAACGTGTAGGTACATTTTATGGGGACATCTGTATTCAGCTTAATAGCTGTTAAATAGTTGGAAGCTCCATTGGTGAATGATTTCAAAGTATATTCATTACCATCAACATCGATAATTGATCTAACATCAGAATTAATATACCAATTAGCTGCTGAAGTAGTCAAAACAACGGTACAGGTAACAGTCTGCGCTTTTGAGTCTCCTTCGACCTTTATTAACTTAAAATGAATATTATCCGTGCTAACTTCTTTGATTGCTTTGCCAATTTTTAAAGAGTTTTTTAAATATTCATTTTCGGCTTTGGCTTTTTCCAAGGCTATTTTTATTTCTTGGCAATCCTGTTGTGCGAAGGTATTTGTCATTATACCCAAAGCCAATATGCTTAATAAAGATACTCTTTTGAACATATCTCTTTATTTTAGATTTATAATAGCGTATTGATTTAAAGATACAAAATCTCCCCGATTATTTGTGTTTTTTTATTTACCAAATGAATTATCTACCATTCAACTTAGCCATCATTTTAGCACAAAATCGAATGCTCAATCTAACTGGCGAAAATTTACTATATGCTTGTTGAATGTGATTTCAGATTAGGGAAACAAGGAAAAGGCTGCGCAACTATTCAATACCGTCCGGAAGCAAAACATCGCTTCGTTGGACATAACGATTGTTAGGTGTAAAAATACCACATTTGGGGCATTGCAAATAATTTATTTAGTTCTTAACTTTATATCATATTAGCCAAATAGCCTATTATCAAACCGATACCTTACCATTGAATGTGCAAATATTCTGGTCTGGCTTTCAATTTAACGCTAAGCGCCAGCATAAACAAAACCATCAACTCATTAATCAGGTTAAATTATGAAAACAATCTTTTTATTGCTTCTTCTATCCCTGTGTGTTTCACCAGCACAAGCCAAGCCATCGAGTATAAACTTATCGTCTATTCGGGCCAAGGACATCGCTACCAATCGTATTGATACACCACTGTACAATCTATTCTATTTGAGCAAGTATATGGCCGTAAAAAATCTGGATCCTGTATTACGAAAGAAAGTCTACGAACAATTATCTGCACAAACTGATATCGAAGCACTCCGTAAACTTAACAATGACCTAATCACAAGTTTTATCGATTCGGTCGAAAATAAAAGTATTGCAAAACTAAAAGAAGATCTGATTTCCAGCGAGAAATCTAAATCTAGCAATATCAGGAACTCATTAGGAAAGGATCCAAACTTAACAAAACTAGACGAATTAAAAGATAAACTAACTACGCAAAAGAAAAATATTAATATACTGCAACGGTTTCGAGATACTTTAGCTCTAGTAGAAAAAGTATTATCAGACACGACAACAACCACAAGGAAATTTGACATCGATCTTAAACTAAATTCTTCCCTTACCAACGATAACGACATAAAAAAGTTCTTTGGGCTAGCGCCCCTATCTATTGCTGTCACTAAAGATAGTATGGCACAGATAACAATAAATTTCATACCGAGGGTGAATACTGATTCTCCGTTGAAATCTAGTATAACAGAAATCGCTGATCTTAATAAAAAGTTAGACAAGGAAATTCGCGATAAGAAAACTGAAGAGGATAAATCTAAGGGACAAATTAAAAGTCTTGCTACCGACATCGCCAAAGACTACATTAAAAAGACCCGTCCTACGGAGAGTGCCGATCTTATTCAAAAAAGCAATGAAAATGAAAATGAGAATCAAAATGTTGTCAGCATGCAGATTGATATTAATACACAGATCCAAAATGCACAACGTGAGCTGTCATATACTGGCATGAGCCTACCCACGGAATCTCAGCTCATCGATGCAATGGCTATCTTTTTGGCAAAAAGGGCCAAACAGGAAGCTGCGATTTGGTTCATGGATCAATTACGGGATAAAATTGAAAATCCCCTTGTTTATGATGCCTTTCCGGAGACCTACAAACTACTTGAAAATCTCGACGATTTCCGGGTAGCCAATTTCGGCAAATCCTGGCGGTATGCTATTGCCAATGACTTTGTCAATATGCCAGTGCATCTCGCCAACAGTCCTTGGATAAAGAGCACCGCATTAAAAAACAAAGCTGAGGATATTAGCACTTACATTTTATTTGGCCGAGATCTGCAACAGTTGTTGATGGGGCGTTACAGCTATCGAGATATAATCCGTCAGTTTTACCTGAACTATGCTTTTCAAGCTGATGCAAGTAAAAATGCTAAATCCGAGCAGCCAAAGAGTGCTAAAGCTTTTCTATCTGATGCATTTTCACTTCTTTATATGGTGACCAATGAACTTTTTACGCTACAGAGTTCCAGCGGAGTAAACAATTTCCGTCTGCTTTCCTATGAGGAAATCAATTCAATGAATACAGACCAATGGCAGATCTGGACGACTCTCGTTGAACACAAATACAATCAGCCTCTCAGTGAATGGCTGGCCATCGATAATACCGCACTGTACGCTTGTTCATCAGAAATCAAAACATGGCTTGGCAAAACCTTAATTTCAATGGGTCAATTGGACAAAATCAATCGGGAATATCAGAATTTGCGCAGCAAGGATAAACTCGATCCCATGGACCCCAGTTTTCCCAGTGTATGGAAAGTGTTGCTTGGGGTCGTCAACACCCTGGAGGCAAAACATGCCATGTTCCGGTCAACAAACGGATCGTCCACAGCAGATTTCCATGCACATTCCTCTGATCTCGAGATTGTGATCTCTATTTTCGAAGACATTCAGTCGCGAAATTTTTCGTCAGGCATCCGAAAGACATTGGATTTTATCAATGCAGCAGACCATAATTCCGAGAAGTCTTTTAATTTTGATTTCAGGAAGAACAATTTTAGATATGAAGTTACTCGATTGACGATCTGCAATGCCAATGATGAACAACTAACTTTGGAGAAATGCAAGGACAAACCTAATATCTGGCTCCTAATTGACAATAAAGAACATACAATGAATAACATACGATTCGATAAACTCGCTATCCTATCCGCCCCCTATCGTCCTGAAAAAACCAATGGTTATAAAAAATGGCTGGATCAGGAAGTCAGTTCAATTTTAGAAGGTGATTCTATCCTTCGCCCTCTTCACGACAGGATCGCAAAACATACAGGACTCAACGATCCCGTTTATACTCTCAGGTTTATCAAATTATTATCAGAATTCAACAATGAAAAGACCAACGTAAACGAGCTGAGCAGGTCCCTTATCCGTTTTATGGGCGAACGTAACTTTACACTTCATCAAGAGAAGCAACAATCTGCGGTCAATAATGCAAACAACACATACAGCAAACAGCTGCTACAGATCACGTCATTTTTTAGCGATGTACTTGCTGCCACTGATGCCGAGCAAATCGCCAATGTGATAGACTCCTATGCACTCCCACCGACATCCTATAAATTGAAACGTAAAATGGGTTCATCTTGGGATTTAAACGCTTATGTAGGTGCCTATGGCGGGCTTCAAGTTATCCCTAAAAGATACTATTCGTCGCTATCTCGTGCGTATGTTGGTGGTATCACGGCACCAATCGGAATTTCATATGATTTTGCTTGGGGGAAGCAACACTTCGGCGTATTTACCCATGTCGTTGATCTCGGAAATATTGTCAACCATTACCTTGTATCCGGGGATTCGACCTATACCAAAAACGCACATTTTTCAGAAATTTTTAGTTTGGGACTTCACCTGCATTATGATATTCCCCACATGCCACTCGTTGCCTTCGCTGGGGTAAAAGGGATTCCGTTGAAATCAGAAGAACATCCGACCTTAGGTCGAATTAATGATCGGCTGTTTGATGCTTATATAATTCAGGTAGGCTTAAAGATAGATATTCCTTTGCTCAACTTGTGGAGCAGGGAACGTAAAAGCCGTTAGGGGCCTAGTTTTTCTTTCACAAAATAAACAGCCAGCCTCGCTGTTACGAAGACAGGCTGGCTGTTTATTCTCGATACTATCTGATCCTATGTCCATATACTTCGCACAAAGAGATCTTCTCACCGATAAATAAAACTTATCGATCCAACGATGTAAATATCGAATTCTGAGAACGGAATTCCGGCACAATATCTTTAACCAGTTGCACTAGTTCCATTTTATTCTCATTCGGATCAGCTGTTTTCGCCAGTCCACATAATTGTTCAATTCTTGTCTTTTGCAACGCTAAATCTGGGGTATTGACCTTTGCAATCATAATCTTTTCATGATAGGTCTTTTCCGTATTCTCCCCATTTGCTAAAAGCTCTTCAAAAATCTTTTCACCAGGACGGAGGCCAACAATCTTAATATCGATATCTTCAGGATAATTGTAGCCTTTTAAGCGGATCATCTGTTTGGCGAGATCCATAATTTTAACAGGTTCGCCCATATCGAAGACAAATATTTCACCACCTTTACCCATTACTGCGGCCTCCTGTACGAGTTGACAGGCCTCAGGTATGGTCATAAAATAACGGGTGATATTTGGATCAGTAATTGTCAGCGGGCCGCCTTTCAGCATCTGCTTTTCAAACAGGGGAATGACCGAACCATTGGAACCTAAAACATTCCCAAAACGGGTTACAATAAAGTTGGTTTTGGAGTTTATATTCACCGTCGATATAGCAATCTCAGCGACTCGTTTGGTAGCCCCCATGACATTTGTCGGATTGACCGCCTTATCGGTGGAGACCATGACAAATTTGGAAACCCCATACTTATCTGCCAACTGTGCCACATTATAGGAGCCCCATACATTCGTTAGAATAGATTCATACGGATTCGCTTCCATCAAAGGCACATGCTTATAAGCGGCCGCGTGAAAAACATAAGTCGGCCGGTAAACCTGAAACAACGTATCCATAAATAGGGCATCCCGAACATTGCCGACCATAAATACACAACGTCCAAAATTTGCAGATGAGCTCAACTCCTGTTGAATATCATACAAAGAAGATTCCGCCTGATCGACCACGATGAGCTGTTTGAGATCAGTATGCGCCAGCTGGCGCACCAACTCTCCACCAATAGAACCTGCTCCCCCCGTCACCAATACGATCTGTCCCTTCATCTCTGCTGCAATAGCAGGATTGTCCAGGTCGATTGCTTTACGTCCCAGCAAATCCTCTATGCGCAAACTGCGTATTTGTCGGGTTGCCACCTCCCCGGCCAACAGACGTGCAGTATCTGGAATAATCTTAACAATTAATGGAATGGGTTCAGCCAGTTTAAATATCTTACTCAAGCGTTCTGGCGTCCGACTATCGATAGCCACAATAAGCTCGGCTGCATTTCCATGTCGTTGTACAAACTCCTTATTTAGTTCATTAATATCGTGGATCTTAAAACCCTGGATCCGGTTGCCGATACGATGTGGATTATCATCCATGATAGCCACAATACGATATTTGTTACGTGATGTTGTATGGATAAAATGAAAGGTTGTATTGCCCATATTTCCTGCACCAAATAAGATAACAGGAATACGGTTATCTTTATTACCCCACATCAGCTCGTGATAGAGGGCCCGGTAAAGCACTCGGCTAAAGGTCATACCGAAACCAGCAATTAAGGCGTGGAAAAGCAACTGTGTATCTGAAAAAGGAAATATTGTTTTTAAAAAGTTAGGCTGCGACCATTCTAAGATTTTAGAGACGAATACCGTAGAAAAATAAGCCAGTACAATAGCCATCACAATACGCTGTAACTCACGTATACCTGTTTTATGAACAACCCCCTTAAATGTACCCAGCAGGCAAAACCAAATCAGGTATATGGCGGATACCAGCAAAACTTGTTGTTGCATTGCCTCGATATCAATCTCTCCCCTATGCTTAAAGATTAGCACATAACTTGCAAAAAAAGCAATAGTGACTATGATCATGTCCAATAACAGGATGATCCAACGTGGCTTGTTAATTGACAAGCCCTCTTTCCATACATTACTCATTAAAAAATATCAAATTCCCTTTCAAGATTTAAGTAACTGCAAAAGTACCAAATTAATAGCTATAAATAAGTTAAAAGTTCTCCTATCAGCGAACGAACTTTTAACTTATTGATCAAAATATGCTATTTCCTAAAAATCCAGATAAATACTCTCATCAACGATCTTTTTCTCGGGCCATAATCGTTGCGGATAATGACCTTCCTTTATTAATCGATGAATATTCTGCTTCACCTCTTCCTTATCCTCTTTATAGGTTACACCAAACCATTTCGCATCGGTAGGAAGCACCGAAAAATTGGCAATACCCTGCTTGACCATATAATCCGGTAAATCAGGGATA
>JAITLV010000278.1 GCA_031277685.1 Sphingobacterium sp. | reverse complement strand
TTGGACTTCCATAGGGCAATATCCGAAAAGTTGTCGATCAGTTCGATAATATCTTCTTCCGAAAGTTCGAGCGCCCGTTCTGTCGGAAGGACATCGATAAAATCGGCATTGAATAGGACCCGGTAATGATGGATGATATTATCCTTGTCTGGAATATCCAAAAAGAGGGGGGCATCCATGGCATCCACCTTAAAGCCATAATATTGACTGATGATGACGCAGCAATTGAGAATATAATAAGTATCGGGCGAGATATCACGAAAACTAAATTCATAGTGGTCGCCGGCATCCGCTAATATTTTTTCCAGTCTTGCGGTATGGTTGAACGTATAGAGATGGAAGGGAATGGTAATGGCCTTGATCTCATTATGTGTCAGTGAGCTTGGGAACAGGTCGGCCAGCAGCACCTTGATAATAGGCTCATAGCGCAGCAGATCTTCTGCTTTTTCGACCCCATCGATAAGTTCAGGGTATTTACTGATTTCTTCCAACAGCGATCGGGCATAGCTGGCCTGAAAGCCTATCGGCGATAAGGCCGCTGCTTCAAAGGATGGTAAAATCTTATGAAAAGCGATCAGGGTTTTAAACGGACTGGAATCAAAGGCGAAGTTAAACTGCATAATGGTTGTTACCGACTAAATTAGATTATTGCTGGAAGATGTACAAAAATATAAAATAATCGGCGAAAAGAAAACCCAAAGCGGACGGATAAATACGTCGCACTTTGGGTTTCGGGAAGGCCGGTTTTATGGGTACCTTTATTCTGGATACCCTATTTAAATTGGATTTTCCGTATAGATCCGTCATCAGATGCGACGTAGAGCATATTGTCCTTATCGACTGCAATGGCATTGACGCCATTGAACTGTGCTGCTTTGCCGATACCGTCTTTGCTGCTATTGGTCGGGTTGTTGCCACCGGCAATGGTGGTCACCACACCATAGCTATTGACAACCCGGATACTATAATTGTGGTTGTTGTAGTCGTTATCACAGACGACAATATACTGGTCTGACCAAAGGGCTATACCCATCGGACTGCCAAATAATGCGCTATTGCCCTGACCGTCCTGTGCGGGTTTATGGTTGTTGTTATTGGCTCCGCCAAGGAGGTAAAGCCCATTTTGATCTTTTTTCCAGATACGTTTGCCAGTGCCATCGGCAAGGAAAAAGGTACTTGCGTTTTTCATTTTTGTCATGCCCAGCATCGTGGCAGATTGCTGGTAGGTGGGGTCTACATTCAACAAGTTGATCGTATACAACCAGCCCATAATATTGTCGCCAGCAATCCTGTTAATCACATATTGCTGATTGCTAAAGTTATTTGCATACAGGATCGTCTCGCCATCAGCTAAGAGGGCGATTGGACTCATGCCTGTATTTAAGCGGCGTCCTTCTAGATTTAAGTCGCTGCTACCGGCCCAATGTTCGGTTTGCTTTGGCGTATTGAGGCTGAAGCGGAAGATGCCGGGGATTTCGTTGTTTTTTCCGCCCACATATATTTTTCCGTCGTTACCCAAGGTAATCGCCCAGGGATCCGTGATGATAAGTTCGGCATCATTGGCATCAACAATTCCGTCGCCGTTGATGTCTTTAACGGGTGGGCTCAGTGGCTGATAGATGACGGCATGCCCATTTGCATCGTAGGAAAGGGTGCGGTGGTTGGATGGATCGGTGAAGTAGAGGGTATTGTTGTTGTCGACAGCGATGCCCTGAATATGCTGACATCCCAAAGCTTGTATGCCGCTGACTGTGCTTACATTGGGCAATAAGACGGGGATAGCCGACAGGCTGCTCACCGTTTTATTGTTGACGGCTATTGTCAGCAATCCCGTTGTGGCCTCTGCGGGAATGGTGATAACCAGCTTATTTTTTGAAGCTTCATTTACTAGGGCATTTTTGCCGTTGAGTGTAACGAGGTTTTGCTCTGGTTTTTCGCCGAAATTTTGACCTAAGATCGTTAAGTTGCCCCCAGGAATGCATGGGGCTGCTTTTGCGAGTGCCTGGTTGTCCAGGGCGAGCATACTACCATAGTTGATAAAGGACGATAAGGCAAATACAGCAAATGCAGTGTTGCTGCTGATGGGATTACTGAATACCTGTACCCCATTTAAGTAGACCATACCGTTGACGATCTGAACGGTAATGATTTTGCCGCTCAGTGTAGTCAGTTTCTTGTCGGCAGTTAAATCGCCCAATGAAAAGCGCCCCTTGACAATATAGTCCTTGATGGAAGAACCATCCTTAAAATCGGATCCATTGGTTTCATTTGCTGCCCTTAACCGGGGTAGATCTTGACCTCCCGCGGTCACAGGTTGCAGGTTATTCTTTGCTACAGACACATTGGCGAGGATCCGCTCACTCAGGGTAAAGACTGTGATACCCTGACTAAGCTCTTCTTCAGTAAGTGAAGCGCTTTTAAAGTCGGCGGTAAACGATTTCAGTGAATCTATTCCTGTTAGTACATCCTCAAGTTTCGATTTGGTACTTTGTTCCGGTGGATTGTCTTTATCCTTATGACAGGCTTGGATACCCAAAACAATGAATATTCCAAAAAAAATAACGAATCTATTCATGGTATAAGTTTTAAATGTTGATCTATTATCTGACTGGAAACAGTTGGGTTTTGATGGTTTCATGTTAAGTAGATAATGATGACTGTTAAAATTACCAGTCCTGATGAACTGTTGAAATACCCACTTGTGGGTATTTGTGAGCATATTGATAGTTTATTGTAATAGCTGTAATCTGCTATTTTTTTAGTGTGTTATAGGTTTTGTAGGAGGTTGGTGTGCGATTGGTTTTGAGGGTATCTATCAGACGCGAACCGTGACGGGCCGCAGGGGCGGATGGCGGAAAAGTAATTTTGTTGGTATTGCAAATAATCGCTAAATTTAGTAAAGTCAATATTGGCCTATGGAACGCCTTTTTAGATCAGAGAGCTTAGCCATGTATTACGATGAAGATCGCGATATTTTCATGGGTAAATGGGATAACTGCAATGTAGCGGAAAAGCTCATCGCAGGAATTAAAGAGTACAAGGGAATTTTTGAGAAAATAGTGCCCGAAAAGGTAATCTGGGATCTCTCTTCCATGAGTTATATCATTCCGACGGAACTACAAAACTGGATTCTTGATTTTCTGGATATACCTGCCTGTCGACATGGTATAGACTATAAGGTTGCGCATATCTTAAGTCCCGATATCTACGCGAGCATCAGCGTGATGAATATGTACGTGGATGGGAAAACGACCTTTAGACCCCATTTCTTTTCGCATGAAAATACCGCGCTGGACTGGGTCAACTTAACGACCAATGGACCTATCTCCGAAACAGAACCCCTGCCGCCCTTACTGAAAGTCGAGTCTTTGCTCAATGAGAACAAGGGGCGGATTACCCTCGATGTGGATAGTGCGGAAATTCCGGAATATCTGCTCGATATTCTTAAAGTTATCAAAAACAGACGTTTTTTTTCAGCGGGAATTCGAAACTATATGCAGCTTACTGCAAAGGAGAAAGTGATCTTGACGCTGATCTTGCAGGGAAAAGCCAATAAAAATATTGCGGATATTTTAAGCATATCCTGCGAAACGGTGAAGACCCACCGGCGCAATCTGCTTCGAAAACTGCAGTGCAAGAACATGAACGAACTGATGCGGTTTCAGATATTTTTGTAGACCCATCGGGATGAATGATAATTTGAAAAATTAGCTGTATAATTTTGATATGAAAAGCTGTTTTTCGGTAAGCCGATAAAAATAAGCAACCTTTTTTAATTCGGTTAAGTCTATGCGCAAGCCGGAAGGCCGCATTAGCTATTCGGTAAACCAAGTCCGTATGATGTCATCCTTCAGTTCCGCTAATCTTTCCTGGCCGCTACTATCGTTTACAAGAATGATAATAGCGGTATTCTTTTCGGGGTATAGGTAGCATAGTGCAGTGAAGCCACAACCGTCGCGCCCCGTGTGCATCAGATAGGAGAGACCATTTTCCTCCTTATCCATCATCCAACCCAATCCCATGCGCATACCATCGGGCCTTGTAAACGTAGTTTTATGGCTTAGTGCGATGGCTGCATGGTTGTTCTTTAGATTAGCGGATGCATATTTGAGCATATCACCGAGTGTTGAAAACATGGAGGGAGCAGCTCTGTAACCATAGTCTGGAACAAAGGGCAACACTTTTCCATGGTCGTCATGACCAGCGATGAGCCGTCGCTCATCCTTTGCTGAAAGTTGTGGTTTTGTATCCTTCATGCCCAGTTGATCTTTTAAATATGAAGTGACCAGATCGTTGTAGGGTTTATGATAAACGCGTTCCAATAGGGCAATCAACACCATCATCGCATTTCCATTATAGCGGAATTTTGTGCCAGGAACTGTATCAAGCACAAATTTGTGCATATCCCTGAACAGGCTGTCGGCGGTATAAACACGGTAAAACTCCCGAAATGCTTTGTGGGGCAATTTGGTGATGCTATCGAGATATTTATCATCATAATTTCTCGACATTGAAGGTAGCGCTGAAGTGTGGTTTGCCAGATCTACCAGTCGAACAGGATGTCCCTTATACTGCAAATTTGGATATTCCCCAGGCAAATATTTTCGGATATCATCATCCAGATTTACTTTCTTTTCGATGACGGCCTGCGCAAGCATTATGCCGACGAACGTTTTTGCAATGGAACCTAAACCGAAAATGGTATTGGTACGACTTAAGTTGCCCGCACCACGTTGAAAATGGTATTGCTTTGCTAAATCGCCTCTTATTATTCCGATCGATAGGTCAACAGTAATCGGGGATTGTAGATAGTATTCTGCCGACCTTTGAACTAAGCTATCCAGCGAAGTTATCAAAGGGTTGCTACTTAAAATCGAGTCTTGATAAGTTTGTCCGAAACAGAATTGTATCGTGAGAATGAAAAAAACAATAACTTTTAAAGAAGTTGATTTCATATAGATCTAACAATGATAGCATAAATATAGTCAAAGAATTCCTATTCAATAATTCTGCAAACGAAATTAAGATTGCTGGACTGTTGGTTATCAGGAAAATAGAATATACAGGCTGAGCATGCTACTGACCGGAATGCTAATATTGTCGTAACCGTCTTTGCTACATGCTTCGGCTATGGTCACGACGAGAGCCAGGGTACATATTATGGTCATTTCGCTCATGTGCAGGCTTGGCTCTTGCATATAGTGTCCAATTACAATCACGGTAATCAAAGCGCATACAAAGAACACTGCGGATCCTAGTAGTGTTTTTCGTGCACCGAATAGGCGGTAAGAACCATAAGGCCATTTTTTGCCAGATAAAGCCGCCATCGGATCACATATTGCCAAGATGAGCAAGGGCAAATAATAAAAAATAGCCCCTTTGTCTAACAATGTCTGTGCGAGAAAGCAAAGATAGACTCCAGCAGGATAGGCCAGGCTACCGACAGATTTTCGGTCGATTGCATGGATAGATTTCAATAAACTGAACTTGATGGACAGCAATAAAATCAAAGTGAACAATCCGCATAGGATGAAAACAGACCAGTGACTGCTGATCAAAATCGGAAATGACATGCAGATTATCCCCGTACCTACATGGACGAGTTTTCGGGTAAACTCTGCTTTGACCTTAAACTGTTGATACAATAGTTCAGCAAGTCCGAATAGCAGCAAGAAAAGGGTGCCTAACAGGAGCATGTTCTCTAAATCGTTTTTCATAATCTTGTTTTAAAGATAAATTAGTCCGTACATAGCTCCACTGAATATAAAGCTGTCAAATCGATCCAGTATTCCGCCATGCCCTGGAATGAGGGTGCCGTAATCTTTAATTTGACAGCTTCGTTT
>JAITLV010000275.1 GCA_031277685.1 Sphingobacterium sp. | reverse complement strand
TTGGACTTCCATAGGGCAATATCCGAAAAGTTGTCGATCAGTTCGATAATATCTTCTTCCGAAAGTTCGAGCGCCCGTTCTGTCGGAAGGACATCGATAAAATCGGCATTGAATAGGACGCGGTAATGATGGATGATATTATCCTTGTCTGGAATATCCAAAAAGAGGGGGGCATCCATGGCATCCACCTTAAAGCCATAATACTGGCTGATGATAACGCAGCAATTGAGAATATAATAGGTATCGGGCGAGATATCACGAAGGCTAAATTCATAGTGATCGCCGGCATCCGCTAATATTTTTTCCAGTCTTGCGGTATGGTTGAACGTATAGAGATGGAAGGGAATGGTAATGGCCTTAATCTCATTATGTGTCAGTGAGCTTGGGAACAGGTCGGCCAGCAGCACCTTGATAATAGGCTCATAGCGCAGCAGGTCTTCTGCTTTTTCGACCCCATCGATAAGTTCGGGGTATTTGCTGATTTCTTCCAGCAGCGATCGGGCATAGCTGGCCTGAAAGCCAACCGGCGATAGGGCCGCTGCTTCAAAGGATGGTATAATCTTATGAAAAGCGATCAGGGTTTTAAACGGACTGGAATCAAAGGCGAAGTTAAACTGCATAATGGTTGTTCCCGAATAAATTAGATTATTGCTGGAAGATGTACAAAAATATAAAATAATCGGCGAAAAGAAAACCCAAAGCGGACGGATAAAAACGTCGCGCTTCGGGTTTCGGGAAGGCCGGTTTTATGGGTACCCTTATTTTGGATACCCTATTTGAACTGAATTTTTCGTATAGATCCGTCATCAGATGCCACGTAGAGCATATTGTCCTTATCGACTGCAATGGCATTGACGCCATTAAACTGTGCTGCTTTGCCGATACCGTCTTTGCTGCTGTTGGTCGGGTTGTTGCCACCAGCAATGGTGGTCACTACACCATAGCTATTGACAATCCGGATACTATAATTGTGGTTGTTGTAGTCGTTATCACAGACGACAATATACTGGTCTGAGTACAGGGCTATACCCATCGGACTGCCAAATAATGCTGCATTGCCCTGACCGTCCTGGGCGGGTTTATGGTTGTTATTATTGGCTCCGGCAAGGAGGTAAAGCCCATTTTGATCTTTTTTCCAGATACGTTTACCAGTACCATCAGCAAAGTAAAAGGTACTTGCGTTTTTCATTTTTGTCATGCCCAGCATCGTTGCAGATTGCTGGTAGGTAGGGTCTACATTTAATAAGTTGATATTATACAACCAGCCCATAATATTGTCGCCAGCAATCCTGTTGACCACATATTGCTGATTGCTAAAGTTATTTGCATACAGGATCGTCTCGCCATCGGCTAAAAGGGCAATTGGACTCATGCCCGTATTTAAGCGGCGCCCTTCTAGATTTAAGTCGCTGCTACCGGCCCAATGTTCGGTTTGCTTTGGCGTATTGGGGCTGAAGCGGAATATGCCGGGGATTTCGTTGTTTTTTCCGCCCAAATATATTTTTCCGTCGTTACCCAAGGTAATCGCCCAGGGATCCGTGATGATAAGTTCGGCATCATTGGCATCAATAATTCCGTCGCCGTTGATGTCTTTAACGGGTGGGCTCAGTGGCTGATAGATGGCGGCATGCCCATTTGCATCGTAGGATAGGGTGCGGTGGTTGGACGGATCGGTGAAGTACAGGGTATTGTTGTTGTCGACAGCGATGCCCTGAATATGCTGACATCCCAAAGCTTGTATGCCGCTGACTGTGCTTACGTTGGGCAATAAGACGGGGATAGCCGACAGGCTGCTTACCGTTTTATTGTTGACAGCTACTGTCAGCAATCCCGTCGTGGCTTCTGCGGGAATGGTGATAACCAGCTTATTTTTTGAAGCTTCATTTACCAGGGCATTTTTGCCGTTGAGTGTTACGAGGTTTTGCTCCGGTTTCTCGCTGAAATTCTGACCTAAGATCGTTAAGATGCCCCCAGGTATGCCTGGTGCTGCTTTGGCGAGTGCCTGGTTGTCCAGCGCGAGCATACTACCATAGTTAATAAAGGACGATAAGGCAAATACAGCAAATGCACTGTTGTTGCTGATGGGATTATTGAATACCTGTACCCCGTTTAAGTAGACCATACCGTTGAGGACCTGAACGGTAATGGTTTTGCCGCTAAGTGTAGTCAATTTCCTGTCGGCTGTTAAATCGCTTAATGAAAAGCGGCCCTTGACAATATAGTCCTTGATGGAAGAGCCATCCTTAAAATCGGATCCATTGGCTTCATTTGCTGCCCTTAGCCGGGGTAGATCTTGACCTCCCGCGGTCACAGGTTGCAGGTTATTCTTTGCCACAGACACATCGGCAAGGATCCGCTCACTCAGGGTAAAGACTGTGATACCCTGACTAAGCTCTTCCTCAGTAAGTGAAGCGCTTTTAAAGTCGGCGGTAAAAGATTTCAGTGAATCTATTCCTGTTAGTACATCCTCGAGTTTCGATTTGGTACTTTGTTCTGGTGGATTGTCTTTATCCTTATGACAGGCTTGGATACCCAAAACAATGAATATTCCAAAAAAAATAACGAATCTATTCATGGTATAAGTTTTAAATGTTGATCTTTTTCTGACTGGAAACAGTCGGGTTTTGATGGCTTCATGTTAAGTAGGTAATGATGACTATTAAAATTACCAGTCCTGATGAACTGTTGAAATACCCACTTGTGGGTATTTATAATCGTATCGATAGTTTGTTGTGATAGCTGTAATCTGTTGTTTTTTTACTGTGTTATATTTGTTTTGTAGGGGGGGGATGCAATTGGTTTTGAGGGTATTCAACGGGCGCGAATCGTGGCGAATCGTAGCGAATCATGGCGGGCCGCAGGGGCGGATGGCGGAAAAGTAATTTTGTTGGTATTGCAAATAATGGTTAAATTTAATAAAGTCAATATTGGCCTATGGAACGCCTTTTTAGATCAGAGAGCCTAGCCATGTATTACGATGAAGATCGCGATATTTTTATGGGTAAGTGGGATAACTGCAATGTAGCGGAAAAGCTCATCGCAGGAATCAAAGAGTACAAGGGAATTTTTGAGAAAATAGTGCCTGAAAAGGTAATCTGGGATCTCTCTTCCATGAGTTATATCATTCCGACGGAACTACAAAACTGGATTCTTGATTTCCTGGATATACCTGCCTGTCGGCATGGTATAGACTATAAGGTTGCGCATATCTTAAGTTCCGATATCTACACGAGCATCAGCGTGATGAATATGTACGTGGATGGGAAAACGACCTTTAGACCCCATTTCTTTTCGCATGAAAATACCGCGCTGGACTGGGTTAACTTAACGAACAATGGACCTATTTCCGAAACAGAAACCCTGCCGCCCTTACTGAAAGTCGAGTCTTTGCTCAATGAGAACAAGGGGCGGATTACCCTCGATGTGGACAGTGCGGAAGTTCCGGAATATCTGCTAGATATTCTTAAAGTTATCAAAAACCGGCGTTTTTTTTCAGCGGGGATTCGAAACTATATGCTGCTTACTGCAAAGGAGAAAGTGATCCTGACGCTGATCTTGCAGGGAAAAGCCAATAAAAATATTGCGGATATCCTGAGCATATCCTGCGAAACGGTGAAGACTCACCGGCGCAATTTGCTTCGAAAACTGCAGTGCAAGAATATGAACGAACTGATGCGGTTTCAAATATTTTTGTAGACCCATCGGGACAAATGATAATTTGAAAATTAGCCGTATAATTTTGACATTAAAAGCTGTTTTTCTGTAAGCCGATAAAAAATAAGCAACCTTTTTTACTTCGGTTGAATCTATGCGCAAGCCGGACGGCGGCATTAGTTATTCGTAAGCCTAGTCCGTGTCATGTTAGTGCGTTTGAAACGAATTTGAATTACGGAGTTTTAGCATATTTGTGAGCAGTGTATCCTTCAGTTCAGCTAATCTGTCCTGGCCGCTACTATCGTTTGCAAGGATGATAATAGCGGTATTCTTTTCGGGGTATAGGTAGCATAGTGCAGTGAAGCCACAGCCGTCGCGCCCTGTGTGCATAAGGTAGGAGAGACCATTTTCCTCCTTATCCATCATCCAACCCAATCCCATGTGCATACCGTCGGGCCTTGTAAACGTAGTTTTATGGCTTAGTGCGATGGCTGCATGGTTGTTCTTTAGATTAGCGGATGCATACTCGAGCATATCACCGAGTGTTGAAAACATGGAGGGAGCAGCTCTGTAACCATAGTCTGGAATAAAGGGCAACACTTTTCCTCGGTCATCATGACCGGCGATGAGCCGCTGCTCATCCTTTGCCGAGAGCTGTGGTTTTGTATCCTTCATGCCCAGTTGATCTTTTAAATATGAAGTGACCAGATCGTTGTAGGGTTTGTGATAAACGCGTTCCAATAGGGCAATCAACACCATCATCGCATTTCCATTGTAGCGGAATTTTGTGCCAGGAACCGTATCAAGCACAAAATTGCGCATATCCCGGAACAGGCTGTCGGCGGTATAAACACGGTAAAACTCCCGAAATGCTTTATGGGGCAATTTGGTGATGCTATCGAGATATTTATCATCATAATTTCTCGACATCGATGGTAGGGCTGAAGTGTGGTTTGCCAGATCTACCAGTCGAACAGGATGCCCCTTATACTGCAAATTTGGATAATCCCCAGGCAAATATTTTCGGATATCATCATCAAGATTTACTTTCTTTTCGATGACGGCCTGCGCAAGCATTATGCCGACGAACGTTTTTGCAATGGAACCTAAACCGAAAATGGTATTGGTACGACTCAAATTGCCCTTACCACGGTGAAAATGGTATTGCTGTGCTAAATCGCCTGTTATTATTCCGATTGATAGGTCAACGGTAATCGGGGATAGTAGATAGTGTTTTGCCGACCGTTGAACTAAGCTATCCAGCGAAGTTTTCAAAGGGTTGCTGCTTAAAATTGAGTCCTGAGAAGTTTGTCCGAAACAAAATTGTATCGTGAGAATGAAAAAAAAATAACTTTTAAAGGAGTTGATTTCATATAGATCTAACAATGATAGCATAAATATAGCCAAAGAATTCGTATTCAATAACTTTGCAAACGAAATTAAGATTTTTGGACTGTTCGCTATCAGGGAAATAGCATATACAGACTGAGCATGCTACTGACCGGAATGCTTATATTGTCGTAACCGTCTTTGCTACATGCTTCGGCTATGGTCACGACGAGAGCCAGGGTACATATCATGGTGATTTCGCTCATGTGCAGGCTTGGCTCTTGCATACAGTGTCCAATTACAACGACGGTAATCAAAGCGCATACAAAGAACACTGCAGATCCTAGTAGTGTTTTTCGTGCACCAAATAGACGGTAAGCACCATAAGGCCATTTTTTGCCAGATAATGCTGCCATCGGATCACATATTGCCAAGGTGAGCAAGGGCAAATAATAAAAAATAGCTCCTTTGTCTAACAATGTCTGTGCGAGAAAGCAAAGATAGACTCCAGCAGGATAGGCCAGGCTACCGACAGATTTTCGGTCGATTGCATGGATAGAATTCAATAAATCGAACTTGATGGACAGCAATAATATCAAAGTGAACAATCCGCATAGGATGAAAACAGACCAGTGACTGCTGATCAAAATCGGAAATGATATGCAGATTATCCCCGTACCTACATGAACGAGTTTTCGGGTAAACTCTGCTTTGACCTTAAACTGTTGATACAATAGTTCAGCAAGTCCGAATAGCAACAAGAAAAGGGTGCCTAACAGGAGCATGTTCTCTAAATCGTTTTTCATAATCTTGTTTTTAAAGATAAATTAGTCCGTACATAGCTCCACTGAATATAAAGCTGTCAAATCGATCCAGTATTCCGCCATGCCCTGGAATGAGGGTGCCGTAATCTTTAATTTGACAGCTTCGTTT
>JAITLV010000328.1 GCA_031277685.1 Sphingobacterium sp. | reverse complement strand
ATTCCGTAGATTTCTATCTCTGAATTCAGATCCAACGAATCCTTAAGACAAACAATAAGGGCTTCCGATTCTACATTTGCATTAAATTCTTTATAAAGGTCATTAAGATCATTAAGATTAGTTAAATAACCAATAAAATTTACATAGTTCATATTTTATTATTTTTAGTTTATTTTGATTTATATCCTCCTCCCCAAAGTGACATTCCTCCTTTTCCATCAGGGTGCATTGTTTTCCAAAATATACCGCCCGGTATACTTGGATGTTGTGATTTAGGAACTAACTGCATAACTCCTTGCCCTACATCATGATGCCAAACCCAATTCGCAGGAGATTTTCCTAAAATATTTCCGGTTGCAGATTTAGGGATTGTTATACCTAAGTCCGAAATTCCGGCTGCAAATCTAGCATCTGATTTCATAGCATTTGACAGAGCTGTATTTGCTGTTTTAAAATGAATGTAACCACTTTTACCTGGGTACAAATTATCAGCTAATTTCATCTCATAAGCAACAGAGTAATATGCGCCCGTAGCTTCTTTTGTAGCTAACCCCGGTTTTCTTAGTGCTATAGCTCCCACAATTCCGGCAGCCATTGCAAGATATCTATTTTTAGGTTCCCATGTACTTAAAACTTGTCCTCCAATGTCAAAAAAACCGGCAGGATCTCCCGCACCACCAATATACTGAATTGGTCCATCAAAGCAATGCCCACAAGTACTTTTTTTCCATTCAAGAAAACTTTGAGCATTCCATCCTTGCATAAAAGCATTCACATGGTTTCGAAGCTGTAGTGCCCATACTAAAGGACTATTTCCAGAAAGTACAACTTCAGGAATTTCAATGATACGCTCTCCAATACCGCCTTCCGCATAATTTACATTAAGGCTTTTATAATTTCCAAAGTAATCGAGATTGATACCATTACTATCTAAAAAGCTTCCGCCAATATTATCCCAGCTTCCACCTAAGTATTTCATTTTGGTAAGCATTCCAGTTAAATCACCAGAACTACCCGCCATACCTCCGCCTGCATCACTCGCAAAATACATCCCTTGGGCTCCCCCCATTCCATTATATCCAGACAAAGAACTGTTTGGGTCATAATCTCCATTAAAGGCAGAATGTTCTCCGTATGTACTTCTTGGCGAATTCCCATCTGGATCTATATAGTTGACAGGGTTATTAAAAGCATAATTATAAGGAGAATACCTTCTCATTTGCTCCGCAAGGGCATCTACAACACCCCACCTTGCCAGATCAGGCATGTACATCCTTGCTCCATAATCATACATCCCGGTTTCCTGAACTTCTTTACCGTTATATTTGTATGCATTATAACTACCTAAAGTAGCCAGAAAAGAATTTCCAATATGGTTTAAGCCGAAGGGATAATAGTTATTGGTATCTGTGACTTCAAGAGCGCCTGTACTGTTTTTGGTAAAACTTACCCTGGTGTTTCCAAGATGGTCTTTGTACTGGTAAATATAACGGTTTTCAGCGAAACTGTAGAACCCTTCAGCAGTAACTACAAAATCAAGTTTCCATTCGGGTGTAACCTTTATAGGGCTAGTAATGTTCTTATACGCCTGGGCTTCAAAAGCTACTTCCGTCTTACAACGAATACATATTTCTCCACCTTCCTGATACTGATATTGAAAACCATCCAGATAATCCGTTATGCTGGTAATATCTAAAGATCCTTTTCCTTCGCGCATAGAGCGCTTTGTTTTTCTCAGCTTTGTTCCATCTGCACTATACAGCGTATTGATATTGGCATTAGAAAAATAGTCCTTTACAGAAAGCTGGTTAGGCAAATCCAGGAGGTTATACCCAATGGATTGTATTCCTTTATCCAGCATATCCTTCATATTCCCGTTCTGGTCGTAGGTGACAAGATTGTTTCCGCCTTCATATCCTGTTTCATTCAATGCATTTTCGATCACTCTGTTTAATCGGTTTCCGGAGTATTCGTATACAAGATCATCTACCTGGGTAGCCGTATTTCCCATGACCGGAAAAGCATTCCTTTTCAATGTGGCAATATTTCCGTTCAGGTCATACGTCAGATGTTCATTATAGTAATTATTAAACGGAGTGGTTGTGTTAGGTTCTGTATAGACCGCATCTTTCAAACGGCTCAAGGCATCATAGGAATAGGTGTATCTTTTCAATACATCCTCAGAAGCATTTTTCCAGTCTACTTCTGTGATCGTTCCATTATATTTTCCGTCTGCAATATTGGAATATACCGGATTGTTGTATCTAACCTCATACCCGAATAATTTTCCATTAAGATTAGCCGGATCATTAATCCTGGTGAGCCAGCCTCTGATATTGTAGGTATAATCCATCACCTGAAGCGGCTGAGCGATATCTGTTCCTCCTACTTTCTTGGTTTTTACCTGAGAAAGTTCGTTATATTCGTTCTGAGCCAGAATTTCTTCAGGATTGTTATCAATTCTATGTTTATGTACCAGCAGCCTGTTCTGAATATCATAGGTAAAGCTTTGAGTAATTACTTTTTCTGCATCCGTTTTTAGTCTTTTGTGGTAAACTTTGGTCTGTTTAGCAACACCTGCAAAATCCAGCTCGGTTTCAGTACGGGTATAGCCGCCCAAATGGTTAATGGATTGTAAACCGATCAGACTTCCACCTGTATCGTACCAGCTATAGCTTTTCGTCCAGTTGTCATCCTCTATATTTTTAACAAAAGAGGCTACCGGAAAACTTTGTGTTGTTCTCTGATTGCTCCCTTGGCCAGACTGATTCAATACCTTCTGATTCATAATCTGAGAAGGTATTACTGGAGATCCAGTTGGATAGGTATCATAATAATTGACACTTAGCAGTTTAAAATTAGCAGTAGGATATGCACTGTTGTTGGTGTAAAAAACATCTATTCCTGAATTATTCCAACTTGAAGTACTTCTTATTTCATAATTCGTTCCATGTGCTTCTATTGCATTTGCTTGCTGAATTCTTCCAGCTGGGCTATTCAGGATTCCAGTGTAAATAGGTCTTGAAAACTGGTCATACTTAGTAAACAACCATTTATCTTGCAATTTTAAATTGGCATCCTGCGTCAGAATCATCCTGCCTGATTTATCATACACCATATATTCCCAACCTTTTCCGGGAACCTTCTTCTCTACCAGCCTGTTCCACCCATCATAATGGTATTGATAGCAAAGTTCATCCTGTTTAATGGCATTGGTGGCAATATCCTCTCTTGCACTGGCTAATGGAGGCAATACAAAAGCAAGATGACCATATTCATTATATACATAATAAGTATCGGCATTTTCTGAAGCATTAAGTACTTTCCTGGCTAAGACGAGTTGCCCCCTATTATTTTTAAACTGAATGGTTGTATTACCGTCTTCATCGGTCACAGAACTTTTATGTAACTTTCCTTCTATATATATTCCACTTCCATTCAAAACAGCATCTGTAGCTCCTTCTTTCCAAGTGGTTACTGAAAATTTCTTCACCCCATCTGCTGTGGAATTGATGTCATAACCAAACTTGACAGGTTTACCGCTCCAGTCATTTCCCAGTTGTACCTGCTGTAAAATTTTGTCAAGTGGTGAGTCTTCCAGAATACTTTCTGAATAGATTTTCTCAGCACCATATATTGTAGATGCATTAGAAAGTGGTGAAGTATAGATTGATCCATCTTGGGTACCTGGCTGGGGAACGGGAAGGAAACTTTTCACATGCCGCCCAAAAGCATCATATTCTATATGGGAGACAACATCTTTTCCGGAAGGAGATCCCTTTATATCAATGGACTGTACAAGTTTTCCCCAACTGTCGAAATACTGAACATTTTCAGATTTCCTGGAACAGTCTTCATTGAGACAGGTTTTCTCATAGGTATAGTTTTCTGTATTGGTAAGGCCTGTCTGTGCGGAAAACAGGACTACAAACAATACTGCGAATATATTTAAAATCTTTTTCATGGTTATCATTATTGTTTATAGTTATATTGGTATTCACTTATTTTTTTAGAAACTTCTGCTCCATTTGCATCCAGGTCTACCCTTTTTGTGGTTTTAAGCCTTCCAGCACTGTCATACTCATACAAAGCCTTCATTCCTGATGAAGAAGTCATACTGGTAAGACCTATTAGCGGATCATAGGTATAGGTTGTTATGGGATAGCTGGCAAGGGCAGGATTTTTTCTAAAAAGGTCTAATGCCTGGATCAGTGCAGGCTCAGCATTGGTTGTATTCTGGTCAGTGTTGGAGGCTGCTATAATATCAGCAGTATATGGTGATACTTGTGCCAAATTTGCTCCCTCTATTTTGGCAATAACCTGAGTTTTGTTATATCCGTAGATCAAGGTAACAGGTAAACCGCTAAGCCTTCGATACTGGATTAAATTCCCCTGGCTATCATAAACTTCCATCTTCATATCTTCTCTGCTTTCCCCAAGTGCATTGACCGTTACCATAGAAGTAGGTAGCAATGAAGGAGCAGTGAATTTTGTAATAGCTTTGGATACGGTTTTTCCATTTTGTTTACCTTCTACTATTACCGGGCTCCCTGTCATATAAGCTGCTTCAAGGTGACTGTATTCCGGAAGATTTACAGGATAAGTCATGAATTTCTCCATTACATCATCATCTGCGATCGATTTAGAATACACCGGTTTGAAACTGGTTCCGTCAAATCGAGTTTCAGAGGAGGTTTCTATTTTTTTCCCATTTGGATAATAAACGGTACTCTTGTTCGATGTTTTTTTCACATAAGCAGGCCTTGAACTTATTTTATTGTCAGCAGATGCCAAAGCATATTCATCTGTTGAATAATAATCCAATTCATAGTTAGTTTCTTCAGAAGCTAAAAGGATATTCTGCTCACTGTAGATCTCTTTTTTAAAAGGTAACCCAGGCTTTGTTATCCTGTAATATGGCCAGAAATAAGTAGGATCATACTGCGAGCCTCCAGTAATATATTTAGGAAAATCGTCAGCAGTGTAAAACCTGTTTTTAGTGTAGCCTTTTCCTGTTTCAAAAACTTTTACATTCTTGTAAACAATTGACTTTTGATTAATTACATCCCACCTATCTGCTTCATTATAAAACTCATAGCCGCTAGTACTGTTAGGAAGGTCAAATGATTCATAATCGTAACTAATAGTACGTTCAGGAGTTGTGTCAGTGCTGTTTTTGTAGAATTTGATATTTTTAATTCTGCTCCCGGTAGCCGGGGCAGCATTCCTATAAGGCCCAGGTTTAAAAGCCCTGTCTCTTATTGCAAAACTGCCTGATCCTTTCGCTCCGCCAGTAGGAATAATCTCCAGCGTATAATTTCCCGGATAATTAGTAAATTCATACTCTTTTCCAGAATAATCGTTATTAATAACTTTTATTGATCTTATTTCTACATTATCACGTTTTAATTTGAATGTAATATCATTCTTTACAGGAATAGGAATAGAAGGAAAATTAGGATCGCCAGGAATGCCTGGCCCATCTTCATGTGGTGGATGGATATAATCTTCAACCCGCAGAAATAACTTATACGTTCTGTCTTTTGCAGCATCCCCTGAAATAGTAAAATTATGTATCAGATTCTGCTCTGTACTAAATACAGTACCAAATTTGGCATATTCATATTGAAGTTTTGGTTCAAAACCATACCTATCTAACCTCTCCAAATAAGCAGGATCATTATAATCAAAAAACTTTTCATTGTCCTCGTAGTTATATTCTGTAGTGCCACCTGTAGGAAAGACGACTTTATTTAACCATCCTGATGCGGAATATATAAAAGTGGTTTGTTCAATTTTCTGTCCGTTCTTATCATTTTTTCTTACGTAATTCAGCATTCTTTTTCTGTCATCCACTTTCTCAGGCTGGTTAGCAATACTATAATTAAGTTCGTAAGAATAAATAGTTTCACCGGCAAGGTTCTTTAAGGTGATTCCCTTTAAGCAATAGGGGTCATTAACCGTTTTTTTTAGCGCTTCATCGTATACATAATTTAATTGAACCACGCCATTCGGACTGGTGATTGATTTCAGTTTACAGTATTTGTTGTTGTTATTCTCATCATATTTTTTATCATACTCCATGCTGGCCACTTCTACCCCTAAAGGGCTGATGATTTTGGATAGAAAATAAGCCGGCTTATAGGTAGATGTCGGATCATTAATATAAACTCCGCACCTATGTTGTCCATAATCAAACTCATTGAAGAGATATTTATAACCATTGTCTGTAGTAATGGTAAAGCCATCCGCCTTAAACGTGGAGAGATTAGTATTGTCTCTGGTATATTCAATTTTTAAATGGTCGGGAGTAAGATTAACGAGTGAAAATGTATTATTGACAACATCTCTTTTTATTCTGAATCTTCCGGAACCTCCCGGAAAATTATAATAATACAAGTCATCAAAATTATTATTAACATGGCCTGCCAGATCAGGTCTGTCAAAACATTCGTCCAATCCGTTAATAATTTTTTTAAAAATTACTCCCGTTCCAAAAAATGTCCATCCAGCGCCAACATCCCCGGTTGTTTTTGATTTAGAAAGGTTTTCTAAATTATAGCTAAGACTTAGTGGATATTGAATGCCTTTATCTGCTAAAGGGACATTAAGAAATGGAATTCCGATCTCCGGGGTTCCACTAGCTAGCGAAACCGGCATATCAGAATACTTGGCTATGGAAGCCATTGATGGAGAGGAAATACCCCTTGGGCCCGGGTCGTTACCTATTCCGATTTGCGAGTAATGCATACTGGCAGCTAATAACGCCAGTATTACCAAATATTTTTTCATGATTGATGTTTTTTATTTTTTAATCAGTTTTGCATTCGCTGTTTTATTATTTTCCGCTTTTATGGTTACTAAGTAAGCTCCCTGTACCAAAGCCTGGGTATCAATCTTAGTCACTCTGTTCTTAGTTTTTAAACTCTGAAGCTGTCTTCCGCTCATATCATACAGCATAATATCAGCTTCTTTAAAATCAAAGCCGATTTCTACATAAGCATAGTCTGATATCGGGTTTGGGTAAATTTTGATGTCATATTTGGCAATCAGATCAGTCACCTGCTTGTCACCCAGCTTTACAATCTTCCAGTTTTCTTTGCCTAATTCTTTGGCGCTGGTTCCGGCTAACATAATAGAACCATCTCTGTTTAATTTCAAATCTGAAAGCCGCTCTTCTTTCTGTCTGGATTCACCAGCGACATGCTTTCTCCACTGCTCATTTCCATTTGCATCCAGATATAACATCCAGAAGGTCTCATCATCTTTTTCTATTCTTCCTTCGGCTTGGGTATAACCGCCTAACAAGATTCCTTTTGAAGATTTTTCATCGGCAGAATGAATCACACTCATTCCCATCAGAATATCCCGGTTTTTGAAATTGTAGGATTTCTGCCACTGCTCATCTCCTCTTTCATTCAATGCAATCAGCCAAAGGTCTGTTCCTTCTTCAATACCCACGGTTTTGTTGCCGGATCTTTCGGATCGGGATTCACCACCGATGATATAACCGTTTGACGTTAGAGCCAGGGTTCTGATATGATCATCTCCTTTCCCTCCAAAGCTCTTTTCCCATTCTATTTTTCCGTTTTTATCCAGCTTTACGATCCAGTAGTCGCCTTCACCGAAATTTTCTGTAGATTTTCCGATGCGAGATGCGGGATTCGAGGTACGAAGCTCAGAAGGTGATGCAGTTTCGCGAGGCGTAGTCGCAGATCCCGAACCAAGAACTTCGGAACTCCTTGAATAAATTCCCAATAATGCTCCCCCATCTCTTGTTGGAATCATTTTTTCTAGTTCATCCAAACCATTTCCCCCTACTATCAATTGAGAGAGTTCTTTTCCCTCTTTGTCAAGTCTTGTGATCCAGACATCTTTAGAACCATAGCCTTTCAAGGAGTTTTGTACATTTCCGGCAACAAAAAATCCTAGCCCTGTAGTTTGAATGACTGCTTTGGCTTCTTCATCTGAAGCGGTTCCCATGGTTTTCTGCCATAATTCATCCCCGAATTCATTGATTCGGATCAGCCAGATGTCAGATCCGCCTTTGGAATCATCTTTCTTATCCAGTCCTTTATCTGAATATGAAGTTCCTGCTACAAGAAATCCGCCATCCTGGGTAGATACCGTTGCAGAGAGATAATCATGATTATTTCCTGAGAAATATTTTTCCCAGGCCTGTTCTCCCTGTTGGTTGAGTTTCACCAAATGGAAATCATAGCCGTTGTTTTGTTTATTTTCCAGTTGAAATTTGTCACTCTGTATGGAGCTTCCCGTAACAAGATACTGCTGATCAATCGTTGTCGTCACTTGGCTTAGAAAATCCTGAGTAGAGGATTGGATGTCTTTCTGCCAGAGAATTTCCTGAGCAAAAATTCCCGCAGCAATGCATATAAAATATGCGCTTGCAATTTTCTTTTTCATAAAATTTAATGTTTTTCGGTTTATTATAATTTTTGAGTCGTTGGGAAGGACTCTATTCTTTGGATTGGGTCAAAATAGATTAACCAACTAGTTCTAATATATTCATATTGTATAATTTATGGTATTATTATGTTTTTTTCAAAGTACCGAAGGCATAGCGCCAAAACATGGCGTAAAATCTGTTTATTATATTTTATTACAAAATAATCTATGGATCAAGTCATAAAGTAGGCTGGATATATCGAAGATATTATCCAATTATTATTATCATAATACTAACCTAATGCTATACATCTCATGATAGCGTATGACTGCGGGAAGCTTGTTCAAAAAAATATTATTCATTGTTATTAGTATTTTGAATTGCTAAAAATAAAAGCATTTCACTTTTCACACAATGGGGAAAACCCCATATTTTCTTTTTTCATTAAAACCCTCCATAAAACACTTATAAACAAAGAATTTATCGCAATATTTCCAATCTAAATTTTACAGTCTCACAAAATTACATACTGACAAATATACGAAATGTAGTATTATAAGGTTACAAAAATGTAGTATTTTATGATTCACTTTGCATAAGTGAGAAATGTTGACGAACATAAAATAAAGGAATTAAAAGCAAGGATACCTGTGGCACTTGGCGAGCAGGTTGAATTATTCCGTAAAAAAAATAAACTTTCACAAACAGAATTTGGTGATCTGATCGGAAAAGACAGACAATATGTTAGTAAGATCGAAAATGGTAAAGTTTCTTCCAGTCTCTCTACAATTTCTATTATTGCCTATGCTCTTGATATTTCTCTTTCCGAATTAGTTGACAGAATTTCATTATAATTTTTTTCCTGATTACTAGTAAAGCTTGTATTGTTATCAATAATCCAAAATTGACATAGAAAATGGCTGATTTTTGGATAAAAATATCAATATCTGGCTAAGAAAACGACTAGAATAGAAACTAGTTGTCTGGCAGAAATACATCAAGTCACAAACGCATAACTTTCTAAACAAGGTAACTTCAAGCATTGATGGACAATACTTCATTTCAGGCAGCTAAATTCAAAGTGATAACCTCCAGGCTTCACGCAGTAAGCAAAATAAAGGCTATGACTTTCATCTGGTAAAACTCAATGGGTAGGACGAAGAAGTCTGGGAGAAGTATTTCTCAGGTCAGAACCATGATTATCTGTCTGCTACTGTCACTACTCAGGATGGTGGATTTTTAATTTCTGGCACCACGTTCTCAGGAAAAGATCTGGATAAAAAGGATTATTCCAAAGGCGGATCTGACATCTGGCTGATCCGAATCAATGAATTCGAAGATGAACCTAGGGACTTCTTCAGATAAAGAGTCCAGAGCAGTAATTCAAACGACAGACCTCGGCCTATTTGTTTCTGGGAATGTACAAAATCAGAATAAAGGTATTCTTTGAAGGCTAAATTGAATCTTTCAAAAATTGTCGATATTATCTCAATAATTAATTAAATTATTTATTTTCAGATGTTCGTGCTTAAAGTTTTCAACAAGACTTTCAGTTAATGGAAAGAACTATGACCATTAGGTTCAAAATTAATACATCAGACAAAAAGAAAACAAAAACATCAATTAATGCATATGCTGCAAAATACATCACGCTGCCACCCCGCGGTGGCGTTGAAAAAGCTTTTTAGTATAGCATTACAAACATTCTGATATATATTATGTATAAGGAAACAGTATAGTGGTCAGCAAGGAATTAAAGTTCAAATTGATTACTATCACATATAAGGCTCCCTATGGATTTTCATAAACAATGGTCCTACAGATCGCATTAAAATGAATAATGAAGTAAATTAACCAACTTAATGAATGATTTTGACTATAAATAAGCCTACAACAATTATTAATTTTATTTTCTCTGTTGCCTTGAAGGATATGGACTTGCATTTATCCATAAAAAATGCAACACTGAATCAATAAAAAAGCTTATGAAAATAAAAATCAATCGATCTAAAATCTTCCTTCCTCCGGAATAAGAAATTTAGTCATCTGCTCAAAAAGCCACCTCCCTTATAACTATCCGGTCACAAAAGCAGATATTCTGTGTAAACCAAGATTTACTGGCTGTGAATGAACCTAAATAGTCTCATCTTATCTGGAGGTTGTTTCCGGCCAAAAGCTACAGAACCAAAAAAAATTATGTTATATTAAAAAAATTAATTATTAGCAAAATAAATAATTGAATATCCCGTTTAAGCGATAATATATCTTAAAATATGTTAAATTAACATATAAGAAATAAAAAACTAATAACTTTAAAATACATAAATACATGAGAAAAATATACGCAGGCGCTCTTGCCGTATGTTCCGTTCTTACGTTCTCCGCTCAGGAAGTTCTCTGGCAGAAAGACATCCAATCCTCCACCCAGGATTTTCTTAGTCAGATTACAACGACAATCGATCAGCAATACCTGATTAGCGGAAGTACAATCCAAACAAAAAGCCAATCACCATCTGCCAAAAGCCAGCAGCAAAACAACGGCTACGATTTGCATCTGGTGAAACTTAACCAACAGGGAGAGCTCGTATGGGAAAAATACCTTGCAGGACAAAAACATGATTACCTTTCCGCTTCAGTTTCTACCCAGGAAGGAGGATTTTTAATTGCAGGAACTTCTTATTCCGGAAAAGGACTGGACAAAAATGACGATTCCAAAGGCGGCTCAGACCTCTGGCTGGTAAGACTGAATGAATTCGGAGATGAATTATGGCAGAAAACCATGGGAACCGCTTCTGATGAAGAAGCCAGAGCAATCGTTCAGACCACCGACTTAGGATTCTTTGTTGCCGGAAATGTACAGAATTCCTCCAAAGGTTATGGTTCCAAAGATGCATGGATCATCCGGCTGGATAAAAACGGAAAAGAACTTTCAGAAATTATCCTTGGCGGAAAAGGGCTAGATGAAGTAGAAAAAATGATCCCAACCCGTGATGGCGGCGTACTATTAGGGATCTACTCACGAAGTTCAATTGGAGGAAGCAAGAAAACGGAGAACTCAGGCGAAGGTGATTACTGGATCGTAAAGCTTGATAAAAATGGTAAAGTAGAATGGGAAAAGAATTATGGTGGCAAAGGAGATGACCATTTAAGAACCCTGGCTTTAACCTCTACAGGTTATCTTATCGGTGGAGAATCAAGATCTGAGCGATCAGGAAACAAAACCGTAGGCATAGAAGAAGGAACCGATTTGTGGCTGATTGCTCTAGGCGAAAGAGGCGAAGAACAATGGCAGAAATCTTACAATTTTAAAAACCGTGATATTCTGATGGGCATGAGTGTGATTCATTCCGCGGATGATAAAACCTCCAAAGGGATATTGCTTGGTGGTTACACCCAGGCAGAAGGACGGATAGAAAAAGATGATGAAACCTTCTGGATGCTGTATCTGGATCATGAGGGTAACGAGCAGTGGAGAAAACACATTATTGGAGAAAATAGAAAGAAGGAAGAAAGGCTTTCGGATATTAAGCTTAACAGAGACGGTTCAATCATCCTGGCTGGAACCAGTGCAGAAGAACTCGGAAAAGAGAACTGGAAGATTGTGAAGCTTGGGGACAGCCAGCTGGATAAGCTCATTGAAAAGCAGGACATCAAGATCTATCCAAACCCTGTCACGGATTATGCTTACATCGAGATAGGAATGGAATTCAAAGAAGCTGATATTCTGGTATATGATATGGGCGGAAGACAGCTTCAGAACGTGAAGACGAAGAATAAAGTAACCAAAATTAATACCCAGCCGCTGGTTCAGGGAGCCTATCTGGTGGTAATCAAAACAGATACGAATAAAACAGCGAGTGCAAAACTGATCAAAAAATAATAATCATGACAATACATAAACTAAAAATAAAAAAGACCTGTACTTTTTTACTGCTCTTACTTTGGGCCCATCATTTCTATAGCCAGCAGAATGTTGCAGGCGGACAACTGGACAGACAGATTTTGGATTTTCCGACTTCTCCCAATGCCTACAGCTTTAATAAGGTAGGAAAACTGCCTATGGATTTATTTAATGGAAAAGCCAATATCAGCATCCCTATTTATTCGGTGAATATGGGAGGTTTAAGCTTTCCAATCGGATTATCCTATAACACCGGAGGTATCAGACAGAACGAAATTGCAAGCTCTGTCGGTTTAGGCTGGGCGTTGTCAATGCCTAACTCCATATCAAAAAGTATCTTTGATAAGGATGACGATATTTCCCCTTTATTCTTTACAGATTTTAATCATGCAGCGGCTACATTAGGCTATTTTGATATTTACAATTTTGTCCAGCAGGAAGATATGGAATCCATAAGCACCGGGAATTATGACTTAAAGCCTGATCTATTTACGTACAGCCTTCCGGAAATGAGCGGAAGTTTTATCGTCAGAAACAATCAGGGGTATACCATTCCGCACGAAGACATCAAAATTGAAAAAACAGCTCCCGGATATAAAATAACCGATACTAAAGGTAATCGGTACTGGCTTTCTCCCAGTAATTTGGTCCTCTCAAAGAGCACAGGACAAACTTCTCAGATTTCCCAGAATCAGATTTCCCTGGACAGTCTGAGAACAGCGAGTGGAGATGCCTTAAAATTTGAATATCAAAAAGTGCAGAAGTATGATGAAAAGACAGTCTATGAAAAGAGGTATATTTTTAGTCTACAGGACAATGCGGTTCCTTACGGCTTTCATGATTTCCCACATCTGGACTCAAACCCACCCAATATCATCAATACGGAAAAAAACACCGAAAAGCTGATCTCAAAAATTATATTTCCGGAAGGGGAAATCAATTTCCTGTATTCCGGTGACGAAGGTCTGCAAACCACTTCTGGGGTCACATACCGTAAGGACCTGGATTCGGAAACAGGAGGAAAAGCACTGAAAAAAATTGTTGTAAAGAACAAAAGCGGACAAATAATCAAGCAGATCTCCTTCAATTATTCCTATTTTGAATCTGCCAATCCCAATAAAACCTATTTAGATTACAGGCTTAGATTAACAGAAGTTATTGATGATCTGGAAGGCACTAAGCACTCCTTTACTTATAATGAAAACTATCCACTTCCTGCCAGAAATGGCAATTCTGATGATCTTTGGGGGTATTTTAATTCGATTACCCCTTCTGGCTCCAATGTACCTTACATATACGGAGAAAACTTACAGGTTATCGGAGGTTCCAGAAACAGGGATACCAGTACACTATATAGTCAGCTAGGGATTCTTACCAAAATTAAATACCCTACAGGAGCGGAAAAGAAGCTGTATTATGAAAACAACAGTACTGCCTCTACAAGTCCCCGGTATATAGAGGAAGACATCGATGAAATATTCTCAGATATTTTAGTTAATCCCAATGATTTAACCGTTACAAAAACGGTTACCATTGATCCCTCTTTTCAGAATGTAAAAGCGTATTTTGGAAATGGCTGCCTTAATAATTCAGGTTCTGATGAGTTTCCCGAAGGAGGAGATTACAGCTCATGCAGAGGATTTATTACGATTGGGAATGCGACAAGTATTTATAAGGTTACCCAAACTATTCCCTTAAGCTATACAGGGCAGCCTATTCAGCTGAAGCTTACCCGGTTTGGAGATTGCGGATGTTCATTAAAATTAACCCATGGTTATACTGTTCAGGAACCTGTTATACAGGCAGTCGGTGGACTTAGGGTAAAACAGATCGAAGATATTGACCAGAACAATGTATCCAATGTTTATTATTATGACTATAATAATTCAGGGATCTTAAAAAGGAAGTTCAGCTTTTTCAAACCATATTACCGAGTAGCAGAACCTATGTTAGATATTTTCGCCACAGATCCGGATGTAGGCTATATAGCACCTGCTGATTTTGTGCATGAAATCAGGGAATATCAGACTGCAGGCAATGCTTATACCTCTTATAATTCCTCCAATATTATGACCTATTCCAAAGTGACGGAAAGAAACGGATTGGGAGAAGTGATCCATACGTTCACAGATGACGATCAGGCAAACTATAACCCGTATTCATATGCTCCTGAGGCATATACAAGCTGGCAAAAGGGCCTTCCCCTGTCTACAATTTATAAGAAAGGCAGCGATACGCTAAGGAAAGAAACTTTTCATTACGAATTTAATCCTTTGAAAAACAGCAAAGCCGGCTTTGTGGTCGGAACCCCGGATGAAATGGCTTTTGGGATTGAACTCTTTATGGTTAAATATCACAACAGTCATGGAATGCCCGTTGATTTAACGAATTACAGAATGACTTACCTGCCTATTCCTATTTACGGTGCCAAAATAGAAATGAAACAGTCGAAAACCACAGAATACTTTCAGAACAATAAAATGATAGAAACGGTAACCGATAATATTTATTCCGATACCGATATTAATAAGCCGATCAATCTGAAAAGCTCTGTCAGTACTTTATCTTCCGGAGAAAGCACTAAAACGGAGTATCAGTATGCCCATGAAAAAAATAACCAGCTGATGATTGATAAGAATATGATAGGTATTCCATTGGAAACTCAGGCCACAAAGACTATGGGAAGCATCACCAAAATATTGTCTAAGACAGAAACTATTTATCCTTCGGCACTGCCGCATCCGGTAGCCGGAAACCTTGTGCTGCCATTGTCGCTTCAGTCTTATAATATACAGAATCCGGCAGCAGCCCAGACAGAGGTGACCTATGACAAATATGACGATAAAGGAAATATTATACAGTACACGACCAAAGACGGGGTTCCGGTAAGTATTGTTTGGGGCTATAATAAAACGCTGCCTATTATTAAAATTGAAGGCATTGCCTATAGCCAGCTTGAAAATATGATTTCAACATATATAGCCGATTCTGATGCCGATGCTTTGGACCCTTCTAAAGAATCCCTGTTGCTTATCGGCTATCAAAGGCTTCGGAAAGATGTTTCTCTAACAGGAAAACTCATTACTACCTACAGCTATGATCCGCTGATTGGAGTGACCAGTATTACACCACCTTCAGGAATCCTTGAGAAATATATTTATGATTCAACCAACAGACTCCAAAAAGTAGAGGATGTTAACGGCAAGATCATCAAAGAATATCAATACCACTTTAAAAATTAATACTGATGAAAAAATATATAATCCCAATAGGTACCCTGCTGCTCTCAGGCTTAGCCCAGGGCCAGCTTACCCCTACGGAAAACTACATCCAATCCAAAACATATCTTGATTATAATGGAGCTCAGCCTTCCAAAACCTTAGAAACCGTTCAGTATGTTGACGGCCTTGGAAGACCCAAACAGGTCGTTAATGTAAAAGCGTCTCCTCAGGGCAAAGATGTGGTGACTCATTTCACCTACGATGAGTTTGGCAGACAGATCAAAGACTATCTTCCTGTTCCCCAGCCAGGTACCCTAAATGGAGGTATCATTCCTGATCCATTAACCAATGCTGTAAGTACCCCATATGGCTCAGAAAAGATCTATGCTGAAAAAGTACTGGAGAACTCACCTTTGGACCGGATTCTTGAGCAGAAGCAGGTTGGAACGGCATGGGCTGGAAAATCCGTAAAATTTGACTATGATGCCAATATTCATGAAGACTATGTGAGGAAATACGAAACCACCACCACGTGGGTAGGAGACAGAACCCAAACCACTGTTCAGCTTGTACAGTATTTTGGTCCATCACAGCTGTATAAAAATACCGTTACCGATGAAGACGGGAATAAAACCATAGAGTTTAAGAATGGAAGAGGCCAGACCATTTTGGTGAGAAAGGTTTTAAACGTCTCAGAGAATGCCGATACCTATTATGTGTATAATGAATATGACCAGCTGGCTTTTGTTATTCCTCCCTTAATTTCTACATGGACAACCCTGGACCAGACAGCTTTGGATAATCTTTGCTACCAATACCGTTATGATGGCAGAAACCGCCTGGTAGAGAAAAAGCTTCCCGGTAAAGGCTGGGAATATATGGTGTATGACAAGGCAGACCGGCTGGTTCTTACCCAGGATGCCAACCTGGAGCAGAAAAGCGAATGGCTGCTTACCAAATATGATTCCTATGGCCGGGTTGCTTATACAGCGATCATCGCAGGAGGCAGCAGAAGTAATATGCAGGCCCAGGCTGGCATTAACCTGATTGTAGAAAACAGAAATATGAACGGTTTTATCCAGGATGGAATGCAGATACAGTATACCAATGATCATTTTCATGTTCTTAAAAAAGTTCTCACAGTCAATTATTATGATAACTTCCCCCGGAATGGCTTTAACCCTTCCTTTCCGTCAGTCATTGAAGGACAGGAAGTCTTAACAGATGCTCCTTCCTTAGATGGAAGAAGCAACAAAGGGCTTCCGGTTATGAGCCTGGTCAAGAACATCGAAGATGACAACTGGACCAAAAGCTATTTTTTTTACGATAACAAAGGAAGAATGATTGGTACTCATTCCATCAATCATTTAGGAGGGTATACGAAAACAGAATCCAAATTGGATTTTGCAGGAACTGTCCAGAAAGCAGTAACACGGCATAAAAGACTGGATTCTGATACGGAAAGAGTGATTACAGAGACTTTTACCTATGATCATCAGAACAGATTACTCGTTCATAAGCACCAGATAGATAATAATCCTGAAGAGATTCTGGCGCAGAACAGCTATAATGAACTTTCCCAGCTGGATGTTAAGAAAGTTGGTGGAACCAACGCAGCTTCTCCATTACAGACGGTTAATTATCAGTATAATATCAGAGGATGGATGACCCAGATCAACGATCCTTCCAACTTAGGCAATGATCTGTTTGGTTATAAGATCAACTATAACCAGGTAGAAGGCCAGGAAACCCCGAACAATGATTACAGCAGCTTAAAAGTACAACCTAAATTCAATGGAAATATAGCAGAAGTATCCTGGAAGACCTTAACAGAAGAAAATGAACCGTTAAAAAGATATGGCTATGCCTATGATGGTTTAAACCGTCTTTCCGCAGGGTTTTACCAGAAACAGGGTAATGAAACCGCCAAGGAATATTTTGAAATTCCCGAATATGACCTGAACGGAAACATCACCAGGCTGAAAAGATCCGGCGAGCTCCACACAGGAAATACAGCAGCGGTTGTGATTGATGACTTAAGATATGATTATACAGGTAATAAGCTGACTAAGGTTACCGATCTGCAGCAAAATCCTTCAGGGTATCCATATCTGGCTAATCCCGGCACGATAGGTTATGACAATGATAACGGTATCGGTAACGGTAACATGATCAGTCATCCGGATAAAGGGATTTCTTCAATTCAGTATAATTATCTAAATTTACCTAAACAGATTACCCAGAATGCCAATATAACCCATTACACTTACAGGGCAGACGGGGTAAAAGTAAAGAAGCTCTTTGGAGATATAGAAACCCATTATCTGGACGGGTTCCAGTATAAAAGTACCAAACCCTCGGAATCAGGTGGTGGATGGATAATTGTTGATCCTAATGAAGTAGCTGAGATGAAACTGAGAATTATTCCTACCTCAGAAGGTTATTATGATGTACTTAGCAGCCAGTATGTTTATAATTACACCGATCATTTGGGTAATGTCAGATTAAGCTATACGGATACCAACAAAGACGGATTCATTCAACCAAGACGATACCACTGGGTGCAATGTGACGGACCTTGGGATCCTTTAAATCCTCCCAATTGTATTGATGGCTGGAAACCGGGAGAAATTGTAGAGGTAAATAGTTATTATCCATTTGGATTGTTGCATAATTACACAGCAACAACACAGAATGCTTATCAGTACAAGTACAATGGGAAGGAGTTGCAAGAGACCGGAATGTATGACTACGGTGCAAGATTCTATATGCCTGATGTCGGAAGATGGGGTGTTGTAGATCCGTTAGCAGAATTATATTATAATAAGAGTTCTTTTGTTTATGCTGCAAATAATCCGGTAAAATTTATTGATCCAACTGGAATGTGGATCGATGTTAAGGATGGAAATAACACATATAGGTATAATAATGGAAAATATTATACTCAAAATAAAGAAACGAAAAAATGGGATATTGAAGCAAATGTTGAAAGTGAAAGTTATTCTGGACAAATTTTATCTGCATTAAATTCAATTACAGGAGGAGATAAAAACTCTTTTGGAAGCACATTTTTAGGTTTATTTGCTAATGACAATATAAATACTACAATACAATCTAGTAAAGGTACAAATTGGGAAGGAAAAAATGCGACTTATCGAGATGGTTCAGATATTCTTACAGATTTCAATCAAGTAGTAAAGCCTTATACATCAATGTTGGGAGAGAAAGTTCAACAAGTAAAAAATCCTTTTCATGTGACTTTATTTCATGAAATAGGTCATTCGTTTCTTAGCCAAAATTTCGCACGTTCAGAGTTACGCAAAGTATGGGTGGATGGGCGCGACAACAATATGAACGATATTTCCCAATCTGAAATAGCTGCATCCTACATCGAGAATCTTCTTCGCTCTGAACAAGGGCTTCCAATTCGAACAAGTTATAGTCCAGATGCAAAATTTGAGAGTACCTTGGTTGATGTTACGAGTATTAGAAGACAAGCGACAATAAAAGCAAACGGTCCCGGTAATACTCAAATAAATACCAACACTCGAATATTTACAATGCCAAATAATATTCAGAATATTTACAATAAAATAATTAATAGTAAAAAATGAAAGCATACATAGATTTATTAACAATAGTTTTATGTGGTTGCAACACTATTGTATAAAAAATACCAATCTTTAAATAATGATATGGTTAAGAATAGTTTATTTAATGAACAACTCTTAGCAATAAAATCCATTCTATCGAAAGAAAAACAGCATTTAATTTTAATAATCAGTTGGAAGAAGAATATTTTAGTAAAAAATGGTTCTTTATATTACACAGCTTTATTATATAATCCTATAAATGGGAATAAGACATTTATAAAGACTACTGAACAGAACCCTAAAAAAGAAATTTTATTAGATGTAACGACTTCTGGTATAAGGTTTCAACAGCATTTATATATACTTGAAAATTATTTAGAAGGAAAAGAAGATTATTTACTATCCGTACAAAATTCATTTAGTAGTGCCGAGATGAATTCACCTTATTACATATATGATTTTGTCAAAAAAGAAAATTGAAAATAAGTTCTTTTGCTTTTAATGAAAATGGGAAAATTATTCAGTAAATTAAATAGAAATGGGATTTATTTAACTGTGTTCCAGATTAATTATTAATCTCTGCTGACAAAGTCTCCTGATTTTATGCCAGTAAAAACAACCAGGCTCTCTGTAAAAGAAAGTCTGGTTTCTTATAAAAGTGCTTTTCTACTAAATGCAAAAAAATAATTTTTACATTTACAATTACAGACCATCTAGGAAATTTAAGGCTAAGCTATAAAGATGGAATCATCCAGCCACAAAGATACCATTGGTAGGAATGTGACGGACCTTGGATTCCTTTAAATCCTCCCAATTGTATTGATGGCTGGAAACCGGAGAAATTGTAGAGGTAAATAGTTATTATCCGTTTGGATTGTTGCATAATTATACCGCTACAATGCAGAATGCTTATCAGTACAAGTACCAAGGACAAGAATTGCAGGAAACAGGCTGGTACAGTTTTAAGTGGAGAAATTACATGCCCGATGTTGGAAGATTTTTCAACATAGATCCTTTGGCTGAAAAATATCCGACTTGGGACGCTTCTGTTTTCAGTGGTAACAGATTTGTTGATGCAAGGGAGCTGGAAGGATTAGAACCTGTAGTATTGATAAATATCGAAGGTAAAATGACTGTCGATTTTCATGCGAAAGTTATACCTAAAAGTGATATGACAACACAAAATATTGATGATCATCTAAGTTCTGTATCTACAATATTATCCCAAAACTCTGGTCTACAAATCAGGATGATTAATAACCCTAAAGCTACTTTTGGCCTTGACAAGACAAAGCCATATCAATCAAAAAAAACAACATTCTATAAGGATGGTAAAGCCAAAATAGAAATGGTTCTTGGTGAAGCGAGAGTCGGAAATCCAATAAATCAAACAATTACTTATGATGGAACTCCAAAAGTTACAGCACATGAAATAGCACATACATTAGGTCTTGAACATATATGGGAAGATCCTAATGTATCCTGTTCCACAGCTAGCGATTCATTTATAAACCAATATTATAAGCCATGTTACTAAATCATCAATTGTTGTAAAATAGAAAATAAATGAAATAAAACAGCTTCTTTAAAATCATGTCCAAAAAGATAATTTTATCATTATTAAGATTTTTTAGTTTGGAATTTAAAGATTTTGTTATCCATAATGAAACCTTCATTAGTAGTTACTTTGGTTTTTACCTACAAATTAGTAGTACCTCTTTAGGCAAACAGATAAATAATAAGCTGAAAATTAATAACATCGAGACAGTATCAGTGTTAAATCTGGTTAAAAAACCTTGTAGAAAAAGCACGGTATTAAAAAATACTGATCCCCCGCCTCAATGTCAGTTAAGATCGGATGAGAAAATCTCTCTGAAAACCTTTAATTTCCTAGGGATAATTTGGATTTCCCGGGTGTGTATCACTAAACACTGTTGTGCTTAAATACTTAAGCTAAATGTTTTGATGTACTGAATAATAGCTATATAGAAGAGCCAAAAACGAAACAAATCACCTTAATTATGGTAAAACAAATCCTGCCAAAATTTATAAGTAAGGACCTCGAAAAGGAAGCTGAGATAAAACAGGAAATTTCTTACTATCCAATAAAAGGATGCAGTAAAATCGAAAATTTTCGATCCCCTAATGCCTATGTTTTTATACTTTTCGAAAAATGCAGCGGTACACACACTATCGACTTTATTACCTATGAAGAAGAAAATTATCAGTTACATATTTCCTATCCGGAACAAATCCATTCCTGGGACACAATGGATGGAGCACTTGGTCATAAAATTATCGTAAGCAGAAAATTTGCTGAAAAATATTTGATCGAAACAATTTTCTTAAAATCTATTGTTAATAAAAATCCCGTTATAAAGTTAACACAATATGAGTGTATCTGCTTGGTACAGGATTTCGTGAAGCTTGCTTCCGAGCTTGCACAGCCGGAAGTGGAATTAGAGATCGTTAAACTCCGAGCGTTGGTGATAATTATGAAAATTAATAATCTGATTGGAGAAAAATCGAAAGAATGCTCTTTTAATCAGAAAAATCATCCGAGCGTCAGATCATACCTTTTATTGGTAGAAAGCTTTTTTAAAAAACAACATACAGTAGCTTGGTATGCCAAGAGGTTAGGCATCGAACCTAATTATCTCAACATCTTGTGTAGAAAAAATCTACAGATTTCCGCAAAGGATGTTATACACCAACGTTTAATTTTAGAGGTTAAAAGACTTTTGTTGGGATCAGATCTTTCAATAAAAGAAATCTCTTATCTGCTTGGATTTAGTGGAACCACATTCTTTTCAAGCTACATAAAAAAACATACAGGTTTTTCACCAAAAGATCTGAAATAAAAATATAATAACGAACCTGATAAATACCAACACTAGACAAAATCAGGTTCGTTTTAATTATTCCGAATTTTTAATTATACTCATATTGGAAACCACATTAACAGTAAATGTGCCTGATGCAGTAGAATCTCTCATTCTATATTGAATTTTGACTATATCACCTGCATTAAGCCAGGCACTCCAATATAACGGAAGAAACCCACCGCTTCCGCCACCGCCAGTACCGAACATCGAAGAAGCAACTTCATTACCATTTAGAATGATCCTGCCGCCATAATATTTATTTGCTCCTGAATTATTTGATCGCACCGTGCTAATTCCTCCCGCAAAGGAATACAATCCTGTCTCAATAATGGTAAAAGTACCATTGTTATGGATATTATCAGGATCAAATGACTCATTAGAAAAATTAATATCAGTCCAAGGGGTATATTGAGTTGAAGCATTAGCGGTTACAGCTGTGGCAGGATTACCTACAAAAACCGCCTTGGATCTGTTATGTTCATCAATAGTTTGCCTGGAAAAAGAGAGAGGTGCAATGTCTTCCCATTGGGAACCATTCCATACATGAAATGAACTTTTGTAAACGCGGTCCGATACCTGTCCGCTATCGGCAAGATTATAGATCATAGTACCCTGGTCTTCTGGAACTATAGGAACAGTAGATGAATCCGAAGATCCTGAAAGCTGTAATCTGGGAATTAATAACCCCTTGTTTGCACTTTCCAGATCCAATACACTTCCTGATGCTGGCGTACTGGTGCCGATTCCCACCTGCCCTGAAACAGTTAACGGTACGAATAAGACGGAATATATTGAGCATTTGAGTAGATTAAAATTTTTCATAACTTAATATTTATAAATGTTGACATTTCCCATTTCCAGCCTGTAATTGTTCTGCGTAAAAACGTATTTAAAGTCAAGGACATCTCCTTTATTGAACTGATGAATCAACATTGTTGATGTATACGCTATTGCTGTGGAAGTTATATATCTTCCAGAGGTAGAATTAAGATTCGTTCCGTTTACATAAAGTACCTGCGAGGAAGTTCCGCCCTGGTTGGCACTGTTTGAAATGTTAGTATTGTACTCAATGACATAAAATTCCGTACTAGGAATAGTATAAGTATGATTGGACAGATCCCACCCTTGGTAAGAATCTATTGAAATCTCAGCGGAAGAGGGATTAAAAGAAGTCCATGTCCATCCCGAACATGCACCTGCACCACATGGCACATTGGCTTTAGCACCGGTTGTGCTACTGAAGATCATCAAAGGTATATGGCTGTCGTTGATAACTTCATCAATACCTTTATTTGTGGTAAAAGAATTATATTGGCCCTCCTCTGTCCAATAGCAGATTCCATCTATTAGGTTCTCTGTAATTACAGGATTAGAATTATAAAACATCAGTCCATTCGCAGGTTCAAGAACGGGATCCTGTCCATTTCCTTTTGAAAGGACGGATAACACTGGTAATTTAAGTGCTCTATCCGGCATATCTAATTTAAGTATTGAAGCTGAAGCTGCCTTATCTGATCCGATCACAAACTGTGAATAAACTTTTGTAATACTAGCCATAAATAATGGTAAAATTATCATTAGCTTTTTCATATGATTATTTTTAGAAGGATTGATAAATGGAGACGTTTGTATTGTAGATCTGATAAGCCGATCCTGTCGATCGAATCGCAAAATTGACTTCATCACCCTGACTTAGCGGAATGGTACAGTTGTTTGAAATTCCTCCAAATTGAAACTTTCTTTCCATACCGTAATGACAAACATTAACATTATTACTCCTTATGAAGAAAATCTGTTCACCATGAGAATCTCCGCTTGTATTTCTTATTTCCGCAGAAAAAGTGATCGTATATATACCGTCCTCTTGAATAATGAAGCCTTTATATTCGGGAGCAGTCCCTGTCGCACCATTATTATAATTGAAATCGAGTTTATTAAATGTCAAGGGTACCGTAATACCATTATTTATGGGGCTGGGATTAGATGAGACAATATTGCTGGCGACGAACATGGGGCTTAAGAAGGGAATCTGCATAATTTTGTCGGTTGAATTTTGCCTACTTAAAATCTTATGCCACCTTTCACCATCAAATGAATACACTCCCTTTGACACAGCTGTTTCTCCAGATCCATTTTGGGATAAATTGTATACCATGAATCCTTTTATAGGTGATGGAACAGTTGAGAGATCATCTGTAGAATTGAGATTTACAACAGGAAGTTGCAACCCTTTGTTTTGCGAAGATACCTCCAGAACTGCGGAAGGATGCGGAGTTGTAGTGCCAATACCTATCTGGCTCCGGAATAAACCCACAGTTCCTAAAAAGATTAAAAGTGTAAAATTTTTCATATTCATATTATTTTTTAATTGGATTTCATATACTTGCTATCTTCCCTATTTTATTCCTCTAATTATATTGATTACCCGTGCTCTATTGAATGTAATTTATTCGTTAAGTTTCTTTAAATGGCGTTCAGTTTTAGAACAAATGACATAATGGTTAATGACTGGCCAATACCTTCTTTTCATATTGTTTTTCCAAAACGTCTTATGATACAATCTAATAAAGTATCTTTTTATTCGGCTAGAGGTTTGATCAAGCAGTACCCATCGTAAATCTCTTTTTCAAAAATAATAAAGGATATTCTTCAAAAATTAATATAATTATTGTTTATATGTTTAAAATTATTACAAATGCTTTCTGAAAATATACATTGGCCAAAAAATATATAAAATCGCCGAAATTGGACAACAGATGGCGGAAACTCAGTAGAGAACGAGCTGTCCGACCAGTGGAAAGTTAAGTTAATGCTAACGTTATTTAATAAGCCTAAAGATTTTTAAGCAAGATTTTATTAAAATTAATCGAAACAGAAATACTTTGCTATTCATATCAGTATGCAAGACAAATAACTATTCCAGAGATGCTTTTCCAAATCCTTTAAATGTTTGAAAACAATGGTCAAAGCATTAAAATTCCAAAAATAGCATTGATCAGTGAAAGTGTCATTTCTACTTGATTCAAAAAAGTCCAATATTTAACCAAAAACTCTTTACGACTAAATTATATGCTAACTATAGAAGATTTAGCTTTATTAGAATTAAATAAAATTTTGAAAAAATTTCTTATTAATATTGATATGATTCCGAATATTTGCTATTCTCAACTGCTCCGTTAATTTAGATATTATCATCGTTCACAATCTGGTTCCGGTATTTTGTTGCCCATTCTCCCATCGCATCAAAGATATAATGAAGACTTTTACCAAACGTTGTAATTTCATAATTTACAGAAACAGGCATGGTATTGTTCTGGGTCCTATTAACCAATTGATTCATTTCAAGATTCTTCAGTTCTTTGGATAATGTTTTAGAGGCTACTCCATCAATTTATCGCTTTAAATCCATAAAACGCATTTTCCCAGTGTAATATAAATGACTGATGATAACTGCTTTCCATTTGCCATTTAACAGTGACATTGCATCTCGCACCCCTCGCAGATGGACTTTTCATCTAATTCTATCCTTCCTTTTTTCATATTGAGATATTATACTACAAATGTAAAAAAGTTATTGTACTATGGTACCTTGGTTACCTATTAGTAACTGGTTACCAGGTAACAGGTGTATTTTTGTTCGCTGATATCATGTAATTTTGCAAGTCAAATTATAAAATTATGTCATTAGTAAAAGCATTAAATTGGTGATCAGCAACAAAAAGTTTTAACGAGAAAACTATCGAAGAAGAAAAGCTCCAACAGATTTTAGAGGCTATTCGCCTAGCACCATCAAGCTCAGGATTACAGCCGTATAAGGTTTTTGTTATTTCTAACAACGAACTAAGGCAAAAGTTAATTCCGATAGTCTGGGAACAGCAACAAATCCTTCAGGCATCACATATTCTCGTATTCGCTGCTTGGGATCAAATGTCTAAGGAACGTGTGAATTCTTTCTTTGAATTTAGTAATCAGGTTAGAAATCTTCTATTACAATAAAAACAATCATGTACATTAATATTCCCAACTTCTCTTCAAAAGAAGGAAATAAACTTGAATATGTTGCTATGGTGGAAAGTGTCCAAAAAATCAAGCAAGTTACCATCCAGGAAAAACGATAGACCCTCTACTTATTCTCACATAGTATATTACTATTTCAATAATGTAGAGCTTAGCTCTCCCCCTTCTACAAACCTCAAAGTTAATAAGTCCCACACAAGTTCACAATCAGCTGAAAATTAATAATCTCATAAATAATTGAGATAATATAAACAAACCATTAAAGAAATATTCCATTTAAATTTGCTCTGTCACTTAAATGTGTTATATACAATCCTCCTTTTACCTATAATATAAGCTGCCCTAGATAATTAGTTGCGCTTTCGTGATGATTGGGCAGCTTATTGGTAAAAAACAATTCACGATCACAATACAACAATCTGGTCAATAATATATAAAACACTGATGAAATTTCTTAGCATCCATACAGATTATGATCGAAAAAATTCTATGTATTCTATCCTAACCTTTCATCAAAGCAAATACAAACGGTTTTAGCGGCAACATGAGGGTTTACTGTATGTTTATCGAAGTTACTTTCCTGTCTTCAACCATTTGTAATTCAAATATTAATCCTTTTTTGATAAAGGGCCTTTCGAAGAAATTGGTCATCAAATGTTCTTGGAAATGGATTACAAATCCATTTTTTGTGGTAAGAAGCCAACATGAGAACAGTATTAAAACCTGCGCCGGAAAATATTTTCTCTGCATTGTCCAATAAGGATTGAGAGGGTTTTTGTTGATGCAAAACCAAATCTCTAGGATCAATATTTTCTTGTGGTATGTTAGTAGCTGTTAAAATCACAACTTTCTGACTGCGTCTATACATCTTCGAAAGTCTATAAAGATGAAGGACTTCCGATAAAGGCTGACTGTGGATAACGAGAAAATAAGGAGTTTCACTCGCTATAGAAATTCCTTCTAAAAGATTCAGCTGATCGTCCGGATATGTTATTTTTGTAGTTCGAAGTTGAGAGAGGTCTACACCTTTTTCCATTACAAAAATCTCATCAAAATATGGTATATCAGGATTCTTATTAAAATAAGAATTTGATAAAATTCTTGATAACAATATCTTTTCTCTTTGAAAATTACTTAATAATGAAGAAAGCTCGCCAAAAAAACCTGAAGGAAAGACATCTACGATGAAAGTATGGATATTATTTTCAGAAATTAGATTTTCTGCAAAAGGCAAAAATTCCGAAGAATAAAAAAAGCAATCTTCTTTTTGAATAACATTCCATCCGGATTCCCAAAATTCTGAAAATTTTGAGTTGGTTAGCAAAATACAATCTTCCGAAGCATAATTTTGGCTTTTAAGAAAAGTGGCCACCCTTTTTAGATGACCTAATCCTGAACCATATACATAAATTAGTATCACTTTTTCTGATAAAGAAATTCTGTAAGGAGTAATAATCTTTGATCCATCGGAATCTGATCTATGCTCAGTATTCCCAAAGCAAAACTATCAGAATTTTTTGAAATTTTGTAGGCCGGTTGTCCGTTTACAAAGATTTCATTTCCTGCAATTTTCATTGTACTGGTGACTTTCCCGTCTTTAGAAACTTCTATTGTCCCGTTGTTATTTTTGACTTCATAAGGATTCAGATTTTCTTCATTATCAGAAATTTTGATTTTGTCCGGATAGGTTTTTACTTTCCAAAGAAGTTTGGAACTGGCATCTCTCAGCTTGTATGTATCATCTTTTAACTTCACTTCATAGCGTTGTGTACCATTGCTGTAATACTTCCTTTTATCTTCTTTTTCTTTCGCAGTATAAGTTTCTGTCCCGAACTGAACTTTCGGAGGATTCACTGTAAAACCTCCGACTGCTTTCCCGTCTTTATCAGAAATAATATAGTCTGCAGAATAGCTACCGGCTTTGGTTTCTGTTTTCTCCGTAGTTGGAGAATTGTTAGTTTGTGCTTCTTTTTTGCAAGAGTTTAAGCTTAAAAAAGATGCTAAAAACAAGATTGTAATTTTTTTCATAACGGGAATAGATTTAGGTAGTTTTGTATTTCGTTTTGTTCTGTAAAATTTTGATTAATCGTATTATAAATTTCATTTTTCATTAATTCTTTTTCATCTTCAGCTAAATGATGATAGTGAATCAGAACATCTAACAGTGCATTGGCTTCCAAAGGGTGATATAAGAGCCCTGACTTTTCGTGTATGATGATATCTGGAATCCCTCCGACTTCAGAAGCAATAATCAGCTTACTTGATGCACCTGCTTCCAATAAAACATTAGGCATACCGTCATACAAAGATGGGATACAAACTGCGTCTGCCATCGCATAAAAGCTGCGCATTTCATCTTTGGAAGCAAACGGAAAAAGTTTTATATTCAAATCAAAATCATTGACAAAAAGTCTGACTTCTTCAGGCAGATCACCGATCATCCAGAGCTCGTAATCGCTTTTGAAAGGAAATTGATCGAAAGATTCGATGAAATAGCGAATTCCTTTCTTGAATTTAAGCTGTCCGGCAATGAGAAGAACTTTTTTATCTGTTAGGCTTTTCTTTATCTTATCAGTTTTCTTTTTTTCATTTTTATTAAAATTCCAGAAAGAAGCATCTATTCCATTCGGCATGTAAAACACCTTTTTTGAAGGGTAAAGTTTTTCAATTTTCTTCTGTTTCTCAGTGCAGACACACAATATAGCCTCTGAATGTTCCAAGGCATAAAGTAGTGAATTCCTTTTCTTGGAAAATAATCCTTCATCGAAATCATTTCCTCGGATACAGGTGTATAAAGGTTTTTCAAAAAACTGACTGATAATAGGTGTCCACATCATTGGCAAATATCCACCGAAAGCAATAATCGCATCAACATCTAAAAATTCCTTTTTCTTTTCCACAAATAATGTCGCCAGATTAAGCGTATATTCTTCTGCATCATAAATTCCAAGAGTGCTGTAGTTACCGCCAGTTTCTTTCTTTGTCTCATACGGCCTTTGTCGGTTGGAAAAATGCAAGACATGAACTTCATAGCCTTTTCTTTTCAGGTTCCTGACAATCCTTCCGCAGGATTCTGCCATACCGCCTCTGGAAGGAGGATAGTTTTGGGTTACCAGTAACAGTTTCATAAAATCTAGCTATCAAAAGGTGATGAATCGCCCGAGTGATCGGAAAAGTCTGTGAATAAAACCGTATCAAACAATGCGCCGTACTGATTTGCCATCGTCACTAAAAATGGATATTCTGTATGAAACCTGTTCATCATCTTTTTTCTCCATATTGGCCGGTCCGGTGAGTAAAGTTCGATATTGGAAGTCAATCTGGGATCCAGAACAGCCTTGCAAGTCAAACAAAGTTTCCGATTCTTGCCATTTTCAAATTGAATAAAAATATGATTTTTGCAAACTTTTTTGTTGCAGTTTGTGCATTGCTCCGTTGCCACAGCAGGACAGTTGTCCACGAGAAACAGACCTAATTTTTCCTGACAATTTGTATTTTGATTCATACTCTCGCTATTATTTTAAAGTAAAGCAACCGTAGCATATATTAAACAAATTAACCACTTCCAAAGAAAAATATTCTACGGAGAATAACGGAGTGGAATTGTACTGATAAGCACTGTAATCATTAGGATTTTCGTCTTGTACATTAAATTTCCTTCGAGCTTTCATATAGTAAAATGATTCATCTTCTTCCAGCTGGATGTCAGCTTTATTAATATCCACTTTTAGCTGGTAAATGGACTTCGGAAGCTTTAACTTCAGAATAAATGGATAGACGGATTTGTATTTCTGTTTCGTTTTCCTTTTCCCGCTGAGTCCTTTCTTGTTGATAATACGCTTTCTCACTTTTTCCACAAAGCTGAAGTTGACTTCTGCGCCATCTTTCAGTACGCAATATCCTTGGCCAATTTCCTTTTCATAAAATTCCTCTTTGCCAGAAATGAAACCTGGTGTTTTAAATGTTGCTGCTTCGGAGGATTTCAAATGTTCCAAACCTACCAACGTTTCCTTTACATTCGCAGTAAAGTGTATTGTTCCCAATTGTGGCAGCTCTTCTTCTATTAATGTAAACAAGGCGGAAAAGTAATCTGAGAAAAAATCATAGCCGTCTGTGTAGTTCTTTTTGAAGTTACTTCTGTTTCGCAAATCCATTACCAAAACTAACATAAACAAAATAATGTTAACCATAAACCAGTAGCTTGGAAACAAAAAAATAACTGCAGTCGCAATTAAAAAATATCCAAGCCACAATGCTTTGGTTTTTTTCTTCCTCTTTTTTAGAGACAGCTCACGTTGCAACACACACATTCTGAAAAATCTGATCCATTTCAAAGGTGTTTTTTTTGAACTGAAACCACGGTGCAGATGTGCTCTTTCAATAGGCGCCATATCTTCCGTCGTCAACTGGATATTATAATATTCTGCCATCGTTTTACATTAAATTTTGATATACTTTTTGTAACTTTTGATTGTGATGCTTCCAAGTAAACTGCTGTTGAAATTTGTTAAATGCATTTTCAGCTTTCTTTTTTGACGATTCTGGATTATCTAAAACAAAACGAATGCTTCGGCTGAGATCCTGCTCATCTTCCGGCCAAAAAAAATAAACTTCATCTTCTGTCAGCAACTCTTTTGTCACAGGCAGTTCTGCTGCAATAATAGGTATTTTACATGCCATAGATTCCAGAATTTTGATCGGGCAGCAGCCTTGAACCACATTTCTGTCTCCGAATTTCAGCGGAGCAATAGATGCTCTTCCGTGTTGGATGACGGCGTAAAGCTCTTCCTTTTCCAATTCATATCTAAAAATGGCCTTATCCTGAATTCCAAGATTTTCAATTAATTTATGATACGCTTTAGAGGCTTTTTCTTTCACGGAAGAGCAAATAACCAATTTAAGATTTTCATAATCTTTCAGATATCGGAAAGACTTCAGCAATACATCTAATCCCTGCCAAGGTTGCAACGCCCCAAAGTAAACAATGTATTCTGGAGGTAGATCAGCAGTTTTTTCCATTTCTTGAACTGACTCTGCACCATTTGGAATGACAGAAATTTTGTCATTAGCAATAGAAAACTCTTCTATCAAATATTTTTTTGTGACTGCCGAAGGCGTTACAATATGATCGCAAGCTTCAAGGCAAGTCCCTTCTATATTCTTAATTTCAGCAATTAGAGAGGGTGTTAAGAGAGGAAACCTTATCGGTAATTCTATAGATGTCAAGGCATTGACTTCAAAAACTGTTTTGAGATGAGGTTGCTTTATCATTCCCAGCCCACTCCAGATATCACGAAACTGTCCGATTCCTTGTTCCTTGGAAAGTGCAGTACAATTATAGACTTTTTCAGAAAAAAGCTGGGCTCTTTCTAGATAATTTTGAGATTGGTTTTCGTAGAAGAAAGGATGGATTTCTACATTTTCTGCAATTTTGGGATCTATGACAGAATTTCCTTTCAGACAATAAACATCTACTTTATCTGCAATTTCGGACAGAGCATCCAAACTGTGAGTAATATGTGTAGATGCACCTTTGCTGGTAGGAAAAGCATCAAAACTAGCGTAGTAGGATCTCATGGTTAGAAATTAAAAATTGACTTTCGTTACCTCTCGTTCGCTTACATTTTGAATCTCAAAAAATTCGGCTTTCTCAAATTTGAATATATTGGCTATCAAGTTGGAAGGGAAAACCTCGATCGCCACATTATTCTCCTTCACTGTTCCATTGTAGTATCTTCTAGCCATCTCGATATCGTCTTCCAAGGCATTTAAATCCTGCTGTAGAGAGATGAAATTATTATTGGCTTTCAAGTCCGGATAGTTTTCTGCAACCGCAAATAGGTTCATCATTGCATTTTGCATAGTAGATTCTGCTACACCCTGCTCTTTTGCGCTTTGTGCTTTGCCGGAAAGATTTCTTGCTTCCACTACATTTTGCAAAACCGAAGATTCATGTGAAGCATAGCCTTTCACTGTTTCTATAAGATTGGGAATCAAATCATTTCGTTTTTTCAGAAATACATCAATCGAGCTCCATCCTTCTTGAACATTTACCTTTTTATTTACTAATCCATTGTAAACTGAGATGGCCCAAATAATAGCAACAGCTAAAATGGCAGCAATAATTCCGATTGTAATCATTATTTATTTTTTCACAAGTTAAAAAAAATCCCAAAATAAAATATAAAACGTTTGAATTTATGTATGGATTAATTTGACTACCTACAAGCTGTAGATCCTTTCTGGCTTTGAATTTTTGAATACGTTCAAATTGAAGTTGAAAATCATAGATTTTTTTTTCTGCAAGAATTATCTCTCCATAACTTCTTGCATGTTCCATCATTCCTACCAGTATTCCATAGACACTAAAGTAATCCGTAAAGAATATCAGGATTGTGTTCACATATAGTTTAATTGCAATTATTACTTATTTAACATGTAATCGAATATTTTAGCCTTAGCCAGTATTTCAGAATTATAATTTTCCTGTTTCATAATAAATAACTAAATAAAATATAGCCATCACTCACATGATGACTACAGTAACAAAACATATAAAATAATGAAATAATTTCACAGTAAAATATAGGACAATAGCAACCGTGTCAACCAGGAAAATTTATCGCTATCCTTTGTGATTTTATAACTAAATGGGCTATGTATGATCAAAGAAGCCAGCTATTTTATAATAGCCGGCTTCACAATGTAATAGTAGAGGCGTTTCCAAACAACGTAAACGAATTTAGATCGAATGAATCATTTTATCAATACTAAAGACAATCTATTTGTTATAAGAATCAATAAAATAATTCTAAAAAAATAGGGAGTGTTTATTTTTAAGCAGTAGGTTGATTTTTATAATAAAACTAAAAACGAAAATAAAAGCCTCGGCTGAAAATAACAAACAACTGTGTAAAGCCAGATTCTTATCCATTATAAAATCCCAATAGCCTTAACAAATCTTTACCTTTAAAATAGTTTCATCAGTTAAAACTTTTAATAACAGATGGATTAGAACAGAAATAGTTATACTAGTTCAAAATCCAGCTCACTGCCTGCATATAAAAACATATGACTATATTTTAATCTTCCCGCCACAAAGGCTGAGTACTACAACGAAAACTGCCCCCAAAACTCCTACTAATAGAAAAATCTATATATTCAACTTGAAGTCCTTCTGATTCTATCTGAAGTCCGATCCGCTCAAATTCAGGATCTGTGATATACACACTCTCAGATATGGACAATCCATTGGTTGCCAGCGCACTCGCTTCTTGCAAATTTACCTCAATTGCTTTCCATGTATGAAGGATATGAGGTACATTATCCAGAAAAGCTTTTTTGCATATAACCATAAATCCGTTGCAAACAAGACTAAGTGCACAGTCCAAGTGAAGAATGTCCGGATGCAGACGGACCAATTCTACAGTATAGCCATAAGGCCGCAGAAATTTAGCTAACCAGGTAATACCCAATGAATTTGAAGCTAAACCGGAAGTGCCTACTAAAATGTGTTTTCCTAATATAAGAATATCTCCTCCTTCAATAAAAGGTCCTGTCCCAAGATCTCCATTTACACCTACTGCAGGTCTGGGAGCAGCGATATAAACACAACTTTCAGGATATACTTCCTGGGAGAAAAGATCCCTGACAGGTAATATTTCATTCCTTCGATGCTCAAAACGCAATGATCCTTCGATTACACAATTTCCGATAGTAAAAAAAGGATCACGAACAAAAAAGTTTGCATATCCATCTTTCACTGAAATTTGTTTTTCACCTTCCGTCAACCTTCGGGGTCTTAATACCCGGACTTTATGTTTTTCAAGAACTTCCTTTAAGCGCAACCTTTCAGATTCCCAAAGTATCTGTTTATCTGGAAAAGCCTCAATAAATCCTTCCCTGCATGTATCATACTTTCTTGAATAGGATCATTACTCAAAAATCGTAGATCACCTAATCGTGGTGTCATAGGATAGCCGAACTCAGATTCAGCAAGTACAACCGATCTTAGCTTTGCGAATTCACTTTCTACATGGATCATATTATGTCATCAATTTAGTTCGTGTAACTGTAAATAACCCAAATTTCTCAATAAAATAACAGTGTTTAATTTAAAAACCTCACATATATTTGTAATCATATTATATTGATTATTACAGTTTCATTTGATGTAACAAGCGAAACTTTTTCTGGCAGACATATTTTAGATGGCATTTACTCTTTTTGAAACATATTTTCATTCTAAAGGATTAAACGCTGAATCATAGGATTGAACTTGCTATCAAAAATTTGAATAATAATGCACTTTTAGTTAAAATCATTATTGAACTTTTTTTTCATCTTTGTCCCGGGAGATTTACGCTAGTAAACTCCCGGACTTTTAATATTCATAAAATTTAGATTTATTTCTGATTTTAATTAATAATAGTGTTAAAATAGCTCTATCTCATTTACATTGGGATGACTCTTCGAACAGTGTCTGAAGTTGTCTCTTTTGGGCTTGTAATACCCTAGCCTTTAAAAGTATTCATTTTTGGGTTAATAAGAAGTATAAGATTTGGTAACTCTCAACCGCATAAGACACTCTGAAAATGCTTTATAAAAAGAATAACCTGAAGGGGTTCCATTGCACCAAAAGATCATCACGAATAAAGACTTACTTTTAGTTTTTTATTTTATAATCGACTTTGCTAACGTCTGAATTTGATCCTTTTCCATTTAGTTACTGTATTCCTGCTCAAATTAAAATATAGTGCAAGTTGGCTGTTTGTGCATTTCTCTTTTTTCTGAAACTCCAGAATCTTATATATGGATTCAATATCGTAGGACTTGTATTTTTGACTGAAGTTTTTATTGCCGAAAATAATTCTGTTCAGCTCAATTACATCTAAGGTTATCAATTTTCTTTTTTTAAGAATTGATTTGCACATGTTTTTCTTATCAGGATAGCGCATACTTATCATATCCGAATAGATTCTTTTGTAATCTGGGTCTTCATTATTCATCTTTTATTAAGATTTAGATTAGTCTTGTTTCCCATTTTCAATGGCGTATTTATCAATCCATTTGTATAATGTTGTTTTTGGAATCCTATAATCAGTAATAATTTCCTGCATTGTCTTCTCCCCAGTTCTTATAAGATCTAATACGAAATCAATCAACTCTTTAGTATAAATCTTCTTTCTGAAATTCGGCAGAACACTGGATGTTCTTTCAGTTCTTTCTCCCTTTTGCGGAGAATAAAGAATCAAATGTTGAGAATATAGCCTAAAGAAATCATACTCAAGCAATTTCGACCATTTAAGCAATATTCCTGTTGAAAGTTCACTCTCATTGTACATTTCAATGATCTCTTCTTCCTTAAGTTTAAAATAGGTCATAATTCTATCCAGTTCCACTTGATCTTCAACCACCTTATTTTTTATATAGCTTCCAATATGTAAATCCTTGTAATTCATAGTAATCAAAAATATACAGTAATGTATAAAAAGTGCTAATGCATTTTATTTCAAAAAATAAGCATATTACAACAATCAATTATTTTCACTGTAACAACTGAAGTCAGACAAATTATTCAATTCGCTATTATTCAATAATTTTTTGCTAATCAGAAATAAAAAACGCCAGAACCTTCAATTGTTACATATACTATGATATTATAACTAACAAAAACCATTAAAAAATCTATTTACAAAGTAGATATAGATATCCGCTAATATATATTTATTGTGAACTTTTGAATAGTAATGATAAGTCAATGAGGTCGCAGTATTTACTGATCATAGTGCTATTACAATGTAAACACATCTGTTTTTGTTGTAGAATCAAGAACCACATAAATAAATCATAATACACAAAATTATATTTGTATCTGTAAATTTGTATCAATCGAATCTTTTATGTTTCTTCAACAGACTGAACAGTTGTTATATAGCAAAAAAGAACAACTGTTTCGGTTTTTTAGATAATCGTACTCCAAATTCTATTCGTGGTACTTTACATAGTTTTACAATATAATAATTAGACTCTGCTGACATAAAAGGTTTGATAATCTATTAACAAAACTATATGGGTAACCGACCTTCTTCTGAAAGTAACCAATGCCTCTTATTGCTATAGGAGCTGAAACAATGCCCGCTTTGCCAATCAATCCCCTTATCCCTCCAATATAACAGTGCCAGTGCTTTTATCATTCTGGCCACATTCCACATCATAAATTTCTAAATCAAAATTTCCACATTTGCATGAGCATAAACTTGACACAGCTCTTTTTGTAGAATGGGACGGTAAATCTCGTTGATTTGTTCAGGATCAATATCCTTACCACTAATATATAGTAAGACAAGAATAAGACTGCCTGTTTTCGATATATAAATCTCTTGAATTTCAAAACCTTCTCTGGGCATTAATTCTACAATTTCAATAATTCGTCTTCTTTCTTTCTCCGATTGCATCTGACCACCTGTAAGTTCAACAAAATTTTGACGAATGATATGAATAGGTTCTTTAATCATAATAATCTCAAAGATCAATACAACAAGCGCATCACCAATATATTGTAAAAAGCTCACTGCTGGAAATATCCTGCCGATATAGATCATCAGAAGAAGCGAACCTCCTGCGAACAGTGAAAGATACCCATCGATAATTGCTCCTTTTGTATCTGTTACAAGCATACTGCTTCGATTTCCAATTTTTTGATTCTGCCATTTATAATACCGCACCAAGCCGAATGATAAAAAAACTGACAGTATTACAAGTCCGCCGATGGGCCCTGTATTGATTTCATGAGTTTCTCCTCTTGTTAGAAATTTAATAATTTTAAAACCGTTCTCCCATAAAGCAGCTGTTAGGATACCAAGTATCAGTACCCCTTTAACCAAAGAATAGAGGGCTTCGTAAATAAATTGACCTAAGGGGAATGTAGTGGTAGACCTATTTTTAATACTGACCACATAGAAACCGATGAAGCTAGCTAAAGCATTTACTATATTATAGTTACCCTCTAGCAATATTGCTTCAGAATTAGACAGTGAATACACTATCCAAGCCGCAACTCCTAATGTCAAATATACCATGCCTCCCATTAGCATTGCTTTACTTTCAATGACTGATTGTTTATCCTTCATACCTGAATATCTATGGCTACTTTAAAATAAGTAACCGAATTACTTTACAAATTACCAATTTCAGTCATCAATGAAGTAATTATTTTCAATGCAATTATTGACGAAAATATAACATTAAACTTACTTTGATTGCTATATAAAGTTAACAGGTAGCTTTAATATTATTATGTTGTAATTTCATGAAACATTTGAATAAAACACCCCTATAGCATTTTAACATATAGTATAACTTCGTTTATACAATAACTGTATGGCTAAACAACAGTAAAAACTTAAGAAATAGATTTTTCAAATATTTGAAAATAAATACAATGGAGGAATTAACCAAGTATAATTTTTTACACACATTCAATCCAGTCCAAAGAATCAATGCAACAACTGTAAAAGAGAGGCTTTCACGAAAACCCCATCAATTATTTATTCCACATCGTTTAGACTTCTATATGGTATGCTTATTTACCTCTGGCCACGGTAAACATATGGTAGATTTTAATGAAGTTGATGTAAGTCCGGGGAAAATGTTGATCATTACTCCTGGACAGATCCATAGTTTTGACCCTAGCGAGGGATATGATGCTAATACAGTCGTTTTCACAGCAGACTTTTTCAATAGAACTGAACTTCATCAAAAATTTCTCAGCCGTTCTCCACTTTTTAATGTTGCAATTAAAATAAGTCAATTTGATATCAAAAAAAACATGCTTGAATTTAATTATCTTTATAATGCCATCGTTAAAGAACTGAAATCTCCAGTGGACCAATATCAGGGTGATCTTCTCTGTAATCATTTATTCACGATGCTTTTAATGGCAGAAAGACTGTTGGAGCCAGAATATAAAACAGCTGTAATGAGCCGGGAAATTCTGCTTATTTCATCATTTAAATCTGTAGTAGAAAAAAAACTTCATGAACACTGGACAGTCAAACAATACGCTGATTATCTCAATGTATCACCACGTACGCTTCAGAATTCCTTCAGGAACGTCACTGATATAACCCCCAAGGAATGGCTGAAGGATCGGCTTCTTCTGGAGATAAAAAGAAAATTACTATTTAGTACTTTGACAATAAGTGAAGTATCTTACCATTTAGGTTTTAAAGATATTTCATACTTCGTAAGGTTCTTTAAAAAACTTTCTGGCATCACTCCAGCGTATTTTAGAACAAAAAATAGACTTTAGTTACGCAATAATACCAAACTATTACCCAGTAGTGCAAATGATAGATTAATTATAAATCTCAAATTTGCAATAAAAATATGAAACCTAATCAATACGTTTTTGCTCTGATCAGCGTACTTCTACTTTCGTTTTTCGCTTTTCATGGATATGGTCTGACCTTTGGCGAATCAGCTCATTTAGATGATTACCTAAATTTTCTATCCAAACAACAAAAAGGATCCTCAACATATCCATTTTGGTTAGCCTTGAAATGCGTAGGCGTTTTATCCTTTTTCGCAGCCTCTCTTTTTTTTATATCACTAGTTAAAAAGGAACATTTCAATGGTTCCAATCAATATACTGTAATGAGGTATGCAATTTTCATAGCAATCCTTAGTATTGCATTGTTTGGTGCCATAGTCAGAATCCATTCTAATCAGCAAGGAGCTGCAAACCTTTTCTTTTTTACTACCCTTCTTTATATGCTTCTTTTCCACCTTAATAATCAGGCTAGCCAATCACTGCTAGTGCTTAAAGACATCTATTTACTTCCTTGGTATGCAGTACTTATATATACGATGGGAGTACCAGGATGGGCAAAAATCTTTGGTGGTGAGTCATTCCGAATAAGATATATTGAGATGTTTGAATCGAGCTTCATTTCTTCGCTACCTGGGGGGACTTCTATGACCATCATCCTGATCGGCATCTTTGAATTGGTAGTTCCGATCCTTTTATTAGTTAGTTTAATACGTGGTGAATTCTTGCAACGAAGACCAAAGTTATGGCTTACCTTAGCAATGACCATTATTATTTCGACATTTTCTATCCTTTGTCTTGGGCTTTCGATACTCTTAAATTTTGCTGGCTCTTCAAATCTTGTTTTCTACAGTATATTCACCTTAATGATGTTTCTCTGTATATTAAACAAACCAGCTCCTTTGTTGAAAAAATAAATATAACCAACGACACATATATTTCAGATATAAAAAATTTATGCAAAATATTCATTAGCTTCATCAGTAATAACCTCCTTTAAAATTGATAATGATGTCGTGTTATTAGATTTTTCATGATAAAAGCAAAAATAAAAAAAAATTTCACTTGAAATACAGAAGTAAACCTATCTGGACAGAATCGATCACCTCCACTGTCGCAAATCATGAAAAATTCATCATATTACGATGTAATTTGATAAAATACTGCATTGAAATTAGTGATTATTAACTCCGCATCGCCCACTATATTTGTCATCATGATCTTTTATTAGTTTTGATCCAAGCAGCTATCACAACTTAATTATTTTAATTCAACATTCATTGTTAGCTGCTTTGGATTTTTATACTGCTTAATGATTCATTTCCATCTGGAGGTAAGCCAAATAAGGAATCTATTTTATTCTGATTGCACATTATATAAAAATAACTCCACTTATTTAGCACTGGAAAAAACTCTATTAAATTATAATTTGATTATGCTTTAGAATAATATTCATGATGATTGAAATTTACCAAGCCTCTAACTTTGCGAATGTAGTTATTGCAATTTTTGTTTTTCAAGGAATAGAATAGTCGTATCTATCTCCTACATATGAATTTCAGACTTTTCTAGTAAAGATGAATTGTACTCAAAAAGCTATAATTACAATACTCACCAAATTTAGAAACTAATTAGGTTATGGATATGTATTTTAAGCCAGGAGACATCTCATTGACTGAGATTGACTTTTCAGGAAAATATAGGAAAAGTATTGAAGATTCATTTTCAATTTTCCTTCTAGAAGAAGAAAATGCTGGCAAAAAGCATTGTAGATTATATTTGAAACTGCCCAGAGTTCACTATAGTCTAAATATAGACAGTAGATATGGGCAAAAACTTTATGAATTGAGAATATCAGAAAAAATCTATGATATTATAGAAAGTCTACTTTTACTTCCTGCTTCTTTCTATCGTACACATCATCAGTTCAACTTGTCGGAATTAACTTTCTCAAGATTCGTTAAGGAAATCTCACTAATTTCCAAATATATAGCCAATTGTCGTGGATTCTGGAAATCAATTTATGCCCGTCTTAGAATTATTTGTTTGATGATTGGGAAGGAAGCAATAGAGCAATTTTCCTCCAATCAGCATAATAGATCATCTGAAATAGTGGTCATCGATTTTCTAACTTTGATTATTGAATTTTCTATGAAGGAAAGGACAGTAAAATTTTATGCCGACCGTCTCGATGTTAGTCCTAATTATTTAAATATGGTATGTAAAAAGAAATTTGGGAAGAGCGCAAGTTCACTCATCAATAACGAAATCATAGCCAATATTGCTTCAATACTAGCACTTTCTACAAAGTCAATTAAGGAAATCTCTTATGCTTTTAATTTCAATGATCTTTCAACGTTTTCCACCTTCTTTAAAAATAATACAGGACTGTCTCCGAAAGATTTTGTTGATAGCCTCAAGACAGATGGAAAAACTTAGAATAACTTTATAAATCTAACCTCTAATGCAGCACAAAAATTCGTATACGGAAGTAGCACATATTTCAACACTTCAGAAAAAAACCGGTATCTATAAAAATATAATCTATCATAAGGCTGTAGCTAACGAACTGTGCAGGTTTGATTTTCCAGTTCGGACTGACTTTTTTATAGTTATCTTGTTTGAAAATGGGGCGGGAATCCACATCATAGATGACACTGAATATCAGATACATAAAAATCAGGCGCATATTATATTTCCTGAACAAAAACATTATTGGAATTATGATAGCACAACAATTGTTCATCAGCTAGTAATAAGTCAGGAATGGTATGAAGCCATAAGGATATTTTTTCAGTTTAATGAAACAGTATATAAAAAATTCCCCGTTATACCCCTCAACACCCGCATTTTCAATAAATTAGTTAAGGAATGTGAGGAAATAGGATTATTACAAAGAAACACCCATCTGCATGTAATTGATGATAATATCATGTTTATTAAAAGTAAAATCATTGTCCAAATAATCAGTAGAGAGATAGAGAATATCCTCAATGAACATGGAAGCCAAATGCCCCCTGCTATTCTGGTCAATTTTATAATACTGATTAAAAAGCATTGTCAAAACGAGAACTCAGTTAAATTTTATGCAGATAGACTCGGAGTCTCGTCTAATCACCTCAATGTATTATGCAAAAAGCATTTTGGAAAAACAGCGAAAATATGCATTCAAATCCAATTAATAAACATAATTAGAGATGAGATTAACAATCTGAATAATAGTGATAAGACTCTCTTTGAAATTGCAATAGAATCGGGATTCAATTGCTATACTTCATTTGCCAAATGCATAAAAAAACATCTTGGACTATCCCCTATAGAATTTAAAATAAATATGCAAAATTCACATGGTGATCACAGCCTAACAAAAAATATATAATAACGAACAAAAATGAAAAGCTTATTTACTAACCCCTTGCTCGTTTTCCGTTACAATTTCCATATCCCTATATTTTTTTGGATACATGCCTGTTTTGGAAGAGAAATATGCCGCAAAAGTAATACTGGATGAAAAACACAATTTATCAGCAATTTCCTTAATGGAAAAATTAGATCCCAATAAAAGTCTTTTACTTTCCAAAATCAACCTCCTATCAATCACTTCTTTAGCAGAAATACCCAAGTAGCGCTTTGTTATAATATTGAGATAGTTAGGGGTTACTGCCAATCTTTTGGCGTAATATGAAACCATCTTATTTTCAACAAATCCCGTATCAATTAAATCGATAAAATTATTGACAAGCATATGAATTCTATTCTGCTGAAGAGGTCTAATATACTTATTCAAATAATTATTAATTCTTGTAATAATTACCTGTGCCCTTAGATTAACAATATTCCATTCTACAGCTGTGGATGCTAATTCTTTTTTTAACATCTTAAATTCCGCAGATAATTTTTTACACTCTTCTGGGGAAATATCAATCACCGGATGATCATTTATCTGCAGATATGAGAACTTAGTTTCAGGAGTATACTTCTCTACAAATTCTTTGGAGACAATTAACTTATGTCCCCTTGCGGAAGCACCCGTTTTCCACGAATGAATTTGCCCAGGAAAAGAGATATGAACTTGATTGTCTTTCTCTTCATACTCAACAAAATCAATAAAATGCGTACCTATGCATTTCTCAAATAAAATGAAGACATAAAAATCAGGTGAACGGAAGTTTTCCTCCTCGCTTAGTCCTGCAAGTGGAATATATGTTAAGCTGTTCTTTATGTTAGCTTCCTCCTCTAAATTCTTTTCAATAAATTTCATACTCGTGAACGACTTAAATTAGAATATTTAATAAAAGTAAACCCATACACTAGTATTTTACATTATCAAACAATACGCCACAGTAGAAATTTAACCTTAACAAGGTAAAAACAATATCCTGTAAACACAGGATAGAAATCTGAGCGAAAAATTTACGAAATCCCTGATTATATAAGTACTTCATCATCTACATTCTTAATAGTAATCATAACTGCGTCCAATGGAATGTATAGAGTGACTTTATAGACTCGCTGAAAGATTTATCCAAGATAGTCATTAAAAATTCCTACAATAAAGACTTGTATGGTCTAATATAAATATAGCACAAAACCACCTCACTAAAAAGGGTTTACTTACTTAACTTAGAAAGGGTTTATCTGTTCTGCGATAAACCCTTCCAAGCTTGTTTTAACGTATGAATGTCTAAGATAGCTCGTGTGTATATGGAGCCTTTTGTATTTAACAATTAAGAATCCGTAGGACTTTTCATTGCAACAAATATAAATCATACAATATGAGATAACTGCAATTAATAATCTATATAGTTAATTAATTTACACTAAATAGATAAAAAAGTAAGAAGATCGGTCCCAGTCCCATTACATGCTTAACTTAGATCTAATAAAACTATTGGTCTATAATGCTTTAATTTAATTAAAGCATTGTTCATAAGAATTAAACTAATCCTGACTTAATTGATACCAGAATTAAAAATCATAATCTTCTTTTATTAAATATTTCGGGTATTAATGGATTTTATAACACTATTTTATTGTAAAGGAGAACTTTCAGCTATTACTCATATAACCTTCCAATTACATATTTGAAGTTCTATATTTCTTCGGGTACATTCCTGTTTTCGAAAAGAAATATGCAGCAAAAGTTATGCTTGAAGTAAAACACAATATATTCGAAATTTCTTTGATTGAATAACTTGATCCCAATAGAAGCCTTTTACATTCCAGTGTAACTCTCCTATCAATAACCTCCTTCGCAGAGATACCTAAGATACGTTTTGATATTATGTTCAGATAGTTTGGAGTCACAGCCAGTATGTTAGCGTAATGTGATACAGTTTTGTATTCAACGTAATTATAATCTATAAGGTCAATAAAGTTATTTATAATCAAGTGGGCCCTGTTTTGTGGAGTCCTTTTAATAGGCTTCTTAAAACAATTGTTAATTCTAGTTAGAATGACTTGTGCCTTTAAATTTATAATATTCCAAGCAATGCAACAAGTGTTCATTTCCTTTTGTAAAGAATCGAATTCTTCAGATAGATTTCTGCACACCTCCGGGGGAATATCTATTACAGGCTGATCATTTATATGAAGGTAGGAAAATTTAGTTTCGGGAGCATACTTCTCTATGAACTCCTTTGAAACGATTAATTTATGACCTTGTGTATCGGCTCCAGTATTCCAAGAATGAATCTGCCCAGGGAATGAGATATGGATTTGATTATTCCTTTGTTCATATTCTACAAAATCAATTGTATGTACACCACTACATTTCTCAAACAAAATGAATACATAGAAATCCGGTGAACGAAAATTATGAACCACACTTGATCCAGATAACGGAATGTAGGTCAAATTATTTTCCATTTTAAATTCCAAATCTAAATGCTTCTCAATATATTTCATAGCTTAAAAAATAGGGCAGCTGATACAATAGAGACAATAATAAATCGTAACAGCTCGACATCAAAAACTTACCAAAAATAATTGATGCGATAAGTATTGAGGGTATTCCTTCAAAAAACTTAGTTCAAGAATATTATTTTAACTGCAAATGCTTTAAATAAAAAGCTTATAATATTGCAACACCTATGATATCAATTACAGTATCGACTCCAACTCCCGTACCACCAAAAGATGCTCGAATACCGGTAGCATCTCTAGCATACACATAAACCTTTAGATCCGCAGTATAATTTCCAGGCTCCAAGACTATTGACCTTGTCGAATTTAGTTGAAATATACCCGTGGTATAACTATTACCACCATTGGAAAAAGCTGCACCTTGCCTAGTAAACAAATAATTGTTTAAACCTCCGCCGGTTAAAACTAGATTAAATCCATAATTCTTGGAAGTTCCGTCTGTTAAATTCGATCCATTTGCATTTAGAATTTGGTTAACTGGTACAGATATACTAAATGTTACTAAAGATCGCTCTGTTACCGTGAATGTACGGGTTAATAATGAAGCATTTCCAGTATTATTGTTAGCTGCACTGACAATTACCGCTGCACCCGTATGAGCATTTGAGGCATTCGCACCAGAAAGAACTGTCGGTGCATTATCAAACATCCTTACCCATTCACCTACAGTTCCTCTCGAAGCATCAAAATTGTAATATCCTTTTCTAAGAACAGTTCTGGTTCTTTCCGTCGTATCTGAAACTGCCAGACCTTGTGTGACGTATACTATTGCTCCATCTTGATCAGCTGTATATCGATCATCTTTATTTTTCAGTTGAGTTCCTGTTATCCTGGGGGCAATTATACCATCAGTAATATCTGATTGATCGGCATTCCCTGCAATATCCAGAGTTGATTTTGGTTCTGTCGTATTGATTCCCACCTGTCCTTGAACAAATAAGCCACTTCCAATGCTAAAAATTACGCAAAGTGCTATCGTTTTTTTTCTAATTTTCATAATATGCTTTTAAATTGTATTCTTTACCTGTTAGACCAGAAATTCCGGATGTTTTTAAATTCATCTCGTTTCTAAACGCTTACAAAATTATTCCGATTTAGACGATTAAAAATGTGCGTTTTTATACAATTTATTGTCAATATTACAACCATGAGTGCTCGATTTTTTTAAGTATATTCATTGATAATCAATATTCTGATCATATTTCAGTAGACTTAAAAACATATAATTTTTCTTAAGTAAAACTTGTAGCAGACCTGTATGCAGCTAGCTTCTCGACCTATAATGTAGATAATCAAAAGCCTCTCTCCATAGCCCGAACCATGCCTTACCTACAATTTAATTTCTTTCCTTTATCAGTATTCTTCATGTGAATACTGGCTTTAATCTTAAAATCTCCCAAGGGCAGTCTTCTTCAAAATTGATTATCCCTCCGGTAAATATCAGCCATCGGTACATTTACCACGACGCTAGTAGTAAGACGCTTAAAGAGCTGACGGCTTGTCCTTCTGAATGTAGAAATTTAAAGATGCAGGCAGCAAGTCGGTCTCATTGCATCTACGCACTGAAGTCTCAGGTCACAGAATTCTTTTGGGGATCTAATCAACAAAATTCGAAAAGCTTATATTAAAAAATTCATAGTGGTTAATAAAAATGGTATATGTCAAGAATTCTAAAAACTAAATCTTATATCAAAAGAAATCAGAAATCTTTTTATTTTAAAAAATAAATAACAAATTGATGCAATTAGTTTTGACCCAAACAGAAAAGATAGGAATAGACAGTATATTATATGCCAATTCAAAATTACAGCAGTTTAGAGTCAATATCTTCTTACCGGAATCTATCCTTTATAAAATCTTCACATGATCTTACAGAGACATAACGAGTTTCTGTGCCTTTGGGAATATTCTTTATTTCTAACAGGAACCCTGATTTCCGCATTATGTTCAAACAACTCTTCAAAAAATACCTTTGTTAAATAGTTATGTTTGGAAACTATTGATTTTGGTTGTTAATGATTCTAAGGAAGGCATTTAAAGTCTTTGCATCTTCCTTGGAGCCAAGACCTGAACACTTGGACTTTATAACCTTCCCAACAAGTTCTTCAACATTGAGCTCGCTAGTTACTTGAAGTGTCCCATTAACATGCATAGTACTTTGAGGAGTTACGGTATTAATTCCTACCTATGGAATCCCTATTTAGAAAGAAAAATACACCGACTAAATAATAAACTTTTTCCGTATAAAATTTATAGTTTGTGGTTAATGTAATTCGCAAAGACTAGCAAAAAGGATATATAATAATTTAGCGAAACTTATTAATTTTCAAAACCTTTCGTTTAATAGAGCTTAGTCTAAAGAAACTCATTACGTTCTTAATCTGGAAAAAACAACATTAAAAAAACACAAAATAAGGTCTACTAATACAGTCCGCCAACTACGAAGCTTTATTATTCAAAATTAAACAACAACAACTTCTCCTCATTCTTAAAAAGTAGATTAACAACAGTTAAGATTAAATTATACTATAAATACAAACTGTAAAAAAAAACGCTTTTTAAATATTCTTTCTACTAACTCTTCCGAAGTTTTGATGGATATATTCCCGTTCTCTTCTGTATAAATACTGAAAAAGAAGCAATACTATAAAAACCCAAATTAAAAGCAACCTCTTTGATTGTCTGGCTTGATCCATTTAATTGACGTTTTGCTTCCAATACCACTCTCGAATCAATAAGCTCCTTAGCAGTTACTCCAAGTGTACTTTTTGTTAGAACATTCAAATAGTTTGGCGTTACAGATAATTTATCTGCATAAAAAGCAACAGCTTTGGATTCTATAAAATTCTTTTCGATCAATTCAAGAAAGTTTATCACTATTGGGTTTCTTCTATTGGTTAAAAGTTCTTTCCTCTCCTCTTCACCAAGTAATTCATCAATAAAGGAGAAAATGATTTTTGTCCTGAAACTTAATACATCCAAATTATGATTGTCATCTTTGAACCCATCGCTGATCAGCTTAAACTCAAATGATAACTTTTCACTCATGGCTTGAGTCACGTTAATAACTGGAAATTTATTAGATAAAGGAGATAAAACTTTTGAACTAAATAATTTAGCCTCAACAAATTTTTTTGATAAAATTAGCTTGTGGCCCTTTGCTCCTTTGTAAGTCTTCCATGAATGTATTTGTCCGGGAAAAGAAATATGAATTTGGTTGTCTTTATGTTCGTAATCCACAAAATCTATGCTATGATTACCAAACGCTCGCTCAAAAAAAATAATAACATAACTATCAGGCGCTCTAAAATTAAAATTCTCACTTTCTCCAGCCACTGGAAAATATGCAATATGGTCTTTTATCTTTGCTTCAAATTCAAAGTCTTTTTCAATAAATTTATCGTTCATTCAATAATCTTTTACATTATGTGAAAATTCAATTTTTATACCTTTTCACAAAAACCACAACAAATGGAATGATTTCGATAAATAATGAAATAAAATGATTATAAAAAGAAATAATCTACATAAAACACGCTAAAAACACATAAACCAATAGAAAAATAACAGATATCAATAAATTAAGATATCTATATATTATTGCTCATGCAGCTTCTTTTATACAGATTACATTCAAATCATTTGGAGACATGATTATATTTTTAACTAAAACGCAGATTGCTATTTTAGCTTAAGCTGCTACTTAGTTATTTTAAAAAAACAACTTCATACATATCTATGATGATGCATTATTATTTATGTATTTACAATCCAGAGATATTAAGATCTAGTATTGATGTACTTCCTTAAAAGTCAGGCTCACATATTCCTATCAATTAGAATAAATATAATAGGAGAAATGTTAGTCAATGCTGCGGTAGATAGGGATTTCAACCTTAGAAACTAACATGGAGATCACAAAAGCAGTAAACATTGAAAATTCTAAAAGAGGTCCAAATGTTATTTTCACTCTAATTGCGAAAAACAATGGTCCATAAAATAAAAATAATGTTGTTGCCAATGATCTATTACAAAAGATTATACCTATATCAGTTCTTTCCATATTGTGTATTTCATTATTCCCTTTATCTTAAATTAGTTTGTTTGTTGATGTAGCACAAATCAATCTTCAAAATGAATAATTAAGACAAATATTAAAATAATATGCAAAACATAATATTTTGATATGTTTTTAATTTTGCAATACACAAAATGGAATAAAATAATATGGAAAACTATTACGCAAATAATATAAATATTCATAATCTAATTCCATCAGACTTATCAGATTTAAAATTACTTTCCACCAAAACGATATCATTTTAATTATTCAAAATTATATCGTGTGCTTCTAAAAAACATATGAAATATCTCTACCAGAATGCAGAACTGCAATCCCCAAATTTACCTTTATATACCTTTAAAGAGCTTCAAATTTTATTTAATAAGTATAGTGATGTATTTTATCTGAAAACTTCAGGAGGATCTTATGAATATTCTCCTTCTGTACATGACTATTTTATACTTATGTTTTTTGAAAGAGGTGGGGGAATAAATAACATCGGCGAAAATGAATATGAGATCAATAAAATGGAAATGCATTTTTATAGTCCCGGACAGTTTCATCATTGGGAGCTTGAAAGAAATACGAAAGTTCATAAACTTTTAATTTGCAGAGAGTTTTTTAATGTTCTATTCCATCAAGATTTTTTCACCTTACTTTTACAAGATCCAGTCATAAAGTTGCCTTATAAAGTTTTTAATAGACTTATTACTGAGCTCAAAGGTATTAAAGATGAACTATCAAGAGATTTAATCAGACAGCAAATTATACATTATCGCATTAAAATTCTTTCAATTATGATCGGTACTGAAGTTTGTACTCAAAAGGATGAACAAAAAATATTCTACCCTCCCGCTTTAACAAAATTTCTTGAATTAGTTCCCTATTATTTTAAAGAAAATAGAACCGTTAAATTTTTTGCAAGTAAACTTGGAGTAAGTGCTAACTATCTTAACATTTTATGCCGGAAATATCTTGCAAACACGGCAACACAAGTTATTAACTCAGTTCTGCTTCAAGAAGTTAAATTTCAACTTATTAACAGTATGAATCCCATTAAAGAAATTGCAATGGAATACAATTTCTATGAGATCTCATTATTCTCTACTTTTTTTAAAAGAAATGTTGGAATGTCTCCCTCTGACTACAGAGAAAAATTTAAAAACGAAAAGTACTTCCTAAAAGATTTAGGACTTAAATCAGGCTTAAAATGAATCGAAACAAAAAGAGATAGAGCAAAATCTATCCCTTTTTAATTGACTATGCCTACAAGCAAGAAGGGCTTGAAAAACAACTCCAAATTTCATCTGCAAATATCTTGAGACACTTTTCCGTGTTGTCATAGATCATCATACCCTCTATTGGAACTTTAATTTTATTTATTTCATCTGTATTGATTCTTGTGATAACCAACCCTTTAGTATTAGACTCCAATACCAAGTGGCCCGAGCTTCTCATCATTGGCCAATTAGAATCCTTCCCTGCTCTTTTCAACAAAGTTATTCCAAATTTTGATTCAACTACATTTGCGTCTGTATTAGCGTCCCTATAACACACTCCATTTTTTTGATTTATACTAGGTGACACGGAAGCTAAATTATTCTCCCAATTTGGATCAGGAAGCAAGCCTTCTACCTTAGAATTTACATTGTATACACCTGCCGATTTTATAATAGCATGAATTTCCAAAATTTCCTCCGCCCCATCTTTCAACTCACCTATTACCCATTTTCCGGTTAGATTGTCATAGTTTCCGTTTGAAGCCAATGAATTAACAAATAAATAACCATTAGGTAAAATACTATCCACAGATATATCTGAATTATTAGATGAACCATAATTTTTAACCTTAATCTTAAATGTTATGTTATCACCGATTACAGGATTCAAATTATCAACAGAATGATCAATTGTGAGATCACTTTCCAACACTGATATACCCATAGTAACCAAATCTCCAGAACCACTTTTCCAATTAGTACTTTTTCCATTTCCTCTAACAGACATTTTGAATACTAAAGTTTTAATACCTTTTCCAAGTACCTGAACAGATCCTGAAGCCGAATTAGGTCCCGATTCAAACGGATCTGGCGAAATATTTTTAATTGAAGAGGAAGTTACCTCAAAACTTTTAGAGTTTGCTGAAAGTTTTAAGAATTTTACAGGAACATTTGACGACAATAATTCAAAACCTCCAGCAATTCCCAATTGATCCTGAAATGCTCCCATAGCACCTACATGTAATACAGGATTATCTACTGGCCTGTTAAAAGTAATCACTAAATTTGCCATATTATATGCTGAATTGGTATTTTTTCCAACCAAAGCTCCAGTATTATAAAATATACTAACTGCACAATTTTTTGTTATCTGAATTCCCTGTCCTGCTACACTCCCTGCAGATGTAAAATTATTATTTGCAGGATTTCCAATAATATTCATTGTTGGAAAAACAGGAATGCTCGTAAAATCGGTATTATATCCAAAAACCAAAGCTGAATTATATTGTTGATTAGTAATTGAAAATGATGCTTTAAGTGTTGGAGTATAATTCGAAAATGTTGTTCCAACAGGATTATTTTCGTTTTTCACAAAAGTAATAGCAGTTGTTGTTACAGGACCATATCCGGTTGGGTTTCCATCACCTGAGACTTTAGCAAATTCAAGATTAGGATTTGTTTGGGCCTTATTTAATAAGCAGATAAATACAGTGCATATCAATGTCCCTTTTTTTAGTAATTTTTTATTCATTCTGATTTTTTAACGAATGCAAAATTAACTCCCTATTTCCTTCAACAGTTTTTCATTTTATTTCAATGCTTATTTTGTTTATAAAAACAACTAATCAAAATTATAATAACTGGATGGTAAACATTGATGCTCACCCTTTATTTAACTGTAACTATAATAAGCACTGTAATATTTCTATCTAAAATTCAGGACATTTATAAATATACTAAACATAGGAATGATTTAAATAACTGTACCTTATTTTATTTCCAATAATTTTGGAAAATGAAAATGGATTAGAAATCTCTGAACATATTCTTCTGTAAATATTAAGTTCCTATAATACTCGAATAAACTACATAATGAAAAAAACAATATGCTTAGTCATAGTTTCCATGGTATCATCCACCGTATCTGCACAAGTCATCATTGGAAATGATGTTGGCAGCGCTTCTAACAAAACTTCTGTCCTATTGGAGTTTGCTCAAGGAGAGAATAAAGGAATTATCCTCCCCTATACTCGTAAACTACCTACTTCAGCAGCAGAAGGTACAATATTGCTTGACGCGGAAAATGCAACAACTGCTAGAATTAAATATTATAATGGAAGCTGGATTGATATAAGCGGGCAAGACGCTAACATTACCATTGAACTTGCTCAACAGCCTGATACAAATCAGGTAACGGAAGATACAAATGCCAAAACGATTATTGGCTCTGATAATTCAGTAGCAGACGGCGTGTTGGTACTTGAATCGCAGACTAAAGCACTGCTCCTACCCACGACAGAAAATACTGATAATATTATCAACCCCTCACCAGGAATGCTTGTATTCATCAATAAAACAGGTGCAAAAAGACTTGCGGTGTATAATGGGTCTAAATGGTCTTACTGGGAGGCCAAAAATTAAGAAAATACCTTTCCCTCATAAATGCAAACAGGATTAAAAAATATTCTGTAATTTAAACACAAATGTTAGCGGCTTAAATAGGCCGCTTTTTTGTTTATTCTCTAACCTACTAGGATATATACCCGTTTTCCCTTCGAGGTAGTTTGAAAATGATACAATGGTGTATAATCCCAAGTTATATACAATCTGCTTTATTGACTCATCAGAACCTTTCAAAAGGCATTTTGCTTCAAGTACTACACTTTCCCCATAAATAAGTTCTTTTGCAGTAAGCCCTAATGTCTTTTTTGTAAGCACATTCATATAATTTGGATCTGCCTCAAGATCAAGATCATTTTCAATAATTTCATCTCTTATCCCTTTTGACAAATACTTTAAATAATGAATAATTTTAATAAAAAATCAAGATGTTTTATCATATAAATAGACAATTATTACAAAGGCAAATAGTACCCTCTACCTGAATATCTGTTGAGGGAATCTAAAATGAGCTTTTTACACCAGGGCACACTATAGAACGAGTTACTCCGATCACTCAACACAGCTTAAATAAAGAATAATATATAATAATAACAATCATTGGAATAGATTTAATAACTAAATAATCACTATAATTACCGTATTTGCATTAGATTTAGATTATCTAAATTATAGTACCTATACAGCTGCCTTAACTACTGAGGGCAGCTGTTTTGATCTAGAAACTACCAAAAACAAATACTATTCATTAACGACCTTGGATACAACATATAAATACTATTAACACTGTGATAAAATCAATATGTGTTGGAATAATTACCATAACATTGTTCTTTATATTACTTCATAAATTCAAACTTTATGAAGTAAAAAGATTACATATGCGAATCTGTACTAAGAAAAAGGTAAATGAAGATAATATAGAATTGGATAGAATAAAATCTTTATTCAAACTTCCAACCTTTATGAATTAGAATATTAACAATTCAACATAATCTACTAAAAACAATTTGCAATGACCAGGAAAATTTCAATTTTAATTGCTCATTATAATAATGGGAAATATTTCAAGCAGTGCTACACCTCTTTAATAGATCAATCCTATACTAATTGGGAAGCGATTATTGTTGATGATTGTTCTACGGATAATTCGGTGGAAATCATTAAACAGTTAATTAAAGGTAATATTAAATTTCTGTTAGTAGAAAATGCAGAAAATAAAGGTTGTGGTTTTACTAAAAGAAAATGTTTGGAATATGCCAGTGGTGACATCTGTGCTTTTCTAGATCCTGACGATGCTCTTTATGCTTCAGCATTAGAAGCGTCTATCAGACAATATGAACAAAGTAAAAATATTGTTTGTACATACTCCAAAATGATGCTATGTGATGAGAACTTAAATGCACAAAAAGTTTTTCCGCAAACTAAGCAGATTTATAATAATGATCTCTTTTTCAATTGTCCCATACAAATTACACATTTCTTCACTTTCAAAAAAAAAATTTATGATAAAACATCAGGTATCAATCCTAATTTAAGAACCGCTGTAGATCAGGATCTGTATTTAAAAATATTAGAACACGGAAATGCAAAGTTTATTAAACAGACTTTATATAAATACAGACTTCATGACAATGGAATATCTCAAAACAAAGGAAAAGCTGATGCAAAAAAATCATTTGGTTTAGTTATTCATGACTCTTTAAAAAGAAGAAAAATAAAGTACATTAATCAAAATAAAGTTCCTTATACATTTACCAATCCCGAAGAAATTTTTCTATTGTTAGATTACCAGACTACTGTTTTGTATCGTTTAAAATTAAAACTAATGGTGTTACTGCAAGCTTAAAATCTATCAAATAAGCATCTTACTCTGGAAACTTGATGCATTTATTTACTGGGATTTCTGGCAATTAGTAGATCTTATATTATAAAATAAGAATTAATCAAGAGTATGATATAGTATTATATTAAGCTTAGATTATAATTGTTATATTTGCTAAACGAACTAAAGTAAATTTTAGTTGATTCGTTAAGATTTTGTAGCTAATCCATAAGATATTGGAGTTGTGGCAAATTCGTGGCATTATTGAAAAAGACTTTTAAAATCAATTGATTTTCAACATCTTAAAACATAAGGTTCGAATCCCTCACTCTCCGCATAAAAAGCCTTTCAGAAATGAAAGGCTTTTTTCGTTCTATTGACCTTGACTCAGTACATTTCTACCAATTGAATATTGTTTCCGCAGGTATCATC
>JAITLV010000259.1 GCA_031277685.1 Sphingobacterium sp. | reverse complement strand
CCTTAGACAACAGCTGTATTTTCAATGATCAATTTACCGTTGTAGTACAAGTTTCCGTCTACAGTATATGCACGGTGAGGTAAATGAACTGCGCCAGTTTCTTTACATACTGTCAAGCTAGGAGCTTCAGCTTTATAATGTGTTCTTCTTTTGTCTCTTCTTGATTTAGAAGTTTTACGTTTTGGATGTGCCATCTCGTATTCTTGTTTTAGTTATTTTTAATATTTCTCAATGCTTCCCAACGTGGGTCGATAATTTCTTCTTCTTTTTGCTCCTCTGGATCAGGCTCACTTGTAAATAAAGCCAGCATCTCAGGATCGCATTGTATGCCTTCTCCCTGCTCTTCACATTTTACGATATAGGGGACAGCTAAATTGATATATTCGTACAATAATTCAGCGATATCCAACTCATGGTCGCTTTTGGATAAGATCAACACCTCTTCGGTATTGTCTGTCCAATCTTCATCCGTGAATTTGACCAATATTCGTTCTTGAATTGAAATCGGTGACATAAACTCTTTTAAACAGGTATCACAAGTCAATTGAATCTCGCCTTGGATATCAAAATGCAAAATCAAGAGGTTTTCCTGTTTCTGCAATTCAACTTCTGCTTTTAGATTGCCATCTTTTACAATCGAATGTTCGTAGCAGTCAAAGAACTTTTTATTAATGTCAAATTCAAAATTGTGCTTTCCAGCGTTGAGTCCCGAAAAGGGAATTCTGTATTGTTTTAGATGTTTCACAATCTTGCATTTGAGCCTGCAAAGGTATGTATAAAATCATTAGGATCGAAATATTTTTTTAAATATTCCAGTCGCATGCTTTATATACACACATAGCATGACTTATTCATAATAATTTTTACCTAACTCGATCTTTTCACGGCCATTTGCCATGCGCCATTTATTGGTATCACGTAGCGAATAAGCACAGCCGCAATATTCCTGCATGTAGAACTTTTCCTTCTTGGAGACTTCTAGCATGCGGGCCGAACCGCCTTTCTTACGCCAGTTGAATGTCCAGTACTCCATATCCGCGTGACGGGAAGCAGCACGTAGGCCACAGTCGTTGATCTGTTCCATGTTTTTCCAACGTGAGATCCCCAAGGAACTGGAGATGACATCAAAACCATTCGCTGCAGCATACTCGGCGGTTTTCTCAAAACGCATATCAAAACACATGGTACAGCGAATACCTCTTTCAGGTTCCTGTTCCATCCCCTTAGCTAGATCAAACCAATGGTCAACATCGTAATCGGCATCGATAAAAGGGATATTGTGTTTCTCTGCAAATCGAATATTTTCATCTTTGCGCAGATCATATTCCTTGCGCGGATGGATATTCGGATTGTAGAAATAGATCGTAAAATCGATATCCGAAGCAATCAATGCTTCCATGACTTCTCCGGCACAAGGTGCACAGCAGGAATGTAAAAGCAATTTTTTGCCTTCTCCTGGTAATGCCAACTTCTCCCGTACAAATTCCTTCTTTTCCATAATCGTATGTGATATCAAAAACAAAGGCAATTTTAATCAAAAAGTAGCGGAATGGCAAATATTTCCGTTGGAGAGAATAAGGTATCCACCCAAAAGAATGACATAAATTCATTGATATTCTGCATATATTAGTAGATTTGTATGTTTGACAGCATTAGCTATTTATAATAAAAAAATATGAAATTTTCATTTCAAACCTGCGTTATTGTATTATTTGCCTGTTTAGTAGGAGTGGCATCTTGTAAAAAGCTGGACGATGAGCCAGAGAAGGGGGTGCCAACACTTATTTCAAGATTGTATATTTCTTTCTCTGACTATCGGTCAAATAATTCGATCAAGAACCTCTTTATCGTTGATCCGGCTGACACCAATACGATGAACAATACTTTTCAGTATCTTTCCCCCTCGAAGGGTGGTGGTCCCGTGCTCTTTGATCCCAATGCAACATCAATTTTTCAGGCAAGTGCGGGCGGCATAGTTCAGGACACCTTTATCCAGCGGATTGCTTTGGACGATGTTTATGGAAAACCGGGGGATGCGAGCCAGATTGGCTATACAGGATTTACAGCGGTGAGAGGGTTAGGCTATTATACTTATGCGCAGCAAAATGGTAATAGCGGATCTACTGTAACAAATTTTCTGCTCGCTGTGACAGGTCAATCTATGTTATATGCAATAAGCCGTCCGGAGGGAAAAGGTGGATCGACCGGAGGATCCAAGATTATTGATAAACAGATTAGCTTAGGAAATATTGTACCAAGTTCACTGACTTTAGTGCAGGGGAATCCTGACGATAGAAATGAAAAGTTATTAGTCATAGGGTTTAATAATGAAACTGAGAATAAAAGTGGTTTTACTGTTTATAAACGACTTAAACAGGAGCTAATCGATAGAGCAGGTGATACGATCGTTAGTTCGGATAAATTTAAACCAGAGCTGACTGTCTATGTGCAGGGAAAGACAGACCTACGAGCGGTGTCTTACGCGCCGAATAGGCAATTATTTGCAGTCACAGCAGGAAAAGAGGTATTGTTCTTTAAAAACCCTGATGCATTATTTAGCGGATCTGGGGAGAAAACAGTTTCACCAGATTATATCGTTGGTGGTACAAACACGGGATTTGTATTACCACAGGGAATTGCGATAGATGACCGCCTTGAAAACGGTAAATTCTTTTATGTCTCTGATGTAACTACAAAAATGGTGTCGCGCTTTAATTTGACGGACCAGGGGAATGCAACGCCAGAATTAACAAAAGTGTATGGCACACTGATTCCGAATTATATCTTTTTGGATGCCCGGGAAAGAACCAATTTTTAACTAGACAATTTTATTTTATCAAGCAAGCAATTCGAACAGCTCCCTGATTTCCTGTTGCTTGCCTGAACTTTCATGTGCTTCATACGCTGAAAGGAGATTTCGTAAGGCACGTTTGATAATGGTCACATTGTCGCAGGGATAGGTAAATTCTCTGTCTGGACTGAGGTTTAATTGTTTCAGGAACGAATTCACATCACTCTTTTGCATGATCTGTCCCCGATTAAATGCATTGATATAGAATAATACATGTTCATTTCCTTCCTCATTCGTGTCCATGTATGCCAAAATAAAATGTTTGGGCAAATTGATCCCATAGATCGGAATATCCAGCTTTTGTGCAATAATGCTATAGATACAGGATAAAGTCAACGGATTCCCCTGCTTTGTATCCAAAACCTGACCGATATAGGAGTTTTGTGGATGGTGATAATCTTTCGTATTGCCGGATAAACCAAAGGAGCCAAATAGTACATGATTCAGTAGGTTCACCTTTTCCAATGGACTCATATCATATTGTAGTCCGCGCCATACCTCAGTTTTTAGATCCTCAATCTTTAACACGATTTTATGGTCTTCGTAAGAAGGGTATTGATAATTATTAAGGATGATAAGTCCTTCGAGGAGATTGAAGGAATTGCTCAGGTTCCAGATCTGTAATTCATTTTTAGTCTGATCAAACTGAATTTCATGAATAATGTTTTCCAGCCTGCCCTGTACGCTCGGATCAAAGCTAGATTCCCATAATTTTTCCAAATAAGGAACAATTTCAGGGCCTTGGCTTTTCAGTTGATGTTCCACTTCCTGAATAATCTGCTGGTCGGTATCGTCCAGCAGGAATATTAACGATTTCAGCTCTCTCTCATTCATCATAACGAAGTTAAAAAATTGAATTGAGAAATGAGTACAAAAAAATCCCTACAGTAATTCATGTACCAAGTAGGGATTATTCAGGTTAAATTGGCATACAATTATTTGAGCTGGCCATCCAGCATATTGACGATTCTTTTGCCGTATTCTGCATTTTTTTCGGAGTGGGTCACTTGTATGATTGTGACACCATCCTCGTTCAATTGTTTGAAAAGGTTCATGATTTCTTCCCCCTGTTTAGAATTGAGGTTACCCGTGGGTTCATCCGCCAGCAATAGTTTTGGAGAGCCCGCCAATGCGCGTGCAATACCAACGATCTGTTGTTGACCGCCGGATAGTTGGGCCGGAAATAAATCTTTTTTCCCAACAATACCAAAGCGGTCAAGCATGTCGGCAACAATAGCTTTTCGCTCTTTACTGGAAATATCTTTATAGATCAGTGGTGTTTCTATATTTTCATATACTGTCAATTCATCTAATAGGTGATAGGCCTGAAATACATATCCAATGTGAGACTGATAAAGTTGTGTCCGTTTTTTTGCTTTCATCTCCAATACATTCTCATCCATAAAGATATATTCACCCTCATCCGGTTCGTCCAGCATACCGATAATATTCAATAGGGTGGATTTTCCGGAACCCGAGGGGCCCATAATGGATATAAAATCACCTTCTGCTATGTCTAAACTGACATCTTTGAGGACGAATGAGCGTGTACCACCGACGTTATACCACTTGAATAAATGTTTTAATTGTATCATTTTATAGTATTGAGTATTGAGATATGAGTATTGAGACCTTGATTGCACAACCGATGACTTACTTGGTATCTCGTTTTTAATTATTGTTTTTTAAATCTACTTATTCATCCTGCAGATTATCTACTGGATTTGTTCTCGCGACTTTTAACGATTGGAAGCTAATGGAACCAATATTGAGATAAATATGCAAAATATCGGGATAAAAAACCACTACCGCTGTATGTGCTTGAATCACGTTGTGCTATGCTATCGGATTTTATGTTTCAGTCGCTTTCGCATCAAATCGTCAATATAAAAATACAATCCCCTTGCCATTGTTTTAATTTGCTTGTTGTGAGGTTTTTATGTTGTTTTGTTTTAAATGTTCGATTTCGGACAGTTCCCGTTCACAATCGAACATTCATCCCCGCCCTTAGCATGGGTTCATTGCCCATTACGCAACAGATGAAGCAATGACCAAGGCAATAAACACCAATTTTATTGGGCCTTTCTTTGGGCATTGAAGTTCTTTGCCTATTCATCCCTTAAACTATCAACGGGATTGGTACGTATGGCTTTCCATGTTTGATAACTAATGGTACCCAGTGCAATGAGAATGGCACTTATGCCTGCCATAATAAAGTACGTCCAGTTTATTTCAATCCGATAGTTGAAGTCTGTGAGCCATTGGTTCATTGCCCACCACGCAACAGGTGAAGCAATGACCAAGGCAACAAACACCAATTTTATAAAGTCTCCGGACAAAAGCCGTAATAGTCTGATGGCACTGGCTCCAAGTACTTTTCGTACACCGATTTCCTTCGTCCGTTGCTGTGTCATATAAGTAGCTAGGCCAAAGAGTCCAAGGGCCGCCACAAAGATGGCAACAATCGCGAAGCAGGTGAATATATTTTTGGTACGTTCGACATCTTGATAAAGTGATGCAAAACCTTCGTCCAAAAAGCTGTAATTTATTTTTTGATTAGGCGCAAATTTGTCCCATACAGTATTGATTTCCGCTAAAGTGTTTGCCATATCTGTCGATTTTGTTTTGATCGAAAGGATAGAGGGACTATTTGCTAACGTCATACAGACGGGGACATACCCTTTGCCTTTTAGCGATTCAAAAATAAAGTCATCTACAACACCAATAATCGTCCATGTTCTTCCATTGGTAATCTGGGCTCCAATTGGATTTCCTTTAATACCCAATTCTGCAATCATTTTTTTATTGACAATAGCAGCAGTGCTATCAGAAGAAATATGTGGATTAAAATCCCGCCCAGCTATTAACCTGAGACCGAATGTACTGATGTAATTTTCGTCTACATTCCAGAATTGTCCTGGTTCACCGAGTTCAAGGTCTTCTTTGCCTTTAGCCCAAAATGGATTACCATTTCGCTTTACACCATCTAAGGGTACAGGAAGATAATCGCCTATGGAAACGTTGCTGACAGTTGATATGTTTTTTAATTCGTTTTTCAGGTTTTGTACCTGCGAAGTTAGACTATTTACACCGCGAAGTACAATGACTTGGTCTTTGCTGAAACCAATATCTTTGTTGAGCATAAAGCTGATCTGTTGGTTCGCAATCAAGGCACTGATCATAAGTATAATGGAAGTTGCAAATTGAAAAATAACTAAGCTATTGCGCAGCAGGACAGATTTTGGGTTGGATCTGGATTTACTTTTCAAGGCATCGATCGGTTTAAATCCAGATAGATGTAGTGCTGGATATATACCTGCAATTCCCCCTATTACCAACATGGTTAGGACTAATAAAGGAAGAAAGTATCCTGTTGTCCAGGGTAAAAATAAGGTTTTGTTGGCAAGATTATTAAAAAGAGGTAGTAATGTCCAAGCCAGTAAAAGACCTATTGTCAATGAAATAAGGCTGTAACATACGGCCTCTGTCATAAATTGGGTAATTAAGGCAGCACGGCTGGATCCAATGGTTTTGCGGATGCCAATTTCTTTGGCACGCGTAACTGCATTGGCGGTAGATAGATTAACGAAATTGATGCATGCAATCAGTAGAATGAAGAATGCGATTCCAGCAAATATCCAGACCATTTTAATATCACCTTGATATTGAGTAGCCATACCATATTCCGAAATGTTTTTTGAGTATAAATGCATGTCCAATGCATTTTGAAGTAATACTTTGGATTGCATGGTCTCCATTGATATTTTCATCCCATTTTTTTTGTTGATCGAAATGTAATGATCCTGGATATAGTTCTTCGAAATAGCATCTTGCGCGGTAACAAGATCAGTATTTGCTTTTAGCTTAACGTAAGTGATATAGTTTGTTGCTCCCCAGTTGTTTTGTTCCCCTTGGTAGAAAGGTTCGCCAGCAAGGGAAATAAAGTAATCGTAGCCATAGAGGCTTGAATTGCTTGGTACATCATCAATAACAGCTGTTATATTGTATAACGTTGTTTTGTTATTGTTGAGATAGATTGTCTGACCGATTGCATTTCCGTTGAAAAACTTTTTTGCCTTACTTTTTGTGATGACCAGGCTATTGGGTTTATCCAAGGCATGATTTAACTGTCCTTCGATAATAGGAAGAGGAAACATCTCAAGGATTGACTGATCGATATAGACGAAGCCGGCATCGAGGTGATTTTCGGCTTTGCCGTTGATCGTAAAGAGGTTGCTTCCGGCACCAAATAGGGTATTGGGGAGCACTCGTCCAGTTGATTCTATACCAGGTATTTCAGCTTGAAGTGTCTTTGCTGCTGGTGCTGAAAAGGCGAGATATTGCTCTGTTTTGTCACCATCGGGAGCTGAGATTACCAGACGGAAAACCCGGTTCATATCAGGATACATCTTATCATAGCTTGTTTCATGCCTAATGTAGAGCACAATGAGTATGCATATCGCGATGCTGAATGCAAAGCCACCAATCTTGATTGCAGCATACAACTTATTGGTAATGATATTCCGCCAGGCGATTTTAAGATTATTTTTAATCATGACTACAGGCTTAAGTTTTTTTACAATTTATTCATCCCTTAAACTATCAACAGGGTTGGTACGAATGGCCTTCCATGTCTGATAACTAATGGTACCTAAGGCGATGAGTATGGCGCTCATTCCAGCGAGAATAAAATATATCCAGTTGATTTGTATTTTATAATTAAAGTCTGTGAGCCATTGGTTCATTGCCCACCACGCAACAGGTGA
>JAITLV010000325.1 GCA_031277685.1 Sphingobacterium sp. | reverse complement strand
CATCAGTGCCACAGTAGCTCCACGAAAGACATCCAAGGAGTAATAGCGTTGTTTCATAATCAGATTGTATAATTAAAAGGTAAATATAAGCTATTTGATATTCATTTTTATGCCTAATCCACAATTTAATGGCATAAACAGGAAGATCAAACGATAAGATTGTTACAATAACAAACGTTTGCATAGATTTAATGGCTAAGAATCAAATACTTTTTAAAAATATTTAAAAAGTATTTGAAACTTAACAGCAATTAACTAATTTTAGCCAACAACTTTTATACTAACCATATTTTGTTGTTTAACTAAAGTATCAGAAGTAAGAACCTGATCAGCAAAAAATTATTAACGAAAGTACCTTAGATTAACAGTGAACATCAGGTAAAATCCCATGGATTTATCCATCACTAAACAACTTTATTAACCTTAAATAATAGAAAATGAGTGTCTTTTACAAAAAAAGTGCGGGCTTAGCCCTATGCACGCTGTTTAGCGCAACATCCCTCTATGCGCAACAAACTCTCACAGGAACGGTGAGAGATGCTAATGGGCCTATTTCCGGAGCCACTGTGGCAATTAAAGGAACAGATCGCGGAACCCAGACGAAAACAAATGGAACATTTTCGATTAAAGTGTCACAAGGAGAAACCTTGCGTATATCAATGGTCGGATATCGACAACAAGAAATCAAAATTGGAACCTCAAACACATTAGACGTAGTTTTAATTGAAGATGCGTCTTCCTTGGACGAGGTTATTGTCACAGCAATGGGTGTAAAAAAAGAAAAAAGGTCTCTCGGATATGCAAGTACAACAATTTCAACAGAAGATCTAGCGGATAAGGGGTCGGCCATGAATGCGTTAACATCTATGTATGGTACAGTTCCTGGTTTAAAGCTAAATCTAACAGCAATGGGTCCTGGAGGCGGTATAAACGTGAACATTAGAAATGCAGTAGCATTTTCCGAAAGTTCAAATGTAAGGCCACTATTTGTTATCGATGGAATTCCAATGTTAGACTGGCAAACTGACATTAATAGAAATCCAGGAAACGGCCTCAACGACCTTAATATGGACGACATTCAGTCTTTTGAGGTTCTTCGGGGAGCAAAAGCCTCTTTATTATATGGCTCACAAGGAGCAAATGGAGTTATTTTGATCACTTCCAAAGCAGGAAGGAAAAGGCCTGGATATGGGATCGATGTAAATTTATCGCATCAATTTGACAGCCCGTGGATATTGCAGGAGCTCCAAAATGAATTTGGCTCAGGATATCCCGTCGGCTGGGGATCATATGGAAACAACTATACTGAATACGGTTTCTATAAAAGAAATAACCAAGCCGCTTACGCGCCTGTAACATACAATTTTGGACCAAGGTTTAATGGTGAAGAAATATTATATTATGATAATACGATGAAACCATATGTAGCACAACCTAATAATATTCGTGATCTATATAGAAACGGCTACACTTCCACTGCAAACGTATCGATACAAGGCGGCGGATCACAAGGTGGCTATCGATTAGCTTATACAAATAAAAATTATAAAGGGATCTTCGAAGGCTTTAACATTAAAGAGAATAAGGTAACCTTCAATGGCAATATGAGTTTGACCGATAATGTAAATCTCCAATTGGTTTCTACTTATAGCAATAGCTTTAACCACAACCCTCCTAACCAAAATCAAGACGCCTTCGTTACCTATGGTGTCCCACGAAATTTAGATGTAAAAGAACTAAGAAACCAGATTATTGACCCCGAGACGGGTTATTTCTTTTGGTATATGAATAATATTCAGTCGCAATATGTTTCTGGAAGTATAGTAAGAGAGAATCTGGCAAAGAACTATTTGTATAGCCAACAAAAAGACAAATACGACAATAACAGAAATCACTTCACAAATTCATTAAACCTTGATATAAAAATAAATAAAAACCTTAGCTTAAGTAGCATCGGCGGGTTTGACTGGATCATTAATGACTATAATACCTACGAAACTCTAAGAAGACCTTTATCCCAGGGGACTGGGGGAAGTGCTGGACTTAGAACACAACAAGACATTCGATGGAATGCTCAATCGATGCTTCGTTACGAAAAAGACTTAACTCCAAACTGGAATGTTTCAAGTTTTATTGGGGGTGTTTACCAATCCTCATCGTTCAGAATGTTATCTAGAACAACAAATGGAGGATTCATCACTGCAGATTGGGAGTCGCTAAAAAATTCAAAAAACGATTTGCGATATAGTGATTCAAAAATTGGATCTGATGTTTTATACGGTCTATTTGCCTCTGCACAGTTCAGCTATAAAAACAGGTTATTTATAGATTTACAAGGTCGAAATGACTGGTCTTCAATCCTTCCTCCATCGAACAATTCGTATTTCTACCCAGGAGCAAGTGCATCATGGATCTTTTCCGAGAGCTTAAATATTCCTGAGTGGCTCAATATGGGAAAGGTGAGAGCTTCTTGGGCTGATGTAGGTAGACCTGGAGCAAGATACTTTGGCAATAACGTATATGCAATTGGGTCATATGATAATGCTATTTACTATAGCGCAAGTAGTACAATACCTCCTATTAATCTCAAACCAGAAAGAAAACGTGAATTTGAAATAGGATTTGACACAAAATTTTTAAAATCTAGAGTAGGTTTAGAATTTAGTTATTTTACGAGCAATAATTACAACCAAATAATGCCTTTAAGTGTGGCATCATCAACTGGATATACCAATATTGGTATCAATGCAGGTAAGGTTTCTACAACAGGGTACGAATTTGCTTTAACAGGTACACCTATAAAAAATAAGGATTTCTCTTGGGATATTATTGTTAATGGATCGGCCTCCAAGCCTATGGTTAAAGAGCTAGATAAAGGTATAACAACACAAAACCTTTGGGGAGCAAGTGGTTCCCGTATCGTTGCTCAAGCTAATCAACCCTATGGTCAGATTTTAGTTAAACCATATGCTGTAACCGAAAACGGAGAACGACTTGTAAACAACGACGGAACCTATTACACTGACCCTACAAAAGACAAAGTTGTTGGAAAAATAACACCAGATTTTATTGGGGGGTTAATCAATAACTTCTCCTATAAAGGCTTAACTCTCGGATTGAATTTCGATGCTTCCTTTGGTAGCACTTTAATATCGCAAACAAACATGTACTTAATTGGTAATGGCAGTAGTAAAGAGACGATTGCAGGAAGAGATGAAGCTAGTGGAGGACTTCCTTATTATATCAATAATAATGGCTCATATATTGGTTTACCATCCCATAATTCAGCACTTCCCGGAGACTCCAAATACCCTATGATATTCCATGATGGTGTAATCCTACCGGGCGTAAAACAAGATGGTACCCCTAATGACAAAATTATCAATGCTGCAGACAAATATGGCTACTTTTGGCAATCATTTATGGATATTCAAGAAGATGTTGTCTATAAAAATGACTATATAAAACTTAGAAATATCACATTATCATACGCATTACCAAAGTCAATCACTTCTAAGATGAAATTTGAGAGATTGGTTGTTTCTGCATTTATGAATAACGTTGGTTACATCCATCGTACAATGCCTAACGTGGATCCTGAATCAAATAACGGCACGAACGTTTTCTATGAAAACAACGCATTTCCTTCAACACGTAGCTACGGACTAAGTTTAAGAGCTTCATTCTAAAAAAAAATAACATGAAAAAATATATAACAATACTTTCTAAACTGTTTTTTTCATCAGTTCTTTTGACCACGATGTCATGTCAAAAAACACTAGAAGAAAAATTTCTTGATCCAGATGGATTTACACAACCTACAGTTCAAGGATTTATGGCTGATGGCCTTCAAAGATTAGGAACTTTCAGAACTGATTATGGAGCCTTGTACCATACATTCCCAGTATTTAATCGGATGTTAGGTACTGGAGGTTTCTCTAATGATGGTGTTACCAACACCTTCTCCTGGGGACATAATCCATTTGAATCATCCTTTGATCGCATGAGGTCCCTAAATGAGCTTGATCTAAGATATGATGCCATGTCAGAACAAGATAAACAAACATACCTACCATACAAAGTTGTATCTGATGTCGTAAAAAGCTACATATTTTATAAGCTTACTGAAACACATAATAGCATACCCTATTCTGAAGCCTTACAAGGAAAAGGTGACAATTTCTTCCCAAAATTTGATAAACAAGAAGATGTCTATGCTGGAGTCTTGAACAAATTAGAAGATGCCTATAACAAATTTTCCAATTACACACTTGGAGCTTCTTCACCAGAGAAAGACTTCCCTTCATTTGATATATTACTGAAAGGAGATATTGGCAAATGGAAAATCCTAATTAATAGTTTACGTTTACGTATCGCGCTTAGACACACGAACACAAATCCGCAATTGGCAAAAACAGTTATTCAAAAAGTATTAACTACATCCATATATGCTAATTCAGCGGAAAATAGCATTCAATATTCAGATAAAAATACAGACAGAGCTATGGAGTACCTCATTAATCGGGCTATGCAGGAACAAAGAAGTTCATTTTTTGCTCCAGCAGAAATGATTGCTTTACTTACTCCCGATAACACACACACAGACCCTAGACTTTATGTATTATTTCAACCGGACCTATTTGGGAAGTATAGCGCAATTCAAAAAGAAGGTCCCTATTCTAAAGAATATAGTGCATCGATCACAACAACTGATCTAACAAAAACATATCCGTCTCTATATAATCGGACAACGTTTGAACAAAACCCAGGCTTACCAAGTCAGATAATCACTTCCACTGAAGTTAAACTGATCTTATCTGAAGCGGCACTTAGATGGCCTGATCTTAATCTAAATGCAACAACACTGTTTAAAGAAGCTATCAAAGAATCTATAGACAAGTATTATCTCATCAACAAAGCAAATACAACCGCTTATGCTGGTAAAATTGCAGAATCTCAAGTAACCGCACCAAGTTCACAGGCTATCACAAATTATGTAGAGTATATGGGAAGCAAATTTGCGCAGGCGTCAGATCTTGAAAAGAAAGGAATGATATACGATCAGAAATTTATAGATTTCAATGTGGTTAATCCTTTTGACCTTTGGAGTGAGACAAGACGATTAATCAAAGAGCTTGGTGTCCGAGTGATCAAAAAACCCACGAATATCCGTTTTATGGAGCGTACTATTTATCCGACTTCAGAATCAACAAACAATAGTAAAAACTTTGTTGAAGTAGCAAAAGATAATAATTACACTTCACCAGTCTGGTTTTCAGGCAGAACAGAAGCATATAAATAATATTAGTATATTACTACAATCCTATTGTAATGCCCTCAAAGTTTTGAGGGCATTTTTTTGAAATCCTTTTTAATCTTTTTAAACTATTTTAAAAAGTATTTTGAACTTACAATAAAAATTATTTATCTTTATAATACAATTATAACCATTTCTTTCACAAGCCAATTATACCGACGATGAAAGCTGACATATTACGATTATTATA
>JAITLV010000170.1 GCA_031277685.1 Sphingobacterium sp. | reverse complement strand
GACGAATTTAGAGATATATTAATTAAGGAAATAACCGTTTAATTTTTAAACATTTGGCATTAAAAAGACCCGGTGGTCCAAGACCACCAATGAGAAAGAAAGAACCAGATCACCGCATTAATGAATTAATCAAGGTACCTGAGGTGCGCTTGGTAGGAGATAATGTGGAGCAAGGAGTTTTCCCTACGCGCAAAGCGTTAGAGTTGGCTGATGAGTTGGAACTTGATTTAGTGGAGATTTCGCCAAATGCTGTACCGCCGGTTTGTAAGATTATCGACTACAGTAAGTTTGTTTACGAACAGAAGAAGAAACAAAAGGAAATCAAAGCTAATGCAAAACAGACTGTTATTAAAGAAATCCGTTTCGGACCTAACTCTGGTGAGCATGATTTTGAGTTCAAATTGAAGCATGCGATTAAGTTTCTTGAAAGTGGAGAGAAAGTTCGTGCTTATGTACACTTCAAAGGTCGTGCTATTGTACACAAGGATCAAGGTGAAATCTTGTTGTTACGCTTTGCTCAGGCTTTAGAGGATTACGGTAAAGTAGAGCTTTTACCGAAATTAGAAGGTAAACGCATGTTTTTAACAGTAGCTCCAAAGGCTCCTAAAAAATAATAAGAATTCTAACAGATTGATATAAAATTTATAAGTATTATGCCAAAAGTTAAAACCAATTCCAGCGCAAAGAAACGTTTCAAATTGACTGGAACAGGTAAAATTGCAAGAAAAAACGCTTTCAAAAGCCACATCTTGACAAAAAAGAGCACAAAACGTAAACGTAACTTAACACAAACAAGTTATGTATCTGATGGCGATATGGGCAACGTAAAACGTATGCTTGCTATCGGTAAATAAGTTTTATTCGATTTTATTAATAATAATTTTTTAACCGGGTATAAGGTTGTAAGTTCATTGAAATACATGACACCTTCTACCAAACTAATTTTAAAAATATGCCACGTTCGGTTAACGCAGTAGCTTCTAGAAGAAGACGCAAAAAAATCCTAGGCCTTGCAAAAGGTTACTTTGGATCACGTAGCAAAGTTTATACTATTGCTAAAAATACAGTAGAAAAAGGTTTACAATATGCTTACCGCGATCGTAAAACCAAAAAACGCGAGTTTAGAGCTTTATGGATTCAACGTATCAACGCTGGAGCTCGTCAACACGGAATTTCTTATTCCCAATTGATCGGTAAATTAAACGCTAAAAACATTGGTTTGAACCGTAAGGTTTTAGCTGACTTAGCTTTAAATAACCCAGAAGCTTTCAAAGCAGTTGTAGACGCAGTAAAATAGAGTTTTTAATCCGCTGTCAATTTGTTAGAGATATTAAAGGAGCCTTTTAGGCTCCTTTTTTTGTTCGTTCGTAAATGCCTGTATCTTTTTTGGGACGATAACTTTTATGTCATCAGGTGTGGATCTTTTGGATATTGGTGCTTATAAGCTCCATGTAACACTTTGTATGAACCGAAATGACAAAAACTTACTGAATATTAATCTCAGACACGGATTGGGTTTGATTTTTGTATTATCGTTTATAAAAAACGATAATTATGAAAACAAGAACTATTGCATTTGGATTTTCGCTACTTTTATTAGGAACTGTTGTTATGGCTAAGGCGACGGACTCCAAAAATCCGGTAAACATCGTATCTAATCAACAGGGAAAGGTTATTTCAATTGAAGGTGTTGGTAATACGCGTACAATAGAGGCTAAAGGCGGTGAAACTATTCAAATAGAAGGTGCGGATAACAAGGTTGTAATACGCGGTAATGTTGGTAAACTTATCATTGAGGGTAAAGGAAATGTGGTGACCGGTAATGATGTGTCCAGTGTGACAATAGAAGGTGCAGATAATATGGTTAATATTGGTTCGTTGGAGAGTGTTCAGATTGAAGGTGTTAAAAACCATGTTCATTACAAGTCTACTAAAAATAAGTCTGGACAGGCACAGGTTTCTACCGAAGGTGCTGAAAATATGGTGAAGAAGATGAAATAATATACATACAATCGCTATAAAAAAGGGTTTTGTTCATTGCGAACAAAACCCTTTTTTATAGCGAAGTTGGATCTACACTTTATCACCATGTTCCTCAGCAGATCCGCGATCTAATTCGTCGTTCTGGGACTTAAGTTGCTCGGTTGGGGTCACTGTGTTTTGGTCTACTGGGGGATAAGGTCTTAGAAAGTCTTGATCAAATGGATGGGCAGTTTTAACCCTTTGGATCCTGTCAGCATGTTGATATGTTCGAAGACAGGTGCCTTTGACACGTTCAGAATTGTAAACATATGTTCCCCAAATACAGAAGAAGAAGATCGCTCTTGTAATATCTGTGTAGTGTGTGAATGGTTCATCAGTTTTATCTAAATATTTTTTGAACATAAAATAGGATGCAATTCCATCAATAGTACAGAATATAGCCATAAATAATGTCACTAGAAAGAAGGTCTGTGCGAAAATATCTCTTTTCTTGATCAGCAAGATAGTGCTATAAATCAAACCGGCAAGTATCAATACATTAGCAATGATTTCCGATAGCAATAGCATCTTGTATAAAGATGGGGAAACACCTTCTATCTGATCTGCCGCATGCCAAGTATTTAGATTAAAATAAGATTCCCTGAAGAAAAAAAAGGTGGATTTGGTAAATATATGCGTAAATAGTAGAATAAGCAATACAATCATCCATCCACCAATTTGATCATGGTAAACTTCATCGTAAGGTTTAAGGATAATAGGCTGACTCTTATTGTACTTCTTTACAATATACCAGATTACAGCGGACACCAAAATCAGACATAGCATTAATGAGAACCAATTGATCTCATTGGCTGAGGTCGGTGTACCTAAACGAGGTATCCCATCTGTTGCATATCCGTCACTGTCGAGATAAAATCCATTAAAGAAGATATTATCGCGATCAGCAAAATCTGTATAATACTGTTTCAGATCTTTTTGTTCAACAAAGGGTTCGTGGAAACCTAAGGTATAAGCAATCTTAATACTATCTGGTTTTACTTCCAGTGTTTTACCAAAAACATATGCATTGCGGTCAAAGTAGCTATTGTCTCGGTAATTGCCAAATGATTTTTTTCCTTTGTTGACAATGTAGATCTCATATTCTATGTCTGTTGGAAAAGAAAGGCTTAATGGAGCAATACGATCCTCCATAATTTCGGGTAGCTTGTCATTGATATTTGTGCCTAAGAAAGGAATATATTTTTTAGTAGATCCGCTTTCGGTTTTTCCTATATTTTTTATTTTATACTTCTCGATGATCTCCACAATATTGTTCTCCATATCATCTTTGTATTGTACAGAGCCAATTTTATTGATTTTGGGGTAGGTTTTCGCATAGTACTCCAGATATTGCTTCTGTATATCATTTTTGGCGCTGCTTTGGAAATAGCTACGTATATTGTCTGCTTCGTTTCCACGGTAGGTTGTACTGACATCAAGGGTAGCTCCGAACTTGCCTTCTAGTGTCAAGGTTTCCTTGACTTTAATATTTCCGACAATATTTTGGGGTATATCCATAAGTTTCCCTTTACCCATTGTGGAGAGAACTTTTCCATAGGCGGGAAAATATCTGTTTTTGATATCTCCGCCTTGGTTGGTCATGGTTGGATCGATATATTGGTGGCGTCCTGCGATGTTAAGTTCAACAACCATATGGTTGAAAGCATAAGGGGAGGGGAGTTCATCCTGTAGTCCCCGATCCTTATAGGTATTGGCTAATACGAGCCCGACGTCAATGTTCTTGTTTTTAAGAATGGTTGCGAGTAGCATCGATTTATCTTTACAATCGCCATAGCGTTGTAAAAATACTTTTTCTGGAATATTCGCCCGGTGTGAATATTCCCCCATCTCAATACCCATATAACGTATTTCGTTTTGTACGAAATCACAGGCCTTTTTCAGGTATTCATAGGGTTGTCCATTGGACTCTTTCCACAGTTGATTGACGAAAGTTTGAAGTTTGCTTGACGCAAGGATTTGTGGTATGGGATTGATATTACTGTTCCATTGGTCGACCTCCTGCCACGTATTGAATTCTGAGCATTGGATATATTTCAAAGGAGTATACCAGGCCGGGCTATTAGTTTCGTACTGCACGGTATTATCTCCTGTCAATTCCCAGAAGAAATTTGTTGTATTTCCCATGGATTGCTGCTGTACCTCAGCCGCTCCATTGAAACTCTTGAAATGAAGTTTTCGATTATTTGGTACAATATAATTGAGATGGATCAAGCCGGTTGGTTCATATCCCTGTAAGTAATAACTATCAAAAAATTTGTTTTCAAACACCGGGTTTGAGCCGATTATGGAATAGGCAAATACAATTTTATCCTCTTTACGCAGATCTTCCAGAACATAATGAGCCATCTGGCTTCCATTATAGATAGATCTTGATAGTTCTGTTTCGGATGCAAGGAGATTAAATTTTGCTTGTGGCAGCAAATTAATCTCTTTCCCATCGCGAATGATCTTCAACTCATGCAATTGAAGTTTTTGGAAATGGGGATCAAAGGTTACCTGAACTTGTCCTAGATTTTCTATCCCACTTTGGTCAAATAATACCTTTATGTCTCTATAGTATTTTGTCTGGTTGGCTAAGTTTATTTGATTTTCAATTAATTCATAATAATATCCATCGCTAATATCATCCAAGTTCGGCTTTATGGCTTTTTTTGTTAGGGGGCGGAGCCAGGACGGAGCGGCTACTTTTTGAATGGGGGGCTGGCTAAATGACCATGAGGACGTAACTATTAGTAGTATAAAAGCTAATAGAAGATGGCTAAATCTTTTCATCAATTAATAATTTGACCTAAGATAAGTAAAATTTAGGCTTGATGGTAGGTGAATTTAAGCCTTGTTCAAAACCTGTAATTGTTTCAATAAAAAAGTGTTAAAAATAAAAATGGTTGGCAGTATACACTGACAACCATTTTTATTTTTCTATTGGGATGTTATAGTTTACTTTCTCTTTTCTTCTTTTTCTTCACCACTTTTGGCATTTGAGCCTGTTTCAATTCATATTGTCTTTCGATGTATTGAATAATTTCGGAGGCAATATCTTTTTTTGTAGCTTTTTCTATTCCTTCCAGTCCGGGGGAGGAATTGACTTCAAGAACAAGTGGCCCGCGATCAGAGGGTATCATATCCACACCACATACGGTAAGGCCCAATTGGGCTGCAGCGGCAATAGCAGTTTCTCTTTCTGCCTTACTTAGGCGTATTACCTGCGCTGTACCACCACGGTGTATGTTGGATCTAAATTCACCTTCTTTTGCCGTACGTTTCATGGCCCCTACGACTTTCCCGTCAACAACAAAAGCCCTAATATCAGAGCCTTTCGACTCTTTGATGAACTCTTGGATCAAAATATTATTTCCGAGTCCATAAAAGGCTTCAATAACAGATGATGCTGCCTTTTTGGTTTCCGCTAAAACAACACCAATTCCTTGCGTACCTTCCAATAGTTTAATAACCAATGGGGCGCCACCAACCATGCTGATCAGATCGTCAACATCGGATGCTGTACGCGCAAAGCCTGTAATTGGAAGTCCGATACCAGCGCCAGATAAAATCTGTAGGCATCTCAATTTATCTCTGGATCTCGTAATCGCTTGACTCGGATTTGCAGAAATTACATCCATTACCTCAAATTGTCTAACGATAGCTGAACCATAGAATGTGACCGAAGCGCCTATTCTTGGAATAATAGCGTCAATACCACTCAGATCCTGTCCTTTGTAATGAATACTGGGTTTACCTTGTTGAATGCCAACATAACACTTACTGTGGTCAATGACAACACATTCATGTCCTCTTTGTTGTGCAGCTTCTACGAGACGACGAGTTGAGTATAAACTCTTAACTGTCGATAATACGGCAATTTTCACGGTTTGTATATTGAATATATTTTTGTGCTAAGATAACAAAATAGCTTTGCTATTTGTTTTTATTTTGACAAGGACTTCAGGGAGAGATTTTCTTTAGAAACATCGACCAAAAATCTTCGATATAGAAAATTCTTTCCTAAAAGCATTGGATAGGTCATATTGGAGCGATTTCTAAATGAAATCTTGATGCTGAAAACCTGGTCGTAAAGTTTTGCTGTAGTACGGATGTAGTAACGTTTTTCCTCTTGGCCAAAAGAACTTTTAACCAGTTTCGTTTTGTAGAGCTTCAACTTTAAGACTTTGGTTTCTTCTGTCTCAAAATCGGTGATGAGTTCACAAAGAATCCAGTCCTGTCCATCTTCGTTAACGATTTTATAGGAATTACAATGCAAAACTGATGAAGCAGCTCCAGTATCAATTTTCGCTTCTATACCAAATATTCCCAATTCAGGTAAATCCAGGGTTTCTTTCCAACCCACGAAAAGTTTTTCTTTCATTTAAACCAAAAGAAATAGATGCACCAATCATATGACATGTCGATTGGTGCACATCTATATTTTATTCGTAAATAAATTCTCCGAAAGGAGATTTAATAGTTACTTTTTTAACAGTCGCGTCTTCTACACGGCCAATAATTTGAGCCGGGATTCCAAATGACTCTGAAATAGCAATGATGTCCGATGCAATCGCTTCAGGTACATACAATTCCATACGGTGCCCCATATTGAATACTTTATACATTTCTTTCCAATCTGTATTTGATTCTTTCTGGATCAATTCGAAGAGTGGCGGAATTGGGAAAAGATTGTCTTTAATTACATGGACATTATCCACAAAGTGCAATACCTTAGTTTGCGCTCCACCTGAACAATGAACCATTCCGTCAATCTGAGAACGATATTTGTCCAATATAGTTTTAATGACCGGAGCGTATGTACGTGTTGGTGAAAGCACGAGTTGACCAGCAGTTACAGTTTCACCAGTTTCAACGGTGATGTTATTGGTTAAATCCTGGCTCCCTGCAAAAACAAGTTCATAGGGAACAGCGGGATCGTAAGCTTCTGGATATTTCTCCGCTACTTTTTTGTTAAATACATCATGACGTGCTGACGTCAATCCATTGGAACCCATACCGCCATTATAGGCTTTTTCATACGTAGCTTTACCATTGGATGCCAGACCGACAATGACATTGCCACCTTTGATTCGGTGATTTGAGATCACATCTTCGCGTTTCATGCGACAGGTGACGGTACTATCGACAATTATTGTACGTACAAGATCGCCAACATCGGCAGTTTCACCACCCGTAGAATAGATCCCAATACCCAAATCACGAAGTTCAGACAATATTTCTTCTGTACCATTGATGATTTCTGCGATGACTTCCCCAGGAATAAGATTTTTATTTCTTCCAATTGTAGAGGAGAGTAGAATATTATCTATTGCTCCGACACAAAGTAAATCATCGATATTCATAATGATTGCATCTTGTGCAATACCCTTCCAAACCGAAATATCTCCTGTTTCTTTCCAATAGACATAGGCCAAGGAAGATTTGGTGCCAGCACCATCAGCATGCATAATATTGCACCAGTCTTGATCACCACCCAAAATATCGGGGATGATTTTACAGAATGCTTTGGGAAACAGACCCTTGTCGATATTTTTTATCGCATTGTGCACATCCTCTTTTCCAGCGGATACACCTCGTTGATTGTATTTTAAATCTGACATCTTAGCGCAAAAATAAGCAATAGGGTTGAATTAACGAACCTTATTTATGTAATTTAATCACTTATAATCATACGCCAATGCTCAATAAGCTTTTCTAGGTTCGTTTTTGCGTTGGCGGGGCTTGTACTGGGAAGACATACATAAATAATATCCTCTTTTTTCTCAAAATATTTTAAATACAAATTATAGGCTTTTTGTCCATTAAAAACGACTTGCTTGATAGTTGGGTTTTCCTGAAGGAGAGCCATAATTTGGTTTGGACTTTCATCTTTGATGGCTAAGTCCATACTGCCGGGGCGAGCTGCTTCAGCACATACATCCCAAAGACCAATGCCATGGTCAAGTAGTAGGTTTATTTTGTCAGTATAGTTTGTCACATCGGGACTATTCAATAAATGTCTGATCACTTTCCAAAAGCGATTTTGGGGGTGCGCATAATATTCATTTTGCTCCAATGATCTATCACCAGGCAAAGATCCGAGGATAAGTGTTTTGGTCTTACCATTTATAAGAGGTAAAAAGGATTTTTTGAGCATAATCAAAAATAATAATTTAAATTTTGGCTTTGAAATGTGAATTATTATTTGCTATATTTATGATATTAAAATGATATCAAATATATATTAATAAATTATGGAAAAGTTGATTAAACCTATGTCTGGCTATTTAGCCTTATTAATTGCGGTAGTTTCTTTTATAGCCGCGATATTTTCATTTGCCAATGTAGAGCAAAGTTCACTTTATGTTGTACTTGCTGTCATTTTAATGATCGGAACCTTTTTTATCCTAAAAGGTCTAATGATCATTAATCCGAATCATTCACGTGTGTTGAATTTCTTTGGTCGGTATGTGGGGACAGTAAAAGAGAACGGTTTGTTTTTTGTCAATCCGTTATATTCTACCATAAAAATAAGTTTACGTTCAGACAACCTGCAAGGACAGACATTGAAGGTAAATGACAAGATGGGGAATCCGATTGAGATCGGTGCTGTTATCGTATGGCAAGTAGGGGATACATATAAAGCTGCTTATGACGTAAGTAATTATACTTCTTATGTACGTACTCAGAGCGAGGCTGCAGTGCGGCATTTAGCAGGAAGTTTTCCTTATGACAACCTCGAGGATGAAGGAGCGGAGATCACGTTGCGTGAAGGCGGAGATACAGTGAATCATATTCTTGAGCAGGAACTTGCTGATCGCCTAGCACCTGCGGGAGTCATTATCAAAGAAGCACGTATTAGTCATTTGGCTTATGCATCCGAAATAGCCGGAGCAATGCTACAAAGGCAACAGGCTGCAGCCATTGTTGCTGCGCGTTCGAAGATTGTGGATGGTGCCGTAGGAATGGTTGAAATGGCACTTAAAAAACTGTCCGAAAAGGATATTGTTGAATTGGATAACGAGAAAAAGGCTGCCATGGTGAGCAATCTTATGGTTGTGCTTTGTGGAGAAAAGGCGGCAACCCCAATAGTAAATACTGGTACATTGTATCAATAAACTAAATAAAATGGCAGATAAGAAGAACTTTATGTTGCGGCTGGATGATCAGATGTATAAAGCGTTGGAGAAATGGGCTGCGGATGAGTTTAGGAGTGTTAATGGGCAGATCGAATATCTTTTACATAAAGCACTGCAAGAAAATAAAAGATTGAGTGCGGAGAAAAAGTCTGCTGATAAAAAATAAGGAATCAGAAACTAAAAATGTACCTTTGGCTTCGTCGCAAACGAAGTAAAAGGTACATTTTTTTGTGATATAATTTTAAGAAATAAGCGATGTCAATCAATCCGAACTATAATTTATTGGTGGTAAGTACAAGTACCATTTATGGAAGTGAATTTCTAGCATATATTAAAGAAGAGTTTGTGAACTTTATAGCAACTGATGAACTGCTGTTTGTTCCTTATGCCAGACCGTCGGGAATTTCGTTTGATGCCTATACGGCCAAAGTTCAGGATGCTCTCGGTGATAGAAATATAAAAGTCACTGGATTGCACGAGTATCAGAATAAGAAAAAAGCGATCCAGGAAGCAAAGGCAATTTTTATTGGTGGTGGGAATACTTTCTTGTTATTGAAAACACTATATGATCTTGATCTTATGCATCAAATGCGTGTACAGGTAGGAAAAGGAGTTCCTTATGTAGGTACTTCAGCCGGATCCAACCTGACAGGATTGACAATTGGTACAACAAATGATATGCCTATTGTTTATCCCTCTAGTTTCGAGACTTTCGGATTTTTACCTTTTAATATTAATCCGCATTATCTGGATCCCGACTTGCATTCGACACATAAAGGAGAAACCCGGGAAACACGTATACAAGAGTTTCATCAGTTTAATGCACAGCCTGTCATCGGACTACGTGAAGGTAGCTGGTTGAAAGTAAGTCAGGGAGCCGTAAAACTTGAAGGAACGTTAACTGCCCGTTTATTCAAACCGGACAGGGAAGCTACGGAACTTGATCCTGGATTAATTAATTTTTAAGATTGTGTAAAATCTAGACTCTTTTTGTATCTTAATAATAAAATAAAAGCGGTCATAAGCCCTTTTTATATTCAATTGAGTCTTTCCTACTTAAAAATACTTTTGTAGATAATTGGAAATCATACAAAATAAGCTACTTTTGCGCTAAATCCATTAAAATTTTCTTCCAATGGAACAAAATTCAGCATTACACCCAGCCGATATTGCGGAAGAAATATCGCAGCTAAATAAAGGTGAGCAACATCAACATTTTATGGACTATCCGCTGACGGATAGATTGGATATTTTTTCTTTTTTGGAAGTTGATGTTCAATATACATTGATTAAATCAATGACCGAACAGGAATTGTCCGAATTGCTGAATAATCTTAAACCAGACACACGAAACGAATTGCTTTCTGAATTGCCTGACGATCTGATCAAATACTTGATCAATCTCCTGAATGAACGTGAAAAGCAGATGGCTTTGGAGTTGATCGGTTACAAAGAGGATAGTATTGCGCGATTGATGACACCAATGTATGTTCAGGTACGTCCTTATTATACCGTGGATGATGTCTTTCGCCATATTAAAGTCTTTGGAAGAAAAGCGGAGACACTCAATTTCATTTATGTGGTTGATGAGAAAAATGTGCTGATAGACGATTTGAAAATTGGTCAGTTATTGCTGTCTGACGGATCTGCAAAAATATCGGATTTGATTGATCACAATTTTGCAGCAATTAAAGCTTCAACGCCAATGGAAGAAGCTTTCGAAATTTTTCAAAAATATGACCGAAGTGCCTTGCCTATCGTTACAGAGGCCGGTGTATTGGTTGGAATTGTGACCTTTGATGATGTATTAGACAGGATCGAAGATCGTGATACAGAGGATATTCAACGGTTTGGGGGGATGGAAGAATTGGATCTGGCTTATACAAAGACACCATTACTTCAGTTAATCCAAAAACGGGCCGGATGGCTTATTATCTTGTTTTTTAGTGAAATGCTCACAGCCTCTGCTATGGGGTTCTTTGAGGGAGAATTGGAAAAAGCAGTTGTATTGGCATTATTTGTTCCGCTGATTATCTCCAGTGGTGGAAATTCGGGTTCCCAGGCAGCATCTCTTATTATTCGTGCAATGGCATTGGGTGAGCTGAAGTTGAAGGACTGGTGGTACGTAATGAAAAGGGAAGTTTCATCTGGACTGATTTTGGGCGGCATATTAGGTACTATTGGGTTTCTAAGGATATTGGCTTGGCATTTTCTGGGTTTGTACGATTACGGCCCCTATTGGATTGCGATAGGTTTTACTGTTGCGGTCTCGCTGTTGTTTATTGTGCTTTGGGGAACATTGTCCGGTTCATTTATTCCATTTATTCTACGTCGATTTGGTTTGGATCCCGCCACAGCATCAGCGCCTTTCGTAGCAACTTTGGTAGATGTTTCCGGATTGATTATCTATTTTACTGTCGCAGCATTCTTTTTACAGGGAAAATTGTTATAACCTCCTCCGAAAAAATAAAACTATAAAGCTTAAATCCTCATGATGGTTTTAAGCTTTTTTTATGCACTGAATTACAAATTCAATCTTCGATATAGTTTTTCTTTAATTCCCCCTTTCTGTGCGACATAGATACCTTTTCTGCCGGAAAATACAAACGCGACCAGACAGGCAATCGCAATAAAAATAACAGGCTGGAGGCCAAAAAGCTCATATCCCATGACAATACAGGCCAAGGGGGTATTTGTCGCACCAGAGAATACGGCTACAAATCCCATTGCAGCCAATAGACCAATTGGTAAAGGTATAAATACACTGAGTGCACTGCCAAGCGTAGCTCCAATAAAAAATAAGGGCGTTACTTCTCCGCCTTTAAACCCAGCGGAAAGGGTAAATGTAGTCAGTACCAATTTGATGAGGAAATCATAATAATCCGACGGATTGTTGAATGCTTCTTGAATCATTGGAATCCCCAAACCTATGTATTTTGTACTTTTTAATAATACTACAGTAACAACGATGATGATCCCGCCAATAACAGGTCTGAGAAGAGGGGATTTGATTTTTTTGAATTGAATACTGAAGAAGTCACCAGTGAAGGTAAACAGCCATGCTGTTAAACCGAATAAAACTCCGGCAATCAGGCTGAAACCAATATTGTTTAAAGATAAGGGTGGAATCAGTTCATGTATGGGATAATGTGTGTGCGGTATATCCCATAATTGGCAGCTAAAATTAGCAATATAGGCCGTGAAAAGGCAGGGGAGTATTCCAAAATATCTTTTTTTACCAATAAGCAAGACTTCAAGACCAAAAACAGTACCGGCAAGCGGTGTTCCAAAAATGGCCGCAAAACCTGCTGTGATACCAATAGATAGTAAGATCCGTCGTTCAGTTTTACCAAAATTAAACCAACGGTTGAGCTGATCAGCTATTGCCCCTCCAATTTGAACCGCTGTTCCTTCCCGTCCGGCTGATCCACCAAATAAATGGGTGAGCAGGGTTCCGAATAGAACAAGTGGAGCCATAACAAGAGGTATTCTACGTTGTGGATGAAGATATTCTTCGATGAGGAGATTGTTTCCTTTACTGGAGGGATTGCCCCATCGCTGGTAGGATAGTGCAATGATCAAGCCTGCAAAAGGTAACCCATAGATGATCCAGGAATGGTTGTCTCGATATTGGGTAACCCAATTCAACGAAAAAAGAAAGAATGCACAGACTGATCCAACACTAAAGCCTATTGTACAGCAAGTGATAAACCATTTGGATAGAAAATAGCGGTTGTTTTGAGCTGGTTGATTTGAAATTTTAATAGCCATAAGTCTACATTTTATATAAAATTTGTTGTTTTTATACTAAAAAGTAGACGTCATCAGCTTATTAGGGCGGTTCTGGGCAGACATCATTGCCATATGTTATACAAAGTTATAAAAAACGAACGATAATTGCAATCCAGCCTAGGATCATGAGTAATCCTCCCAATGGTGTGATTGGCCCAAGAAATTTTAGATTTTTTTTCCAATACGTTGCAAAAGAAAGAAAATAAATGCTAACTGAAAACAATAAGGTACCCAGGGTTATTAGGTAATAGGCAACTCTTTCGGATTGATATTCAAAAGAGAAGTTTAACCCGAGAATTAGTAAGGTAATTGCTGCATACATTTGATACCGAACCCCCACTTCAAAAGATTCTAGCTTTTCGGCGGAGAGTATTTTTTTGAATGCGTGAGCTCCGAATGCGCCAAGTATAATGGCCAAAGCACCCAATAATGCGGCAGTAATGATGACAATGTTATTCATGATGAAGTCTATTTAATAACAGATTTGGTCATATCTATGTGAAGAATTCCATAATCCGGATAGGGCTCTGAGTTTTGTTCAAAACCAAGTTTCTCATAAAATGACTTTAAGTGAAATTGGGCACCAATTTGAATGTCCTGAGAGCCAAAAGCATCTAAAGTCGCTTCAATAGATTTAAGCATCAATTGTTGACTTAGACCTGTTCCGCGGGCCTCTTTCACAACAATAACACGACCGATGGAAGGTTGTGGGTAGGATAATCCTGCTGGAACTAAACGTGTGTAAGCAATGATTTTGCCATCCTGTTCGGCCCAAAGGTGTAGACAATCATAATCTTTATCATCCAACTCCGGATATAAACATTCTTGCTCCAATACAAAAACCTCTGTCCGTAATTTTAAAATATGGTACAATTCGCGATTTGTAAGCTCATTAAACGTCTTAAGTTTCCAGTTGTATTCCATGATGGTTAAGGCAGATAGTCAAAAGAGTTATCAATCATATACTGATAAGATTGATAACTCGATTTGTGTTGTTAAATAAAGTAATTAGGCCAATAGGCTTTTTACAAGCTCAGAGATTGTTTTTCCATCAGCTTGTCCAGCTAGTTTTTGATTAGCAGCACCCATTACTTTGCCCATTTCCTTAATGGATGAAGCACCAGTTTCTGCGATGATCGCTTTAATGACAGATTCTACTTCTTCTCTGCTCAATTGTTTAGGTAGATAAGCCTCAATCACTTTTTCTTCTTCTACCTCAATTTGATAGAGATCTTCACGGTTTTGATTCTTATAAATTTCGGCAGATTCACGTCTTTGTTTGACCAGTTTTTGTAAAACTTTGATTTCAGCTTCTTGATTAAGATCTTCAGCATGGCCTTTTTCCGTTTTAGCCAGGAGAATAGCGGCTTTAATGGCACGTAATCCACGCAATGTTGCCGTATCTTTTGCAATCATTGCAGCTTTAATGTCTTGATTTATTTGTGTTTCTAATGACATGATATTTAAATTATTTTCGATTGACAATCGAACCCGTAGCTTGTGCTGTGGGCATTATTAAAAGATCGTTGATATTAACATGAGCAGGTCTGGTAATAACGAAAAGTATTGTTTCGGCAATATCAGTACCTGTTAGCGGTTGTACGCCCGAATAGACATTTTTTGCTCTTTCTTTGTCTCCATGAAAACGCACTTCGGAGAACTCTGTTTCAACCATACCGGGATCGATAGAGGTAACTTTTATGCTTTTGGAGAGTAAGTCGATACGCATTGCTTTTGTCAACGCATCAACGGCATGCTTCGTGGCACAGTATACATTGCCGTTTGGATAAACTTCTTTGCCGGCTATAGAACCCAAATTGACAATATGTGCGCCATTTTCAGTGTCCATTAATGGAATTACTGCTTTGCTTACATAAAGTAATCCTTTGATATTCGTATCGATCATTCTGTCCCAGTCACCAATATCCCCATCCTGGATGGGGTCTAATCCTTGGCTAAGCCCCGCATTATTAATCAAAACGTGGATTGTTTTCCATTCTTGCGGTAAACCGTCAATTTGGTTCTGTACCTGTTCTGCATCTCTAACGTCCAATTCAAAGGTATGGATTTTGATCTCGGGATAAGTAGACGTCAATTTTTCCTTCAATACATCCAAACGATTTAGTCTACGGGCACAAAGTAAAAGATGATAGCCTTCCTTCGCCAATACTTCAGCACAAGCCTGGCCAATACCTGAGCTCGCTCCTGTGATGAAAACTGTCTTTGTCATATATGTTAACTAGTTGAAATATTAAATCCTAATGCTTACTGTTAATTTATTAAATAATAAATCGCAGTCAGGGAGCGATTCATTGATTTATTTAGTAGCGATATAAATCGTACAGATACCAAATGTTTGCGGTCTCACAATCGTTTGGTCAAAACCAGCTCTTTTATTTATGGCAACAAATTTCTGTCCATCCGGAAACTGGGCAACGGATTCCGGTAAATACTCATAAGCGCTAGCGTCTTTTGAAAAGAACTTCCCAATGGTCGGTGTTACATATTTGAAATAGAAATTATAGAGCTGCTTTATAGGGAACTTTTTCGGGTTTGAGAATTCCAAAATAACAGCTTTACCTCCAGGTTTCAATACACGGTAGATATCTGACAATCCCTTTTCTAAGTTTTCAAAGTTACGGACACCAAATGCGACGGTAACAGCATCAAAAGTGTTGTCGTCAAATTGAAGCCTTTCGGAATCGCCTAATTGTACCTCAAATTGATTTTCCAGTCCTTTATTTACGATTTTCTTTTTGGCAACATCAAGCATTCCCTGAGAGATATCCACACCTATTATTTTTTTTGGATTCAATATTTTAATAGACTCCAAGGCAAAATCACCTGTCCCGGTTGCAACATCTAGCATGAGTTGAGGTTTGATGGACTTTAAGGAGTTAATGGCTTTCTTTCGCCATATAATATCAATCCCTAAAGACATAAAGTGATTTAAGAAATCATAGGAATGGGAAATATTGTTGAACATATCCGCTACCTGTTTTTTCTTGCCATCATTGGCATCTTTATAGGGCTTTAATGTTGAAGAATCGTGCGTCATTTTACAAATATACAATATAAGAATATTTTTAATGCTTAAAATAGGATTTGTTTTTTGATTTAGAGCTGAGATTTTTTCTGTTGCGACGAGTAGTTTGTGAAGGAATATAAAGTGGGAAATAAACGAAGTCATTTTGGATTTCCATCCTTTTGGTTATTCACAATGACGGAAGTTATCAACACTTTTTAATGTACTGATTTTAAGAGTCTATTTTTTATTTTAAACATGTTTTCCACAGCTTGTGTTGATAAGTATAGTGTTAAAGCTGTGTCCATCAAAGTGTTTTGACGGTTGATGTCAGGCAGGTTCTTTCTGCTGTTTGTAATTCAGCAACGATGTGAATTTTATTTTTTTTACATTTGTTATCCCATCTTAGATTATAAGGGTTGGGAAGCTATATTTCTGATAATAATATCACGATGAACGAGAGCAATTTTGAAGCGAATAATACGGATAATAACAAAAGAGGGAGTTATGGTGAGCGCCGTACCAAATTAAATAACATGGTGAGCGGTTTAGGAAAGCTACCGCCTCAGGCAGTTGACCTTGAGGAAGCCGTTTTGGGCGCATTGATGCTTGAAAAAAATGCACTGAGTGAGATTATTGATATTTTAAAACCTGAATCTTTTTACAAAGAATCACATCAGAAAATTTTCGAAGCGATTTTTGGTTTATTTCAAAAGACCTCGCCGATCGATATTTTGACAGTTACCTCTGAGTTGCGCAGAATGGGGGCCTTGGAGATGGTAGGAGGTGCATATTATATCACACAGTTGACTGATCGGGTCGTCTCTGCTGCAAATATCGAATATCATGCACGTATTATTTCCCAAAAATATATACAACGGGAACTCATTAAGGTTTCTACAGAGATCATCAATAGTTCTTATGATGAGACATCTGATATTTTTGATCTCTTGGATCATGCGGAGAAAAGTTTGTTTGATATCGCACAAAATAACTTGAGAAGAGATTCTCGGAAGATGGACGATATTATGCGTGAAGCCATCTCCAATCTTGAGATGTTGCGTGACCGTACGGATGGTCTGACTGGAGTACCATCAGGATTGACAGCACTCGATCGGATGACATCTGGATGGCAACCTTCGGATCTGGTGATTATCGCCGCGCGTCCAGCGATGGGTAAGACAGCATTTGTATTGTCTGTTGCTCGAAATGCAGCGGTAGAACATGGTAAGGCTGTTGCAGTATTCTCGTTGGAGATGTCATCTGTTCAGTTAGTGAATCGTCTTATCGCAGGGGAAACCGAAATTGAACAGGAAAAGCTGAAAAAGGGTAACCTTGCGGATCATGAATGGCAGCAATTACATTCACGTATCGGGCGGCTCACAGATGCTCCAATCATTATTGATGATACCCCGGCACTGAACGTATTTGAATTTAGGGCAAAATGCCGCCGTCTAAAAGCACAGTATGATATCCAGATGGTGATTGTCGATTACTTGCAATTGATGCATGGTAAAGCAGAAGGAAAAGGTGGCGGTAATCGTGAGCAAGAGATTGGTAGTATTTCACGTGCGTTGAAGTCTGTAGCGAAAGAATTAAGTATTCCTGTTTTAGCCTTATCGCAGTTGAGTCGTGCTGTGGAGTCTCGGCCGGGGAATAGTAAGCGGCCGATGTTATCCGATTTGCGTGAATCGGGTTCTATCGAACAGGATGCCGATATGGTACTTTTCTTATATAGGCCAGAATATTATGGTCTGACAGAAGATGAAGAGGGACGCCCCACTGCAGGTGTTGGTGAAGTTATTATTGCTAAGCACCGGAATGGTGAAACAGGGATCGTACCACTTCGTTTCGTTGGTAAATTTGTGAAATTTGTCGATCTTGAGGATGAGTTTTCAGGAATGGGTGGTGGTGACGGATTTGGTGATGCACCAACGACATTTTCTGCATCAGCATTGAATCCATCTCCCAATTTTGGTGAGGACTTTGGTGGTGCAGGCTTTAGTGGTGGGATTACAATGCCATCCCGTATGAATGATATGCCTGATGATGCACCTTTTTAATATGTAATTTTACAGTAGTATCCATAAATAGAAAGCCGAAATAATGCATTTCGGCTTTTTTATTCATTAATATTAGACTACTAGCCATGATCTTCGGCTGATCACGCATCAAGTTGATGTATGGACCTAGAATTTATAGGTTACACCAGCTCCGACGATTTGTCTGATCTGTAAGGCAGAATTTCTTTTACCGACTTCTTTTCCCTCTTTGATAATTGGAATAGCTGTATTATCGTCATAAATCATTTGCACGCCAGCATTGACAGTGATAAATTTATTGACCTTCATGAAAAGATTTGCCGTATAGTCTATGTCAATATTCTGCGGTTTATCCAGATAATTTGAATAGAGTTTTAAAATATTTTCAAAAGAAACATTCTCCATCAAGTTTACTTTGTAATATGCGTCAAAAGAAGCACCGAATTCAGTCCTTACTTTTTTACCAGGATCCAGCCCATATCGTGTTGAAAGAAGGGTATCATTGACAAAAACAAATCTTAATGCAGCTGGAGATAGATTGAATCTGAGGTTGTCGGATTTTTTATAGGCAAAACCCGGTCCGAAGCTTAAGTATGCTGGAGCTAAAAATCTGGAAATACGTTCTTTTGGTGTTTTTGTGTAATCAAATCCATCGGCAAATTGTGTGTTAAAATTCAAGAAAAAGGTATAGAGCCAATATTGTGAGGCTTGGTGACCCAATAAGCTATTCAATACTAATCTGTCGTCATTTTTGCGCCAGTCAGATTCTTTTTGGAACGTCAAACCATAGGCGGCCAAAACTTTATTGTCCCAAGACCATTTATCTTTTTTATAATTGAAATCATAATTTAGCGTAAGGTTTCCAGAGAATGAATTGACACCGCCTGCAGCCCAATTGGAGAATGAACTTTGGTTAATCAAAAAGGTGTTTTCGCCTTTGATAGTCCATGTTTTGCTGCTGTCTGTGGGGGCTTCCTGGCTGAAACTTTGATAGCTAATTAAACTTAAAGCAATAAGAAAGATAGATTTAATTTTTTTCATACTAATATTGGTTTTTTGTGCATACGTTGCGAAAATAAATGTTCTATAACTAAACGAATAACTTTGTTTATTGTTTTGTGGCTTTTTGTTTACGTATATTTTAAATAAAATCGGAACTTTACCAACTTGATTGATATTATGAAAATAACATTACTTTGTATTGGAAAAACAGATGATAAATACTTGATTGAAGGAATCGACAAATATATCAAAAGGCTGAAGTTTTATGTGAACTTTACGATCTTGGTAATACCAGACCTAAAAAACAGCAAGAATCTTTCTGAAGAGCAACAGAAGGAAAAAGAGGCTGGGTTGATTTTGAAACAAGTGCAGCCACAGGATATGGTTATTTTACTGGATGAATTTGGTAAAGAGTTTCGCTCCTTGGATTTTTCCGCTTATTTGGAGAAAATGATGGTTAATAGTGTGTCGCATATGGTCTTTGTTATTGGGGGGCCTTATGGTTTTGACCAAATGATCTATGATCGTGCAAATGCCAAGATGTCTCTGTCGAAGATGACTTTTTCCCATCAGATGATCCGTTTATTCTTTACGGAACAACTCTATCGTGCATTTTCCATTATGAAGGGGGAGCCTTATCACCATGAATAATATGGAAAAAAGTCCGTAACTTCATCATGAATAAAAACAGACTTATGAATTTGCCGAACAAACGTGATTATCACTATAAAAGTGACGAAGGAGAAAGAAATAGCCAACGGAATAAATACATCATGATAGCTTGCATTGTTATCGTGATTTTACTGGCCATTTACTTTGCTTAATATGATACCCTCTAATTACGGAATAAGTAAAAGAATAAATCTCTTACTTAATATCCGTATGGAGGATATCAGCAGATGATTTTAATAAATTTAATTGAATTGTTTGGAGAAGAACGCCTAATTTTTAGGAGCAGGTTGGCAGGTTTTGCGCGTTCTCTTTGGTTCGGTGTTGTTTACAAATCCCCAGTTGGTCACATAGAACGATAAGGGGTTAATTTCTAATAATTTTTTCATTTTTTCTTTTTTTACCATATAATAATTTATTGTTACGGCTATTTATGATCAATAATCGAGCCAAATTTTAAATTATCTAAACTGTTTTTGGTAAATTAAGGGCAGGGTACCCGTGTTTGTCGAAATAAATAGGTGCAGCCATGTCTCATTGAGATGCTAAGTGTGCTACATTATTTTATTGGGTATTCATCCAACGACATGGACAGGTAGCCCTTTGCGGCTACCTGTCTCTATCTGATTTATTTTTTATCTATTTTATAGAGTCTGCCCAAATCAGTGATGGCATATAAGGCGCCATCTGTTCCTTGGGTAATATCTCTAAACCGCTGTCCTTCACTGCCAAGTAGACGCTCCTCACCAACGACCTTATTATCTTTTAAAATAATTCTGGCAATATGTGTGCTACTTAAACCGCAAATAAAGAGGTTATTTTTCCATTCAGGAATGTTTTGTCCGGTATAGAATGTGATTCCACTTGGGGAAAGCACAGGATCCCAATAATAAACCGGTTGCTCAAGGCCCTCTTTTTGCTGTATACCGGCGCCAACTTTATCGCCTTTATATTCGATTCCGTAAGTAATAGTTGGCCAACCATAGTTATTGCCAGCCTGAATTCTATTGAGTTCATCACCACCTCGAGGGCCAAATTCAGTTTCCCATAAATCGCCAGTTTCAGGATGGAAAGCAAGTCCCTGCGGATTGCGGTGTCCATAACTGTAGATTTCCGGCCTTGCATTTGCTTTGCCAATAAATGGATTCCCAGCTGCAGGTTGACCATCTTTGGTAATACGTAATATCTTGCCCAGGGCAGCATTTAAATCCTGAGCTAACGGCCTTGTGACCAAATCAGAACGTTCACCGGTACTAAAGATGATATTTCCTTCCTTATCAAAAACAATTCGTCCGCCATAGTGCAGATTGCCTTTATGTGCAGGTGTCGCTTGATAGATCACTTTAGCCCCTTCGAAGGATTTTTCATCTGCGGCAAGTTTACCTTTCGCAACTGCTGTCAGTGTTCCGGCAGCGGTATTGTCCGCAAATACCCAATATACCATTCGGTTGGATGCAAAATCGGGGTCTAACCGTAAGCCAAGTAAACCACCCTGGCCATTACTATTGACTGGAGGAAGACCTTTTATTGGCTCACTTAATTTACCATCGGCACTTGCTATACGCATATCACCTTCTTTCTCCGTAATCAACAACCTGCCATCAGGTAGTGCAACAATACCCCAAGGAGACTTTAATCCTTCGGCTATTACTTTGCCTTCAAAAGCGGTAGCTGTTTTTGCGCCGGCAATTCTGGTCTGTCCAGCAAAAGCAGGTTTGTAATCGGTATTTGCTTTTTGAGTTTCTACCGGAGGGTAGGCCGTCGTATCCGTTGGCGGAGTTGATGTGCTATCTGTGTTAGCATTTGAACTTGCATGATTGGAATTACAGGCGCTCAAGCCTAACGATAGGGTTAAAAGGCTTATTGTCAGTTTGGTTTTCATTGTTAATGACTTGTTTTTTTGGTCTGATTGTTCGTTTGAAGATATTAAAAATTAATGAGATGCAATCTGATATAATGTAATAAATTTATCGACAATTCACCCATGGTCTAAAAAATGAGCTGGATTGTATCGTTGGATATGTTGCTTTCTGTTTTGCTATCAGGAGCTAAAATTTATTTAAACAATGTGTTAGTATCTGTTGCAGCTGATTTTCTTTATTGACAAAGTAGTCGCTCACTTCTAATGTTGTGTTGGTGTGTAAATTATAGATACATACCGGAACATAATTTGGCTGAGCAGAAGTTTCAAATGTCTTGAAATAGTCCGCGCTTTCTTGGAAAGTCGAAAACTCTTTCGACTCACAGTGTTCCGTCTCTTGGTTGTACGCGATGGTTATAAAATTTTTTTTCATTGGATGCTCCTTTACCTAGAATAACGAAAAGTAAATGAAAAAAGTTTTAAAAATTCGCAGCCACCTCTCTTAAACGCTGATATGGCTCGCATCTACCTGTTTTCCAAAGAATACTTTTGCTTTGGTTTCAAAATCCCTGGGATCATCTGTGGTATAGAAAGCCAATTGACTGCTTTTGGAACAGTATGTTTCTATTTCGGTATGTCGGTGAAGATATTCTTGCAGACTTTTTGCAACAATAGGTCCCTGGGAGATAATATTGATATTTTTTGGTACATATTTTTCAATGACAGGCAATAAGAGCGGGTAATGTGTACAAGCCAGAACAATCGTGTCAATTTGATCGCATTTCCCTAACAGTTCATGGATATCTTTTTGGACAAAATAATGCGCACCTTCTGTATTGATCTCATTATTTTCAACCAAGGGAACCCAAAAAGGGCAGTCATGCTGAAAAACTTCAATTTCCGGATTGAATTTCTGGATCTCTATCTTATAAGACTCCGATTTTACTGTGCCAGTCGTTGCGAGGATACCGATTTTGTTTGTCTGTGTAAAATTATGTATGATCTCCGTGGTTGGTCTGATGACGCCAAGTACTTTTTTTCCGGGTGGAAGATCATGTTGTTGTATTGTCCTTAAAGCTTTTGCTGAGGCTGTGTTACAGGCTAAAATAACAAGATTGCAACCAAGATCAAATAATTTGAACACACATTGCTTTGTATAGTTATATACTGTCTCAAATGATCGTGTACCATAGGGGACACGCGCATTGTCGCCCAGATAAATATAGTCATATTGAGGAAGAAGTTGCTGAATTTCCTTAAATACTGAAAGACCGCCATAGCCTGAATCGAAGATTCCAATGGGCCCAGAAGTTAATGTATTATCCATAACGCAATGCTATAAGTTACATCCACCTATAACATTGCGTTAGAAGCTTCAGTTTTATTGAAGCAAAGATGGTTTCTCTTTGTATATTTTCCAAATTAATTCGCCAAATAATGTATTTGTCCAGGCAAACCAATGTCTGGTGAATTTTTTTGGATCATTTTTATGGAATGATTCGTGCATAAACCCTGTTCCACCATGTGTGCTAACTAGGGTTTTTATACAGTTTCGGATCTCTTCATCATTCGTTGAGGTCTGCGCGCGCATAATAATCGACATTGGCCAGATCATATCACGTCCAATGTGTGGACCACCAATACCCTCGGCAGCGCTACCTTTAAAGAAGAATGGGTTCTTATCGGAAAGTACGAAATTACGTGTACGCTGATAGACTTCATCATTGATATTTACAGCGCCTAAGTAGGGTAGAGCCAATAGACTGGGGATATTTGCATCATCCATCATCAAATGGCTCGAATAGCCGTCGACTTCAAAAGCATATATCCGGCCCAAAGTTGGGTGATCTATGATTCCATATTTATTTACTGCGGCGTCAACTTCATTCGCTAAGGATTCCATTTTCGCTGCAAGTGCTGTTTCATTTTTGACCTTTTTGAGAATCTCCGCTGATTGTCTCAAGCTAACGATGGCAAATAAGTTGGAAGGAATTAAGAAAGAAAAAATAGTGGAGTCATCTGAAGGTCTAAAGCTTGAACAGATCAGGCCTACGGGGTTGACCGGATAGCCATAACCGTCTACCTGTAGCGTATCAGATCCTCTTGAAGTGGTCCGCTCAAACTTATAAGGCCCCAAATTGTCCTTACGTTGCTGTTCAACAAAAGTCTGATAGATTTTGTGTTGTGCCTCTAACCACTCTTCATTAAATGGACTGCTGTCCTTCGTTTCCTTCCAGTAATGGTAGGCTAATCGGATAGGGTAGCACAAAGAATCTATTTCCCATTTGCGTTCATGAATGCCCGATTTCATGCTTGTATGGTCGCTAAACCATTCCCCTTTTTTTGTAGGGTCATTATAAAAAGCATTTGCATAAGGGTCAATGTTGATGCATTTGCTCTGTTTTTGGATTAAACCAACGATGAGATCCTGTAGTTTTTTATCTTTTTTCATGAAAGGCAGGTACGGCCATACCTGTGCACTACTGTCACGTAACCACATGGCATCAATATCTCCTGTGATCACATAAGTATAATTCCGCCCATTTTGAACATAAGGGAATACTGTGGTATCTAATGTATTGGGGAAACAATTGTTGAATAACCAGGCCAGCTCTTTATTTTTCGTGTTTTTCTGAAATTCTGCAATTGCATCCTCAACTACTTTGCTTGAAAAAAGTCGTTTTTCTTTAGGTGTACGCACCGTTGGAAAAGAATGTTCTTGAGCAAAAGAAAATTTGCTTGCAAAGGCGCCCGCTGTCAATAAGCTTGCGTTTTGGATAAATGTTCTGCGTTTCATGCTGATTAAGGCTGATTGTTTGTTATATAGGGTTATTTACTAAGATGCAAGATATAAATATTTTTGAATATAACGAACAGCAAATACGATTTAGCATTATAAAATTGACTGCGAATGTTAATAAAGTCATTTTTATTCGGTTAATTTGCAGTTAGGAATGCATTTTGCTAGAAGAAATAATCTTTGAAATAATTTTATGGGGCTTACTATATCAAAAAAAAATAATTTACTTCGAATTGTCCTTGCAGGCATCGGGGTAGGTGTCTCGTTCGCAGGTTTTGGACAAATTAAAAGCCAGCCTTATTCGTACCATTTCTATCAGAAAATGAACGATGTTGTTTATTCTACTGAAACGAGAATGCACACCACAGCAAAGCCATTTGTCATCAAGGATTCTTTGTTGCTGGCCAAATTTGACTCAATTCAATCCAATAAGCCAGTATCTTCGTCTAATTGGTTTATGCGCAAGATCTTCAATGAACATTTGGTGCAAGTGGAAAAGGATGATTACACGTTCTATGCGGATTTTTTACCGGATATGTATATTGGTAAGGATATGCAGGGCGATAAACGTCGGACCTGGATGAACGGTCGGGGCTTTCAGGTTGGTTTAAACGTGAGTGATAAATTTACATTCAACGCATCGGCTTTTGAGACTCAAGCGGTTTTTCCAAAATACTTAGATGATTATATTGTCGCCAATAAGGTAATCCCAGGTCAGGGAAATACTAAATTTCAGTCCAAGAATAAAATGGACTGGATGTATGCCACAGCAAGCATGACCTACGATGCGCACAAGTATATCCAAGCGACCATAGCTTACGATAAGAATTTTATTGGTGACGGTTATCGTTCGATGTTGCTTTCTGACTTTTCGTCTAATTATGCACATCTGAAACTTACGGGTACAATCGGTAATGTACAGTATACCTCTATCTGGGCCTATATGAATGATCCGACACATCCGAGACAGGATTTGACGGGCACATTTCCTATGGAGGGACAGATTAATACACGTTTGGGAGACGGAAAGAAATGGGGCGCCTTCCAGTACTTGGATTGGAATGTAACCAACAAGCTATCTGTGGGATTTTTTCAATCTGTTGTTTGGGCAGCACAGGATGAAGCCGGAAAAAGAGGTTTCGACTTCAGTTATTTGAGCCCGATTATTTTTATCCGTCCTGTGGAGAGTAATAATCGAACGTCACCTGATAAGATGTTTTTGGGAGCCACTTCAAAATATAAATTACCCTATAATTTAACGGTATATGGCCAATTTCTATTGGGGGAATTTACGGCCAAAGAATTTTTTGCGGGGAATGGCTATGCTCACAACAAATGGGGAGCACAGTTGGGGCTAAGAGGTTATGATATGTTTGGTGTCAAAAACTTGAATTTCCTCGCAGAATACAATACGGCTAGACCTTATACCTATGCCCACTTTAAATCCTACTCGAATTACAGCAACAATGCCGAACCATTAGCGCATCCAAAAGGGGCTAATTTTAGAGAGTTGGTCGGTCTTGTAAATTATGCTTGGGACAGATGGGATTTTTCATTGCAGGGGATGTACACCCAAAATGGATTGGATCTGCCAGATGGAAGTAATATGGGCGGAGATATTTTTCAATCATATCGAACAATTCCAAATATGTACGGTAACCATATTGGACAGGGAATAAAAAACAATATTTATTATGCCGATGCGAAAGCAGCGTATGTACTTAATCCTAAATATAATCTTCGTTTAGAATTGGGCTATATGCAGCGTTATGCCAAAGCGCAGTATGATACCCCTGTCGTAAATAAATCAGGTGTGGTTACCTTTGGACTTCGTTCAAGCTTTAGAGCGATCTATAATGATTTATAGGAAGTTTTTCTATATTTGAGCATATTACAGCTTATGAAAACATCATGCTTATTCAGGCCGTATAAAGGAATGTATAATCATGATGTTTTTTGTTTAATAAGCTTTTTTATATTGTTTAGGGGCTATACGGAAGCGACAATCTTAAATGTATGACCAAATAGCCAGATATTATATAAATTATTAAATACTGATGAAAAAAATCCTTGTATTAAATGGTCCAAATTTAAATTTATTGGGTGTTAGGGAAAAGTCAATCTATGGAGACCAGGATTTCTTAAGTTATTTTGAGGAATTGAAAAAACGCTTTACAACTATTCAATTGGAATATTTTCAGAGTAATTCCGAAGGAATATTAATTGATAAAATTCACGAGGTAGGCTTTGAATACGATGGTATTGTGATGAATGCGGGTGCTTATACACATACATCCATTGCCATTGGAGACGCTATTGCTGCGGTTCGTACGCCTGTTATTGAAGTTCATATCAGCAATGTTCATCAACGGGAGGAATTTCGTCATCATTCCTTTTTAGCTAAAAATTGCCAGGGTGTGATTTGTGGTTTTGGATTGGATAGTTATCGACTTGGCATCGAAGCACTTTTAGTTTAGAACTTTCCTGGTAGTGCTTAAAGGCTCATTTGACCTCAACAATACTTAACATCTTCGTTGCGTAGAATCAGTAGGCAACGAAAGCCATTCATAAAAAGAAAAAGCGGGAATTCCCGCTTTTTCTTTTTATGAATGTGATCGAATGATTTTATCCGATTAGACTTCTTATTTCGATTTCATCGGCTTTGATCTGCGCTTTCATCTCTTCCAGCGAATCAAAACGTTCATCATGGCGGATAAAATGGAGGAATTTGACACGGAGTGTCTTGCCATATATATCCTGATCAAAATCAAATAGACTGATCTCAATGGCACGATTCATCCCATCGACTGTAGGCCTAGTACCAATATAGCCCATACCTTTAGCAATAGAAAAAGGCCCTTCTTCTCTATATTCACCTGTCGTGATATTTTGGATTTGATCGTATATATAAACCTCCACGGCGTAAATGCCATACGCGGGAATTAATTTATGGGGTTCATGTACCTGTAGGTTGGCTGTCGGGAACCCGATCGTCCGGCCGATTTGGTCTCCTCTGATCACTGTTCCGGTCAATTCAAACGGATAACCTAAATATAGATTAGCTGTTTTGATATCACCTTTGATGAGCGCTTCACGCACACGGGTAGAAGAGACTGCTATATCATTGATATCCTGTTCCGGGATTTCATCCACACTGTAATCGAATATGGAAGCAAATTGTTCCAAATCACCTAGAGAGCCCTTGCGGTCCTTTCCAAAGTGGTGATCGTATCCGATAACAATCTTTTTTGTTCCCAGTTTACCGACAAGCACATTGCTAATATATTCTTCAGGGGTCTGATTGGAGAAATCACGGGAAAAGGGGATGATAATAAGATGGTCAATACCTACCTTGCTCAATTGACTTACCTTCTCTTCAATATCATTTATTAAGCGTAAGCTATCATCGTCCGGATTAATTATTAAACGCGGATGTGGAAAGAAAGTAAGCAATATAGTTTCACCGTTAATTTTTTGTGCAGCCTCCTTGAGGTGGACTAATATTTTTTGATGACCAATATGAACACCATCAAAAGTACCAATAGTAACTACTGCGTTTTCAACGGGGGCGAAATCTTCTAAACTTCTGTAGATTTTCATTTATAGGATTTTTTGCAAAAATAAGATAAAGAATCAATAAAGTGCACCCATAGGGTTATTTAATGATTTCCTTATGACGTTTTATTTCGGCGATAAGCTGTTCGAGATTCCATGCATTTTCGACAGTATAGTCACCACTTTTGGTACGTCTTAGCGAACTGAGATGTGATCCACTCTGCAAAGCTTTTCCAAAGTCGTAGGCCAATGACCTAATATAGGTACCTTTTGTACAGGAAACGCGAAAATACACATTCGGAAGTTCAATTTTTTCGATTTCAAAGCTATTGATCCGTACCTGGCGGGATTTTATTTCGACATCTTCACCACGGCGGGCTTTTTCATAAACACGTTCACCATTGATCTTTATGGCCGAGTGTGCCGGCGGAAATTGTTGGATGTCACCTTCAAAGGATTTTGCCACATCTAAAATCATCTGATCGGTAATATGTGCAATAGGGAACGTCTCGTCAATTTCGGTTTCTAAGTCATACGAAGGGGTTGTGCCACCTAAAGTAATTGTTCCGGTATATTCTTTGTCTTCAGCCTGATAACTGTCAATTTTTTTTGTCCATTTGCCTGTACATACAATCAAGAGCCCTGTTGCTAAAGGATCTAAAGTACCGGCATGGCCAACTTTTAATTTTAATGGTTTTAGTGAGTTTCTGACTTTACCAACAACGTCGAAACTTGTCCATGTTAAAGGTTTATCAATCAACAACATTTCACCTTCAGCAAAATTAAATCTTGCTGAATTTTCACCAACCTCTCTGTTTTCCATGAAAAAATGTTAGATAATTTGTAAACTATGACCCGAAAGGAGTAGAGCCAAGATAATAACCCCCACAACTATTCTATACCATCCGAAAGCCTTGAAGCCATATTTGGTGAGAAACCCAATAAAAGATTTGATCGCAACAATTGCTACCACAAAACCAATTAGATTACCAACGATAAGCAAGTTGAGCTCTTCACCTGTAAATGTATTGCCTTCTTTGAAAAACTTCAAAAGTTTGACCGCTGACGCGCCAAACATCATAGGCAGAGCCAAGAAAAATGAAAATTCTGCTGCTGCCTTACGTGTTAGTTTCTCTGCCATACCGCCAATGATCGTGCTTGCTGATCGGGAAGTACCCGGAATCAAGGCCAAACATTGGTAAACACCAATCATAAACGCCTGTTTGTAGGAAACGTTGTCTGAATCTTCAACCGTGGGTTTATTGAACCATTTGTCTACAAATAGCAGGACAATACCGCCGATGACCAACATGATAGCAACAACCAGTGGGCTCTCTAGAAGCGAATCGATATAATCATTAAAAAGTAATCCCAATACCGAGGCCGGAATAGCCGCAATCACCAATTTGTAGTAAAAGGAAAGTGATTTAAAGAATCTTTTATAATACAAAACCAGCACCGACAGTATCGTTCCCAGTTGAATGACAATCGTAAATAATTTTACAAATGCGGAGGGCTGAATGCCCATTAGCGCAGTTGCAATGATCATATGTCCTGTGGAGGAGACAGGTAAAAACTCCGTTAATCCTTCGATAATAGCAAGGATTATAGCTTCAATAATAGACATCTGTTTTTAATAAGATTATTCTTCAGTTTTAGTTGTTTTGGGACGATATAGGATCGCAACAAATCCTAATGCAAACCCAAGCACTACCACAATAGGGGCTAGCGTAATTTTGGTAAAACTATAAATATCAGATTCACCAGACATCAGGGCAAAGCCAATGATTACAATAACCAAACTAGCTATAAAAAGCTGATAATTTACTTTGGAAAATACGAAAGAACCTTTACTTACAGATTCAGTAGATTTCTTTATTTGAGCCATTTTTATCTATATAAATCGTTAGATTGAGCTTTTAAATATTTAGTTACAGCGAAATAAGTACTAAAGCCTGAAATTAAAATTCCAATAAGGATGACACCTAGGAAGATAATCGCGAATTCAAACCAATTGCGTAAAAATACCAATTCAGGAATTTGTTGCTGCGCAAATTTGAGCGTCAGTATCAACAGTAAAATTGCGATCAGCGAGCCGAGCAAACCGTGGATAATTCCATAGGTAATAAACGGTTTGCGGATAAAGTTCTTCGTCGCACCGATCAGTTGCATGCTTTTAATCAAGAAACGCTGTGAATAAATTGCTAGGCGTATTGTGTTATTAATCAAGGCCACAGCAATGATCAATAAAATAACTGCGAAGGCCAAAACAATCATTCCGATGATACGTACATTTTTATTGACCATGTCAATTAATGATTCCTGATAAACGACCTCTTTGATCTTATTGTTTCGGGAGATTTTTTCAATGAAGGTTTTAATACTATCTGTATTGGCATAATTTTCCTTCATGTAAACATCTAATGAAGGTAATAATGGATTATGCCCAAGATACTGCACAAAATCCTCACCAAGATCTTCTTTCAGGTTTTTAGCAGCGATTTCCTTGCTGATATATACTGAACGGAGGACATAAGGATCTTTTTCAAGTTCTTTTTGGAGAGAAAGTACATCGCCTTCACTGGTGCCATCATTGACAATGACATTCAGGACAATGTTTTCTTTAACGTACTTTGAAAGGTTTTTAGCGTGCACCAATAGTAATCCCAACATACCTGTTACCAAAAGCACCAGTGCGATACTGATAACTGTGGATACATATACAGACTTTGTTTTTCTTTTTTGTGTGCTTAATTCGTATTCTGACATAATAAGCAAAAATTTATTTGCGAAAGTAACTAATTGAGTGGAAAATTTCGAATTTATCTTGTAATTACTTTAATAAAAATCAATTCGAATTTTGTTTTCTACCTATGTTTAAATAACTTTTCAATCCTATAATTTATTGTTCAAACTACAAAACTTTTATCACATTTCAGTATTAAAATCGTAATTTCGCAAGTCATAAAAATTCCTTACGAACAAAAATGGAGTATAATCACAAATCATTAGAGAAAAAGTGGCAAAAGTTTTGGGCGGATCATCAAACATATAAAACATCAGATGCGCATCAGAAGCCAAAATACTATGTGTTGGATATGTTTCCTTATCCATCTGGGGCAGGACTACATGTTGGTCATCCACTCGGATATATTGCTTCGGATATCTTTTCGAGATATAAACGTCTAAAAGGCTTCAATGTATTGCATCCAATGGGTTATGATTCCTTTGGGCTCCCCGCAGAACAATATGCGATTCAGACAGGTCAACATCCAGCGATTACAACCGAGGTAAATATCAATCGCTACCGTGAGCAGATGGACAATATCGGTTTTTCTTATGATTGGAGCCGGGAAGTTCGTACTTCTGAACCTGCATATTATAAATGGACGCAGTGGATTTTTATGAAACTATTCGATGCTTGGTATAATAAAGAGACGGATAAAGCGGAATCCATTGATACATTGATCGCAATATTTTCTACTCGTGGTTCTGCTGCTGTTCAAGCTGTTTCAGACGAGGATACATTGGATTTCACCGCAGAAGAATGGAAATCTTTTGATGAAGAAAAACAACAACGTGAGCTGTTAAAATACCGTATTGCTTATTTGCGCGAAAGTACGGTTAATTGGTGTGCTGCATTGGGAACAGTATTGGCGAATGATGAAGTGATCAATGGTGTCTCTGAGCGGGGCGGCTATCCCGTGGAGCAAAAGAAAATGATGCAATGGTCTATGCGTATCACTGCCTATGCCGATCGCCTGTTGAAAGGTTTGGATGCCATTGATTGGCCAGAACCCTTGGTTGAAATGCAGCGCAACTGGATCGGGAAATCTGTTGGTGCTTCGGTGAAATTTCCAGTTCCACAGCTGAATGAGGTGATCGAAGTTTTTACGACACGTGTGGATACTATTTTTGGTGTTTCATTTGTTGTTTTGGCACCGGAGCATGAGTTAGTTGCATCGTTGACTACGCCGGAACAAAAGATTGAAGTTGAGGCTTATATCGAGAAAACATCCAAAAAATCCGAACTGGATCGTATGGCTGATACAAAAACAGTGTCGGGTGCTTTTACAGGTTCGTTTGCTAAGCATCCTATTTCAGGTCAGGATGTACAAATCTGGATCGCAGACTATGTTTTAGCTGGATATGGTACTGGCGCAGTAATGGCCGTTCCAAGTGGCGACCAACGCGACTATGTTTTTGCTAAACATTTTAATTTAGAAATTATCCCTATTTCGGATACACAGCAGATCGAAGAAGAAGCTGATCCGAACAAGGAGGGAAAATATATCAATTCCGATTTTATCAACGGCTTGACTTATCAGGAGGCTGTGCCTGCGCTGATTGCGAAGCTGGAAGAATTGAAATTAGGGAAAGCGAAGATCAATTTCCGTATGCGTGATGCCATTTTTGGCCGTCAGCGTTATTGGGGCGAACCTGTTCCGGTCTACTTTAAAAATGGGCTACCGTATCTTATTAAGGAAGAAGAACTCCCATTATTATTACCTGAGGTTGATAAATACTTGCCAACAGAATCTGGTGAACCGCCTTTGGGACGTGCTAAAGACTGGAAATATGAGGATCAGTATGAATATGAGTTGAGTACAATGCCAGGTTGGGCAGGTTCTTCATGGTATTGGTTCAGATACATGGATCCAAAAAATGAGGGTAACTTTGCTTCCAAAGAAGCTGTTGACTATTGGAAAGCTGTTGATTTATACATTGGTGGTTCAGAACATGCTACGGGACACTTGTTATATTCACGTTTTTGGAATAAGTTCTTAAAAGATCTTGGCTTCCATAACGAGGAGGAGCCATTCCGTAAGCTGATCAATCAGGGGATGATCCAGGGACGTTCAAATTTTGTGTACCGTGTACTTGATGAAGAGGGTAGAGGAACCAACCAATTTGTATCATATGGTCTGAGAAATGATTATACGACAATTCCGCTCCATGTGGATGTCAATATTGTATCGAATGATGTTTTGGATCTGGAAAAATTCAAGAATTTTAGACCTGACTTTGCGAACGCTGAATTTGTATTGGAAAATGGTAAATACATCTGCGGTAGTGAGGTGGAAAAAATGTCCAAATCAAAATTCAATGTTGTTAATCCGGATGATATCATTGAAACCTATGGCGCGGATACCTTACGGCTTTATGAGATGTTTTTAGGGCCTTTGGAGCAAGCAAAGCCTTGGAACACCAATGGTATAGAAGGAGTTTACAAGTTTCTTAAAAAAGTATGGCGATTGTTTCACGATGCCGATGGTCATTTCAATGTTTCCGATGAAGAACCTTCGAAAGCTGAGTTTAAAGCATTGCATAAGATTATCAAGAAAGTGGAGGATGATATCGAGCGATTCTCTTTTAATACCTCAGTTTCCGCCTTTATGATCTGTGTGAATGAATTGACTGAGCTGAAATGCAATAAACGTCCGATATTGGATCAACTTGTCATTGTTCTTCAGTCTTATGCACCACATATTACGGAAGAGTTGTGGAGTTTATTGGGCCATGAAGCCGGAACGCTCTCACAGGCAACTTATCCGGTGTTTAGCCCGGAATATCTAGTTGAGTCCGAATTTGCTTATCCCGTTTCTTTCAATGGTAAAATGAAATTCAACCTGTCACTAGCATTGGATCTGGATCAACAGACCGTTGAAGAGACGATCAAAGCACATGTAGATGTACAAAGACACCTGGACGGTAAACCAATTAAGAAGATTATTTTTGTAAAAGGTAAAATAATCAATATTGTGGCTTAGTCCATGCAATTATAGAAATCAAAAAACCATTTTATCCCAGTGATAAGATGGTTTTTTTATGCTAGTACGTCCTGGAAGGCGATTGTTTTTTCAAAAATAGATTTTGCATATGGACAGTTCGGAATAATCTTAGCATCGTTTTTTCGTGCATAATCCACTGCTTCAAGAATGAGTTTTTTACCGACACTCATGCCTTTATATTCGTCATAGACTTCTGTATGGTCGATGGAAAATTCATGATCACTCTGCCAGGTATATTCCAAAATCCCCGCTTCATTATTTTCCACCTCAGCAATGAAATTGCCTTTGTCCTCTCTTTCGATATTTTTTACTTCCATAGTGTTTTTTTCAAAATAACGTCCAAAAGATATTTTTGTTTTATGAAAGCGCTCAATTTTTGTGCTGCCAAGTAAACTATAGGGCTGTTATCGTGGCGTTCCTGCTTTTCCCAAATTTAGGCGGTGCTGGCTGTTAGATGTATTGTGAGATATCGTTGATTTCTCCTGTTTTTTTCGTACCTTTGCAATTATCTCCTTAGAACACCTCGCATTTTTATCTTTTCACCGAAGCTCTAAAGGTCCGAAACCTCCTCGGGAACATTTTATTTTAATCCATATTGAATGAGCAAAAGCCAAATTACATTTAACAAAAAAGAACGGGAAAAAAAGAAACTACTCAAAAAACAGCAAAAAATTGAGAAAAAAGAGTTTAACAAAACAAACAATGACAAAGGAAAATCTTTGGAAGAATTGTTTGCTTATGTTGATGAGCACGGAAATATTTCAGATAGACCAGCTATAAAACTGAAAGAAGGCGAAAGTCCAAGCATGGCTTCAAATCACCAAGATGAATATTCTTTCGGAAAAGTGGTTCACTACAACACAGAGTCCAATTACGGGTTTATCAGAGACAATGAGACGCAGCAATCTATTTATTTTAACGATCGTCTTGTTGGTCAGAAATTAAACCTGAATCAGAAAGTCAAGTTTAAATTCAAAAGTGCAAAACAGGGGGCGCAGGTCACCGAAGTTTTGATCGAGTACTAGTAAACGAAGATTCCGCTTGTGTTAAAAGCGTTGAATAATAAAGCCCTCAAGTACTTCTAAGTAGCGAGAAACTATATGGAAGCCAATCGAGGGCTTATTTTTTTTGCACTCAACTGACAGAATAATCCCTGAGACTGCCTATCCCTTAAATTTTAATCCCTTTTTCCATTAGTGCCTGCCATAATGAGGGCCGCCAGTCCGGGCTGAATGCGCTAGAAGATTATCGGCAGACGATAGAGGTCGCTTTCTATCCCTATCTAACATAATTGAATTATTGGATAGGTTTATGCCGATGGATAGCTTGGTTGTATGAATGATCTTACTCCTTTGTCAAGTTGAAAATAGTTACTTCGGGTCTGGCGTTCAGGCGGACAGGGATGCTATGGCCGAGTCCCCTGTTGATATAGAGCGTTCGGTTTCCGGAGATTTTTTTAATACCTTGATCATAATCTTTGTTGGAGACAGGGATAACAGGTGCACCCCAGAAGGGTATCCGTACTTGCCCCGCATGTGTATGGCCGGCTAAGATCCATCCTTCATAGCCATTCCAGACATCCAGGTCTGCAACATCTGGGTTATGACAGAGGACCAGACTTGCTTGGTTGCGATCGTAGTTCTGCATGGTGCTGACGGGATCAAAATTTGTTCCCCAGAAGTCATCAATACCATAGACCTGTAAGCCCTTTATGTTTATACTTTCATTCCTCAAAACCTGAATCTGGTGTTGCGTGAGCAGTGTTGTAATTGAATCTGCGGCGGCACTATCACGAAAAGCACGTCCGTAATCATGATTTCCTAAGATAGCCAGCGTTTGTATTTTTCCTTTCGGTGCTGTCTGCATGATGTCCTCGAGGTCGCTCAGGGGCAAGTGATTGTTGACCAGTCGAACAAAATCGCCGGTATAGACAATGATGTCTGCATTTATTTTCTCAACCTTTCCAAAGGTATTTTTGATAAATTCTTTGTCAACGTAATCCCCGATATGAATATCTGAAATTTGGATAAGTGTTTTTCCTTCCAGGCTGTCGGGAAGGTTTTTTATCGGCAGCTTCAATTGTTCATATTTGACCCAGTGTGGTTCGACTTTCCAGGCGTAATAAGCTACAAAAACAGCAATTACGGTTAGGGCGATGAAGCCTCTCTTGAGAAAACATTTCATCTTTATTGTGTTTTGGCTATCCAATTGGATTTGGTGATTTGCATATTTAAGCCTTTCCACGTTTCCTTGCCGATAGTCGTTTCGGTTGATAGGTTTTCATTGATCCGGAACCCGACTCCCTCATAACATTTTATGGCATTTGTGTTCCAGGCATACACATTGAGGTCGGCTTCGTCATACATGTCCTCAATGAAAAGAAGGGATAAGAGTGCGTTTATTGTTTGTCGGCCAAATCCCTTATTTCGCTCGGTATTGCTGGCGATCAATATGCGGGATAACCGCGGGATGGTTCGTTCGAAATTCAATTCACAATGTCCGATAACACCTTGGGTTTCTGTGTTGACAATTTTATACGCTCGGCGTTTAGGGTCTTCAATGTACTTGTTTAGCTGTTCATCAGTCACAGGATAGGAAAAATAAGGGCCCGCAAACTGCAAGAGTTCTTCTGGAGATTTAATCCAGGATTTGAAGCGATCGAAGTCCGTATCTTCAAAGGGAAGCAATGTGATCATGATTTTTGAATTATTGTTTGATTGTTAGTACAAGGTTAAATTAGATAATTGTTCATCTCTTTCCTAAGAAATTCGTGATTTTTACGAAATTCGTTCCAAATTTACTGACGGATATAGATTTTATGCCAACACTTATACTGGAGACTATTGTAGCCGCGCCTATAGCAATCGTTTTTGACCTGGCCCGTAGCATAGATTTACATATGTATTCAACCAAGAAAACTAATGAGCGGGCGATCGCTGGTGTCACCAGTGGGCTGATTGAGGCTGGACAGACTGTCCAGTGGCGGGCAAAACATCTGGGCGTATATCAAACCTTGACCGTGCGGATTACAAAAATGGAAAAACCGTATTTTTTTGAAGATGAAATGATTCAGGGTGCTTTTCGGTCAATGGATCACCAACATGTTTTTGAAGAGCGAGTTGATGGTACGGTGCTGATGCGCGATGTATTTAATTTCCGTGCTCCTTTGGGGTTCTTGGGGAGACTGGCCGAAAGGTCCTTCCTGACGAATTATATGAGGCGATTTCTGGAAGAACGCAACCTCATTATCAAAGAAATTGCTGAATCGGGCAATCATATCCGCTATGTCCAAAGATAGGGTGGGGGCTTGCTGTTTGTTGTTGGTTTTGTAGGTCAGATGATTAATGATTTCGTGCAATGATGACCAGGTTCGGGATTTCCTTAAGAAGCTGTTCCTGTATAAAATCAAATGCGCCACGTTGGCTCATGGTTAATTGCTGAATTTTGGAAGATTCAGTATAAAAATAAACCCTGAAAGTATTTGGCCCCCGGTAGTTCTGTATGATTTTTGTTTCGATCCGGTGAATTTGGTCGATTGGAATTCTTTTACTGCCCCATAAAGGAAAGAGCAAAAGTTGCTGTTCGGAAAAAAGATAGGGTGCGATTGTGGCATATATGCGGACAAGCCTACTCGTGTATTGCTGATAAATCCCCAGGTCTTGATGATTCAGGTTCTGTAGTGCATTGATAAATTTCTGATTTTTGCGGTATACGATCCAGCCTAATCCGCCGAATAATACCCCGAAATAGACGAATAATGTACACAGAAGCGGAAGAGACCGATAGAAAAAAGTCAGCTTATCTGAGGTTAGCCACCATTTGTCCAGAAAAACATATAAGAAGAAGCCAAAACAAATAAAAAATAATAGCATAAAAACTCCAATAAGCAGGTTGCGGACTTTTTTAACTTTTCCTATTTCGATTTTTAAAAATGAACTGTTGTCAGGTGTATAATTATACATAATGCCGCATGAATGGTCGTGCAAATATAATAAGAAGTATTATGTATTCTACTGTCTGCTGGTTTAGGGGGTAGTAGCCTGATATTGCCAACCTGGGCATTTGTCACCTGGTGGATCTTCCCGGATTCACTATAAAATCAAAACGGTCTTCGCTGAAATAATTGTCCATTTAATGGATTGAAGCTGGTGGAAAGATGGTAAGATGCAGTTCAAAATACCTTTGCGAATTTATGGGTCGAGATAGAATCCAGGTCTTTGAAAAAACCGTTTTTACCTCGTTATATAGTTTATGTAGAATGATTTATTTTACTGTTTTATAGGTGTATTTGTTCTTATTTATCTTTTTCCGTTCGTTTCCTTGTTAAGGAAAATTGGACATCGCATATGCTGATTTAAAAAAATAAAGGCGAACCGTTACGGCAACCGTTGCTCAATGTACTGCCTAAGACATGGTTCAGAAAACTTGCTCAATTTTGAAAAACGATGGTGAGAAGGGGATGATGATTTGGTTCTAGGCGAAAGGCGGTCAGCAGACGGAAGGCTGTTCGCGTGTGAATGGGAGGTTTAATTTATTGGCCATTCGGAAAGGGCTGTCTTGTGTCGTTTTTAAGCCTTCTTTTTCTATTCGGTTCATATGTATTCATTTTGGAAAATTAAGACAGTGTAGGGGCTAGAAAAGCGATTAAATCGTTAATAAGTCTGTTGGGTATAAGCTATTTTGTCTACAATGTGTTTTTATGGCTTTTGAACTGTTTTTTTTATAAACCTTATTCCTGTACCATTTTCGAGAATAAAGCGATTGTGCAGCTTTAAAATACCGTTAAATCGAGGATGGAGCCGATGAGTGTTGGGTCGGTATAATAGCTGTTTGCGTAGTCAATCGGAGACTAGGTAGGGTATTCGGAAAAGCTGTCTATTGAAAAGCCTGTGGTGGCTGGTATTGCGCAAGATATTTTTACAACAGTCTTTTTCAATTAGCGGCTATTTGCTGTAGGTCGCAGATAAGACGGCAGTTGAAGAGAGAACTGGGAATATTCAAGATAGTGTACCTCAGAAAAAAGGTGTGGATAAAATTTTATCCACACCTTTTTTTGTATTAAATCGCCACTTTTAAGTAGATTTTATTGTTATTCTATTTATTTAAGTAATTTTTGTAATATGTTCTATTATAAACAATAATGTTTTAAATATATATTTTTTTGTGTTGAAGTGTCAAAAAGATCTCGCTACGCTATTTTGACCAGTGATGATTAAGATAGCGCTAGTTTTAACCCATACGAAATGCGGTTTTTAAGACCAGGATTTTGTTGTTCAACCAGGTGAATAGCTCCTGTATGATGTGTTATTCCTGGTTAGGGGATCGTTTACAGCTTTTTATAGGTGGCGGCTTTTTGTGCTGTCGGGGAGTGTAAATACATATGATATGTTTAAGCTATCAAGGCGGAAGCTATTTTGAGAAGCTGAACCAGGAAAGGGGATTATTAATCTTTTTTTTGTTGTTTTTATTTGTATAACTATATTTATTTCAATGTGTTTATATCTGCTATATGTTTCTTTTGTTTATAATTAAAAAAAGATAGTGGATCTCGAGGCGGGCATCAGTTAGACCGCCTCCGGGTCGGGAAGACATTGTTTTATAGACCGGAAAATAGGAGATACAGGCTGTCGGAGGGGCTTTGGAGATGCGCTTTTAGCTGTCTTTTTTGGGAACAATTTTGGATTTCGTCAATAGGATTTTCCCTTTAATAAGGTCATCGTTGAATTGGCCAACGGTTGTTTTTTGAAGCATCTCCGAGAGCTTATTACGAATGCTTTTAAATTCATGGTGCAGCGGACAGGGGTACTGTTCGGAACAGAATTC
>JAITLV010000037.1 GCA_031277685.1 Sphingobacterium sp. | reverse complement strand
AGAATTCTTTTTTTATATCTCTGATCTTGGATCGAATTGAACTAATTCTTGAATTTGTTCATGACTTTCGTTTGTCTACTCGTCACGCTTACATGATTGTGTTTTCTTAAAGAACTTTTCCCGCTTCAACTTCCGTATCCGCTATATTCCGATAGGCATTGCGCCTCTCTTTATCATTTTGTTTTTCCCTTCGTTTCCGTTGGGACTGCAAAGGTAGAAATCTTTTTTGAAATCCCAAAAACTTTCTGAAGTTTTTTTTCTTTTCCTTTTTTCGATTTCCGCGTTTAAAATAAACTCAGCGGGATTTTAAATCCTGCCAAACTTCTCTTAAACCCTTCTTTTTTCATGGCTCCCTGCTCTCGCGGTAACCGTCCCTCCCTTGCGGAGTGGTGCAAAGATAGGGAGTTTTTACAATCACTTCCAAGACTTTTGTTCTTATTATTTTCATTTCGCCCTTAACTGCCTGTAACGGTGAGAGATTATTTTTGTAAAACGGGATCAGCGGGGAGTTTAAAAGGGATAAAAGAGGATCTGGCGGGGGCTGGGCGGAAAGATCCCGGCCGGTTCCTTTCCTAAAACAGGATCACGGGGCGCTTAAAAGGGGTAAAAGAGGATCTGGGGGTGAAGAACTGCTGATCCTGCATTCAAAATGGGTTCAAAAGGACACCTGGGACCGGAACCGAAAAAAGCATACGGAGTGAAAACTGGTCTCAACCGCAGGAAAAGGAATAAACACGGCTGTACGGACAAGGGGAAATGGCCACTGGCCGGGACCGGATAATAATAATGGATATAAAAGACTGTTTTAACCGAAGCAAGGACACCGCAAAAGAATCCGCCCGAACGGCTGGAAAACCAGGGCCGTAAAACACTGATCGGGTCACGCACGCCGGAGCGGGGATAAAGCATACCGGAAAACGGAACCAAACAGCGGCACTTCCCTTCGGTTACCTCTCAGGGTTGCTTCACAGCAGCGCCACCGCAGCTTCACTATAAATCCGTCCTGTCTCCGTGGTAAGTCCGTGCTGAGTCCGTGTCCGGCACGCTATTACCCTGCTCACAGTCTGGCTGGACCTTGCTAGCAACTGCACTCAGGGGTGCTTAAAGCCTGATGCAGCCACGGACGGCTCCCCAACCACAGCCGAAAAAGGACCGAAAAAGCCTAAAACAGGATAAACACTCGGACTCAATGACTGGAAACAATGTTTTTTCAGAAAAGAAAGAATCAAGACTTATGTCGATCTTAACTATCAAACGGAATGATATGATAATATATTGTTACAACATAAATCCTGGATAATTAGTAAAAAAAGCTTGTTTATGTATTTTTTTATGTAGATTTATCTTCTTATAACAACCTCCAACGTGATGAGCAGAACTACCCTGAAAGATATAGCCTTAGAACTCAATATTTCTGTTTCCACAGTTTCCAAAGCACTATCAGACAGCTATGAAATTAGTGAAGCGACTAAAAAAATGGTTCAGGAATATGCTAAAAAGCATAATTTTCATCCCAATAAGTTAGCGCGAAGTTTGAAAATCGGAAAATCAAATACCATCGGAGTTATTGTTTCCAATATTAGCAATACGTTTGTATCCCAGATCCTCGATGGGATTCAGATTGCTTCCCAACACACGATCTACGATATCATCTTCATGCAAAGCAGAGAGGATGAACGTATTGAAAAGAATTGTATAGATGTATTAAGAATGCGGGGTATAGATGGTTTAATGATCGCTCCTGTATCTTCAGGATCCAATATTGAAGAGCTTAAGGATCTTATAAAAACGAAAATCCCGGTAGTTATCTTTGATCGCATCAATCACAAATTGGATACTTTTAAAGTAGGTGTGAATAATTTTCAGGGGGCATACAATGCAACCCAACACCTTATCCAACAAGGGAAACGGAATATATTGCATATCACGGGTAAAAACCTAGGCGTTGCGGAGGAACGTTTAAATGGATTTAAAGCGGCCTTATCAGATGCTGACATTCCCTTTAATGAAAAGCACTATATAGAATGTAGTTTCAATAGCACGTCTGACTTAGACCTTGCCATAAAACAGATTATAACCAAGGAATATATTGAACATAAAAATATCGATGCCATTTTCGGCGCAACTGATGTAATCACAACAAGAACGTTGGGTATTCTCGCCGAGCTTCAGATTCAAGTTCCTGCAGAAGTTGCAGTTATTGGATTTTCCAATACGCAAATTGCCGCCTCATTAAATCCTGCTTTATCAACTGTCGTACAACCCGCAACAGAAATCGGTGAAATAGCAACTAAAAAGTTAATTGACACAATCAATCAGACAAGACCCATTCACGAATTTGAAACGATCGAACTTCCAACACAACTCATCGTTAGAAAATCTTCGTTATAGTCCTATCTCTTTTTGATTACAAAAAAGGAACAGTCAGGAAACAACGGTATAAACCATGTTTTCTGACTGTATTTTTGATTCAATATCCTATTTATTAATAAAAATAAGCTATGTTTTTTTGCCAGATATTATTCTCCAATAATACCGTATTCCAGCCCCCGCAACTCGGCTAAACCTCTTAATCGGCCAATAGCGGAATAACCGGGATTTGTTACTTTATTCAGATCGTCCAGCATCTGGTGCCCATGATCGGGTCTAAAAGGAATTGCTGTAGATCGCAACTGATTTTCAGCAACCAAAATTTGCATGATTCTATGCATATTTACATCGCCATCCAAATGATCCGCTTCATAAAAACTGCCAATAGTATCTTTCCTTACATTTCGCAAATGAACGAAATTTACCCGTCCTTTGACCTGCTCCAGTATTGCTGGTAAATCATTCGTCTGACTAGCACCTAAAGAACCTGTACAAAAGCAGATACCATTAAATGGTTGACGAACCTCGTTCAAAATATAGTCGAGATCTTCACCATTACTTGCAATACGTGGCAAGCCCAAAATCGGATACGGAGGGTCGTCCGGATGGATCGTCATCCGAATACCATTAGCCTCACATATGGCAGATATCCCATTTAAAAAGTAAACCAGATTGCTACGCAAGCCATCTCTTCCAATATTTTTATAGGTATCAATACTTGCTTTTAACGCATCCAATTCCACATTTTTTTCTCCTGGAATGCCCATCAGTACAACATTGGACAAACTATCTTTTTGTTGTTCGGAAATCTCACTAAAGCGCGCCGTTGCCCTTTTGACAATATGTTCTGCATAATCATTTTCTGCGGACGCCCGTTTTAAAATAAAAATATCAAAAAGAGCCAGGTCAATCCAGTCAAAATAGAGCGCCTTCGAACCATCCGCCATCAACAGATCCAACTGAGTTCTGGTCCAATCCAATACGGGCATAAAATTATAGCAAACTGTTTTAATGCCACATGCGGCCAGATTTGCCAATGTCTGATTATACTTCGCTATATATTCATCAACTTTGGGTCCTTTTGTTTTAATTTCTTCATGTACCGTTACGCTTTCGACCACAGACCACACCAATCCGGCTTCTTCTATAATACGTTTTCGCTCCTGGATATCAGCCAAAGGCCACACCTCTCCATGGGGAATATGATGCAAGGCTGTCACAATACCAGTCGCACCGGCCTGTTTAACGTCTTGCAAGGATACTGGATCGTTGGGACCATACCAACGCCATGTTTGTTCTAATTTATTCATCTCATAATTTCGTTAAACCCCACACCAGGCATTAAAACCACCATCTACAAAAACAGTCTCTCCTGTCACAAAGGCTGAGGCATCGCTCAACAGGTAGATTAAAGTTCCTTTCAATTCTCGAGGATCTCCTAATCGGTTGTAAGGTGTTCCACTTAGGATACGTTTGGTACGTTCACTAAAGCTACCATCCGGATTAATTAATAGATTTTTGTTTTGCTTGGTTAGAAAAACCCCGGGAGCAATCGCATTTACACGGACTTGATCACCATAACGTTGCGCCAGTTCCGTAGCCATCCATTTTGTATAACCATCGATACCGTGTTTTGCCACAGTATAGCCCAGCACCCTCGTAAATGGTCGACTGGCTGTCAAAGAGGATATATTTACAATGACCCCTTTTCCGCTTTCCGCGATTACCTGGCCAATAATATGTGTAGGAATAATTGTTCCGTAAAGGTTTAGTTCGATTGCTTTAATTGTGTCCTGAATATTACTTGCAAACAGATCTTGATCAGCTCCTATTGTTGCTCCTGGGATATTTCCACCAACGGCATTCACCAGACCATCGATTCGTCCCCATTTACCAAGGACCTTATCCTTTGCGCGATGGACATCCTGTTCGTCCATGATATCAACTTCTACAAATATGGCTTCTCCCCCAAGGGATTCAACTTGCTGTACACGTTCCGCTCCGACCTGCTCATTACGCCCAAGAATAGCAACTTTTGCTTCTGCTTCAGCTAAGGCCTCCACAAATGCCTCTCCTAAAATCCCTGTACCGCCCGTAATAACGACAACCTTATCTTTTAATGAAAATGGATTATTACTCATGTATTTCTATTTCAAATTGGTATTTATCCCCAATTTTATTGATAATAACCTTAATTACAAAAAAAAGTAAATGATTTAATTACGATAACGTTTTAGTTATTACAATTTATTTTTCCTTTTTTTCTTCCGTTTCATCGTCAAACAGAATTCTTACCGAAGGGGTGTAGGTATCGTCATGCTGTCCCGTCTTATTCGCCCAGAAAAATGCACATAAAAACACCAAAGCTAATAAAACACTACAACCGATCAGCATATACATAATTTCCATAACCACTATAATTTATGACGTTTAGCATACCATCTTGTCATCAAGCTGGTAAATGAGATAATCGTAACGGTACTTATCGGCATCAAGATTGCCGCAAATAAAGGCGACATTATTCCCTGTATAGCAAAACTCAATCCAATTATATTATAGAGCAATGATATGCCAAAACTCATGTGAATTACTTTAACAGCATCTTTACTGAACGCGAAAAAATCCGATAATTTCGAAAATGATTCACCATCAAGAATGGCATCACATCCAGGCGAAAAATTATTGATATCGTCACTGACAGCGATCCCTAAATCAGCTTTACGTAGCGCCCCAGCATCATTTAGACCATCGCCAATCATACATACATGTTTACCCTCCCGTTGAAATTTTTCGATCCTTCCAAGTTTTTCCATTGGGGACTGGTTGAACATCAAACATGCATGTGCTGGAAAAATCAATTTCAATGCATCTAAACGTCGGTCGTTATCCCCAGATATCAGATGGAGATCATAACGAGGTTTGAAATCTTCTACCAGAGCTGATAGGCCGGTTCTCCAGGCCTGTTCCATCGTAAAATATCCTTTCAGATCTTCACCGATACGTATAAATACAACAGAGCCGTCAGTCTTTATATTGCCTATATTCAAAAAATTGGCACTGCCAATCCGGATGACCTTTCCTGCTAGCACCGCCTCCATTCCTTTTCCTGGAAACTCTTTAAAATTTCGCACAGGAATATCTGATGACACATCTAGCCATTTCACGATCTCACGGCTCAAGGGATGACTAGAGTTTCGGCACACTGCATTGAGGAGCTTTTTCTCCTCTGCAGTAAGTGTGCCTTCAAAATAAATTGATGTTGCTTTGGGCGAAGATATTGTTCCCGTTTTATCAAAAACAAGTGTATCTATTGTTGCCATTTGTTCAATGGCTGCCGTATTTTTGACATAGAATTTGTTTCTGTCAAAAATACTCAAGGCCGCTGATAAGGTGAATGGGGAACTCAAGGCCAATGCGCATGGACATGCGATAATAAGCACGGCCGTAAAAGCTCCCCAGGCCCTATTGGTATTTGCATCCACAGCCCAATAGAGGCCAGCAGATACAGCTATTACCAATAAAACAACAGTAAAATATTTACTTATAAAGTTGACAAAAGTCTGAAAGTGTTTGTCATAATCTTTATAGTTTTCATTATTCCATAATTTGGTCAAATAGGACTGTGAAATCGGTTTGACCACCTCGAGTTCAATCGCCTCGCCAGTTTGGCGTCCGCCAGCATAAATAATTTCACCAAGAGTTTTGCTCACTGGACTTGACTCACCAGTCACGAAACTAAAATCAATCGCTGCATCCCCTTTTAAAAGTATGGCATCGGCGGGTATGATTTCATTATTTCGTACAAGAATACGATCACCAATATGCACATCGGCCAATTGCACAGGTCTGTCCGCTGATTCCGTCAGCACCGTAACGGCTACAGGAAAATAACTTCGATAATCCCGTTCGAAAGAAATGTGGTAATAGGTTCGTTGTTGCACCCATTTACCGATCAGAATGAAGAAGACCAAGCTACATAGGGTATCTGTAAAGCCAGCTCCCGTCTGTGTGACTACTTCGAATGCCGAACGTAAAAAAAGTACAAGAATCCCCAAAGCCAATGGAACATCCAGGTTTAATCTTTTTTGCTTTAGGCTTACATAGGCTGATTTAAAGTAATCTGAAGCGCAATACAACAAAACGGGCAAACCGAACGCCAAATTGATATAACCAAAAAAACTGGCATATTCCTTTTCAAATGCCCCCATCCCAAAATAATCGGGAAAACTGAATAGCATCGAATTTCCGAAACAGAATCCAGCTACCGCAATTTTAGCAACCAGTGGATTCAGATTATTCTTATTCCCTTCCTTAATAACATCCTGCAACGTAATCTTAGGATCGTACCCAATATTCACCAACAGATGCACCAAATCTTTCAAGGGAAGCAGGGTATGATTAAAAGTGATGCTGGCCTGTTTTTTCATAAAATCCACGCGGGACTGCAGTACATTTGGATTTAACTTATAGAGGTTTTCCAGCAGCCAAATACATGAACTACAGTGGATAGCAGGAATGTAAAAAGTGATAACAGTCATCCTGTCATCTTTGAAATCAACTAATTTGGCTGTTATTTGAGGTTCATCCAGATAAGAAAAATCTTCGTGCTTCAATTTGTTAGATTTTCCGGGATGCTGATTATAACGGTAGTACTGTTGCATTCCGCTGTTATGCAAGACCTGATATACGGTTTGACATCCGAGACAGCAAAAATCATGATCATCAAGATGATACCCGGTTTCCTCGATTTTGTCTCCACAGTGGAAGCATTTTTCAGCTACTTGTATTTCTTCCTTAGTTTCCGCCATATCCTGAATTAAATTGCCTCACTAAATAATTGGGGTTTTGAACGTAATTTCAACAAACGTTGGTCAAAAGCCATACAGATATTTCGTAGAAACGATCGCCCGGTAACGGTACATCGAATCATATCTCCTTCTATTGTCACTAAACCATCCATGACCAATGTTGACAACTCCTCTTTAATCTGTCCGGTTAAATGTGTTTCCGGATCTAATTGCACCTTTCCTTTACACATCATATCCAGTATATAACGTCGTATGATCAAATCTTCCTGATTGAGAATATGTCCCTTTACGACTGGCAATATACCCGATTCTATACGTTTATGATATTCCTCAACAGTTTTCACATTCTGCGCAAAACCGCCCCATGCATCACTGATGGAGGATACACCAATACCGATTAACAATGGACTATAATGATCCGCGTAGCCCATAAAATTCCGGTGCAGACGTTCCTGCTGAAAAGCCACATACAGTGCATCCTCTTTCTTCGCAAAATGATCCATACCGATGTCTGCATAGCCTTGTGCTAAAATCATCGTTTTCCCAAGGTTATAGAGTGCGAGCTTAACCGTTCCCTTTGGAAGATCTGCTTCTGTATAGTGCCGTTGTCCGGGTTTTAACCAAGGCACATGGGCATAACTATAAAACGAAATACGGTCTGGCCCCAGTAGCATGGATTTTTCAATTGTATCCTGTACAGAGGTTTCGGTTTGCTTGGGCAAGCCATAAATCAAATCAAAATTAATGGAATCAAACCCAATCGTACGTGCATTCTGCATCACCTCTTCCACTTCCTCAAAAGTCTGATGCCTATTGATCATAAACTGAACCAATGGATCAAAATCCTGTATACCCAAGCTGAGTCGACGAAACCCCAGATCAAATAAAATCTGTAAATGAGCTGTTTTGGTATTCGCAGGATGCGCTTCAAAAGAAAAAGAGCTATCGAGAGTAACATCAACATGCTTTAGAATACCTTCAATCAATAATTTCAGGTTTTCGGGCTGAAAAAATGTGGGTGTACCACCACCCAAGTGAATTTCTGACAATAGCGGCCTTTCTTTAAAAACAGCCAGATACATCTCCCATTCCTTCAAAAGGGACATGATATAAGGAAGTTCAACCTGATGATTTTTTGTAATGCGTGTGTTGCAACCACAATAAGTACATAAACTCTCGCAAAACGGAAGATGTATATATAGACTCAACCCTTTATCTTTCGATTGTGTAAAAGTGTGATATACCTGATCCGTCCAAGCTGCTGTCGAAAATGTATTTTCATCCCAAAATGGAACCGTTGGATAACTGGTATAACGGGGTGCCGCAACATTATATTTCTGCACCAATCCCGCCATTGAACTGTTTTGTGTACTCATTGAAAATTATTTTTTTTTAGCACAGTCGTTTAAACAACAACATGCTTTACCAACACATTTTTCCATCCCCCAAAGATTGAGATTCCGAACAGTCTGTTCTGCCAGACCTTTCGGGCTTTGATCCTCAAAAGGTGCATTTGCAATTTGAATATTCAGATCACCTGCCTTAACCAGATCAATGTGGGACGTATCTTTGCTTCTTGTCATAATCTTGTTAATTCCTAATCCTTTTAAATTAAGCAGCATTTTATCATCCAAAATATCTCCACCAGAGATAACAATCACATCCTTTCCGCGTGCATAATTCTGCGTTTCGGCATTCAATCCATTTGAAATCAAGGTTAGATCATGCTGTTTTGCATTTGCTAATGCCCAAAACTCTTTTTCAAATGATCTAACATTATATACAACTACTTTCATTTTGAATTCTACAATCAACCACCTATAAGTTTGTCCTAAAAACAAAAGTAAATCATAGATACTCCGCAAAACATGATACAAGACCATACTTGGCAATGATATAAATCACAATTCATGCTAAAAGGGCGTGTCCGATTCTCGAACACGCCCTTTTGGCATGAATATTTAAGTACTGTAAGCCTTTGGGCTTACCAACTTTTTATTTAGTTTATTTTTACTGCTTTACATCGCGCAAGTCTCTGATGGAATTGATATAGATTTTTCCCTTTTCCTTAGCGATCAATTTTTCCTCTTTAAAATCAGAAAGCATGCGTGAAACTGTTTCATTTGCTGTACCTGCTATTGAAGCAAGACCGTCCCGGGTAATATCAATTGTACAGGTATTAACTTCATGTGTATTAACGCCGCTTTTTTCGGCAACACTAATCAACGCATTGGCCACACGTTTACGCACAGAATGATACGCAAATCCAAGCAACTGTTCTTCTTTTTCTCGCAGATCCACTGAAAGCAACTTGATAAATTTGCTTGCTATTGCGGGCTTTTTCCATAAAAGTTCCAAAAAGCCATCTTTCGGAATCAAAATAACTTCACTCGGTTCAACGGCCTCAGCGTAATCTTCGTAGTTTTCATTCAACAGCACAGAAGCATAACCAAAATAGTTACCTTCTATATAGATACCGGTCGATAATTCGCGTCCATCCTTGTACGTTTTAAAGCTACGGATCTGACCTGATTTAACGTAATAGACATAAGTAGGTGAATCGTCTTTCTCAAATATTGACTGTTTCTTTTTCACTGTTTTCACACGTGAATTGGCAATCAGCTCCTGTAGCAGCAAAACCTGCTCATCGTCGCTCAAATTTAAATCGTAGCCTTCAGTTGTTTCAGCGGAAAGTTGCTCATGCCTTTTTAGACGAACCTCAATCGCATTCATGAGTTCAACATCATCAAATGGTTTGGTGAGGTAATCATCCGCTCCCATCTCCATCGCTTTACGCATATCTGCCCGCTCAGCCTTGGCCGTCAGAAAAATAAAAGGAATTTTTGAAGTGCTTTCAATTTTGCTTAGCATAAACAATACCCCATAACCGTCCAATTCAGGCATCATGATATCACAAAGAATCAAATCAGGTATAAACCGTGTTGCTAGATCAACACCTACCCGACCGTTCTCCGCTGTAATAACATCATATCGTCCTGTCAGCTCCAAAATTTCCGTTGTCCCCTCTCTAATGTCAATATTATCTTCAATAATTAGAATTGTCTTTTTATTTTTCATCTGTACGTAGTTTTTCTTCCACCGGCCAGTGGTGCTTACCGTTTTTAATTACATTCACTTCACTATACCTGCTCAAAGCTTACTTTAAATGAGGTTCCTTTATGTACTTCGGACACAAACTCCATTTTGCCTTCCATTAGTCCGATGTATCTTTTTACGATATTTAATCCCAATCCTGTACCCGGAATATTTCCAGTATTATGTGCTCTGAAAAAAGGTTCAAATAAATGGACCTGATCTTCTTCAGGAATACCAATACCGTTATCTTTCACAGAAATCGAGCATCCTGTCTCATCAATACAGGTTGTAAATTCAATTAACGTATCCTCTCCTGAATACTTAATGGCGTTAGATATCAGATTCACCAGTGCATTTTTCAATAAATTCGGATCTAAAGAAAAATGTCCGACCTCGCCTGTATGCTGATACACGATATGTTGATTTTTCTTACAGATCAATTGCATTTCTTCTGTAATTTCCTCAGCCAGTTCCACCAGATTGATGTGTTGCTTATTCATCACCACAATCCCGGCTTCCAGCTTTTCCAATGACAGAAAATCATTCAGGATACTCGTCAGCAACTGCACTGCACCTTTAATTTTATTGGTATGTTTAATGATACTTGCCTTATCATCGGGACGATCCGCATACTTTTCAATTAACGAAGCCGACAGTTGAACAGAGCTTAAAGGTGTACGGAACTCATGTGATGCCATGGAGACAAAACGTGATTTAAGCTGGTTAAGTTCGATTTCTTTCTCCAACGACTTGGAGACTTCGGCCTTGGCTTTTTCCAGTTCGGAGACCATTGATATCAAATCACGCGTACGTTCACTTACTTTGTGCTCCAATTCGTAAGCATGCTGCTTTAGCATATCCTCAGCAGCCTTCTCCCGTGACAAATCGTGGATAAATCCTGTGAAAATATTTTTATCCTTCAGCCAGACTTCACTTACAGCCAGACGGAACGGAAATGTTTTTCCATTCTTTTTCAACCCCATGACCTCCCGGCCAATCCCGATAATCTTCTTATGTCCGGTGGTCTGGTAATTATGGAGATAACTGTCATGATTGCCCCGATCAGGTTCCGGCATCAACATAGAAATATTATTACCGATCACTTCTTCGGCGGCATAGCCAAATAATTCAAGAGCAGCAGGGTTAATGCTCTCCACATGCCCCCTGTTGTCTATTGTGATAATGCCATCGATGGCGTGGTCAATGATTGCTGCCAAAAGCCTTCCACTTTCCATGATTATCTTTTATTTTACTAATTTTTTATATTTAATCCGATGTGGTGTTACATCTCCCAAACGTTTTTTGCGGTTCTCTTCGTATTCGGTATAGTTACCTTCAAAGAAATACACCTGAGAATCACCTTCAAAAGCAAGAATATGTGTACATATACGATCCAGGAACCATCTATCGTGGGAGATCACGACTGCACAGCCGCCAAAGTTTTCTAGACCTTCCTCCAAAGCACGTAATGTATTTACGTCAATATCATTTGTCGGCTCATCGAGTAAAAGCACGTTTGAACCTTCTTTCAACGTAATTGCCAAATGGACACGATTACGTTCTCCACCAGAAAGCACTCCTACTTTCTTTTGTTGATCAGCGCCATTAAAGTTGAATTTGGAAACGTAAGCTCTGGAGTTTACAGAGCGATTACCCAAAATCATGTTATCGTTACCGCCGGTAATATTTTCCCAAACCGATTTTTCAGGATCAAGGTCATGGTGCATCTGATCGACATACCCCAATTTAACGGTCTCCCCTACTTTGAACGAGCCCGTATCCGGTGTTTCCTGACCAGTAATCAGACGAAATAGTGTTGTCTTACCCGCACCATTCGGGCCAATGATCCCGACAATACCCGCAGGTGGCAACATAAAACTCAAATTTTCAAATAAGATACGGTCGCCATAAGCTTTGGAAATGTTGGTTGCTTCGATGACAGAGTTACCCAATCGAGGTCCTGGCGGAATAAATAATTCCAATTTTTCTTCACGTTCTTTCGTTTCCTCAGAAGCCAATTTTTCATAGTTATGAAGGCGGGCTTTAGATTTAGCATGACGGGCTTTTGGAGCCATACGTACCCACTCCAGCTCACGTTCTAACGTTTTCTGACGTTTGGTTTCCTGTTTTTCCTCCTGCGCCAAGCGTTTTGCTTTTTGATCTAACCACGAAGAATAGTTGCCTTTCCATGGAATTCCTTCTCCACGATCCAATTCCAAAATCCATCCAGCGACATTATCCAGGAAGTAACGGTCGTGGGTTACAGCAATGACAGTACCTTTATATTGCTTCAAGTGCTGTTCCAACCAATCAATAGACTCGGCATCCAAGTGATTGGTCGGCTCATCAAGCAATAAGACGTCTGGTTCCTGTAATAATAAGCGACATAATGCTACACGTCTACGCTCTCCACCTGACAAATTGACAATTTTCGCATCAGGTTCTGGGCAACGTAAAGCATCCATTGCCCGATCCAATTTAGAATCAATTTCCCAGGCATTTGTAGCGTCAATTTTATCTTGCAATTCACCTTGTCTGGCCAGTAGTTTATCCATCTCATCTGGATTTTCATAAACTTCAGGCAAGCCGAATTTTTCGTTTATTTCTTCGTATTCTTTTAGGGTTGCCGTAATTTCGGCAACGCCTTCTTGCACAATCTCGAGTACAGTCTTTTCGAGATCCAATTGGGGCTCCTGTGCCAAATACCCCACAGAGTAACCTGGAGAAAACACCACTTCACCTTGAAAAGATTTATCCAAACCTGCAATAATTTTCAATAATGAAGATTTTCCGGAACCGTTCAAACCGATTACACCGATCTTGGCACCATAGAAAAAAGATAAATAGATATTTTTTAGAACTTGTTTTTGAGGGGGATAGATTTTGTTAACTCCCGCCATCGAAAAAATAATCTTCTCGTCTGACATAAAATTTAAAAAAATTGGAAAACTCTTGTTATATTAACATACAAATGTAATCTTTTATACTGACATTTTGGACGTATAATGGTCATGGCTTAATTGTTGATGACATTAATTAAAATAAATTTAAGGTTTGAAATGTAGAATTTACTACATTTATATATCCTTAATATAAAACAGAAAGGTATTCAATGGAAGCAAAATTTTCACCGCGCGTAAAGGATGTCATATCGTACAGTAGAGAGGAAGCTTTGAGATTGCGTCACGATTATATCGGCACAGAGCATTTATTGCTGGGCTTGATTCGTGAAGGCGATGGAATGGCGATCAAAATCCTTAAAAACATAGGCATTGACACAACTGCCCTACGTCAATCTGTGGAAGACGCAGTGAAGGGGGCATCTGTATCACGTGCACCTATTGGCAATATGCCATTAACTAAACAAGCTGAAAAGGTTCTAAAAATCACATATTTGGAAGCTAAGATTTTCAAATCAGATATTATTGGAACGGAGCATCTATTATTGGCGATCTTACGGGATGAAGATAATATTGCTTCACAGATTTTACAGCAATATAATGTAACCTATGACATCTTCAAGTCTGAAGTTGAGCAAAATAGAACCACCATTAAAGATGAAGCTCCGGGCTCGCCCACTGGTGACGATGATTTTGCTGAAGATGATCAGTATATCCAACCGAAAAAGGTCTCGGATATCAAATCCAAAACACCTGTATTGGACAACTTTGGCCGTGATCTGACCAAAGCTGCCGAGGAAGGTAGACTGGATCCAATTGTAGGTCGTGAAAAAGAAATCGAACGTGTATCACAGATTTTATCACGTCGTAAAAAGAACAATCCTTTATTGATCGGTGAGCCTGGTGTAGGTAAATCAGCGATAGCAGAGGGATTGGCGCTGCGTATTGTGCAACGCAAAGTATCCCGTGTTTTGTTTAACAAACGTGTGGTTACTTTAGATCTAGCTTCATTGGTTGCTGGTACGAAGTACCGTGGTCAGTTTGAAGAGCGCATGAAAGCGGTCATGAACGAACTGGAAAAATCACCTGATGTAATTTTGTTTATCGACGAAATTCATACCATTGTAGGTGCTGGTGGCGCTTCTGGATCGTTGGATGCTTCCAACATGTTTAAACCAGCCTTGGCAAGAGGAGAAATTCAATGTATCGGTGCGACGACACTGGACGAGTACCGTCAATATATTGAGAAGGACGGTGCATTAGATCGTCGTTTCCAACGGGTAACGATCGAACCAGCTACGCATGACGAAACTGTAGAAATCTTGAATCGGATCAAGGAGAAATATGAGGATCACCATAATGTGACTTATACAGCAGATGCTATTGAAGCCTGTGTATCTTTGACAACACGTTATATTACCGACCGCTTCCTACCAGACAAAGCAATTGACGCTTTGGACGAAGCCGGTTCTCGTGTACACTTGAACAATATTCATGTACCACAATCTATTATTGACATCGAGAATAAAATCGAGGAAGTCAAATTAGAGAAAAATAAAGTGGTTCGTAGTCAAAAATACGAAGAAGCTGCCAAATTGCGTGACACGGAGAAAAAGTTGATCGAGGAATTAGAGAAAGAAAAGATTGCCTGGGAAGAGGAAACAAAATCGAAACGATATACTGTTTCAGAGGAAAATGTTGCAGAAGTTGTTGCTATGATGACTGGTATCCCAGTACAACGGGTCAGCCAAACGGACAGCCAAAAGCTGTTGAATATGGGTGAATTGATGAAGGGAAGAATCATTGGTCAGGACGATGCTGTGGGTAAATTGGTGAAAGCTATTCAACGCACACGTGCTGGGCTGAAGGATCCTAAAAAGCCGATCGGTTCCTTTATATTCCTAGGTCCTACTGGTGTCGGTAAGACAGAATTGGCGAAAGAGTTAGCACGGTTTATGTTTGATACCGAAGATGCGTTAATTCAGATCGACATGAGTGAATACATGGAGAAATTTGCGATTTCGCGACTTGTCGGAGCGCCTCCGGGCTATGTAGGCTATGAAGAAGGTGGACAGTTAACAGAGAAAGTACGTCGTAAACCTTATGCTGTCGTGCTTTTGGATGAGATTGAGAAAGCGCATCCAGATGTATTCAATCTGTTACTGCAGGTATTGGATGAAGGTCAGTTGACTGATAGTTTGGGCCGGAAAGTAGACTTCCGCAACACCATTATCATCATGACCTCCAACATTGGCGCACGTCAGTTGAAAGAGTTTGGTCAGGGCGTTGGTTTCACAACTGCAGCAAAATCGCAGCAAACGGATGCGCATTCCCGTGGCGTAATTGAGACTGCATTAAAAAGAGCATTTGCGCCTGAGTTTTTAAACCGTATTGATGATGTTATTGTTTTCAATTCGTTGACAAAAGAAAATATCTTTAAAATCATTGATATTGAATTGACTTCATTATTTAAACGAATCGCAGATTTAGGTTATACCATTAACTTAACGGACGAGGCGAAAGGTTTCATTGCGGATAAAGGATATGACAGTAATTTTGGTGCACGTCCTTTAAAACGGGCAATCCAAAAATATCTGGAAGATCCAATTGCAGAAGAAATCCTGAAAGGAAATGTGCAAACAGGTTCAGTTCTGACCGTTAGCATTAATCCGGAAACCAAAGATATTGAGGTTTCTAGCTCCGATCCGAAGTCTTCAAAAGATACAGCGGAGAAATAACCCGCTCAAGTATTCGAAATAATTTCAATAAAATGCACCATTATGGTGCATTTTTTGTTGTAATGAAAGTTGACGTTAAACTTTCGCACTATTTTATCGTCCTATAATAAAAAAATTGTCACAAATAACACAAACGATATGAAAAGACTTTTATTAGCAGCTTTAATCGGAACCGCAGCCTTGGTTTCATTCTCTTCTTGTAAAAAGGAGTATATCAATAATTCTTTACCCGGTACAACCTACAAATTTGATGTACCCGGTGCTACCTATCAATGGAAAACTGAAGGAAATCCAAGAACTTTTGTTATATCGGTTCCTTTCAATGAGATCGATTCCAAGTATTTTGACTATGGACAAGTAGCAGTTGCTATTGCATTTAATAGTAACCCTGATTTCTATATCAATCTGAATGGAAACAATATTCCGACAACAAATGGTCCGTATAATTTTAGAGTTGAATATTCCTTTTACGATGGGAAAATTGACGGAGATTTAAATATCTATGCTGATTACCTCGGTACGGGAACAGTAACCCCACCGCCGCCATTCCGAGCGAAAGTCACCTTAACTGACGGTAACAACGGTGGTCAGTAATAATAAAACACAAAAGCCTCAGCGTAGTTCTGAGGCTTTTGTGTTTTATTAGCAAGTTTCATGATTTAGACCTACCCCTTCAATAACAACTCGGCATGTTCCAGTGCGGCATCCGTTGGATTTGCACCACTCAGCATCTGTGCAATCTCTTTAACCCGTCCTGACTGATCCAGACGAACGATATTTGAAATGGTACGATTAGCCTTATCTTCCTTATATACTTTAAAATGAGCAGTACCTTTTGATGCAATCTGAGGTAAGTGCGAAATAGCGATTACCTGCATATTTTGGGCGAGAGTCTCCATAACCTCCCCTACACGCAGAGCAACCTCGCCAGAGATCCCTGTATCAATCTCGTCAAAGACAATCGTTGGTAAAGCCGAAGTTTTAGCCACCAGCGATTTAATAGCCAGCATCACACGGGAAAGCTCCCCTCCTGAGGCAACACGATGAATAGCCTGCAAAGCCTGTCCCTTATTGGCTGAAAACAGGAATTGGATAGTATCTATTCCCGATTCACGCATTTCCCCTTCCTTCAACGGCTCTAATACGATCTGAAGTACTGCGTTTGGCATACCAACATTTGACAGCGTACATTGCACATCCTTGGCGATCTTATCCAAGACCAGTGTACGTGCGGCAGATAGTTCCTTGGCATTCTGATAAGCGATATCCAGCTTCTGAGCAACCTCAGCTTCCAAACGTTCCAATTGCTCATCCGAGGAATTGATAGCCAATAACTTTGCTTCCAGATCATTTCTTAACAGAATCAGATCTTCCACAGAGTCCACATGATGTTTTTTCTGAAGTGAATAGAGCAGGCTCAATCGTTCATTAATTTCCAACAATGTTCCCTCATCTAAATGTGTATCTTCTTCAAGCGAACTCAATTCGGACGAGATATCTTTTAGCTCAATCAACGTGCTTTTCAACCGTGTTGCAAGATCAGTCGCATCCGGTAAAAACGAAGATATCCCTTCGATCTGTGTCATCGCATCTTTCAGTCTAGTCAACACAGCTGTATCATCATTTTCCAATACATGCGAAGCTGCATTAAGCGCACGCTTAATGTCTTCCGCATTCTCCAGTTGACGCTGTTGCTGTTCGAGTGTTGCTTGCTCTTCGGCAACCAACTTTGCTCCATCCAGTTCATCAAACTGAAACTGGAAGTAATCCAGCTCAATCGCGGCCTTCTTTACCGTCTCTTTCAGTTCTTCCAGTTCACGTTTCGCCTTCTTATAGGTTATATAACTCTCCTTATAGTTTTGTTTCAATGTAAATGAACCAGCTACGCTATCGACCACCAAAAATTGAAACTCCTCTGTATTGATCTGCAATGTCGCATGCTGAGAATGTACATCAATCAGCTGTTCTCCCAACTGTTTGAGTACGATCAGGGTTACGGGTGAGTCATTGATAAATGCACGTGACTTACCATCGGGAGAAATTTCTCTTCTAATAATCGTGTGATCCGCATATTCAAGGTCGTTCTCTTCAAAAAAACCAGCCAAATGATATGACCCTATTTTGAACTCCCCTTCAATCACACACTTTTTTGATGGATCAAAAAAATGTTTTCCCTCTGCTCTATTACCCAAGATCAGGGATAACGCCCCCATAATAATGGACTTCCCTGCCCCAGTCTCCCCAGTAATCATATTCAATCCTTTATCAAATTGGATCTCCAATTCATTGATCAAGGCGTAATTCTTAATATGTAAGGTATCTAGCATATTCTTGAAGGTCTTATTTTACAGTTGAGAAGAAAACCATAGGTAATTTACCTAAAACTCACACAAATTCAATGCTTTTTGTTTCAAAAAAATATTGTCTCGGTTCTGAATAACATCTTCTTTCTTCCATTCACCGGTACTAAATACTAAAAATAATATCAAAATTCCAAATAAAAACTAATTATAATAGCCAAAAACAAACTTATAATAGATGATGATGAATAGCTTGTTTTAAAATGGTCTGTAAAATTGCTGATCCTTCAACACTGTCTTTTGACAATACGATGTTTGCTTATGACAAAATAATGTTGTCAGTTATTATATAAACATGAATAAATGGCTATTTTTACAGGATGCAAGATTACAGTGCTACCCTAAAAAAATACATGCCAGAGGAAGCTGCTCCGATCATATCCAATTGGATCAACCATACAGCTTGCCTATTTAAGATTTCCCGTTCGCGCAGCACGAAACTTGGAGATTATCGTGCTCCATTTAAGGGTAGTCCACACCGCATCTCGGTCAATTACGACCTGAATCCGTACTCCTTTCTGATCACGACCATCCATGAATTTGCACATCTTCAGACCTGGAACAAACATCGACACCGAGTCAAACCCCATGGCCCAGAATGGAAGCAACATTTTAAAGAGTTGATGAACCCCTTTTTAAAACTAAATATCTTTCCTGCCGATATCAATGGTGCAATACATAGTTATATGGAAAACCCTGCGGCATCGAGCTGTACAGATCTACATCTATTTCGCACCTTGAAGGCTTATGATAAAGCCAAAGAGAATGCGCTCACCGTGGAAGCACTGGAAGATGGCCATTTTTTTAAATTAAAAAATGGACGGTCTTTTCAGCGTATTGAAAAAATCCGAAAACGTTATAAATGCATGGAGCTGAGCAGCAAACGCATGTACCTATTTAACCCAATTGCAGAGGTATTTCTGCTAGAACAATGATTTTTAACAAATACATTCATTATATTTTTATCTTTGCTAACTTAGGAAACAATTAAAGAGAGCTTTTATGTTACACTTACACTCAACTGTAGCAATAGTATTATTGCTAGCCTTGGTGATATCTATTGTGATCACCTTATCAAACTATTTAGGCAACAAACCTTACAACCGTAAAATTGCCTTATTGGGATTTATCGTATCGCATATTCAACTATTGGTGGGATTGATATTATACTTCTATCTGAAATATCCATCCATGATTTCTGGCAGTGTAATGAAAGATCCGACATTACGTTTAAAAATCATTGAGCATCCATTGACCATGATTATCGCCATTGTATTAATCACCATTGGTTACTCGAAAGCTAAAAAAATGGAAAACCCTAGAAAAGCAAATCAAACTGTTGTGATTTTCTACATCATAGGTTTGATTTTAATGCTCGCTCGTATTCCATGGGGTACCTGGTCATTATTTGCATAATCTATATCTCAATTATATAAAAAAGGCATCAATTATTAAGTAAATGATGCCTTTTTTATATAATTAAACTACCCTAGCCGTAGCATCCAATAACGCTTACGGCAATTTAACTGCCTGCCGTATAATTCGCCTATTCCCTCTTTAAACTATTCTCTTGAGGGATTCTTACACGCTTGTTGCTATCCACTGGTTTTAACGGTAGCATTCTTCATTTATTAGATGATGTATATACCACAAAAAAAGCCTCAGTTTCTACTGAGGCTTTTAATATCTTAAATGACTTTTAATTAGTCGCGATTTTTTCCAAATCCCAAAATACCGAAAACGGTTTTGAAAGCGATAAGAGCACCTACGATCATGGAGATATTTGCGATCGCGGAGAACAAAAATGTTTGTTGGTCCAGTGCAGTGCATACATCCGGTACAAAACGGATAAATGTACCGATTAAACCTAAAGCGATAGCCACTACCAATGTTTTGTAGTAATGAGTTTGATTCGCATTATTATCAGTTGTCTTTGGACCTCTTGGTTGTACAGTTTCTGCCATTTCTATTTCGATTTTATTCGATACAAATGTACAAAATATTCTATGTTTGAAAAATAAAATTAAAAAAACCAGTGTGGATTAAAATTCGGTCTTCAAAACATAAGATATTCTAGTAAAATTTCCGTTCAACAGCCCGTAAAACATCTGCTTAAATCTATCATAATAGCTCATGGGATCCTGAGAATATTGAGCTTGCAATTTGATCGTAAATTAAATTCGAACACTCCATTTCTAAAAGATCTTTATTATTTTTAAAATACAGTATACACTTAATATAAAAAATGGGGCTATTCGACATATTTAAGAGCAAGAAAACAATCTCAGCTACTCCTGAAAATGAACTGGAACGACATCTCATTGAGGGAATGCCCAACAGCTCGGCACAAAAGGAATTCTATCAAAAACTATTGTGGAATAATTTATACCTGTTAACTATGGATCAACATGGTGTTGAAGTGGATGACCAAAATCCAGAAAACGTCACCATAAGAACAGCCACTTTTGAAGGTGGGCAAATTCCTATATTTACCTCCATAAATAGAATCTTTGATAAAGGTATAATCAAGAAAGGAAAGGCGAACTATATTGGCATCAGGGGCCAAGATCTATTTGATCGCTTAAGAGGAGCCACTTTCGTTCTGAATCCGTATTCCGAAAGCTGGAAAGAACTAAAATCTGACCAAATCGAAGATTTGCTCAATGGATCCATATTTGATAAAATAGATGCTTATGCTGCAGAAAAGAAACATCTGGATAGCTTCAACCAACTATTTGAGGAGGCCTGCAATAGACAAGAAGGTTTGATCTATCTGGACGGATTAAGTCTAAAAAAAAGCACTCCTGCTGAAACCCTAGCACTTGAAAAGTCAATCCTGGACTTTCAAAAATGTCTTGAAATTATACCCGATCACTGGCAGAGCATGTTTATGATGGCCAAGGCACTACAACGACTAGAACGACACGTTGAATCGCTAGAACAATTAGAAGCCGCGTTTAACATAGAACTGGAAAACCATCTGATTCCTATGGAGGCGTCTACGGAGGCAATGCATCTCAAGCAACTGGATAAAGCCTTATTTTATTCGAGCGAGTCAATGAAAAGAAACCCAAATGATAGTGCATTGATGGGCAATCATGCCATGAATCTGCTCATCGCGCATAGCGATATGGAAGCGCTCACAACAATTGAAAATGCGCTTAAATTAGAGCCCAATGACCATATCAATAAGAATATTGCATCCATAATACAGGAGGTCATCGCTGGAAAACGTGAAAGACCGACGTTTGAGGAGTCGGTGACCTAGAGTCAAAATTCATAGATTTACCCATCAGCACCTTTGTTTACAAAGCTCTGTAGCTCTTTATTCATCTCATCCAACAATTGCTGCTCTGTAGGCAGGTAAAGTTCGTATTGACTCGCAACGATTTGTTTTTGGCCTTCGGGAAGGGTAAATTTGACGACCGCATCGTTTTTACTCGCACATAGTAAGATACCAATAGTAGGATGCTCATGTGAAAGCTTTTCAATGCGGTCATAGTAATTGACATACATCTGCAATTGACCAATGTCCTGATGGGTTAATTTGTGTGTCTTGATCTCAATGATCACAAAACTTTGCAGCAGACGGTTGTAAAAGACCAGATCAACAAAAAACTCATCACCTTCTATATGGATGCGTTTTTGTCTGGCCACGAAGGAGAAGCCATTTCCTAATTCGAGAAGGAATTCTTGAAGATGAACAATAATGGCGCCTTCAAGATCTTTTTCATAATAGGCGCTTTCACGTTTCAACCCTAAAAACTCCAGTACCATTGGATCTTTGATAATTTCCTTGGCATCAGAAGGCATCTTTTCTTTTTTTGCGACAGCCAATACACTGTCCTTATCATTGCTAAGCAGCAGGCGTTCATATAAATTACTAAAAACCTGTCTTTCCAGCTGCCGTGATGTCCAGTTATTTTTTATGGTTTCAGCCATATAGAATTCTCGTTGTTCGTCCAAGTCAAGCCGCATCAACAACCTGTATTGTGTCCAGCTCAATTGCGAACGCAGTGCATTCGCAATTGGAAAAACGCGATAAAACTGTCTAAACAACTCAATCTGCCTTCGCGAGAATCCACTACCAAATTCAGGCTCTAGCGCCTTGGCCAGATACTTTGTAAGATATTTTCCATAATCAGCCCTATCCTTTCCTTGCTGTTCTTCTTCAAAGATACGCTTGCCAATATGCCAGTACATCAATGTGCGCTGATGATCGACAGCACGAATCGCATTATCTTTGGACTGCGCAATAATTGCCTTTATATCGGATACTAAAGTTTGATCGGACAACATAATTGTTTATTTTCTTGGTATTACTTCTGTAAATGAACACTACAAAGGTAACCAAAAATAATTAAAATACTAAATATTTTAGCATTTTAATTACAAAAACTAATTCCTCTTAGCGTGCCTGACTTTAAATGTATCACACCACAATAACTACCCACAGATGAAAGAATTAACCTATTTATTTAAATACTCCAATGCTTTTTCCATTACCTCATCCCTACCTTCGCGAATCCCCTTGATACTCGGTTTGACAATCTCATCAATTTTAATACCTACACGCTGGGTTTCACGTTGATCGGGATAATATACCCCCAGTCCGGAAAGCATTGTCCGCTGATTGCCCGGTAAATCTATGGAACTGACATTGCCATCAGCACCCGCTGTCTGTGATCCAAAAACCTTGACATTGGCAGCTGCCTGATAAGCGATCACATGATATTCAGCAGAACTCTGGGTATCTTCATTGACCAGAATAGCCACTTTCCCCTGATAACAATCATTGGCATTCTCCCCAACTTGTAATGGGTTGCTCATTACAAAAGTTCCAGGATATTGAAGACTCGTACTGGTAAAACGAACGAAATTAGTAGGCTCGGTCAACAACAAGGGTGTAAGCTTGAATACTAAAAAATCACCGGGATAATTGCGGTCATCAATCACAATACCTTTTACCTTGCTCCAGTTTGCCCTGTTTTCTGTGATCATCTTACCACGCAGTAAACTGTGATTGATATACAAAATATTATTGTCCAGCATCTTAAAAGGCACGGTATCTCTTGAAGCAGGTTTAATTTGGCTAGAGGGTATCGCAGCAATATCTACTTTAATCGGCCGGCCATCACGCACTAATTCACAGGGCACAATCTCGCTATTGCTTGTCACAAGCTTTCGCGCCAGATCACGGTCGGCCACAGCTTCATTCGGTGTACTCATGTAAGCCCAAAGCGAATCTCTGATTTCTTCAATCTTTTTATGTTCCTTACTGATGAGCACATCTCCTATGCTAAGTTTATCTCCGGATTTCTCACTATCGAAAACTTTAGTTACCACAGCTTTTCCTTCTATCATTCGGATCTCTACCGGTATACTGTACTTGCCATAATAATTTATCAGCCCTTTAGGCATGCTCCAAAGTCCAGTATGTGCATCTTTTACCTGGGATATCATCTTGAGAAGTGAAAGGCCATAAGAACGATCATCCCGACTCAGGATCATTTCAGGCACAGCGGTCTGCAAAACAGCATCCCATTTCGGATCCGTCAGATGTTTATAGGGGGAAAAATATTCGATCATATTCCAAAAGCGAAAGAGCGCCAATAAACGAAACCCCGCATCTGCAGAAAATACATTTTCATATTTTTTTTCATTCTTGAAAAGGACATTGCCAGCACCTCCAACAAAACCAAAATAATGGTGTTGATCAAAATTACTGTAGCGAATACGTCTTAATTTATTCTTGATATCATTGTTAAAAGAGAGACCATCAATCCAGCTGTAATCTACTTCATGAACCACATTTTCAAGCTGTGGCTTGGCATAGTTGGCCGTGGCACCGAGACTGTCTAAGAGCATCGCATAATGAGCCTCAACAGATTTATTATCCTTTGCCCTAATAATAGCGTCAATGGACTTAAACAACTGCTGATCCCAATCATATTTTCCTTGCGCCACAGCGGGATGTCTATATTTCAGGAAACCCCATATTCTCCCCAAATCCACTAAGCGTTGATCAATCTCGGGCGTAGTATTAAAATCAGAGATCCCCGAACTTTCGGGTTCACTGATCCCTTTCGCAAATGGCACAAACATTCCTACTTCTTTGGTAATATCCTTACCATCTACAGTAATGAGCACATCATCAACCCACATCTTACCCTCCCCAGAAAGAAAAAATGCAATGGATATCCCTTCGGTCTGGTTTGGCACCAATTTAGTTTTCAGCTTAATATTTTCCCAGTTTTTTGTCCCATTCATTTGGCGGTTAGCCATATTGTCGAAAAAGACTTTGGGATCGATCCGTAACATCATCGACGCATAAGACCCCGCGATGATATTCTCACGCTTGATCATCGCAGACACTTCAATGGAATCCCCCTTTAAATTTGATGGTAACCACATCATAATCCCTCCGAAAGCGCTGTTCTTCTTTATACTTTCAATCCGAAGCGCTCCTTTTGAACTATAATACGTATCGTGATCTATACCACTCTTAAAAGCCGTTGTATCACCAACCTTGAACCAGGGATTTATAATCGGTTGATCAAATGAAAAGTTAAAATTTTGTTGACTAAACACAGAAGTAGCTACCGTTGTTAGAAAAACAACAAGGAAAATAAATAGGCGATTAGATTTCATAATTGAAAATTTTCATTAAATTAACCATTTAATGAATTATTAACAAAACATTTTTAACTTTTCGTAACAATATTTTTCTAGTTTTCCTCCGAGATTTTAAAATTTTAGGTTCGTTATAAAAAGCAGACAGAAAAGGAAATACACTACAATTTACTTTTATTCTATCATAAAGTTTGGCTAACTTCACTGACAAGAAGAAAAGCAAATGAAAATAGTAGACAATTATTTATCTGGTTTAAAGAAAGCATACTATAGTAATGGTGGTGAAGAAACCTGGAATCATTTTGAGCAGATTAAACATGGTGCAAGCAAAACAGATCTAGAGAAACTCCATGAAGCATTTCCGGCAATCCCTCAGGGACTGGTAGATTTGCTCGAATATGTCGACGGGACTTATTGGCGGACTTATGCCGATGAAGAAATTGCCTTCTTCTTTCTAGGCTCTGACTTAAATGAATATCCTTATTACCTACTATCATCTAAGGAGATGGTCGACAATCAACATATTGCACATACCTATTATGCCGACTATATTGACCGAAAATACGATCATGTAGCGATCGATAACAAGATTACTGATACATCAACGGACTTAAAATGGCTTCATTTTTCCGATTGTATGAACAATGGCGGAACTTCTCAATTATTTGTGGATTTCAGCCCCTCAGGAAAAGGTCAAAAAGGACAAATCGTACGTTTCGTGCATGACCCTGATGAGTTTCGTGTCATAGCGGATAGTTTCGACGAGTATCTCCAGCTACTGATCAATACTGGTTTTAATTTTATTGATGAAGAAGATATGTATTAGCACCAAAATATAGACCATGAAAATAAGCTACACCCTTGATGAGAATGACTATCTAAACCATCAACTTTTTATTGCTTCGAAGTCTGAACGGATTAAAAAAAAGCGGCAACGAAATAAAATTATCATACCTATTTTTTACCTACCGTTCTGCTTGATGTTTGTTCTAAACAAACAATATATATGGGCTTTGTTCTTTATCATCGTACCTATCCTATGGTTTTTCATCTATCCGATCCGCGAGAGAAAACGTTACATCAATCACTACAGCGCTTTTATTAAAGAACATTGGAATGAAAGATTCGGAAAACTATCAACAGTGGAATTCAGCAATGAATACATCATCGCAACAGACAATAACAGTGAGAGTAAAGTCGCAACAGTTGAGATAAAAGAAATATATGAATTACAATCTTACATTTATATTAACTTAAAAGATGGTCAGTCTTTGATTATACCCAAAGAAAAAATAGAAAATAAAAATGTACTCATCAGCAGATTGAAAGAATTGGCCGATTTCCTAAAGATCGGTTATATTATTGATGAAAACTGGGAATGGAAATAGGGTTAAAACATGACTAAATTATGTGGCACATATTCTCCTCAAGGACTAAGAAAAAACATATTTCAACTCCTTGTTAAAAATCCAAGTGATTTTTTCCTTGTTTATAAAGGTGATTTGCAAAATCTATTGGATGGATGAAAATGTATAAAAAAAGCCAATGACTGCCTTGAAATTAAGATATCCTATCATATTGATCCATGGTACAGCTGCGGGAGATAGTAGTTTGTTTTGGGGCAGGATTCCCAAAATCTTCAAAAAAAACAATATCTCATTTTTTTATGGCAAGACCGATGGATGGGGCACCGTCGCTAACAATGCGCAGATGCTGAAAAGAAATCTGTCAGATCTTGCAGAAAAAACAGGTGCAACTAAATTTAATCTCATCGCGCATTCTAAAGGTGGGATAGACGCCCGCCATTTTATTTCAACGCTAAACGGACATCAAATGGTGGCCTCCTTAAGCACAATATCCACGCCACACTTAGGAACACCAATAGCAGATTATCTAATGGAAAAACATCTATCCGGAGATTCCGTTGCAAAAAAACTGATCCAACGTCTTTCTTTCATATTTGGAGGGCAATCTCCCGCACCAATCGAACTAATCAGAGATCTCAGTGTAAAAGAAATGCGTGTTTTCAACCAGCTCAACCCCAATATGGACAATGTATTTTATCAGAGCCTTGCTTCGACAATGAATAAGCCACAGGATGATTTATTGTATGCATTGAGTTTTAAATACCTGAGGCGACTGGTAGGTGAAAATGATGGGATGGTCCCATTAGAAAGTGCAGTCTGGGGTGCCAGCTTTAAGTATATACACGCTTCCCGGGGCATTTCGCATGCTGGTATTACCGATGTCACCCGTAAAAATTTTGGAAATGTACATATACCGCAAATCTATTTAGACATTATTAGTGGATTAGGAGCTTTAGGACTATAACTATCAGAAAAAATAACCATACTTTAGTATGTGAAGCCATATTTAAAATATTGAATAACAAAAAGTATGAAAACAAGTTATCTTTTGCTGCTTCTGTTCTTAATCGCCAAAAAAATAATAGGTCAAACGAAGGCTGACAGTATCCCCTTTATCGCCTATTGGGCAACGGGAGATTCTTATAATTTTACAATTACGAAAGTAAAGCAGCAATGGCAGGAGAACGAGCTTATAAAAAATATATCTACCTCCTTTCAAACCAATTTTACAGTATTAGATTCTTCTGATACTGGCTATAGAATTAAATGGTCTTATGACATAGATTTATCCCAATTCACAAATTCTGATGATTCCACCGCCAATATGATAAAAAGTATTGCAAGAGATATGATTATGGAAGCAACTTATCGGACAGATGAACTTGGAAGATTTGTTGAGCTCGAAAATCTGGAAGAAATTAAAGCGAGAACACTGGGCATCTACAGCACCATTTTCAAACATATGGAAAAATCCGGTAAAATGTCGCTGGAACAAACTGAAAAAATACTTCAGGCCGTTAATAAAATATTCAGTTCAAAAGAACTGGTCGAACAGATGGTCGCGAAAGATATGCTCTTGTTTCACCTTCCTTTTGGCAACGCCTATCCAATTACAGATACCTTGCGTTATGAGGATGAATTGAGCAATCCATTTGGGAACAACGCGCTACGTGCTGATGTACAGATTTATGTAAAAGCTGTAGACCTCGACGATAATTATTGCATAATCAATCAAATATCCGCTTTGAATACCGAAGATACCAAAGCGTACCTTACTGATCTTTTCACACAACTGGGCATCACCGATAAAGAAATGGATAAAATGATCAAAACGTCAACGCTTCATATCACAGACAACAAACATCTTGAATATTGGTACGATCCTGGGGTTCCTTATTTGATTGAAAGTAAAAGGGAATCAATATTAAATACAGGAGATAAAAAGGTTAAGCGTGTGGATATTACGAAAATTAAATATAACGATTAACAAATGTATACACTATATGCGCTGATTTTTTTGATATGGTTTGGCATCCCTGGCCTATTCATCTATTTAATATATTGGATCCTAAAAAAGTCTGGCCGTAAAAAATTGGGAACTATCGTCTCGATTGTTTTAATCTTACCTTTTCTTATATTCACGCTATACTTGCTATTTGATGATCTATTATTCTCTAAATCTGATGCAAGAAAACTACTCAGCGAACAGCATATCACGCTAAACGATGATTTTAAAATTATTTCCAACCAAAGTGGCGGGTTAAGAGATTACACACACCAATTTGAACTATCTATCTCTGAAAAAGACAAACAATCTTTTATAGATCAACGTACCTGGAGTGACAAAATGGAAGAAAGAATAGAAGTTCATACCTCTGCGGTAGACAGATATGAAGGTGACACGCTACGGGCTAATTATCACGACAATGATTCCTATATTTATTCCATGTACCGTCCCAATGGCAAAGGTATCGTTCCGACATTTATAACTATTCGTGTATCAAAGAGTAAAAACACATTGACATACGAGGAGATCTTAGACTAGTTCGACACAGAACCGGTCAAATCTCCTATAGCTTTGCTTTTAAATATTTGACCACTATACTTTGTTACTTCATACTTCACAGCAAGCAACGTATGAAGCAACAAACAGGTTACCCATTCAACATCTTGACGGCTAGTATATGTTTACATAGCCCTCTTTTTCCCTGATGATTGGTAAACCAATTGCAGGTACATTGATGCTTGTCGCCCTGTATAATGACGGTATGTTGCACCCCTGATCCATCAACTCTAGCTTCGATATAATCTGTTGTATTCTTAACAAATTGTACACCTGCTGTCGCAACGAGTTTTTTTGCATTTTTTAGTCTTGGGTTCAATGCCAAGATACGTTCCATCTTAAACGGCAGTCGTCTATAATAGTGCTGATGGCTATGTAGATCATAACCCAGCAACCCGATGGAAGATAATGATGCTGACAAGGTGTCCATCGTGTCAAAGTCGACATCGTGCTCAATTGAAAGCATTGTTGGATCAAATAACTCGTTGGATTTGAGTAATCCGTTGACGGCATGAATCCATTCATCCGGAACGGCCTTAATCATATTTTCCAATACATTACCTTCGCCCGAAAATCCGCGATAACTATCTGGTGACAAGGCAAGAGTCAGTCTCATTTTACCAAAGTCAGCAACAAAAGCCGCACTTTCACCTCCTTTTTCCTGATAAACAAGCAACTTATCTGCGTAGGTCAGCAATCCCTCCAATAAACGTAATCGCTGTATACCACCAATACGTACCGCATCGCCTGTACTTATAGGGGAAAACACAAATCGGTTAGCTCTTTTCGTCAAATAGAATTCTCCTTTCACATTCCCTTTTGGAATACCCTGAAATAATTGGATAAGCTGAATTTTATTTAATTCAAACTGTAGCTCCATTCCCGCCAAATATAACTGAACCGAAGTCAGCCCTTTGATCCAACGCGGGGGCAAAGTCACTTTCTTTTCAGTCACTTTGGCCTTATCAGTACTAATGGCAACCTCATTGCTTCCTACTCCCAACACCATCTTTTCGGTTTTCTTGACAGC
>JAITLV010000304.1 GCA_031277685.1 Sphingobacterium sp. | reverse complement strand
AAAAATATCATCGATGCGCAAAAGTGGTCCTCGACATTACCGCTCTACGATGCCAACAGCAGCACTGGTTTTGCCGGAGCTGGCAATGGAACGGATGTTCAGAGTGCATTGGCAAATGCATACCTCAATAAAAACGTCAATGACAACTTTTCGGTAAACGGCAATGCCTGGGCTACTTATGAGATTATAAAAGGCCTGGTTTACAAATTTAATATGGGGATCGACCTTAGCCGGGTGAGGAATGAGGGGTATATAGGTAACTACGCTGTCGGACAATATCAGAACCATAATCCGGATGAACTCAATATTTCCAGCAGCCAGAATAACCGCTGGTTATTTGAAAACACGCTGACTTATGAAAATAACTTTGGTAAGCATGCGATTTCGGCTTTGGCGGGGATTACTTCGGAAGAATCCCGTTATAATGCTGTCAATGCTGGGGCCCGCGGTTTGCCAAGCCCAGATGTTTTGATCCTTAATTCGGCATCCCTGGCGAGTTCCCGTCTTGTGGGGTCAGGTGTGGGACAGTCGGCCATGTATTCCCTGCTGGGGCGTATCAACTATAATTATGACAATCGTTACCTGTTGACCTTTAACATGCGGCGGGATGGATCGGCCAACTTTAGTAATCAATACCGCTATGGAAATTTCCCTTCGGTATCTGCAGGCTGGCGGATCAGCCAGGAATCCTTTATGAAAGCGTTTCCTGCAATCAGCGAATTGAAGCTCCGAGCTAGTTACGGGCTTCTGGGTAATTCGGATATTGCACAATATCAGTATCAACGGACAGTTAGTTTCGACCATGTCTGGTATTACCTGAACAATGTGATGGTCACGGGGGCCCTGCCACAGACTCCCTCGAATCCGAATGTAAAATGGGAAAGTCAGTATTCAACTGATCTTGGTCTCGATCTGGAGCTTTTTGATCATAAATTGGCTTTGACAGTTGATTACTATAATAAAAAGACCGAGGACATGCTGATCAATGTACCCATTTCGTTTACCGCAGGCTATGGTAACAACTTTCCCGTGCTGAATGCCGGTAGCATACGGAATCGGGGCTGGGATATCCTGGCTTCCTACAAAGATCAGGTCGGTAATTTTGGCTATCGTATCGGCGCCAATATTTCTTTTGTGAAAAACCGCGTGCTGAGTCTAGGCAACAATAATGAAATTTTATGGGGAAGTATCTCTCCTGGGGGTGAAAACGTCACAAGAACAGCAGTTGGTCGTTCGGTAGGGGAATTTTGGGGCTCCACCACCAACGGTTTATATACCAGTCAGGCACAATTGGATGCCGATAAAGCTTTTGCACCCCACGCAGCATTGGGCGATATACGCTTCAATGACCGAAATGGCGACAAGGTCTTAAATGATCAGGATAAGGATTTTTTGGGAAGCCCAATACCTGATTTTAGTTACGGCTTCAATGCTGATGTAAACTACAACAGTTCGATTGGCACATTTGATCTGTCGATGATGTGGCAGGGAAGTAAAGGAAACGACATCTACAACAATAGCCGCTATTGGGGCGAGGGAATGTACCATTACTACAATAATTTTGCATCGACGCTGGATCGTTATCGTGCGGAGGAGCTTGTCTTCAAAAATCCCATATCCGGTGAAACGACCATCTATCCCAAAAATACAGATACCAATATTCCACGTGCAGTACTCGGCGACCCGAATCAAAATTTAAGGGCATCCAACAGGTTTGTGGAGGATGGTTCTTATTTGCGGCTCAAAGTCGTCAACATTGGTTACAGTTTTTCAAGTCCTAGACTTGAACGTTGGAAGATCGACCGACTGCGGTTTTACGTAGGCGCAAAAAACCTACTGACCTTTACCAAGTATTCAGGTTATGATCCTGAAGTGGGCTCGGGCGATACACGCTCCAATCTAAGCCGTGGTATCGATGGGCAAACGCCTTGGGGGTTGAGCTTTCCAAATTCAAGAGAGTATTTTATGGGTATTCAATTCACATTTTAATTTTCATTTCGATACCATGAACAAACACTATATAAAACTCGCAGCTGCTGCATTGCTGATACAGTTTTCTAGCTGCAAACCAAATCTGGATCTCTCCAATCCGCAGGAATTGTCGACAGATACCTATTATAAAACAGCAGATCAATTGGAAAATTCGGTCATACCGGCCTACCAAGCGTTAATCGGCCGCACACAGGGTGGATATGCTCGTAGTTTGTATTTCGAGCTCTTGGCACCCGGGGACGATTACAACCATACTTTTAAATGGGAACCCATGTATCAGGACACGTACAATACCCCTGCGAGCGATGGGATGGCAGCTCAGACCTGGAGAGATTTTTGGAACGGGGTGTTTGCGGCTAATTTAGCCATCGATCGGATTCAGAAGTTTGAAGGCGAAATAGATCAAAATAGAAAGAATCGGTTATTGGGGGAAGCGTATTTTTTGAGAGCACTGAACTATTTGCACCTGAGCATGTTGTTTGGCGAAACCATTCCGCTGATCAATAAACCTGTCGAGACCAAAGAAGATTACTATCCCGGCAATGCACAGGCGGGGGCCGTATATGCCCTAATCGTGGATGACTTTAAGAGGGCATCGGAATTGTTGCCAACGCGGGCAGCACTCTATGCCGACAGTAAAATGATCGGTCGGGCAACCAAAGGTGCAGCACAGGCTTACTTGGCTAAAACCTACCTGTATAAACCTATCTTGGCGAAGGGACAGGCTGCAGATTTTGCAAATGCCGAGATCCAGTTGAAAAGCGTTATTGATAGCAAGGAGTATCAATTGATGTCTTCCTATAGGGACAATTTTTTGGAGTCGAAGGAG
>JAITLV010000272.1 GCA_031277685.1 Sphingobacterium sp. | reverse complement strand
CACATCTGATACCGAATGCAACCGTGGTACTGCAGGATATTCGTTTAACAAAGATCGCTGAAGTAAATCCGATATGGGTGCAAGAAAGAAAGCTGAACACGCTAGTGACAATTCCACGCCTGGACTATAACAATCGGAAACTGCCTCATTTCAACTTAAAAGAAGAACCGATTGAAGGGCTTGGAGAGCGTCTAGCGGCCATTTATCAACCCAACGAAAGTATAGGATCCAATGTGCAGGAAAGAGAGCGCTCGGTTGTTAGTTTTTTGGCGGGGCCAGATTTGACCAGCGTGCGTGGAGCAGGAAAATCCTCACTTAGTGAAAATATAGGTTTAGCCTATTCTCATCCCCTCACAAAAGGATTAAGCGTGTCTGTGGGAGCTACTTATGCTAAAAAGAATTATAAGTCAGCTTATAAATTTTATGCGCCATCAAATCCACCCGAAATGACGCAATTGCCGAGCAATGTGAGTGCGGTATGTGATGTTCTTGATGTACCATTGACAGCAAGTTATACGGTATTGAAAAGTAAAAAAGTGAAGTTTAATGTTAGCGCTGGACTTTCGAGTTATTTTATGCTAAAGGAAAAATACACTTTTGATTATGAAAACGGAGGTAGCTACGGCGGATCTCAGAAAAGTGCCGTCTACGAAGTGAATGGAGAGAACCAGCATATCTTCGGTGTTGCCGATTTTTCGATCTCTATTGAGAAGAAAATCAACGATAAAATTAATATCGGTGTAAAACCTTTTGTTAAAATGCCATTGACAGGGATAGGCTACGGAAATGTGGACCTGGAATCTAAAGGCGTCGCGTTTACCTTGGGAATGAGTTTGTAATTCGGATATATTCCCTCGAAGATGACCAGTTAAACCTTATGTTTAGCGCGCTTGTACCCTGTTACTAGCCTGTTTGTCCCCCGCGAAAAAAATTGGTGCCTGATCTGTCTGATCAGGCAAACAAGTACGCTCTCTGATCAGGCAAATAAGTACGTTTCTTTTTTACTGTATATCGTCATTCACTTCAAAATGCACAGAAAATTAGACTTCTATTTCATTTTAATGTCCTGTACGTATGCGAACAATTCGGTTAATAACTGTTCGTATACGTACATTTCGTTTTTTTGAAGAAGAGCTTAGATCGCCCATAATGGGCTTTAAAAGGCATAAATGAACCTTGGGGCCAACTGGTATGGTCTTTGGCACGGAGCTATTAAAATTGATCGTATGTTCTTTAAGCATTTTGAAGTTTACTTTTTCATTTCAGTCATTCAGCGACTTTTGCTGGTTATTGATCTAAAATCCGTGGGCAACAAGCATTTTGAGCGATCGTTTTGAGTCAACAGTTAAGCAAGGTAAAAAAAAACAAAAAAAGATAGTATGAAAACTCTTGTAAAAACATTCACAGTAGCAGCTTTATTGGCCGTATCAACGTTTGCTATGGCAGCTGAAGGACCGGGTTCAAAATCCAACCCACTCAGCGTTAATCTATCAACCGCAGACTTTGCGCTAGAGCATTATGTTGCCGTGATCACGGAAGGTGAGTCGGCTGGAATAGAGCAGCTGTTTGCTGAGGATTTTAATCTAAAGGTCCAAACGGGAACCTTAAAGTCATATAGCCGCGAAGCTGTAGTTAAATCCTTGAAAAAGCAAAAAAATATCCACTTGAATTGTACAGTTAGCACAGATGTAGTTGAACAGTCTACAGATTATATGGTGGCCAGAGTTACGTTGAAATTTGAAAATTTCACCAAAACCGATCTTGTTACCTTAGTGCGTGAAGGTAAAGATTGGAGAGTGTCCAAATCGATCAATTCCTATAAATAGAAGCTCATAATTTGGGGCTAGCTTAGTGATGGCAAAAGCTGACCGCTAGTGAATCACATGTTTATAAATTTAGTTTAGAAGCCACGTCGCGAGACGCGGCTTTTTGTATGATCACAAATTTTTATGATCGTGCATTTGTTTTTTTAAGTTTTAACGCTAAATTGCCCTTAAAATGAATCAGGAATCGAATTGCCCTTGCTGGTTTGCAAAGGCCTAACCTATAATCTAAACAACAATGACTAATAGCAATCATCCAAATTTAATATTGATACATCGTTTCTTTGAGGCCTATGCAAATAATAATGTCGCGGAGCTTAGCGAAGTTTTTCATCCTGATGTAAAATGGCATATCCCAGGTGCACACCCGTTAAGTGGCACGAAGGTAGGAGTGACGGGAATCGTTGATTATTTGGCTAAATTGGGGAAATATAACTTTCAGGCTGAGGGCATCGTTATGGGCGTTAGTGAAGAGCATGTCATTGATTGCCACCGTAATTGGAGCAACGATGAAGATGGTGAGGGCTTAAACAACATGTCCTGCTTGCTTTGGAAAATTGAAGATAATAAGATAAAAGAAGTTTTTAATTTTCCACAGGATCAACATGTAGTTGATGCTTACTTTAATCGTAAATTCAAAGAGCAATAATGTCTTTATTTAAAGAAATCAAGAAAACAAAAAGTTAACCATTCTTACTTAACTTGTTTTTAATCGTTACAGCGATTATTTATTCAAGATTGATTACGCATTCTATGGTATTCTATGATAAAAGAGCAGTTACAGATACACTATCCAAAAGACCCATTGCTTCAGCAGTATATCGCGTATTATTATTTCCTGAATACAACAGCTGATTTCTATAGTCACTATTTTAGTTTTCCCAATACAATTACCTCATTTAACATCCATAAAAATGTAAATGCTCGGATTACAGCACAGCGTATAACAGTAAGCCATGATATTGATAATCAGTATCTTGTAATTCTGCAGGGGAAATATAAGCAGCCGTTGGAAGTAGAGCTCTTCGGAAGAATGGACAAGGTGACTATCGGTTTTAAACCTTTGGGATTAGGGCACTTTATGGATCGACACTACGGTGATGTTGCTACAAATACCTCACAGATTTTCACCGAATGGGATGGTAAATGCAATTATCACAATATGCTTGATGCATTCTTCGGCACTAATGATCTAAACAGTCGGGTGGATGTCTTGGAAAAGTATCTATTACAGATTTACAGACCTGTTCCGGCAGATAATCTCCTTGAAGAGGCTTTAACTTTGCTGACAGATGAACGTAATTTTTCGACCTTGGCAATTGCGGAACAGTTGAACCAGTCCGAACGAACTTTCAATAGGTTATTCCGTAAACATATGGGATTATCTCCTAATGTGTATCGTATCATTTCCCGTTTTCGAAAATCCATGGAAGCTAAGCTCTTTAGCGAGAATTTTATATCGCTTACCGAGGCCTGCTACCGTAGTGGATTTTATGATCAGGCCTATTTTAACAAACTTTACCAGAAGGCAACAGGTAGGAATCCCCGACGTTTTTTTCGGGAGGTTACCAGCTTTGCTGACAACCACTTGATCTTTAAGGTTACAAAATAAAATTGGCCGTATTTTACAAGTTTTAGATGAGCCATTTTATTTTATTTGTCTAAAATAAAAGTGTAATGAGAAAGATCTATTTGCTGTTCATATTATCCCTTTGGACATCCGTCATGATTGCACAGGTTAAGGTATTTCAGGAAAGCCTATATGCACCTGAGCTCCTTGATACGATATCCTATAAAGTTTATTTGCCACAAGATTGGGACGGTTGGGACAATACACAGCGTCATCCTGCTATTTATGCCGTTAATTACGGGATGGTTAATGGTGACTTTATTGCACAACAGATTGCTTATTTTCGTAAAGCACGCTATGAGATTCCGAATAGTTTGGTTGTTGTAATAGATGCCAATATGGAAAGGATGGGATATCAATATGAAACTGGCGATATCACTATTGAAGGTCAGCATTTTGTTTCCTTTATTAAAAATCAATTGATTCCGACTGTAACGCGAAAATATCATACTTCACCTTTTGCGACTTACTTGGGGCACTCCTTTGCAGCTAGTTTCGGAAGTTACCTACTTCGTACTGAACCTGAACTTTTTAACGGTTATATTTTGCTTGCGCCTGAAAAAGTGGGGCTGGAAAAGCCATTTAGGCTTACTGAAGACGTGTTGAATGCCTACAACAAACAGTATACTTTTGTTTATAGTGGAGTGGGTGAAAAGGACATGCAGCGGAGACGAGATTTTGCCCGTGAGATTGGACGGGAAATGTCGAGAGCTAGTAATGATTACCTATTTTTTACTTATGATAGCCTACCGCGAGCAGATCATACCAACATCTTAAGCATGACGATGGAATTTGCTTTAAAAAGTATCTACAGGTTTTATACTCCCTATGATGACAAAGCAGAATCTAATGCTTTTGCAGCTTTGCAGCAGACTGCCGATAAATTGAAACGTTACTATGGATTAGTTCCCGAACGGAATTTTACTTTTTACAGACCTTTTGCCAATCAGGCTGTTAATAATAAAGATACACTCTCACTAAAGAAAGTATTGGCTTATTTTAATGGCCCGAACCTAAAAGGATGGAATTTGATGCAATTCGGTGAGTTTTGTTTACGATTGGATATGAAACCTCTTGCGGAAGCCTATTTTCAGCAGGCAATCAAGAAAATTGAGACACAAGAGATGAATCTATCCACAGGTCCTCCAAATCTTTTGGTTTGCTATCAGCATCTGGCTTTTGATATTCATCCTAAAAATCTGCCGATCGCCTGGACCTATCTGTTAAAAGCAAAGGATGTGGCGTTAGGAAATAGTCGTTTTATTCCCCATGACGGTTCTGTGTTATTGAATTTAGGGAAATATGCTGCCCAAACTGGGTATCAACCAGAAGAAGCATTGGAATATCTGACAAGCTACCGTCAAGGTCATTATAACTATAATTACCTTGCTGCTTATTACCAATCACTTATCTGCCAACGTAATGGTAAAAAAAAGCTGGCAATTAGATACGTTCAACAGGGATTGGAGGAGAATCCGGGAGATGCTGATTTGATTCGTTTAGCTAAAGAGCTGGGATTAAATGCAGGAGCGAAATCCAGCAAATAAATCAGCTAGTCGTAAAGTTTTGTTGACGCAAGCCTTTCCGGTTGTGGCCAAAGTGCTTACCATAAGTGAGCACTTTGGTCGCTAACTACCGGGTATTCAAAGAAAAGCTCAATAAAGTCCCGAAGGGAAAGTCGATAGACTTCAAAGGAGAAACAAGCCAATCTCTTTAAAGGTTCAAGGACAAAGAATTTTCTACCCAAAGTTACTCCACTTTTAAACTGTCGACCGGATTAGCTTTTGCAGCGGCGATTGCTCTGGTACATAGGGTTAGGATAGCAATAACCAGTGCGATGACCCCTGCGCTTACAAGTATCCACCAGCTGACCGAAATGCGATAAGCGAACTCTTGTAGCCACTGATTCTCAATAACCATCCCAGTGGCAGTGCAATCAACAGGGCTATACCGACCAGTTTAACCATATCAGAGCACAGTAGATAAACGAGGTTGCTTAATGTTGCGCCTAATGTTTTGCGTATGCCAATTTCTTTTATCCGCAATTGAATAGCGAATGTGATTACACCGAACAACCCTAAACAAGCAATAGCGATAGACAACAAGGCAAAAATTAAAAGAATTTGACCCTGTTTTATTTCTGAATTGTATTGATGTTCAAAGGTTTTATCTAAAAAGGTGCATTCTAAAGGATAGTCGGGGACATAGTTATTATAAACTTTGTTTATATGCGAAAATCACTGTTCGATTGTGAACAATATTGTTCGCTAATGAACGGGAAGACGATTACATCGCTTACCTGCTCACTTCTTATGACTTCAGTTCATGTTTTTGTCGGCATTTAATAGGGTGTACGCATGTGAACAATATCGCTATAAACTGTTCGCTTGCGTACAGCTACTTTTTCTGAAAAAGATATGGGATATGCTTTAAAAAGTCATAGAAGCCGTTATTGAACTCACAGGCCAACTGGTATGGTATTTGGCACGGAGCTAATAAAATTGATCTAAGGTTCTTTATGCATTTTGAAGTTCACCTTTTCATTTCAGTCATTCACCGAGTTTTACCCGTTGTTGATCTAAAGTCTGTGAGCAAGAAGCATCTAGAGTAGTAATTTTGAATCAACAAAT
>JAITLV010000173.1 GCA_031277685.1 Sphingobacterium sp. | reverse complement strand
TTGCCTGTTATAACCTCTTTAAAATACACCAGAAAAACATTCGCCAGCTATCTTCCTATACAGAAAAGATAAACATGGCTTGGTTAAAGTATCTATTGATTGCGCTATTATTGATGATTGTTACCCGTCTGCTGGCTATGGTTCATTTAGTTTTTAGTGCTGTCGCCCCAATTTTATATTTTATGGGCACAATGGCACTTGGGTACGCCACGCTAACACAACGCTCAATTTACACAATTGAGTCTACAGAAAACCTCATCAACGAAGCGCAGCATAAAAAGGTTAAAGCCGAGGAGCGACTTACAGCACAACAGGTAGACACATTAGAAGAAAAACTAGTACAAAAAACTACAGCTGAAAAGCTATATCTCGACCCGGCTTTGACACTATCATCCCTCGCGGAGCATATCGGAATCAATCCGCACGATCTGTCCTACATCATAAACAATGGACTGGAGAAAAATTTTTACCAGTTTATCAACGAGCTTCGCACGGAGGAAGCGAAAAAGCTTTTATTATCCGAAGAGGCCAAGCAACTTGATATGTTTGGAATCGCAATAAGGGCAGGCTTCAATTCAAGAACAACCTTTTATGCCAGCTTCAAAAAAACAACAGGCATTACGCCTACAGAATATATGAAAGTCCATAGTAAACAATCAACTTAACGAGACAATTGAAGTTTGTTCGACTGCATCCATTCGGACATTTAACCTATCAAAAAGACCTATTCTTGTATCATATCAACACAAAAAATTATGATACAACAAATTAAACCAAGTATTCGCTCGAAAGCGATACGCCAAATTTCTAGAGCGGCATGCGGTCTTCTAATGGGAACATGTTGCCTTTTAGCCAGCAACGATACATTCGCGCAGACCAGCGCTGCAGGTACCTCTCACCAGCAAAATCAGACTTCGCTGAAATCATTTCAGGGTTACTATCAACTCCCCAATAAAGTAGCTTTCATTGCTTTCGACGAACAAGATAATTCACTGTATGCAACACAGCTATGGGATCAGAAAAAAAGATATCAGCTCGTCCGTAAAGATGACACGCATTTTGAATCCAAAAACGAAGGCTATGCTATTGAGTTCTTAAAAAATACGTCCGGAGATTTTAACCAAACGAAAATCCTGGGCAGAATTGTATGCGAGCGTGTACCCTTTGACCCCAATAAAATTGCAAGTCTGACCGCATCTCAACTGAAACTGCTTGCCGGAACTTACCTCATGGCCAATGACAACAATTTTAAAATTACCATAGAACCGTCAACACAGGGCTTAATCCTTAAACAATTGTGGGATAACAAAACAATTTCATTTACCCCACGCTCTGAACTTTTCTTCCTCAACGAAGATGGGACCTTTCCTTTGACATTTTCTGCTGCCAATGGAAAGGTGGAGCAGATGACATGTTTTGAAAAAGACCTTTGGCTGAAGGCTGATTAATAATCCCAATAAAAAAAATATGAAAAGGATGATTGGTTGCTTATCCATTATGCTGCTGGGTATAGCGCAACTAATGGCGCAGCAGGTAGCTGATGAGCAGTTTTATTACCCCATTATCGATCCTCGTTATGGGATCGGTAATGGGCCGCTGCTCCTCTTTGACGAGGCACACAACAATCCGGTTACTTTGAGAGGAACTTATGCAGCATTTTCAAATCTTCTGCAAGCGGACGGATATCGGCTCAGAAGTACCAAAGAAAAAATCAATTTGGAAAGATTGAAAGAGGCAAAAATATTCATCAGTGTAAATGCGCTATATGATTCCGAAAACTGGAGCCTGCCTACCCGTTCGGCTTTTAATGATAAGGAAATAGAAATTCTCCGTCAATGGGTACGTGACGGCGGAAGTTTATTTTTGGTAACCGACCATATGCCCTGCGGCGGATCAGTACAAGCTCTTGCCGCAGTATTCGGTATTCATGTCATTAATGGTTTTGCACTACGCACTGATGGCAATCCCGAAATTTTTTCAAGAGATAGAAAAACATTATTAGCCAATGAAATCACAGCTGAATCAGGTAAAAAAATAGACAGTATAATGTGTTGGGGTGGCACCGGGTTTACAGTCCCAGCAACCGCACAAATTATCTCTTTGTTGGATGAAGAATATGAGATTTATTTACCTGCCGATGCTAATCAGATAAAAAGGCCTATACCAGACTATATCCCCAAATTGCCGGGCAAAGGATTTGCAAATGGTGCTTACCTTCGGTTTGGGAAAGGAAGAATGGTGATATTCGGGGATGGTGCTCCTTTTTCGGCCCAACTCCATGGCATCAAAAGTGAAAAAAGGGGAATGAATCATTCCTCTGCCTACCAAAATGCACAGTTTCTGCTTAATATCGTTCATTGGCTCGACCGATGAACGATTAGCAAATTCCACTAGCACGATGATGGAGAGATTAGCGGATGAATCTATGGTTTCACCATAAAATCGTCGATTCAATGGACAAGCTGTAAATACTCTCTACCTCTTATGTATCCCAGCCATGTTATTCTATTTCTTATCCTATGCCAAGTCGATCAAAGAACAAATCTCCTAGATTTGTAAGACTACAAATGATCAAAATTGAGATAAAATGGAATAGCAGAGTATCAAATGTAGGCGATACTGAAAAAGAAAAAAATAACCAAAAAATATAAAGCTATGCAAAAGATAATTCCAAACCTTTGGTTTGACAGCAACGCGCAGGAAGCCGCAGCATATTATCTATCGGTTTTCAAAGAT
>JAITLV010000136.1 GCA_031277685.1 Sphingobacterium sp. | reverse complement strand
TCACTGCCCATTGTTTCGGTCGGTGCCAATAATTTTACGCCCGTGAACACCTGGTCGAAATACCTTGAGTTTACGGATCCCCTACATGGCATGTTTTATTATCCAGCGGCATTCTCCGTTAGTGCCTATGAAGGGAAAAATATAAACCAGGCTATCTATGGCGTGATCGACAACCGCTTCAACTCGTGGATCCGACTGGTCTGGGGCGTACGTGCGGAATACTTCAAGTATAAAAGTCTGCAAAATGGCGATAATGACCTGCAGATGGACGCCAGAACCATTGCCATGCGCAAGCAACGCTTTGTTGATCCCAAAACGGGTAAACTGGTGGGCATGACAGCAAATCCCGAAACCGAGGAGAAAACCTGGCGCTACCTGCCATCGGCCAGTCTGACTTTGACCCCCATACAGGATTTCAATATCCGTATGGCCTATTCACAGTCCGTAGTCCGTCCGGCATTGATTGAAAACTCTAAGATGGTGCGTCAGGACCCGGCATTGGGCGGTGCTTACCGTCGGAATGAAGGCGTGCTTTCGACCTTAATTGACCACTATGATATGCGTTTTGAATGGTACCCTTCTATTGCGGAAGTTATTTCAATCGGGTTTTTCTATAAATATTTCCAGAACCCGATCGAATTGTACCGACAGATGATGGATTCGTCGCACCGCATCTACGTGACCACCAATAACTCGGAATGGGCCAAAGTAAAGGGACTGGAGTTTGATATCCGCAAAAACATGGGCTTTATAGCGCCCGGTTCCCTGCTGGAAGATTTCAATTTCAGCGGAAACATGACACTTCAAAGCTCCGAAGTGCAGTCGGCTGAATTCATGGCAAAGGGCATGGGTACCGATAAATATGGAAATACCTTTGAATACCGCGAAAAACAATTCCTGAAAAATAAGCGCCCGCTTTATGGACAGATACCCGTTGTTTATAATGCGGCCCTACTGTATGCCGGAGACCGCTTAGGAGCTAACGTAGCGTTTAACCACATGGGGTATAAAACCTTTATGACAGCCATGAGCGAAGATTTGATCGAATACGAGCGCCCGCGCAATCAGCTGGACGCACAGCTGAGCTACAAATTACTGAAAAACAAAAACCTGGATCTTAAACTGAACCTCAGCAACCTGTTGAACGGTCCGTTCCGCTTTTATGTGAACAGACCCGAAACGTTCAAAGTACAGGATCGCTGGAAAGGCCTGTCGAACTCCGAATGGCCGACACAGGAATGGAACGAGATCTACGAATGGAAGTTTGGTTTTTCCCAAAAATATGAGGAAGGTTATTACGAGACCTCCGAAGACGGAACCAAAAAGACGCGCATTGGCGACAAAGAAACTTTTAACCGGAAAGTGGGCAGCTCCTTTAGCCTTTCCATCGGATATACCTTTTAAATCAATCGTTATGAAAACAAAAATAATCTTAACAGCCACGGCGATCGCCTTTTTTCTGCTATCCACCTTCCTTTCGTGCGATAAAGGTGGCGACGAACTGCTCTATCATTCCAATGTGCATATGATCAATTTAAGTGGTTATAATAACAGCAATGAGGAACTTATTCTACAACTGGATACCTTTAGTGCTACGGTAACGCCAGCCTTTAGCCGCATCTCTTTCGGTGCCAACTATAATTTCAATGACCCCGCCAAACAGCGTTTAAAATTTACCATGAAGTCCAAAGCGACCGATAAAATTCTGCTTGAAAAGGAAATCAAAGCCAACGATACGGCGGCCGTTACGGATCTCAATGTTATTTACATGGACGGAAAAATAGCCGATTTTCCAAAAGTACCGGCACCTGTGGAGGGCAAAGTACAGTTGATCTATATGCTCCAGTCCAATGTATTAAATTACCGGGAACCTGTGGATATTGTATTTGGAAAATACTATTTCACCCCCAAAGTGTTTGAAGAGGTCATACGGATCAAAAATCTAAAACCCAACACCTTCTCCCAACCCATCGTATTTGATCCCTTCCCCTTGGGCATTCAGGATTACAAGGGCGAAAAGACCTCGGTGCTATTTCGGGCCTATATCTATAAAGCTGGGACCGATATTCCCTATACCGAAGGATCTTCCTTTGAATTTAGCCAGCTTACCTCAGGTGCTCCTGTCCCTTCACCCACAAAGGCCATTTCCAAGTTATTTATCATCAATGAAGCGCCCATTAATACGATGATGCGTTTTAATAAGGTTTTAGAATTATAATTTATGAAAAATTTGTCAACGAAGTTATATTCCCTAGCCACTGCGCTCCTGCTGATTGGCTTTCCCTTCCTTTTCAGTGCCTGCAATAAGGACAACGCTGAGGTGGAGCGCGCGATGCATATTTTGATCAATGGCTATAACGGCGGTGAGCATCCTTTGCAGATCGCAATTGATACCACCGTATTTGATCATAAAAATGGTGCTTTTATCATCCAGCCCCAGAGCAATATCCATTTTGCAACGGCTTATAGCTACAAAATACCAAAAAAGAGATTGGTAACTTTAACCGATACCGAGACCAAGAAAGTGGTTTACAGCGCCGAATTGCCTGATAACACCATCAGAGTCAATTTTAACTACGTCTATTTTGATGGAAAAGTGCAGGAAGTGAAACCGCCTGCTGCTGATCCCAATGTCAATAAACTGGGCTTTTATATTTATGACAAGAGTATTGATTTTCCAATCGATATTTCATTGCAGAAGGTCAATGCCACTACGGGTGATGTCCGTAAGGAATACATCGCAAAAAATGTACTTCCAGGCAAATGGGTCTATGCCGATTATCTACCACTCAAGGATTTTGACAAAAGCGCCGATCTGCGGAATTCCACCGTTAATTTCACCAAGGCCAATACGGACAACGAATGGGCTTTTGACGGCGATGAAACAAAAAGTAAACTGGGTGCTGAAGGATTCTTTTTCCCAAAATTGAACGATAAAGGAAAGGTTCAACCCTATTTTATTGCCCCAAAAGTACCGAATCAAACCTTCAGTCGACTTTTCTTCTACCTGGATTAGGGTCGTAAAAAAAGGAAACAGGGCTATCCTGCTTCCTTTTTTTAACCCAAATCTGCCAAAATTGAGAAAACCGTCGCATGCGGTATACTCCAGATCAAAGTTACAGGGAATCTCTTCCCAACGGCTCTAAGGGGTAAAAAGTAAGTCCTTATATGGCTCCCGCTAGATAAACTTTCTAATGCTCATCATATACCCCAAATGCAGCCCTTCATGAAAATTATTCCATTCGAAGGCATCGAAAATCGAAGTAAGATGGAAGCCCGTACCCGTTGTGCGTTCCTGATAGGTCACGAACTTTTTGTTGTTAAAATCACGTATGGTTGGTTCAATCTGCTCGAGGAGCAATCTTTTAAGCAAATCCGCCTCCTGTTGGGATACAGCTGCTGAAGGCCTTGTTCCGGACTGATAGCTGTTGAAGATTTTCTCAGGGATGTGTCCTTCTACCTCAGATCCGACATAGATTAATTTATGTTGTGTGGCAATGATATGGCCGATATTCCAGATCAGGTTATTGCTGAAACCATCAGGAATGCGATTGAGCTGTTCCAAAGAATAGTTTTCAAAGAATTTGAGGTAGGCCATTCGGCTCGTTTTCCATGCGCGAAAGAG
>JAITLV010000106.1 GCA_031277685.1 Sphingobacterium sp. | reverse complement strand
CTAAAACGTATGGTACCATCGGTCTGAAAGAGATCCTGGGGTACGCTCCAGCTCTGCCCCAAGCGTCCATCTTTCGGAAAATAGCGTGTTCCCGGTGGCGTCAGTTCCTCCGGTGGAATATACCCGATACGCTGTGGCGGCACAAAGAAATTTGTCAGACTGTCACCATTGGCAATCAGCTGTGCATTCTGAGATAAATTGACCAAACGTACATTCGAGGCTTTTTCAGCATCGGGGTTAGGTCTATAGTCAAACGTATAATCTAAATTTTCCCGTTTACAGGAGAGCGCAAAAATGCTCAGCAGCACAAGTATTACCTGTTGCATGGATATCCATCCGATCGCATTCGGGCTTTGTGCTTTCATCCTTTTTTCTTGCTGTTTCATACTTATAAAATGTTATAGGTAAAACCAACCATAATTTCTGTACCGCGTTTGTAGCTCCGGTTGAGGTATTCACGTCCATACCATTTGCCACCTGTGTTTGGATTGGCATAAACCGTTTTAATGGCCGGATTAAGGATATTCTTCGCATAACCTTTAAATAGCAGCCTCTTATTCAGCTTCTGGCTGAATACCAGATCCAACATGGAAAATGGCCGTGTATAGAGATCCGGTTCGCCGGTAAGATTGATCTGTACCAGCCTTTCACCTACCGTATTGTAAGTCGCTGTGATATCTGTACCCCAGTTTTTATTGTTATAATTCAGCCAGGCATTTATACTATAGGGAGCCTGTTCAAAGAGCGGGCTATTGGTCGGTGCATTCCGGTCGATGGACCAGTTGGCAGCGAGCCGTTCCGGAGTTTTCTTAATATTGCTCTGCGCAAGCAGCAGGTTGGACCCCAGGAAGAAATCATGCGCTGGTTCCCAGAAAGAGCCTAAATTTTTCACCAGCTCCAGTTCGATCCCATAGACCCGACCCCGGTTAGGGTCGTTCTGAAATTGGATGATTGGAAATTCCGGAAAAGTTGCGGCCAATCCTTGGGTCTGCAGGCTAAATACCTTCACCAATTGATCGTTGATTTCTTTGCCAAAAGCCGAGACGGCTATGACCTCACCACTATTTGGGAACCACTCCCAGCGAAAATCCAGGTTTTTCGTCGACTGGTTTTTCAGGTTGCGATTTCCGACAACCAATCCCATCTGGAAAGCGTCAAATTCGTAAACATTGGTAATTTCCCGTAGTTCAGGTCGCGCCAGTGTGGTATTGAAGGCTACCCTAAAGTTCATGTTCTCGTTGAGGGTATACGTTGCATTGACCGAATAATATGGTTTGTAGCCCTGCTTGTAGGCCGAATTGGGATTCTGTGGATTCAGGTTTACGGTTCCGTTGGCATTGGCTGCTGTCAGCGATGGATCTAGATACACATTTGCTGTATCCACAGCCGACTGGATATTGGTATTTTCAAAACGCACACCACCTGCAACACGGATTTCATCCGTCAGTTTCAGATCCAGCATCCCATAGAACGCATTGGTTTCATAAAATCCGGTATAATTGTTCGGTGACTTCTGAATATTGTACAAGAATCCGCCTACAGGAAAATCCCCCTCACCTACCCCATTTGTAGGAACGCGCACACCAACAACCTCATTACTGACCAAACGATCCAGATTTCCTTCCACGTCGTAAAGCGGAATTGAAGAGAATTTACCTGGACCATAAGCGCCATAACTTGTAAAATTAGATCCAGGTAAAAACAGTACATTTTCACCAAATTTCCGTTCGCGATTCAGGTAATTGAATCCCGTTTTAAATTCCTGTTTATGGTCGAATAATTTAAATGGAATGGCCAAATCAGCTTTGTAATTATAATTCGTTTCGTCCAGATTGCGCCAGCGCCGTCCATTTGGGTCGGCTTGAATAATGCCATAAGGACCAAATCCGTTGACATAGCCTGAACTTAACGCATAATAGCGTTCGGTATATACATAGTTTAGATTTCCGGTATTCGGGAGATGGCCAATGCTTGGCCTTTCAATCGCGCCGCCATAGCGCGGTTTGTAATCCACCATATTGACAAAACGGTAATCCGGATCATTCTGGTTGGATTTAGAAGAAGCCATATTGTAACTCAACCGTGGTGAATACGCACTTTTTAAAAATTTGTGTTCCCCTTGCAGATTAAAGGTATGTAGCGTACGGAAGGTCTGCTTGAGCGAGTAGGTGGTACTATTTACTTCGCCGGGCAGCCCTGCATAGTAATATCCACCACGCAGATTGGTCGCCGTATTCTCACCGCCCCAGCTACCCAGGTACTGAAAACTCACCTCATGTCTGGGATTAAAACGATAGGTCAAACCACCTAAGAGGCCGTAATTGAGCGTTTCTACCCCTGTATTTTCCTTATAGGTCTGATATTTGCCCATCACAATATTATTTGTGGTGGTAAAATTGGGGATCTTACGTTGGCTATAGATATAAGGGCTTCCTGTTACCACACCTTGGTAGATACTGTATTGTGTCAGGTCGCCATCGTAGATATTACTTGTCCGCCGGTAATAGTTTCCGCCGAGAATTACGCCCAATTTATGTTTATCAAAAAGCGTATAGCTATTGCCAAATGTAGCTGAATACAATTGATTGAGCGGTGCCTTTTTGGTCTGGGAGGTCAAAACGGGATCAAAATCCTGCATGATGCCATTGATGCGATTGACTTCCTGCCGCACTTCGGGACTATAATTGCTCGACGCAATTAACTGCTGAATCGAGCTTAGACCATTGGGGTATTGCCCAGATAGATTCAGAAAGTCTTTGGAAAGGTCTTTCTTATTGATCGTCGTACCCAATACACCCATATTGCTATTCCAGAAGCTATTGTACTTACCGCCAACCCCGATATTAGAATTGAAGCCTGTCTGTGCGATCACTTCAAAGGTCATCTTTTCCGGTACCGATTTGGTTTTCAGCTCGACAATACCCGACGCTGCGTCAGCAGGTTTATCTGGTGTGACAGTCTTATAAACCGTAATATTATCCAATAGAGAAGCCGGTACAAGATCCAATGGGATGGCACTGCGGTCGGGATCGGAAGATGCCAAGCGGACACCATTCAGCTGACCGATTACCGACCGGTCTCCCAGTCCACGTACAGCCACATATTTATCGTCCGTTATGGTCACTCCGGTCACGCGTTGCAAGGCTTGTGTAGTGGTGATACTTCCGGTACGCTCAATCAACTGGGCAGAAATCGCATCCTGTACAATGGAGGCTTTACGGCGTTCTTCGAGGACAGAAGCCTCCGTATTTGCGCGTTTTCGTGCCTGTACCGTGACTTCAACTTCCTCCAATGCCGTCGTTAGGGACTGCAAACGTACGACTATATCGGCTTGCTGTGCAGTGACACTAAGTTCTTTCCGCTGGTAGCCCAGTGAGGTAAAGACAAGCACCCCATTTTGACCGGAGATCGCGATGGAAAAATTTCCATTCACATCTGTTGAGGTCGAATTTTTGGTGTTCTTCACACTAATGGAAATCCCTGCCAGTGGCTGTCCTGTACTCCCGTCCAATACCCGACCACGAACCGTCGTGGTCTGAGACAAACGAACAGCCTTTTTTTCGTCCACCGGATCTTCCGGTCCTGTACGGCGAATGGTTACGATCCTATTTTTGACCGTATAGGCAAAAGGGAGTTTTTCAAAACAACGTTCCAGTACCTGTTCCAAGGGTGCATTCACCACATTGATCGTGATGCGCGGTGCATGATCAAAGATCTCCGCGTCATAAAAAAAATCATAGCCCGTCTGTACGCTAATCTGTTCCATCAGATCAGCCAAAAGGGTCTTTTGCTTATTAATAGTTAGGCGCTGACCATATGTAGCTGCACTTAAATGTGCTAATACACAGGTTAATAATACCATGGTGATTTTCATAACACGCATGACTTGATGAAAATTCATACTTTTGTCTTGTAGTTATAGTAAATGTTAAAAATTGACGACACATCTTTTTTAATGACTTTAGCTATTTTGGGCGGTGATGTTCGTAGCATCGCCGCTTATTTTTTATCCAATGCCATCTGTAATGGGTAACTATTTCTTCACGATAATCCTCCTTTCTTTGATCTCTAGATTCACCTTATTGACAGAAGCGATCATGTCCGCTACCGCCGATATTGATTGGCTTCGAGATACCTTTCCCGTAAATTTCATTGTACTTAATTCCGGAGGACATTCCACCGTAACATCATACCATCGGGCGATCTTACGCAGGATACTTCCCAATTCCTCCCGACGGAATATAAAATACCCGTTTACCCAAGCCAGGTTTTGCTGAAGATCTGCACCTGAGAGCTGCATGTTTTTTCCGACCAGAGCCTGTTGCCCGGGTTTGAGCAATTCGGATTGTCCATTGCCTGCGGCGACCAGACGCACACTGCCTTCTACAAGAGTTGTGCAGTCGTAGGGTTCATTCGCATACGCATTGACATTGAACGTCGTTCCCAATACCTGAATCAACTGTTTATCGGTCTCCACAAAAAAGGGGATACGCTCTTTTTTTTCGTTGCTGACTTTAGCAATTTCAAAATAAACTTCACCCGTCATTTTTACACGGCGTTCATTTTTGTCAAATTCAATGGGATAAGTCAACGAAGAAGCGGCATTGAGCCAGGCTTTGCTTCCATCAGGCAAGGTGACACGATATTGTCCACCATTGGGTGTGCTGATGCTATTAAATACTTTCGAAGCGGCGGACTTTCCAGCTGCAGTATAAACAATTTCACCGGCCGCTGTTTTGTGCACATTGACACCAGCCTGATCCACCAGCTTTCCGTTGGCAGCATCAGAAAGGGAGATTATAGAACCATCTGACAGTTTCAAAATAGCCTTTTCACTACCTGGAGTGATACGGTTCTTTTGATGAGCAAGCTGCTCTGACGGTTTTGCTCCCTGAGGGATCCACAACCAGAGCAATGCTCCCAGCCCAACGAATAATAGGATAGCTGCGGCATACCATTGTATCCGTTGTCGGATTGAGATAATACCTCTTTTACGTAAGTTCGCCTTGGTTTTATCCGATGGGATCAATTGTTCCTCTTCCATCCTTTCATGCAGACGACGCTGCCAATCTGTAATTTGCCCACGATCATACTGGGGAACATCTGCCGAAGAATCCCAAAGACTGTTTGTCTGTTCAGCCATGATCTGATGTAGCAGGATCAAATTATTCGGATCGTCCAGAAAATCTGCGATAAGCTGCTGTTCGGCAACAGTGCATTTTCCCTGCAGATATCGCTTTAACAGTTCATTTGTGATTATTTGTTCGTCCATTTTTTTGCTTCTTCACTTATAAAGGCGCAACAATGGGACTGTACCACCTATGGTCTATCAAAAAAAATACAACTAACTGATATTGAGAAATAAAAATTAAAAAAATAGATTTAAAAACAGCAGCAGAAGAGATAAGATTCCTTTACGAAAATGTTTTAGTGCAGCGACCATATAATTTTCGATGGTGTTGATAGATAGGTTGGTTTTCTGTGCGATTTCCTTGTAACTGAAACCCTGCTCACGACTGAGTACAAAAACCTCCTTACGCTGGGAACTGAGTCCAGACAAAAGCTTCTGATACTGTTCTTCTTCCTCCTGACAGCTCACCGCATAATCGGCCATACGGTATTCCACTGCGGTAGTTTCGGCATAATCCGCCACTGTTTCCACAATATTGCGGCGTTGTTTGCGCAATTGGCTAATCACGGCGTTGTGTGCCGCTCGATGGAGGTAATTATTTAGATTATCAGGAATACTAAGCTCCTGGCGTTTTTTCCAGAGCCAGAACAGGATATCCAGTGCAATTTCTTCAGCAAGAAAGGCATCATTCAGATACAACTGACATGTTGCATACAATTTTGGGGAATAACGGGCCACAAGCTCATTATAAGCTTTCAGGTCGTCATGTTGACAACAGCTTTCCAATAATTCGCGGTCTGATAAGTTCGTATAATTCACCCTTGGTCAAAATTTTCGATCCTAGTTCTTTTTCTCTGTATGACCGGCAAAGGAACATTCCTTTCATCGGTTACAATGGCAGGGAAGCATTTCCAGGCCAATTGCAGGACATTATGCTTCCGGTACTAAATTCTTAAAGAAATATGTGGGCAGTGTGTGTTTAGTATTATGTTTCTGTTAAGTGCATTCTTTCGCGAATCTTTATCATTGTAGGATAGACTTGTCAACAATGGTCACTATAGAGAGCCTATGATCTGTCTCCGAAACCAATAATAGGTAAATAAAAAAACCGTTGGAAACACTTCCAACGGTCTGTACCAGTTTTTTAAATTACAGTAATATCTTCTCTATTTCTTCGATAAGGATTAATTTGCCCAGTTTTTGTTCGCTTTGTCGCCCAGTACAAACTCAAGCGTTCCCCCGTTCAGGATATCTGCATGGTTTAGCTGTGTGCTATTCAGCGGTTTTCCGTTCAGCGTAGCCGATTGGATATACTTATTTTTTGTTGAGGCATTTTTTCCGATAATCACAAAAGATTTTCCATTCGGCAGGCTTAGCGTTGTTTTCCTAAAAAATGGCGACCCGATACTATAGGATGCCAGTCCGGGTGTAACGGGGTAAAAACCCATCTGCGAAAAGACCACAAAAGCTGACATACCGCCACCATCTTCATCACCCGGTACCCCCATCAGATCATTTCTAAACCACTCTCCGATCAATTTATGAATACGTTTTTGCGTCATCCAAGGCTTTCCTGCATAATTATAGAGGTACGGTATATGAAGGGCAGGCTCATTGGCCATCGAAAACTGACCAACATTGCCTGTATGATCAGGCAGTTGCGCGTAGAAGTCAAACTTGGAGCGCCCGAGGGACTGCTGGAACATTTCATCTAAATATTGGACAAACAGCTGATTGCCACCCATCAGTTTAATCAGATCCGGGATATTGTGCTGTACATCCCAACGGTAGATCCAAGCATTATTTTCACCATAATATTCCCGTGCTCCCTGTCCCCCAGCAAAGACATAGTCAAAAGGCATGATAAAATTGCCTTTTTCATCTTTGGGATGGAAAAATTTGGTCTGCTCGTTGAATAAGTTTCTGTAATTGAAAGACTGTTTCATAAACAGCTCATAATCCGCTTTTATACCCAATTCATTTGCCAATTGCGCCAGGCACCATAAATCGTATGAAGTACCAAGGGTAACCGCTACCGGCTGGCGTCTTTCAAAGCCATGTACCTCGGGATAAATTTCTTGCTCACCTGGATGCAAAGCTGGAATATATCCTTTTTCTTTGAAAAATTGATCCATTTTTCCTGCAGGCTTGTCCGACCATGGCGCTAAGGTTTTTTCCGTGATCGCTCCTTTTGCAGCCAAATAGGCTTTCTGTAGATCAAAACCACGAATCCCTTTACGGTAAGCATCCAGTAAGGTTGCCACACCATGGTTGGAGTTCATCCTGCGGCTATCCCCGGTGATCTCCGGAAAAGTTGGTAACCAAGGTTTGTCCATCTGTTCTGACATCCGCACAAAGGAATTGAGAATATTCGATTCCGCGGCGGGATCCAGCAAAACACGCAAGGGATGATGTGCTCGATAGGAATCCCAAATCCAGTCATCTGTAAAAAATGGCTTCCCTTCATCCGAATGCACCTTGCCATCAAATGCACTAAAATAACGCCCACCTTCAGAAATATTGACCGGACGCTCATAAGTACGATATAAGGAAGTATAGAAGACATGTTTATCCGATTCACTATCGCCTTCGACAGCAATCTTTCCGAGTGCCTGATTCCAGATTTTACGGCCATTGTCCGCTAGTTTCTTTTGATCAAAATCAGCAATCTCCCGGTTCAGATTAACTTTGGCCTGTGCAGCATCGATAAAGGAGACACCATACTTCATCTTTAAATCCACCCCAGCCTTGTCAAATTGCAGGATGAGACAGGCATTTCTGCCTTTTGCACCTGTACCCTTTTCCAGCTGTTGCCCTTGTAATTTACTAACTTCACTCGGCTTGATCTCAGGAACCGCATAAATATACACGCGTGTACCATTGCCAATTTCCTGCGTACCCGAGAGCGCCTCTCCATCCCAATTTAATTCCCCTTCACGTGAATTGAATTGCAGGTATTTTGTTGCTGAACTTGGGAAGGTAAATGTATACATACCTGACTGATGCGACACCGCATAGTCCACTTTAATATCCTCCTGGTCTAACACAACGGAATAGCGATATGGCTTAATCTCTTCCTGATCATAACTATACAGCTGCACCGGTTTAAGCTCTTTCGGCAATTGCAGCATCGGACTCAGATTAAAAGCCGACGATCCACGGTGGCTCGTCACGATAAGCGGAAGACCATAGAGACGATCCGAGGTAAAATCTCCTCTTTCTGGATAGACCCTTAGTATGCTATTTGGCAGGTGAACAGTCGGATAAGTGGGCACCAATAAATGGCTGATATTACCCATATATGGATTCACATAATCCACAAAGTCTTTCGGCTTTTGGGATTGGGAAAAACCTTTTAGCAAAAAGATAGACAAAAAAGAAAAACAGCAGACAGTCCGTAGGAACGCTTTATGTTTTAAATTGATATTCTTGTTTAGCATTCTAAATTATTAAGTGATTAATGGTTTAAGGAAAACTAGGTTTCGTCTTTAAAGTTAGCTTTTTTTGGTGAAATATCAGCTGGTAAATTTGGTTGTTACCCGATAATGCCTATATTCGATAAGCATTCATCCAATTCGCTAAATCATCGCATAAACCATCAATCAACATGAAAATACCCATAAGCTGGATCCGATCAGTACTGATTATTTTATTCGCAACATGCCTTTACTTAGACAGCGGCGCCTCACAGTCCGTGCAGATCATTCATCTTTCCGATTATGGTGTCCTGCCCAATACCGGTAACAATAGCAGCGCCATCATCCATAAAGCTATCCAAACAATTCTCACGAAGGTCAATAAAAAACAGCCATTGGTTTTAAAATTTAAAAAAGGCCGTTATGATTTCCATCCGGATGGAGCACTTACAAGAACATATTACATTTCCAACCACGATCAGGACAACCCCAAAACAGTAGGTTTGGTCCTTGAAGGCCAAAATAATATTACGATTGATGGACAGGGTTCTGATTTTATCTATCACGGGCGGATGCTGCCAATTGCTTTGATTGAAAGTACAAATATAACGCTGAAAAACATCCATATTGATTTTGAGCAACCCCAAATCTGTCAGGTCAAGATCCTGAAGAATGACAGCGTTCAAGGAAAAATTATTTACCAGACAGCCCCTTGGGTAACGTATACGATCAAGGATAGCGTATTTTACAATACCGGTGAAAATTGGGCACTAAAGCCCAGCTCGGGCATTGCTTTTGAGGAAAAAACCAAACGCATTGTGTACAATACAGCAGATATCCGTGTTGGCACCACTGCTGTACAAGAACTATCCCCAGGTATCATCCAGGCGAACAACTGGAAAAACAGTAAATTGATCCCCGGAACTGTTGTGGCCATGCGCGCTGGCTACCGTCCACATCCAGGAATCTTTGTTCATAAAGGAAAAGATATTCAGCTCAAACATATTACAGTCCATTATGCAGAAGGTATGGGGCTATTGGCTCAACTGACTGAAAATATAACATTAGATGGTTTTCGCGTCGCCCTGCGCGGATCAGATGATCCACGTTATTTTACAGCACAGGCTGATGCCACCCATTTTTCGGGGTGCAAAGGTATCATTCTCTCCAAAAATGGATTATATGAAAATATGATGGACGATGCTATCAATATCCATGGTACATACCTCAAAATTACCAAGCGATTGGATGATCGAACGCTCATTGGCCGTTACATGCACGATCAATCCTATGGATTTGACTGGGGGACTATCGGGGATACCGTGCAGTTTATCCAGTCCCGAACCATGGAACTCTGGCCTTCCAAAAATCGCATCCAGGCCATTGAAGTATTACAAAACAAAGCAAGCGACCCGATCCGGGAATTTAAAATTACACTCCAGGAAGTACTCGATCCCGCAATAGACCCCACAAAGTTGGCAATTGGCATTGAAAACCTCAGCTGGACACCGCGCGTTGTTTTCAGCAACAATACGGTCCGTCACAATCGTGCCCGTGGTGCCTTGTTCAGCACGCCAAGGAAAACCCTTGTTGAAAAAAACCGCTTTGACCACACTTCCGGTACAGCAATTCTACTCTGTGGTGACGCCAATGGCTGGTATGAGACTGGCAGTTGTCATGATATAGTGATCAGACACAATACATTTATCAATGCCCTGACCAACATGTTTCAGTTTACCAATGCGATTATCTCGATCTATCCAGAAATTCCAGACCTCCAACACCAGCAGCAATACTTTCACAGCGGTATTGTCATCGAAGACAACCTATTTGAGACCTTTGATAATCCGATACTCTACGCAAAATCCGTCGACGGCCTTGTTTTTCGAAATAACCGAATCCGGACAAACAAAGAATATCCAGCCTTTCATTGGAATAAAAAGTCCCTATTCTTTGAGCGGGTCATTCACAGTGAAGTTTCAAATAATACCGTTGATGGCAAAAAAAACGAGTTAGAAAATTAGATCAATAGCAAACCTTCAATTTGTTCACATGTTAGCGTTCAAACAACAGCACTTTCTGCTCTTATCCCTTCTATTCGGCTGCATTGGATTAAGCTCCCAGGCTCAGACAATCAGTGCTAAACAAAAGGCCACCCAAGGTGATAGGCCCAATATTGTTGTCTTTTTTGTAGACGACCTGGGTTGGCAGGATATGTCCGAACCGTTCTATAAAATCAAAACGGCGATCAACGAAAAATTTCATACCCCGCATTTAGAAACACTAGCCAAAGATGCGGTCAAATTTACCAATGCTTATGCGACACCGGTATGTACCCCTTCGCGGGTGAGCTTTCTAACCGGTCTAAATGCCGCACATCACCGGGTCACCAACTGGACACATCCGAAAGCCAATACTACCACGGACAGTAAGGATGAATTACTCAATCCGCCTGATTGGAATATCAATGGATTAAGCCCTGTACCTAATATCCCACATACCATCTATGCGACACCATTCCCTAGCATTCTCAAGGCCAACGGCTACTACACCATCCATATCGGTAAGGCCCATTGGGGTTCGGCCGGTACACCTGGAGCCAGCCCCTTAAATCTTGGATTTATGATCAATATTGCCGGGCATTCTGCTGGCCATCCACAAAACTACTATGGCGAACAAAACTACGGCAATCTTCCAGGTAAAACCAGTTATCAGGCTGTACCGGATCTCATGGAATATCATGGCACATCCACTTTCCTAACCGAAGCACTGACCGAGGAAGCATTAAAAGCATTGGAAGAACCTATTCGACGCAAAGAACCCTTTTTTCTTCACTTTTCGAATTATGCGGTCCATGTGCCAATTCAGCCTGCCCCACGCTTTGTACAAAAATATCTTGACCGCGGAGTAGATTCGACCGAAGCTGCCTATGCTTCCTTGGTCGAAGGCTATGATAAAAGCATAGGCGATATCGTTCAATTCCTGAAGAACAAAGGCATCTACGACAATACCGTGATTATCTTTTTGAGCGACAATGGGGGGCTCAGTCTCAGTCCGCCACGTTCGGGAAAACCACATACGCAGAACCTGCCGCTCAAGGCCGGCAAAGGTTCTCTTTACGAAGGTGGTATCCGGATTCCATTGCTGATCAAACCGACTAAAGGACATCTAGCAAGCAGCAATTCGAGCCCAGTTATGGTGGAGGATCTTTTCCCGACGATCCTTCAAATGGCAAAAATAAAAGATTATCAGCTCGTACAACAGGAACCCGATGGCAAAGATCTCACGGCACTCATGAACGGAAAATCCGATAACAACTGGAACAGCCGTCCTCTAGTGTGGCACAACCCCAATAAATGGACTACACCTGATGGACCGGGAATAAATTTCTTTTCCGCAATACGCCAGGGTGACTATAAGCTGCTTTACAATATGAAACAGGAAAAATTGGAACTCTATAACCTGCAAGATGATATCGGTGAACAGCACAACCTCGCTCCTACGATGAAGGGAAAAACCAAAGCGCTCAGTAAGCTACTATCCGATCAACTACGCTTGTGGAAAGCACAGTTACCAACTTACAAGAGCACTGGGCAACAAATTCGCTATCCTGATCAGATCAACTCTTTTGACTAAGCCGCTGGGGGAAGCCGCATTGCAAGCAATCGGGCACGTTCCATTATGTGCAGAACAACTACCTCAGCCACTCAATTTCTCCGCTTTCTAAAGAGCATAATGCAAATTAGAGTGGCCAGATAAGCTTGTGCATGAATTTCGAACAGTCTAGCTACCGGACCAAAAAGCAGGATCGTCTGAGCCGTACAGAACATAAACTTTGAGCTTTTCACAAAAACAGGCGCTCGTGGTGAAACCTATCTTTGTATGATGAAACAAGTTAAGATAAAAGCAAAGCACAGCATGATAGGCTTCTTCCGGTTTTTAAAATGGTTGTCGCTTATACTTATTGTTTTTGTCGGATTAATTACCCTGTATATGATGCATCCCCAATTTGGCAAAAGACCTTCAGGTGAACGGTTGAAACTTATCCAAGGTTCGGCACAGTTTAAGGACGGAAAGTTTCGCAACAGCAGTCCAACGCCCCAACTGACACAAAGCTGGACGGTAGCTCTATCGGATTACCTTTTCAAAAGATCGGCTGAGACAAGTCCCCAACATCAGATCCCTTCCGTCCCCGTCAATTGGGATAGCCTTTCCGCCAAGACTCATGGCCTAGTCTGGTTCGGACATTCCTCCTATCTGTTGCGTACAGACGGCAAAACGATCCTTGTGGATCCTGTTTTAAGCGGCAGCATATCTCCTATACCCGGCAGTGGTAAAGCATTTGCAGGGACAGATGTTGTGATGGCGGAGGCCCTTCCCCCCATTGATTATCTCTTTATATCACACGATCACTACGATCATATGGATTACAAAACATTAAAAGCCCTACAGCCGCGTGTCGACAAAATTATTGTTGGGCTAGGTGTAGGTGAACACCTGGAGTATTGGGGCTACCGCAACGATCAGATTATCGAAAAAGACTGGTGGGACCAAGTAGACCTTGGCAGCGGTTTTAAGGTCACGGTCACACCGGCACGGCATTTTTCGGGACGCAGCATCTGGTCAGCCAATACGCTTTGGGCTTCCTACGTACTGGAAACCCCCAGCCGAAAGTTATACCTTGGTGGAGATAGCGGCTATGACAGCCATTTCAAAGAAATCGGCGATAAGCTGGGGCCATTTGATCTAGCTATCCTTGAAAATGGACAATACGACCTGAGCTGGAAGCATATTCACATGATGCCGGAAGAAGTCGTTCAAGCCGCTAAAGACCTTCAGGCAGCAAAGCTATTACCTGTTCATTCCTCTAAGTTTGTCCTTGCCAATCATGCTTGGTATGAACCTTTGGAGCGTATTTCAAAAGAAGCGTTACAGCAACAACAAGCCTTGATCACACCACTCATCGGAGAAGTGATTGATCTGGATCATGCCCAGACAGGTCCTAGCTACTGGTGGAAAAACTGATCAGGCAATCGGGTGGATCGTCGCTGGCGTTATTCCAAACTTTTCTTTAAAAGAGGCATAAAAATGAGAGAGGTTCTCAAAACCGAGATCCAAATAGATATCAGCCGGTTTTTTTTGTTTATTTTCAATGAGATAGTACGCTTCCGATAGCCGTTTTTCCTTTAGCCATTTGCGGGGAGATGTCCGAAAGATCTTTTCAAAATCACGTTTAAAACTTGCCAGGCTCCGGCCCGAAAGTTTTGCAAAGCTTTCCAGCGGAACGTTGTAAGTAAAATTCTTGAGCATAAACTCCTCCAGATCAATCTTGAATGGCTCCGAAAAATCAAACAGCAAGTCTTTCAATGCTGGATATCTTTCCAATAACAAGGTAATCAATTCATAGATTTTGATCGTCTCCATCTGCGGACTGACACGGTCCGCAGCTTCGGCATAGGGTTCCAATGACTCAAAATAACTTTTGATAAATACATCAGCTTCCAGGAGAATATTCGTCGCAGTCTGCTGCTTTTTATCAGCGGAAAGATGATGATCCAGCGCATATTTCTTTAACCTATCTGTATGGAGCAATATGGAAATGGACTGATACGCCTCATCTTTTGTTGGGTATTTGAATGCCTTTGCCAACTGATTTCTCCGTACGACCAGGATCTGTCCCGCTTTTATCACCAACTTCCCTTTTTCATGGTCGATATGCGTTTCACCCGATAGCTGAAAAAGGACTCCATGTTCAGGTATAAACTGTTCATGTCCAAAAGCCTTATCCACGTAACAGGAATACAAAAAAGCCTTTCCAAAATCTATTTCTTCAATATTCATGATCATTTTCTTTAAGCAGGTTGACAATTATTTTTTTGCGGCGAGCCGTTTGCGGATGATACTGACAAACTCCGGCGAAACACCCAGATAAGAGGCAATGTAATATTGCGGCACCCGCTGCGATATGGTCGGATATAGGTCGATAAATTCAAGATAGCGCTCAGCTGCGGGTTTGGCCATGGTATGAATCAGTCTATTTTGCAGCACTGCCAGTCTACGTTGCACCAGCATCCGGAAGACACGCTCAAACTTGGGAATCGTGTCCAAAAGGTCTTCTTTGGTTTCCGGTGTCAACATCAAAAAATCGCTATCCTCCAGTGTTTCCATATACAAACTCGACGGTGTATGGTAATGAAAAGAAGCAATATCGCTGATCCACCAATCTTCCACGGCAAATGCCAAGGTCACCTCAAAACCATTTTCGTCCAGATAATAAATGCGGACACAGCCTTTCTGAAGATATCCTTCAAACTGGCAGACCTCACCCGCCTGTAAGAGCATTGTTTTCTTGGGTACCTTACGGCTTGTCAGCAACGCGGTAAACTGTGTCGTTTCTTCATCTGTCAGTGTGATACACTTTGATACATTTTTAAGGATGTTCTCGTACATTATACTCTTTCGTTAAACCTACTCAATTTCGTTCATGCAATATATAACCGGCTCCATAGATACTTTCAATATGGAGCTTATCATCGACCTGAAGCAATTTACGAATCCGGGAGATAAAAACCTCCAGACTTTTGCCATTAAAAAAATCTGTATTTCCCCAAAACAATAACAGGAGATCTTTTTTATTCACCAGTAGGTTTTTATTGAGGATCAGATGGCGCAGTAGTTCCGCCTCGCGAATGGTCAGCTTCTGCCCCTGTCCCTTGCTATCCGTCAAACTGTAGCGCTCCATGTCGAGAAACAACTGACCGATCTGCATAGTGACCGAAGCTATTGTATCCGATCCAGAAACCAGCGTTAGCGCCAATAAATTACGGATCTTAAGTAATATTTCATCCATGTCAAACGGTTTGGCAATGTAATCCACGGCGCCCAAACCTAAACCCTTGAGCCGGGAGTTGCGTTCATGTAAAGCAGTCAAAAAGAAAATTGGCTGCCCACCCCTAAGCTGCAAGATCTCCTGGGCGAGATCAAAACCATTGCCATCGGGTAATTGCACATCGATAATCACCAATTTAATCGTATACTCCTGAAAAGCTTCCAATCCAGCCCGCATTGTACATGCCCAGACCACGGTAAATCCCTTATAGCGAAGATAGCGTGAAAAAACCTCCCCCAGATCAAGTTCATCTTCGATCAAAAGGATATCAATTTTGTTATTTGCTATTGAAAGACTCATTACCTATGTAAATATAAAAAATAGTACCACCATTTGGTTTATTCGCTATGCGAATTGTCCAGCCCAAGCGATCCAAACAAGATTTCACATAATACAGTCCCAATCCAAGTCCCGGCTTACCTGGCGAAGATTGTCCTCGATAAAAGGCCGTAAACAATGCCTCCCGCTCTGCAAGAGCAATCCCCCGTCCGTTGTCCTCAATTTTAAGACAATATTGACCTGGTTTCTCCTCCCAGCCTACTCGAATTCTTTTTGTAGCCTGGTCATTAAATTTACTTGCATTGGAGATCATATTATCCAGAATGGAGAAATAATATGCTTCGTCCAAATGTAATGTTACATCATGCCCCAGGGGAATATATTCAATTTCAATCAGCCCCCGATAACGCAAACGCAATTCATCCAGGATTCCAGCTGTATATCCATCGATAGGCACGGCTACAAGTTTAGTCGGTTGTTCCTCTAAAGCCACAGCCCCCATCATCTGTTCAAAATAGTCCTGGAGTCGTTTTGCCTGTCTTTCGACGACACGTCCCAATTGAGCCACCTCTTTCTTGTCCGGATCAGTGTCACGATCAATCAGGCTATGCGCGCTGACCAAAATTGTTGTCAATGGCGTATTAAATTCATGCCGCATGTGATTTAAGAAACTCGTTTTTAGATCCGCCAATTTACGTTGGTTGACCCAATTTCGATAGGTCCGATAGCTCAGTAGTACAATAACAGCAATACAAGCCAAGGAAAGCAAAAATATGGGAGCCATTTGTTGAATGATCCGCCAGTTCCGGTTTTCATAATCTACATAGAGGCTATAGGTAAATCGGTAAGGAAGTGGGACCTTGTCACTGACAGCCAACTGGAATACCCGGTTGTTGAGCGAACCTTTTTTGAGCGAGCCACTGATAGCACCCATGCTATCGTCACTAGAGCGCTGATAAAAGACCTTCCAAGTACTGTCTTCTGGATTGTAGAGTTCCAACTTATCAAAATGGAACAAGTAGACCAATGCTGGATCAAGTTGCTGTTGATGGACAATCCATTGAAAGACACTATCCAGGGACTGTTGTTTGCGCATGCTAGCGAGAAACAATTCCATGCGCTGCTCCCCATACCGCTGTGCATCGGGTGATTGCTCGATCACTTTCATGAACCAAACAGACAAATAAGGCACCAATGCTGTCTGAAATACGGCATCACCTCCTGGAAAAATTTTATCATCCATAATAGCCGCGCCGTAAGCATCCTGGATCAAATTGAGCTGTCCGATCTGATAGTTCTTATCTTCAAGCTGATAGGTTTTGAAGATCAAAAAGCCAATCAAAATCGTCAAAGTCAAGAAACTCGCACCAAATGCCCAGGGGTATATATTTCTATTAGCCTTATTCATTTTTTAAAAATAACATCTATTTGTCGAATCGGGCGAGCTATTAAGCTTTTATTAGGCATTCATTAGGTTTCCGTTAAGCACGGTGTATACGGTATCGCCGTATCTTTATCAGCATAACAAATGAACAAATTATGTCCAGAATTTCACAAACCCTACTTTACAGCTTATGCTACCTATTGCTGAGCAGTACCCTATTTGCACAATCCAATTTCTCTAAGAAAGTACTTGAACAGAGTCAGCTTGATTTTGTCAATCTAGGATTTGGGATGTTTATTCATTATGGGATGCCGACCTTCATGGAGCAAGATTGGTCTGATCCCAACGCCCCTCTGGAACTGTTCAAGTCACCGAAGCTCAATGCCGACCAGTGGGCCAAAGCCGCGAAGTCAGCCAATATGACCTACGGCTGTCTAACAACAAAACATCATAGCGGTTTTCCGATCTGGAATACCAAAACCACAGACTACAACGTCATGAACACCCCTTTGCACCGCGATGTTGTCAAAGAGTTTACCGAAGCTTTCCGGAAAAATGGACTACGGGTGATGCTCTATTATTCCATTTTGGATATGCACCAAGGAATACGTCCGCATACGATTACCAAAGCCCATATCCAATTAATCAAAGACCAGCTGACCGAATTGCTGACACAATATGGCGAAATAGATGCCCTGGTGATTGATGGTTGGGATGCGCCCTGGTCACGCATTTCGTACGATGATGTTCCCTTTGACGATATTTATTACCTGGTCAAATCCTTACAGCCCAAATGCCTGTTGATGGATCTCAATTCGGCAAAGTACCCGGGGGATGCCCTGTTTTACACAGATATCAAATCCTATGAACAGGGAGCAGGGCAGTTTATCTCCAAGGAGCATAATAAGTTGCCAGCCATGGCCTGTCTACCCCTACAGCAGAATTGGTTCTGGAAATCTTCCTTCCCGACTACGCCAGTAAAAGATATAAAGGAGCTTGTCGCAAATTTTGTTATCCCTTACAATGATGCTTACTGCAACTTCATGCTCAATGTAGCACCTAATAGTGATGGTTTAATGGATCAAAATGCTTTGGACGCATTGAAAACCATTGGAACACTATACAAGAAAACCCCAAATTATACAGCATTGCCAAGTTACCAACAGCCGATCATAGATCATAATATGGCTAGGCAAATTCCATCCAATAGCAGCTGGAGCGAAGATATGAGCATTATGGATTTTGCCAATGACGACAATTTTGGCAGCGCTTGGGTCTCCAATCCCGCAACGAAAGGCGAAGTCTGGTACGAATTGGATTTTGAACGCAGTAAAACCTTTAATACCATTGCGCTTACCGAAGGCAAGGATAATGCATCCACTTATCAGGTGAGCTATCTAAAGGACGGCAAATGGTACCCACTTGCAGCGAGTCCGGTAACCCAAGGGCGTATCAAGATTTTTCGCTTTGATGAGGTAATGGGGCAAAAACTACGTTTCAGTATACAGCCAGAAAAAGAACGTGCTGTCCTCAATGAGGTCGGTGTGTATCAGGAAAGACGTTAGCCCTCTTCCCTATTTATTCACCAGTACAAGTGGTATGGAGAGCCTGCCTCCAGCTGGTTCAAATTATTCAGTTGAAGATGTTATTCTTAATGCGTGATCAGTCTGAGCAAATGTTAGAAACTGTGTTCTTCAACATAAAAAGCATCTCGGTATGAGATGCTTTTTATAATGATTAAACCTGAGGCGACTATTTTGGCCAACCCTTATTTTGTTCTAGATTCTTATTTTTAACAATTGCCGTTTTTGGAATTGGATAGAGGTATTGTTTATCTTCCCAGCTTCTGGGTACAGCCTTATACCATTCGAGATGATTGTCCTCTGTCATGGTCTGGAAATTTTTCTCTTCCCCCCCTATTGCGACTTTCGCCACACCACTCGGTGCTGAGATCGAGGCCGGTTTCTTCTTGCCATCAAAGAAAATAACA
>JAITLV010000264.1 GCA_031277685.1 Sphingobacterium sp. | reverse complement strand
GGGAGTACACAAATTGCGGTAATTATGGAACAGTTAGATGACACCGTGCTATTCGTTGGGATTCAAGCCAATGACCGTCATGCTTTTTCGGAATTAGTCAATCGCTATTCTGCTATACTGTTTCGATTTATACAGCGCCGTATTTCCTGTGTTGAAGACTGTGAAGATATCCTACAGGAAGTATTTGTTGCCCTTTGGAACAATAGACACAAAATCACTATTGAATCTTCGCTCTATCCGTATCTTTTTAAGACAGCCAAATACAAAATCATTGACTGGACTATTCATGAACAAAGGAAAGTTGTCCGTGCTGAAAACCTCTCCCAGACCTTTCAAACACAAGCGTTAACCACAACATCTGAAGAAGAACTATTGGCAAAGGAACTCGCTATACTTATCGAGCAAGAAATTGACAAGATGCCTTCAACAATGCGATCTGCTTTCTCGCTTAGCAGAAAAGAATCCATGTCTATTAAAGATATCGCCACGGAACTTGCACTATCAGAGCAAACCGTAAAAAACAATATCTCCCTGGCTTTAGGCTGGCTCAAGCTTCGATTTAAATAATAATCCGCTAGACGAACTTGTGTCATGCAGTCACATTTTCCGATACTTCCTAATTTAAAAACACTGAAATACAATAATTTATATTTTTTTTTGATTTTTCTTCGGTACTTCTCTTCGCATAAGGAGATTATAGGTTTGTATGAAGGAACAAGAATCATCAGATCAAGCCAAAGCCTTACTTAAAAAATACTTGGAAGGCCAATGTACAGCCGCGGAAGAACAACAGGTACTCCGTTGGTTTTATACATTGGACCAATCCGAGAACGAGCTGTCAGTGAACGAAAATCCACCCAACCTGGCATCACGTATCAATGCAAGATTAGACGCTCAGCTATTTGATGACCCCGTACCGCTCAAACGAATGAGCTGGGTACGATCTAAATGGATGGTTGCTGCCACACTTATCGCCATTTCGGGGTTTAGCTTCTGGTTCTATCAAAAATTGTCCTCGCCAGTGCAAATACCGCTTACATTGGCAGCGGAGGTTCGTTCCCACAACAAGACTTTTCACAACGACATCCTTCCGGGAGGACATTATGCAAAACTTATAACACCGACAGGAAAAGAGCAGCAGCTCGCAGATCCATTTGTCCAACAGCATAGTTCAACGACAGCTATAGCCGGAAAAAATTTCCGTGTTGATGTACCCAAGGCCGGTACTTATATGGTCATTTTAGAAGATGGTACAAAAGTATGGCTCAATTCGCTCACGCAGCTTTCTTATCCGACACATTTTGAGGCAGATCAACGTCAAGTTACATTAACGGGAGAAGCTTATTTTAAGGTCGCTAAGGATGCCAGCCGACCTTTCCGCATCCACGCCAATGGCACAACGATCGAAGTATTGGGCACCACATTCAACGTCAACGCGTATCAGAATGAAGTATCCACATCACTCGTAGAGGGAAGTGTAAAAGTTCTTAAAGAGGGCAAACAAACAATTATTAAACCCGGTGAGCAAGCGACAACATTGGCGAATGATATTCAGGTCAAAGTAAGTGATCTAGCGAAAAATACAGCATGGCAGCGTGAAGAATTTTATTTCGACGGCAGCAACTTCGACGATATCACGCAGCAAATTGCACGTTGGTATAATGTTGAATTTAAAAATATCGAAGCCATCACTAACGCTTCTACCTACAAAGGCTCCATAAGCAGAAACAGCAAGCTTTCGGAAGTATTGGAAATCCTTGCTTTGGCAACGGGACGAAAATTCGACATCAACGGTCGGAAAGTAATCGTGCAATGAAATTGATTATCTACCTTAAAAATACATCTATGGCATAAACATCGACTTATCGCCTGGCAATAACAAAAGAAGGGGATGTTGACGCATCCCCAGTTAAATCCAAGGCTTATTTTACTGATTACCAACAGAAATTTAAAACCTCAAAAATCATTCTAATTTATGAATTTTTTTTCTCCAATGAAAAGGCAGGAGAAAACACGGGAATTCCGGGTCCCTCCAGCCTTTAAAACTTTATGTATGATAAAGTTAAGCACTCTTTCTTTGCTTTCCCTTGCTTTGGGAGCACATGCCTCGGGAAATGCACAAACAGTCAATCTCTCCTTGAAAAAAGTAAAAGTTGAGAAAGTTTTACAAGAAATTTCTAAGCAAACAGACTTACGATTTTTTTATGATGAAAAACTGCTGAATAATCTGCAGCCCATCAGCGTGGATGCAAATCATGCTTCCATTTCACAAGTGCTATCCAAAGCACTTAAAGGACAGAATCTAAGCTATCAGATTCTCAACAACACCATTGTAATTTCCGAAAAACAACGTACAGATATCGAAATTACAGGTACAGTTCGCGATTCAAAAGCAGCACTTGCCGGTGTAACGGTGTCTGTAGAGGGAAATTCCGCATTATCTACAAAAACAGATGCCAACGGACACTTTTCGCTTCGGATACCCGAGAAAGCGGTATTGGTATTTCAATATATGGGCTATACAACAGAGCGTATACAGGTGGAAAATCAACACATTTTCAATGTAACATTACAAGCAAGCAACTCTCAATTGGATGAGGTCGTTGTTGTGGGCTATGGCACACAAAGGAAAGTCAATCTTACGGGTGCTGTTGATATGGTTTCTTCAAAACAATTAGAAAGCCGTCCTATCGCCAACCTGGGTGCCGGATTACAGGGTTTGATTCCAAATCTTAATATCACAAGCGCCAATGGGCGCGCAACCACAAACCCTTCCTTCAACGTTCGTGGTTTTACAAGTTTAAATGGTGGAGAACCATTGATTTTGGTTGATAACATTCCTTACTCATCCGACGAAGTAGCCCGCATCAACCCAAATGACGTGGAGAACGTAACTGTATTAAAAGATGCGGCTTCTGCGGCAATCTATGGTGCCCGTGGGGGATTCGGCGTGGTATTGATTACCACTAAAAAAGCAAAAAGTGACAAATTAGATATTGCTTTTAGTAGCAATGTGGGATACAGAACACTAGGAAAGCTTCCTAAATTTATTACGGATCCTTATCAGGTCATGGACATTAAAACAGAAGCTGGAAAGCCTTTGTATAATCTCTACCCGGAATCTGCACGTGAGTATGCGAAAAAACGTTCACTGGACCCATCATTACCTGCCGTAACCCTGTCTGACAATGGTCAGGATTGGGTATATACAGGCACTACAGACTGGTTAAAAGAGGCTTATAACAATACTGCTCCCACCTATAATGCTAATTTAAGTATTGCGAAGAAATCCGATAAGATCGGTTATTATCTATCAAGTGACTACTACAGACAGGACGGGCTTTTAAAATATGGCAATGATATTTACAAACGTTACAACATCAGGGGAAAAGTCGATCTTGATGTGACAAATTGGCTACAGATTTCCAATAATACCCTATTAACGAGTACAAATTATGAAGCTCCTGTATTTTTGGATGGTGATTTTTTCTGGAATGTCAACCGCACAAACTCTTTAGATGTTCCCTTCAATCCCGATGGAACCTGGACAAAAGCAGGAGCACAAGTACTTGGCGCTTTACAACAAGGGGGCAGAAAAGATAACCGCATCAATGAGTTTGTCACAACCTTTTCCGCTAAAGCAGCGTTAATAAAAGGCGTGTGGGATTTAAATGCCGATGCAACCATCCGTAGAACCGCGGGAACAACTCGTTCGTACGATGTGCCCTCCAAGTATAAGACTGGCCCACAAGCTGTATTAACACCGACATTCTCCAATACCTACGCGCGAAATGATAATTCAACGACCCGATATAATGTGTATAACATCTACACAGATTTTCATAAAGAGTTTGGAGATCATTATTTCCAGGCCATGGTGGGTTACAATCAAGAATATTACTATGCGAACAACAATTGGGTAAAAGCACTTAACTTAATATCTTCATCTGTACCATCGATAGGCACTGCAACGGGAAATGTCACGAAAGATGAACAAATCAAAGATTGGGCAGTACAGGGGATTTTCTCTCGTGTAAGTTACAATTACAAAGAGAAATATCTGGCGGAATTCAACGGTCGTTTTGATGGATCTTCCCGTTTTCCTGCCGGCAATCGCTGGGGTTTTTTCCCATCCATTTCTGCAGGTTGGGCCGTTTCAAAAGAGAGTTTCTTCGAACCTGTTAAACAAGCACTATCCATGGATTTCTTGAAGATCAGAGGATCTTATGGTTCCCTGGGGAACCAACTATTCTCATATGATAGCGGCAGACCTTACTACGACACGTATCCGTATATCCCAATTATGAATAACAAACAGACGGATTATATTCTGGGAACTGGAAAACCTCAGGCGGTATATAGTCCAAATGCCGTCTCAGACACCTTTACCTGGGAAACTATTCAAACGGTTAATGCCGGGATTGACATGAATTTTTTCAACAGCAAATTAGGCGTAAATTTTGACAAATATACGCGTTACACCAAAGATATGCTGGTACCCGGAAAAGAGCTTCCAGGGCCATTCGGCACGGTAATTCCCGTTGAGAATGCAGGTGACCTGAAAACAAAAGGCTGGGAATTACGTCTAACCTGGCGTGATAGTAAAGAAGTTGGCGGCTCACCATTCTGGTACAACATTGCTGTAACTTTGGCTGATAACCGGTCTTGGATAACACGCTTTGACAACCCGAGCAGATCTTTGGGCGACAACTGGATAAGAAATTATGTAGGTCAAGAAATCGGGGAGATTTGGGGAGCAGATATCGTTGGCTTTTTCAAAAGCGACGCCGATGTTACACAGCATCCAAATCAAACTGCCATGGGAACGGACGATCAATCGTACAAGTTCTATGCAGGCGATCCGATCTTTGCCGACCGTAATGGAGATGGAAAAGTCGACATGGGCAAAAAGACAGTAGACGATCCAGGCGATATGCATATTATTGGCAACAACAGTTCTCGTCTACCTTACAGTGTTGACCTATCAACAGGATGGAAAGGTTTCGACTTCCGGGTATTTCTACAGGGCATCGGAAAACGTGATTGGTATCCAGGTGCTTCTAATATCTATTTCTGGGGGGTGAATGCGCAGCCATGGACAAATCCAACAGTTCAAAATGCTGATCATTGGACACCCGATAATCAAAATGCTTACTTCCCGGCAATACGCGCTTATTCGGCAGAAGACAATTACCAACAACTTGGTATACCAAACAAACGTTATATGCAAAATGGAGCCTATATGCGTGTGAAAAACCTAACCGTGGGTTATACGTTGCCTCAATCGGTATTAAACAGCCTTAAACTACATAAAGTACGTTTCTTCTTTAGTGCAGAAAACGTGTTCGAAATCTCACACCTCAAAGTTAAGTTAGATCCAGAATCTCTGGGCGGTATATATCCATCGTCAGCAAACAAGGTACAGGCGGCCTATCCTTTTCAACGGACATTTACTTTCGGCCTAAACGTGAATCTTTAATTTCTAAAACTAAAAAAATGAAACGTATCAATTATATCGCTTTAGCATCCCTTGTTCTGCTGGGTGCTTCTTGCAAAAAAGACTATCTGGACCGAACATCGGGTTCAGCGATTACCAAGGAGGTCTTTTTTAATACACCTGAGGATCTCGCAACGTATACGAATGGTCTTTATAAACAAATGCGTGCGGAATACACCGATCTTTATTCGGACAATATTGCATTGAGCAACAACGATCAAAATGCTGAAGTGAGGACATTGCTGGCAGGCACATTGTCTCCCGCAACGGTTAAAGGCTGGGATAAAGATGTATGGGCCCCTTTACGCGATGTGAATTATATGCTGGACAATGCCGGAAAAGTTGCTGGCGATCCGGCTGTAATAAATCACTATATCGGAATAGCTCGACTACTTCGTGCAAACTTCTATTATAAGATGGTCAAAAAATATGGTGATGTGCCTTGGTACTCCCATGCATTAGGAACAACCTCCGAAGAACTGTACAAAGCAAAAGATCCACGGACAGCTGTTGTGGACTCGGTCATGAAAGACCTTGAATTTGCGGCCGCAAATGTACTACCAGCGCGTACAGATAATTCTTACTTAACAAAATGGAGTGCCCTGACTTTATTGTCGCGAATTTCCCTCCATGAAGGAACATTCCGTAAATATCATACAGAATTGAATCTCCAGAGCACTGCGCAAACATTTTTGGAAAGATCAGTTTCTGCTTCTCAAGAAATCATGAGCAATGGTGGTTTTTCAATCGCGGGAAACAGCGTTTCAGATTACAGGGCACTTTTTGCTAGCAATAACCTTTCGACCAATAAAGAGATTATTTTTTTACAAAAGAACAGTCGTGATCTAGGGGTTGCAAATAATACTCATACAGTGTTAGATTGGCAATGGGCGTTGAGCGCAAGCTTAGCCAATGAGTTCCTAATGAAAGATGGTACTCCATTTACCTCCAAAACTAATTACGACAAGAAAAATTTTACGGAGATTTTCCAAGATCGCGATCCTCGTCTAGCCGAAACAGTGATGCCTCCAGGATTTAGCAACAACGCTGCGGGAACGCCCTATATCACGCGCCCGGACTTCGGTGGATTACTTCAAATTAAATTTTACCCACGTGATCCCGCACTCCGTGGCGGATGGGAGCTGAATTATACCGATCTCCCAATCATGCGTTATGCCGAAGTATTATTGATTAATGCCGAGGCAAAAGCTGAATTAGGAACTTTAACACAGGCCGATATTGATGCAACAATAAATAAGATCCGTAATCGGGTTGGTATGCCAGCGCTGAATCTTGCGACGGCCAATGCCACGCCAGATACTTATCTTGCCAAACAATACCCGGCTGTAAGCGGAACCAATAAAGGTGTTTTACTAGAAATTCGTCGCGAACGCCGTGTGGAACTCGCCTGTGAAGGATTCCGTTTTGACGATCTTTACCGGTGGAAAGCTGGAGCACTGCTAGCTCAAGCCCCTTCAGGAATATACATTCCTGCTTTGGGCGGTGTGGACGTTACTGGAGATGGGGTCGCAGATATTGCCATTCTCAAAAAAGGCGATGACTCTCCTATAGCAAATCTCCCTACAGCGGTAAAAGAAAAGATCGCCAAGTTTTATATCAATGAAGGAACTTTTTATCTTTCTAATGAAACTTCCGGAAAGATCATGTTCTTAGATGATAAAGCACCACAGCGTCCACGAAGTTTTGATGAAGCTAAATACTATTATTTCCCGATACCAATTGAACAAATTGTATTAAATCCAAAATTGGAGCAACCAACAGGCTGGAAATAATATTACAATTTGATCTAGACAATAAAGAGCCAGCTCTCCCCTTGGTACAGCTGGCTCGATTTTATTTAAACAACTATGAAATTACTCAAATTACTTGCCTGCTGTCTCGTTCCGATTCCCTCCCTTTTTGCACAACAACGCGTCGGCCGGGTTTTTGAAGATCAGAATGCGAATAACCTGTTCGAACAGAGCGAGAATCTCCTAGGCGGAATCACTGTATCCGATGGTTATGATGTGGTAAAAACCAATAAAGAAGGAACATACACACTACCTTATAACCCCAATGCCCGCTTTTTGTCTGTCACTGTACCCAGTGGTTACAAGGCGACGAAAACACATTATATTCCATTGCGCGCGGATGCCAAAAATCTAGACTTCGCTTTAGTCAAAGATGCGGTTCAACAAAACGATTTTCTACGCTTTATCCAAATCACGGATACAGAAACACCGCTATACGGACCTTGGATTGATAATGTCAGAAATTACGCCAAGCAACAGCGTGCAAGTCTGATCATGCATACCGGAGACATCTGCTACGAACCGGGTATGCTTTTTCATGCCAAGCATGTTAACAGTGAACTCATGGGCAGACCGACCTATTATACCGTCGGAAATCATGATCTTGTCAAAGGTGAATATGGCGAGAAGCTATTTGAAGATCTATTTGGACCGACTTATTACTCATTCGATGCCGGGCCGGCTCACTTCGTCGTTACACCAATGCCAAATGGCGATTATAAACCCAGTTACACGGCCGATCAGATCATAGCTTGGCTCAAAAAAGATCTAGCTGCCATGGATAAATCCAAGCCCTTGATCTTTATTAACCATGACTTCTTTGTGGGGCCTGATTTTGTACTTAAAGGAGAAAAAGAACAGATTGATTTAAAGCAATATAACCTTAAGGCCTGGTTCTATGGACACTGGCACAACAATTTCGTTTTCAAACAAAATGGTGTCTATGTCGTTTGTTCCAATGCCCCCAACAAAGGAGGTATTGATAATTCTGCTGCACAGTTTGTTGTAGTCGATATTGACACACAAGGTATCAAGAATATCAAGCCGATCTACACAAACCTACGTGATCACGTCCAGTTGGTACGGCCCGTGGGCAATCAGTCGTTAAATGCTGACCAAACGCTGCCTATACTGGTCAACGCCTACGATAGTGAGCGACAAATACAAGGTGTAGACCTCACGGTATACGCACATGAGACCGGAAATCGCATAAGCTCGATTTCGCTGAAAGCCTCCGGAGATTGGACATGGCAAGCAAATGTTCCTTTCCAAAAACAAAATCACAAAGGACAATACGATGCACTTATCAC
>JAITLV010000052.1 GCA_031277685.1 Sphingobacterium sp. | reverse complement strand
AAAAACCATAAAAACTAAAATTATAATTATAAAAAAATGGAAAACTACGTAAAATTAAAAGAGTTAGTAGCTTCTATCGAAGCTGATGCAGACAAGTTCTTCAACAATGGTAATTCTGCTGCTGGTACACGTGTACGTAAAGGATTACAAGACATCAAAACTTTAGCACAAGAAATTCGTAACGAAGTTACTGCTAAGAAAAACGACGGAAAATAGTCTTTCCTAAGTTTACTATAAAAAAGGCCTTTCAGATGAAAGGCCTTTTTTATGTGCTAACGCAGCAATGGCTTGTTACAAGTAATAACATCCCATCACGAGATTATATACCTTAATGCCAAGATAATCCCCTAGTACAGCATTTAATTTGTCGTAAACTTGCTTCCTATTCAAAGGTTTGTCTTTTTTCTTAAGAAAGTCGCCAGCAGAAATGGTCACCGGCCCCAGTTCGACTTTCGTAGCAAACATATTGTAATGAAGCTCTGGAACAGCCAAGCCTAAAATCATTCCCGGCAGACCGTTGAATGCTGAAGGCCCCCCAGATACCGGGATCTGATCAGTATAGAAAGCGACAGCGTAGATCGAGTCGAGCACTAGCCCGTTGGCTCTTCGACATTGATATCCCGCAATCTCTCTGTACTCATTAGTAATTTTCCATTTAATTTTGAGTGTCGAATCCGCTATTGTGATCCGTTCTCCAGCTAGCTCAAAGATAGATTTGAATTCGCTTGTTTTCAGGTTTTGATACATGTTAATTCCAGATTCAAGGATTCCCATCCGCATGAGTCCCTGAGCTGCTTCAGGATACTCTTCGGACACATGCTCATACAATACCGCATCGCTGGTAAATTTCAACGTCTTTCTCAGCACTTGATTTTCTGGTGCCTGGTCAGCCATTTCTTTGAATGCTCTTCTACTGTCTTCATCTTTGGCATAAGCTGCATAGCGCTTAATCAAATTTTTAAGAAATACAGTTTTCTCAAAAGTTACTGTTCCCTGGTCTGGGAAATAAGCATATTGCCCCACAGCCGATTTGTCCAGGAATAGTATTAAAAATAGCGCTATTATATTTCTGATCGTTCTCATTTTATTTTGATTTGACTAACATTTTGTTGATTTCCCAGCTTAATTTCAACATATAATACCTACTAATTGTATTAAATTGACGCTCGGTAAGCAGCGTACCATTTTGGCTGCGCTCAAAGCCAACATTTTGGTTCAATACATCATTGACCATAAAGGTCACTTCCAGCTTTTCGTCTTTCATAAACTTTTTTGACAATGCGGGACTTAACACAAGACGTTCGAACTTCTTGCTATATACAGCCGTCGGAGCTTGATACCTGTAGTTAAAGTCTGTTCTCAGAACAAATTTGGCAGGGAGAAAATACCTAAAGTTTCCGTTAGCAGAGAACGTAAATCCTTTGCTATCTTCCATCATGCCGATTGAATTATCCTGGATAACATAACCCGGTGAAGCCTCAAATTCGAAATCCAACCCTTTTGTTGTCGATTTCTGAAGTCCATAATTCAATGAATAAGTCTGAAACTTTGCATTAGCCAAAACCCCGTTCACGTAATTATAATTATTACCAATGGTTAGCGAAGGCCCACCACCATGTCTCAATTGATATTTTTTCCACAGAATCCCATAATATATTGGTCGTATGTTAATCTGATTATTGACATGCTGGTTCAAATTATCCCAGATAAAGGTTGTCTTTCCCACAGAGTCAATTGTCGTATTTTGAACTAATGCTTTATTTGTTCGGGATCCTTCGATATAAATCCCGTAAAACTCACCCTTAAGAATTGAAAACGATCTGAAATTTAAATTCAAGGTATTTGTATAAGAAGGTTTTAGATTTTCGTTTCCTAAGTATTCATTCAATGGATCAAGGTTCGAGCGTAAGGGTTGAATCTGATTAAGAGCAGGTAATCCATTTGTTCCTCTATAGACCAACGAAACGGATCTGTTTTTCTTAATCTCGTAACTTAAATCCAAAATGGGGTTATAGACAAAAAAAGATCTCGACAAATCGGAATTATCCATTCTATTCAGTTGTGATAAATTACTATTCTCAAATCTATTTGCAATATTGATCACAAATTTTTCCAACGGTTTGTAGTTAACTGAAAGATTATAGGTATTCTTCGTATTTTTATATAAAAAGCTATTACTATATACGTCGTCAAAATCATCGTATTTTTTGGTGTTTGGATTTTTGTTAAACGACTTTACCGAGTTATTATCGCGATTGAAATTAATACCATATTCAAAAGCCAAAATAACGGCCTTTGATAAGGGTTCAGAATAAGATACCTCGCCCCCCATAGCAAACGATTTGTTTGCTATGGTCTTTTTCTGATCCAAGGTTGTATTTCCCACAGAATCACCATTTCGGTAATAATTTAAATTGGAATATAGATATTGTTCTCCATCCTGATTGCTGCCAGATGTGGAATAATTAAAGGTTAATGAGCGTCCCTTTTTCTTAAATCTTTTCACATACAACACAGATGCGTTATACTCTCCGGACTCCGTATCATTTTTTAGGTTTCGGGTATTCCCATTGATCTGTTGATCAAACTGGTTGAACGTACTCGTGGTCGTCGTTGAGAAACTGATATCCCGTTTTCGCTCCGCTCCTGCCCACACTGTCATATCAGATAATGAATCTATTTTGATTTCATATTTCAATCCAACATTATGCCTCTTATTTTCTCTAGCAGCTGTTGTATTGTTATTGCTGATCAGAATAGTATCACGCGCTGCATTTCGGGTAAATACATTTCTATCTAAATCGACATCTGATTGACTGTACTTATAATCAATTCGCCACGATTGTTTTTTGTTCGCTGTTTTATCTGAATATAGAACCCCAGTACTCAATGATTTTGGAACCCCTTCCCCGTCAAAATTTCCCGAGCCGTAACCGTCCCCATCTATGCTCGCAGCTTCTTGTCCACTTAATCCTGTTTTACCTGTGTTACTTGCCATCAGATAAGTTGAAACCCGAAAAGACTGATTGAAATAGTTCAAAAATCCCTGACCAAGATAAAATTTTTTGTTTCCACCGCCAGCATCGACTCTCCCAAAAACACCACGTTTTGCTTCTTCTTTTAACTTCACATTGATTGTCTGTGTACGTACACCATCATCAATACCTGTTTTCTCTGCTTTATCGGATTTCTTCTCATAGACCTGAATCTTATCCACCATATCCGAGCGGATATTTCGACTTACCAATTTCGGATCATCGCCAAAAAACTCCTCGCCATCAAGGAGCATCTTTTCGACTGTTTTTCCCTGTGCGGTAATCTTTCCTGAAGCGTCCACAGTAATACCTGGCAAAACTTTTAGGAGATCTTCAACTTTCGCATTTTTTTCTACTTTGAAACTTCGTGCATCGTATTCCGTTGTGTCGCCCTTTATTGTTATCGGAACCCGCCCTGTTACAATGACTTCTTGAAGCAATGTAGCGCTACTTGTAAGTCCAATAGAAAGATTTGTATAGCTTTGTCCCGGTAAGATATCCACATAATATTCTCCATATTTTGGATAAGTAATGATTAGTACATATTGTCCGGTATCTGGCTTTGGCAAAGAAAACTTACCGCTTTCATCAGCGCGGGTAAAATCTGTCAGTATCGAATCTTTTGCAGTTAACAACATAATGGTCGCATTATGGAGCTTAAGCTGGTCTTTTCCGTCGATAATTTTCCCTTCAATTCTGGATTGGGCTTGGACTATTCCGCATGAGCAAAGCAAAATAAGTAAAAGTGATAACCACACTCTTTTCATAAAATTTATTAAATGGTATAACGACAAATTGTAATAACAGGCAAAACTACTATTTTACTGTATTGTTTTTTGCTTGCTTATAAAAAAAGTAACTATGTAATGAAAAAATCACTATAAATTATTGAACATAAGACAATAGAACCCAAAAACTCCTCAAACATCTTTTTTTTAACGATTAACATAGCAGTCATGTGACGAACAAAAAGAGGCTATCCGCCGGAAAGCCTCTTTTTGTATCAACTAGATTATCAAGTCGTACAACGATCCCTACAAATTACCCAATTCCATAATAAATTGAATAGTTTCTTTATTCATGTGCTGTGACAATACGCCCGAAATCTGATCAGTCATTGTTTTTCTTGTCATCCGTTTCACCTTTCCTTTTTCAAATCTTTTTTTATCCATGACCACATCATTGCTCAACTCAACTTTAGTTGCAAAATAAGAAACGTGCTGACTGGGTACCACCAATCCGAGAATCATACCGGGAAGGCCATTGATGGATTCAGGCCCACCACTGATTGGAATCTCGTTGCAATAATAACCAATTACATAAATCGAATCGCTAGTAAGACCATTAGCTCTCCGGCAATTGTATCCCGCAATCTCGCGATACTCGTCAGTCACCTTCCATTTAATACGTTTCATCGTATCTTCAACAATAATCTTTTCACCGACAATATCATTATACCGTAGAAAAGAACGTGTAGATATATTGGACAAGGTAGTTGCTTCAAAGTCTAGCGCGAGCATCATAATATATTGTTTGACCATCTCATCCAGGTTATCATCTTTGACCGGTTCAAACAAAGTTTCATTGGCATTGAATTTTAACGTTTTTTTCAAAACAGCATTTTCAGGCAATTTTGGCAATATCTGCTCAAAAAATGTTTTTGAATTATTATCAGCCTTTGCAATGAATTTCTTCCCCACAATATTCTTCATGTACATGGTTTTATCATATGAAATGCTTCCAGACCTTCCGAATAACGTATACTGTGCCTTGAGGCTTAGAACTCCACAACACAAACAGAGAAAAACAATATATTTTAACATGATATCTAACTTAAATTTTATAAAAACATTTTTGTGAAGTCCCAAGACAACTTCAGCATATAGTATCTACGGATTGTGTCATAACGACGTTGCGTAAAGATGGATGTCGAAGCTGAACGGCTAAAACCTTTATTTTGATTAAGCACATCATTGATCATAAAATCCAGCATCAGCGATTCATTTTTCAGGAATTTTTTACTCACACCAGGATGCAACAAGAATTGTTCAAATTTTTCATCAAAAGCTTTAGTGGCGGCTTCATAGGTATAGCTATAATTCGTGTACACTTTAAAGGTTTTGCTAATAAAATATTCTACACTGCCCGTTGATCCGAATACAAAACCATTACTGTTGGTGTTACGTTCCAAGCTCGATTTCATCAAGCGGTATTGTGGGCTGAAGTTTAAGTCAAAGTTCAATCCAGTCTTCGTATCTCGCTTAAAATTGTATGTAAAATTGAAATTGGTCGTATTGACCTTATTTAATTGCTTATTGAATAGATTGTAGTTGTCACTCATATTCAGGTAGAACTGCGGTGAATTGGACAAACCTAATTTTTTGGACAGTTTGAAATGATATCCAGACCATATATTAACAGATGTATTCGTTTTACCCGTTACATTATTCCAAGTATAGATATTCAGCCCTTGTGCAGTATCAATATTTTGCGTGATCGGATTCCTATCCAAGGTGAAACTCCCTCCCACATACACATAACTGCCTGTCAGAATCCGAAACGAATTATAATTGATATTTAAAGAGTTTCTAAAAGAAGGTCTTAAATTTTCATTTCCCATATAACGGTTGATCTGATCCGAATTATCCAGAATGGGCTGAATCTGGCTCATAGAAGGCAATTGATTCTTTCCTGTATAATTCAGCCAAAGCCCTTTGGTCTTTGTAAAAGAATAGCCGGCACTCACATTGGGATTATAGGTAAAATAACTTCGGGACAAACCTTGCTGACTATTGTTATTATATTGTTTCAGTCGGTCATTATTGAAATTATTGGCCACCGTCAACTTGAATTTATCTGTGGTATGGACTATAGCTAATTTATAATTGCTGCTCCGTCTATCAAAATCATAATTGTTACTGAAACGACGGTCAAGATCGTTATATTTTCCATCCGTGCCTTTATTGAAAGACTCCACAAGGGACGAGTTATTACTACGTTCAATTCCAGTTCCGACAACGAGATTCCAAATTTTGGACAATGGCTCCGTATACGATACTGACGCACTTAGCACATCGTTTTTATTGTCACGTTTCTTACGTTGATCGGTCGTATCTATCTGTGTTAGATTAGCCGTATTTGTTTTAGCTAAATACTGCTTAACCGTCGAAAATAGATGGCCTGTACCGTCCATTTCATTCCGTCGGAATTGGCCATCAAATGTAAATGAACGTCCTTTTTTCTTAAATTTATGTGTAAAATAGGCACTAAAATTTAACTCATTAATATTGTTTTTAATGGACTCTCGTGTATTTTCGGCAAGCGTTGTATCCATATTTTGGGTAAACTGATAAGCTTCACGCCTATTGTCGGACCAAAGGTTTTTTCGGGATGCTCCCCCCCGAATAGTCAGCATATTTAAAGAATCAAAATTCAGATCATACTTTAGATTAGCACGATGCTGATCGTTCTCCGTATCTACCGATTTAGTGGATTTGTTATTAATCAACCCCGTGCTGATGGTTTCATCATCCCCATCACTACTTAATCGTCCATACTTATAATTTATATTGACACTATGTTTGTCCTTATTGAATTTGTCCGAAAAATTGACTCCTGAGTTAATGGCACGTGGAATACCGATTACCCCCTGTCCAGAGAAAGGGTCCGTAAAATTGGTCCAGGACATCGAACCATCGTCCCCATATGACACGCCCGAATCGCCACCATATTTCTGTGCATCCTGCCAGTTCATACTGGTCGTACCATTATTACCAAAAAGACCGTAAACAGAGATTTTTTGAGACCCTTTGAATTTATTTAGCATCAATTGTCCCATGTAATAATCACTGGTACCGCCGCCAAGCAAGGCTTTGCCAAACATTCCATTTTTGGCACCATCCTTTAGTTTAACATTGATGGTCTGTTCACGCTGACCATCATCCACCCCTGTTCGTTCCGCCTGTTCGGATTTTTTTTCATATACCTGTACTTTATCCACCATATCCGATCGAATATTCCGTGTGACCAAGGTTGGATCATCACCAAAAAACTCTTCGCCGTCCAAAAGCACTTTTTTGACAGTTTTACCTTGTGCTGTAATCTTTCCGGAAGCATCAACGGTGATCCCCGGTAACGCTTTCAACAGATCCTCAACCTTCGCATTCTTTTCTACTTTAAAGCTGCCTGCATCATACTCGGTAGTATCCCCTTTTATGGTAATTGGAATCCGGCCAGTAACAATAACTTCCTCCAGCAAAGTCGCAGTTTTGGTCAGTCCAACGGCAAGCTTCGAATAATCTTTACCTTGAGCAATCTCCGTATAATAATCTCCATATTTGGGAAAACTCACGATCAAAAGGAAGGATCCTGTATCTGGCCTCGACAATGAAAAAAGTCCATTTTCATCAGATCTCGTAAAACCCGTCAATATGGAATCTCTAGCAGTCAACAACATCACAGTCGCATCAGGTAACTTAAGCTGATCTTTCACATCACTTACCTTTCCGGCAATTTTAGACTGTCCATGTGCTATTCCATGAATACAAAAAGTAAAAAATAAGAGAATTTGAAAAACTCTTTTCATAAGATTTTTGAATAATATAGTAACATCAATATAGCATTAGTATATAAAATCAATGTTTTGTTACAATGAATTTAATTTTATTTCTCAAAAAAATATCTTTCAATGATCAGCTGCTAATTGAGACGAAATTAAAAGGTTATATAATGAGGATACATCCATGGCATAAATTCCATAAAATATTTGGTATTATTTATAACTCCTATCTTTTTGTATCTTGATTAATTTCCATAATTGCAGACAGAAAAAACAGGTCAATACAACGAAAACTATGTGTGAACCTATCACGAAATAATTGCGATAAGATGCCATCGTCTGCGTCAGCTGGATGCCATCGATAAAATAATTATTGAGTATAATACCACATATTGATCCCAAAAGAAAAAATACAATGGCATATTTCCGATCTGAAAGAGCCTTAGATTTCGCTTTTTCTAAATCTGTGATCTGCTTCATAACACGCTTTTCAAAATCATCAAAAGGCATACTGACTTTGCTCATTTGCATGACTTGTTTCATTTTCTTGTGTTCCCTATCCATGATATTCCGATTTTTTTATCAATTGGTTCAGTATCTGTTGCATATTTTTCCGTGCTCGATGCAGTACGACTTTGGTATTCGCCAAAGTCCAGCCCATTATTTCTCGAATTTCATCCATGGATAATTCTTCCAAATAAAATAAGCGTAAGGCGACAGACTCCTTGGGTGATAAAATCGCCAGCGCATCATTGATCATCTCTTTACGTTCATTTTCGATAATTTCGTCGAGAATAGACGTATCATAAACCTGATCATGGTCTATCAACTTCAAATCGACGAATTCCAGTTTTTTGTAACGAATGCTATTAAAAGCAACATGGACAACGATACGGTAAAACCAGGTACTAAACTTGGATTTACCTTTAAATGAAGATAGAGACTGATAGCATTTTATAAAAGCTTCCTGAACAACGTCTTCGGCCAAATGCTCTTGTTTGACAACGGAAAGTGCTACAGAAAATGCCATATCCTGATACGTTTTTATAAAATAACGGTACGACTCTACGTCCCCGGACAGTACTTTTCGAATATAGATTTCATCCATTGAACGTCTAAATATCTTGTTTTTTATCCAGTCGATTCGCAACGATCATTGATACACCAGCAGATATAATCAAAATCGCGACAACGAGAGAGTCGGGCAGACCAGCACTAAGATAGTTTTGTAATATGCCAACAATAAATAGCCCGATACCTATCCCGAAAACCAGGATACCTGGCTTCTGCCAATCTGCGGGTTGTTTTTTTCTTTCCTCCCCTGGGATATTGATTGTTGCACTACGGTAACGCATAATAAAATAAACACAAAGTGTAACACACGCGAACAAACCTAAACCTAGAATTGCCGCCATTTCCTGTTTTCCCATATTATTTGATTTGATTTTACCATTAGTCACGATCAGTTCCGAAAAGGTTACAACAAATTGAGTTAAATGTGCCGATTTGTGTAAATTTGTTTCAAATACAAACAATATGCAAAACATTAAAGAATATGTAGAAGCAAACAAGCAACGTTTTTTAGATGAGTTGTTTGATTTATTACGTTTACCTTCGGTCAGTGCTGATCCTAAATTTAAGGGCGACGTACAAAAGACTGCTGAATTTGTTGCCCAAAAACTACGTGAAGCAGGCGCTGACAACGTAGAAGTTTGTGCCACTGCGGGTAATCCAATCGTTTACGGCGAAAAAATTATTGATCCTTCATTGCCAACTGTACTAACCTATGGTCACTACGATGTACAGCCAGCAGATCCATATGAGTTGTGGGACACTCCTCCTTTTGAACCGACTATCCGCGATGGTAAAATATATGCACGTGGCTCGGCAGATGACAAAGGACAATTCTACATGCATGTAAAAGCTTTCGAATATATGATGCAAAACAATGCGCTGGCATGTAACATCAAATTTATGATTGAAGGTGAAGAGGAAGTTGGTTCTGTCAACTTAGGTACTTTCGTCAAGGAAAATACCGAAAGACTCAAGGCAGACGTCATCGTGATTTCGGATACGTCCATGATCAGCATGGCACAACCATCGTTAGAGACAGGACTTCGTGGACTTTCATATGTCGAAGTTGAAGTCACCGGTCCAAACCGGGACTTACACTCTGGCGTATATGGTGGTGCTGTAGCGAACCCTGCAACGATTCTCGCAAAACTTATTGCCTCCCTACATGATGAGAACAATCACATTGCAATCCCTGGATTTTATGATGATGTCATTGAATTAACTCCTGAAGAACGTAAAGCACTGAATGAGGCTCCATTTGATATTGAGGAATACAAATCAGATTTAGGGATTCAGGATATATGGGGAGAAAAGGGATATACAACTTTAGAACGTACGGGAATCCGCCCTACCCTAGAAGTCAATGGTATCTGGGGAGGATATATCGGTGAAGGTGCCAAAACGGTATTACCTTCGAAAGCAAATGCAAAAATTTCGATGCGTCTTGTTCCGAACCAAAACTCAGAACGTATCACAGCATTATTCAAAAAGCATTTTGAAAATATCGCCCCAGATTATGTTCAGGTCGAGGTAAAACCGCATCACGGAGGTGAACCGGTGGTTACACCAACCGATAGCGTTGCATATAAAGCTGCAGAAAAAGCTTTACATGACACATTTGGTGTAAAACCAATTCCTACCCGTGGTGGTGGATCTATTCCAATTGTTGCACTATTTGAAGAAGTTCTGGGACTTAAAACAGTACTCCTTGGCTTTGGACTAGATAGTGATAACCTACATTCTCCAAACGAAAAATATGGCATCGAGAATTACCTCATGGGTATTTCAACAATTCCTTTATTTCATAAATATTACGCAGAACTAAGTAAATAATTTAGCATTTCATTAGATAAAGGGTTATTTTTAAATTTTAGAAATAACCCTTTATTGTTTTATGGATTTTGATTTTCGTCTCATCGTTTTTTATACTGCAGCTCAGCATCTTAATTTCACCAAGACTGCTTCGGCACTCTTCATTTCACAACCTGCGGTCAGCAAAAATATCCAGGAGCTAGAAAAAAAACTCGGTATTCCACTGTTCGAAAGAAAAGGCAATAACCTTGATCTGACCGAATCGGGACAAATTCTCTATAAATACGCACAACAGATTATCAATCTTTACAATCAGGCAGGACAAGAAATACAGGAATTACAAACCGGACGTAAGGGAAATCTTATACTAGGAGCCAGTACAACGATCTCCCAATATGTACTGCCAACATTATTGGCTGATTTTTTATCACAATACCCCAACAACCGCATCCAGTCATTTCAATCCAATAGTCGTAGTATTGAAGAACAACTTATCGACAAAACACTGGACCTCGGAATCACGGAAGGTTCCACTGATAATAGGGCATTGAAATATATCCCCTTTATGAAAGATGAGCTCGTTTTGGTTACCAATAGTGATAACCCACTTTTAAAGCAATTAAAAAATCCAATTCTTTCAGATATCACACGTTTGCCTTTAGTCCTTCGTGAGCAGGGGTCGGGCACTCGCACTATTATTGAAAATGCGTTAAAAGATCAGCGCATTAATCTCTCCGAAATCCAGATCGATATGATCCTACCATCAACAGAAAGTATAAAAGGGTATCTTGCCCGTCGCCATAGTTTTGCTTTTCTTTCTATCCATACAGTTCAGCGAGAGGTCTTAAATAATCAATTAACCATAGTTGATATTCCTCAATTATCTATTGAGCGTTATTTCTATTTCACACATTTATACGGTGGGCTAGCTGGAACACCCAATCAATTCCTGCAATTCTGCCTGAGACAAAACTTCAAGATATAACATTTGGTTATATCTCATAAAAAAACATCGTTTTAATCCCTATAGATAGGCTGGTAGATTTGTACAAACGAATTAGCGGATGGAATACAAAAAACTAACAAATTACCTAAAGGCGCTCAGTTGGATCATTGTCGCATTGTTTATTACCTGTACCACGCTTTGTGTATTTCCACTTAAGCATGCGGCCAGGGATAAACCAACAGATTCACTGAGGTTGGCCAATGATTCACTGATTACGCACGTAGCACAGTTTCAGGGAGTTTCTTTCAAAGATAACCCTGAAGGAGAAATGGCGAGTTATGGCGAAAAGTTAATCAAAAATACCTATGATTACTTTTATGAGGGGGACCTAAAAATTGGGAATAAATTAGCATGCAGCAGCTGCCATCTGAATGGAGGAACAAAAGCTTTCGCTGCTCCTTATGTCGGACTCACCAACGTTTTCCCCACTTACATCGGACGGGAGAACAAAGTTGAATCGCTAGAAGAGCGTATTAATGGCTGTTTTGAAAGAAGTATGAATGGACGTCCTATTCCAGAAAATAGCAAAGAGATGCGCGCCATTATCACCTATATAAAAAATATCAGTATCAATACAGTCAACAAAGGACGGTTAACTGGGCAGGGATTTATCAAAATGGATATACCAAATCGGGCGGCAGATCTGAAACATGGTCAACTGGTCTTTGAAGGTAAATGTACAAGCTGCCATGGAAAAGATGGACAAGGTATGCCCCAATCTTCTGGCAAGGGATATCTATACCCACCGCTTTGGGGCAAAGACAGTTATAATGATGGTGCCGGAATGGCACGTTTGCTTACGGCCGCACGTTTTATTAAAGCAAACATGCCGCTTGGGGCAAGTTATGATGCTCCACAGCTCAACGATGACGAAGCCTACGATGTCGCTGCCTACATCAATTCTTTCGACCGACCCAAAAAGGCAAACAAGGAACTAGACTATCCAAATCTGGCTAAGAAACCCAAAGACAGTCCTTACCCTCCATATGCTGATAACATCAGTTTAGAGCAACACAAACATGGACCTTATAATTTTTAATATGATGAAAAAACAATTGACAATTGCATGCATCCTTCTAGCGATGACAACGATTCAAGCCAAAGCTCAAAGTAATAAATTACTGCTCAGCAACCATCAGTATACTGGTGCTGTAGCAAAGAAAAAAATGTATAAAGCGATCTATCAATTGGATAGCAATGATCCTAAAATAATTGAAAAAGCCATCCGTAATATCAATAATGTTTTGAAAGACCCCCGGTTAAAGGGACATCTTCAAATTGAACTGGTTGCTTTTTCAGGCGGTACAGAAGCCTATCTGAAGAAAAATAGCCAGTACGAAAAACCCCTGCAAGACCTTGTCGAAAAAGGTGTCATCGTAGCACAGTGCTTAAATACCCTAGAGGAAAAGCATATCGCAAAAGAAGAGCTATTTGACTTCATAGGTTATGTTCCTAGTGGAAATGGAGAATTGATATTAAGAGCGAATGAAGGTTGGGTAATTGTTAAACCATAGTATGATGAAAAAACTAATCACGCTAGGCCTTGCGTTGAGTTTCTTTACATCAACGAAAATTATGGCACAAGAACACCGCTTTGATCCTCCTTGGAATACCCCACCTGAATCAGCGTTGAATTTTACTGTTCCTGGCATAGATAATATTCCGGATCTATATGGTGATATTGAAAATCCACAGCTAACTATTTTCTTTGCCGGAAATCAGTTTATGGTTGTTGATGATCTGCTCACATCTTTTAAAAAGGAATATCCGCAATATGAACGTATTTTCGTGGAAACGTTGCCGCCGGGGATTCTAGCGAAACAGATTAAAGGAGGCTCCGTTACTATTGGAAATCTGCGTATTACACACAAACCAGATATCTACACGGCAAGCAAACGTGCCATTAACGAAATGGCGGATTACTTCAGTCATACCCAAACTTATTGTTATAATAATATCTGTTTGATGATCCCAAAAGGAAATCCCGCTAATATCAAAACGTTGAATGATCTAGGAAAACCAAATGTACGTATTAGTATGCCCAATCCACAATGGGAAGGTATAGGAGAGCAGATTAAGGCATCCTATCAGAAAGCTGGGGGCGAACAATTAGTCAAGAAGATCATGGAAGAAAAAGTAAAGGATGGAAGTACGTATTTAACAAAAATACATCACCGTGAAAGTCCAATGCGTGTCCTATATAGCCAAGCGGATGTAGCCCCGGTCTGGACATCTGAGGTAGTCTATCAAAAACTTATTGGCCATCCAATAGAGGGCATCGATATTCCAGATGCACAAAATACGACAGCGACCTATGTGGCTGCAAAACTTAAAAATGCCCCCCATGTGCAAGCAGCAGATGATTTTCTGAAATTTATGGGCTCCCCTACTGCCAAGCAGATCTACAAGAAATATGGATTTACAATAGACTAAAAAAAGAAAATGGATAATTAATTATCCATTTTCTTTTTTTACTTTAGGTCCAAATTAGTCGAATTGTATGGTTCTATTGCTTAAAAAACTCCATCGTTACTGGTATTTTATTAGTGTTCTACTTGTTTTCATTATATTATTCCCATATATCTATTTTTTGGCTCGTCATCCAGAGAAGAACTATGCGCGGATCGCACGTATGAGACGATGGGTATCAATAGGTGGATCGGCATTGGCAGGTGTATTTTTTAAAGTCACGTACGAATCAAAAATAGATTGGAACAGACCTATGGTTCTTTGTCCCAATCACACTTCAGTTCTTGATATCACAGCGCTGACATATTTATGTCCTATCCCTTTTTCATTTATTGGAAAAGCTTCATTGCTCAAGAACCCAGTAACACGCATATTTTTTAAAACCATCGACATTCCGGTCACACGACGGAGCAAAGTATCATCCTTTAAGGCATTTCAACGGGCAAATGAGCTTGTTCAAAATGGTCGAAGTGTCGTTATTTTTCCAGAAGGTAAGATTGATGATGGATTCCCCCCACAAATACATGCTTTCAAGTCTGGAGCATTTCGTATTGCAGTTCAGAATGATGTCGCTGTCGTTCCTATTGTTATTGAAAATGCATGGGACATCTTTTTTGATGATGGGTCAAAAAGGGGATCACATCCCGGAATTGTCAAGGTACACGTTTTTGCACCTATCGAAACCAAGGGATTTGATGACAACAATGCAACCGAACTGGAGAAAATTGTCTATGACAAAATGCATTCCTATTGGATTATGAAGAATAAATCGTATTTTCATCATCCAGAGAACGTCCAAAAAATATGTCAGGAAAGATATTAATCGAAATCAAGGATATTGCACGTGAATACCAAATCGGCTCAGAAAAAATTCATGCGCTGAGTTCGGTTACCCTCAATATTCATAAGGGAGAATTTGTAGCACTTATGGGGCCTTCAGGTTCTGGAAAATCCACTTTAATGAATATTCTGGGCTGTCTAGATACCCCCAGTAGAGGCGAATATATCCTCAACGGAATTAATGTAAGCGACATGTCCGAAGACGAGCTTGCCGAAGTCAGAAACAAAGAGATTGGCTTTGTATTCCAAACATTTAATTTACTTCCTAAAAGCACGGCATTGGAAAATGTGGCACTACCTTTAATTTACGCCGGATATAATAAGGCCAAGCGTGAGGAAAAAGCTACCGGTGCATTAGAAAGTGTTGGGCTTGGACACCGCATGGACCATAGACCCAATGAACTATCAGGTGGGCAACGTCAGCGTGTGGCTGTAGCACGAGCACTGATCAATGATCCATCCATTATATTGGCAGATGAACCAACAGGAAATCTAGACACAAAAACATCCATTGAGATCATGGGACTGCTGGAAGAGATCCATTCGAAAGGAAACACGATTATCTTAGTCACACACGAAGAAGATATTGCACTACATGCCCATCGTATTGTTCGTATGCGTGACGGTTTAATTGAAAACGATTATCCAAATGCTGATATCAAATCTGTATCTCCACGTTTAAGCGCATTAAATGAAAAAGGCAGTGATTTCGAGAATATTTAAAAATATTATTTCACTATAAATCAAACACTTATATTATTTACACAAAAATAACAATTGATTTACTTGTTTAAGTTAAATTAAATGATAGTTTTGCGAAAATAGAGAACTTAAATTGTTTTTATATGTATTGGACATTAGAATTAGCTTCGCATCTAGAAGATGCACCATGGCCA
>JAITLV010000039.1 GCA_031277685.1 Sphingobacterium sp. | reverse complement strand
TGCTTTACTGCATATTTTCTGAATTCGTTTTTATCTATATTCATCTTTTTATTTTTTCTATTCTGTAGGACTAATATAAAACTATATTTTAAAAATCAAATAAATTGAAAAGATGTTTTACATCTACTTTACATTTTTTCAATATAGTCGCTTTCTGTACGGAAAGACGTTTTAATAATAGGGCTTATACTTTATCTAATTCAAATCGAAGTTCTTAACCGATTTCATTATAATCGGGAAGTTCTTCCAAAAATTGATATGATTCGTTGTCAAAGTCAACTTTGCAATAGTAATGATTTAAGCCGTTGCTCACGAGTAAGTATGGAATCCGATGCACTGAATTATAATTGGCGATCTGTTCGAATACTTTTTGTGTGATATTGATATGTGGTGCTTTGAACTCAGCCAAAACAACCTTATGCCCTTTGCTATTGTAAATCAACAAATCACTCCGTCGCTGGAGACTATTTAATTTCAATCCGCCCTCAATGTTCATCAGCGACTTTGGATAATTCTTCATCAGTGATAAATAGTTTATCCAATGTTGCCTCACCCATTCTTCCGGTGTCAATACCAGTTCTTTTTTTCGCAACTCATCAAAAATATAGACGGCATTATTCTTTTTAGATATCTTTGCCTTGAACGGCGGCAAATTGAGTGGCGTCGGTGAAAACATACACAAATATACTAAAATTTTAGCAAAAAAAGGGAATTCAAACATGATCTCCAGGCTGGATTTTTCAGTCTTATCAATGCTTCTTTTAATCAGTGGGTTAGCTGTTTTTTCTCGAAAGATATTGATAATCGTGTCAATTCACATCGATAGGCTGCTGGGGATTTGCCCTTAAAATCGTAATTTCGCCTATATGAACATAAATCCGATCTTATCCGATATAAAGAACAGATCTTTTAAGCCAGTTTATCTGCTACAGGGGGAGGAAAGTTATTTTATTGATACTGTCGCAGATGCGTTGGAGTCGACAGTTCTCAATGATGCACAAAAGGGCTTCGATCAATCTGTTTTTTACGGAAAGGATATCGATATTTCGACGGTCGTCAATGCCGCTAAACGATACCCGATGATGAGCGATCATCAGGTGATTATCGTAAAGGAGGCACAGGAGTTGAAGTGGAAATCGGATACAGAGGAACTGTTGACGAAATACCTTGAACACCTGACACCAACAACCATTTTGGTTTTTTGTTACAAGCATGGCAAATTTGATAAACGGAAGAAAATATATAAGGTATTTGAAAAAGCCGGATTAGTGATTGATGCAGCTAAATTATATGATGATAAAGTTGCGCCCTGGATCGGTGGATATCTTAAAGATGCGGGGTGGCGTATACATCCGCAGGCGGCGGCGTTGATCGCGGATTACCTCGGTAATGATCTGGCCAAAGTATCCAATGAATTGGATAAACTGATGCTTAATGTGCCCAAGAGCCAGGAAATCAGTATGGATGATGTCGAACGTAATATCGGTATTTCGAAAGATTTCAATGTTTTTGAACTTAATACGGCATTGGCAAAACGGAACGCCTTGAAAGCGTATCAGATTGTGGATTACTTTGTTGCAAATCCAAAGAACAATCCGCTGGTTATGGTCGTCGGACAGGTCGCTACCTATTTTACGAAGATATTGAAATACCATTACCTTGTTGATAAATCAGTTGCGGCCAAAGAGTTGGGTGTACATCCGTTTTTCTTAAAAGAATATGAACTCGCAGCCCGTAATTATAATCGTCGGAAGACTTTTGATGTGCTAAGCGTACTCAAGGAGACAGATTTGAAATCAAAGGGCGTCAACGTGCCCAGCAATTTCAATAGCGAGGAGATCCTCAAAGAAATGGTCTATCGGATCTTAAATTAGATAATTACAGGCAGTCAAAGACTATTTTTTGTTCAGAAAGTTCACTATTCTTTGTGGAATTTTTGTCTGCAAACCGCGTTTATTCATTAGGGCAACGTAACTGCGGTAATCTTTTTCGGCTTTTTTGTAAGAAGATTGCCCTCTTTTGAAAAATACATCACCACGGTTTAAATAAGCAACTTCACGTTCGGGAAAACCCTCAATTACTTTATCTAAAAAAACTTGTGCTGCATCCAGCTGATTCGCCTGCTCCAGAAAATAACCGATCTCATTGGCTGCAAGGACATTTTTACCATGGATAGGGTTCGCATGGTCAGGCTGGTTCCCGTCTAGACCGTTTTCCATAAAATACTTCGCATCACTCTCGCTAAAAACTTTAGGTAGCAAAGACAGGCTGTTTTTAGGTATTTCTTTTAACGAGCGAAGGAGTGCAGGGTAGTCCCCGGGCTTGTAGCTCAGATCAATCTCCTGATTGCTTACCACTGTGGAATCATAGGATAGGGACTCTGCATCATAATCGTCCAAGTATACTGCGATGTTTTTAGCATAGGTCATATATGCGCTGCTGCTTGCGCCTTCATCATCCGATCCGGAATTATCTCGTTCAGCCAATTGCCAACGTTTTTTTGCTGGTCTATAGACAAAACAATAACCCTCATTTTGACCAAAATCGTTCGGCCCCCAAGAAATCGATATGCTTACCGTATCGCGGCTGGCATTGACGTTATAATAACGCATATTATTACAAGATGCACAAAAGAAAGCGTTATCGTTAGCGAAAGATAACTCATAATCATTTCCTTTTTGGGCATAAAATGCCAATCCAACCCTGATGTGATCTTCACCTCCAAAGCTCTTATAAAATTCATGCTTAAAATTAAGCGTATCAGCTTTTCTGTAAGCAACAAAAATACCTACTGGCGTTTTGCTTGTGTTTATTTGGCTTAACTGTACCGTATCTGTATTAAAGTGTTTTGCGAAATTGTCGGCTGAAACAGCGTCTATTAGCCGTATATGCCGAGGCTGGGCTACTGAAAGCAAAGATAGACCCATGAACAGGATAAAAAAATAAGTTTTCAATGGCATGCTTTTAACATTTAATATTGATTCAACTGTATACAATTGTTGTTCCAATCTTTTGAATAGCTGAATTGGCACATCGAATAAAAGCTATTCTAATCTGCATCAGTCGAAAAAAAACAAAAAATATTTTGTAGTTAAATAACTACACGTATATTTGTAGTCAATTAGCTACATATTTAATGATTTGTAATTTATGGCTGAATAAGTCAATGTGGCTGAGGTTGTAATGGGCAATACAATAGCTAGATCGTGGAGCAGTAATAACTAAAAACAAAATAATGATGAAAAAGAAAGATAAGATAATTTATTGGGTCGCAACTGTATGGTTGTGCTTGGGGATGATATCTACGGCAATCATACAGATCTTTAAGGTAAAAACCGATGGAGCCGGCGGCGTACAGAATGTAGACCACCTGGGATATCCGGGCTATGTACTCACGCTGCTTGGTCTATGGAAAATATTGGCAGTGGTGGCGTTGCTGCTACCCCGGAGACCAGTATTGAAAGAATGGGCTTATGCTGGTATTTTTTTTACAGTGACTGGCGCGCTCTATTCACATCTTATGGTAGGGGATCCTGTTAGTTTGTTAATTCCGGGGTTACTGTATCTGGTTCTTATTGTGTTTTCTTGGTATTTTAGGCCTGATGAGAAAAAAATAGCTAGGGATTAGCCGTATTCTTTATTCGAAGAAATCTATTTTCGATGTGAGCAGATGACCTAATTAGCGGTGTACTAATTTACTAATTTTTCGTATTGATGGTATCAAGAAGCCCATTTAAATAACTTTAAATGGGCTTTATCTTTTAGAATAGGACTGTTAATCCTAAAAATGCTGTGCTCTGATCAGCAGTTATATCGCTCTTTCGGGCTATTTTTTTACATAAATTTAATAATTAAACACTTGTTTAAATTAAACGTTTGTTTAACTTTGTCGCGCATTTAACAAAAGATGATCTATCAAAGGCATAATTGAGATGAGGTCATTTTTAAAAAGTTAGGGATTTAAATGGAATTTAACGAGAAACAAATAGATATCCTCCTTGCAGCTGAACGACTTTTTGCAACAAAAGGGTTTGATGGAACTTCTGTGCGGGATATTGCGCATGAGGCTAATGTCAATGTCGCTATGATCAACTATTATTTTGGATCGAAAGACAAGCTGTTGGATACTTTCTTTGAATGGCGTGTTCCAGATTTTATGATCAATGTAGATGAACTTGCACTTATTGATAATGCATTTGATAAAATCGATGCGATGGTAGACCGATCGATCAAATCAATGAATTCTCATCGAAAATTATATCATATCATTACCATTGAGAGTTCGCTGAAGCAACGGATGCTTATATCTGAGGCTTTTAGGAAGCTCAAGTTGCATAATCTAGAAGTGATCTCGTCGGTCATCAATGACGGTGTAGCACAGGGAGTATTTAAAGCGGGATATGATCCGATCTTGATCCATTCGATGATGATGGGAACTTTTATGAATTTTCAGATGAACCATCGTTTTTTACAAGATCAGTTGCGCATTGACAACGATGCGGAATACGCAAATTATATAGAAACAACGTTAACAGAATTTATACAGAAAACAATTAAAGCTTTATTGACATATGAAAAATAAGTTGGCCAATTTAAGTGCTTTATTGCTTTTGAGTCCTTTGGGTTTGCTGGCGCAAGACAACAAACATTTGACTTTGGAAGAAATAATTCACATGGCTGCAAACCAAAGTGTGGAAGCGAAAACTGCCGATACCAAAATATTGGGAAGACAGCTTGAGATCGAAAGTGCCAAATCGAAACAGCTTCCTGATGCAAAATTGAGCGGACAATACATGGCGATGACCACACCAAATGTGAATCTAAAGTTGGCACTAGGTGAGGGTGGTTCTGCTCCGGATATTGCTGCAAACCAGCTCTGGTTGGGGCAGGCATCTGTCAGCATGCCTATTTATACCGGGGGGAAGATAAAAGGGGGAATAGCAATCGCAAAAGATGCTTTGCAGGCTGAACAGTGGAACGCTGTGGCAAGTAAAGAACAACTGGCGTCACGCGCCATAGCACTTTACCTAAATTTATACAAAGCACAGCAAACCAACCTGTTGATTGCAGAGAATATTAAACAGTCTGAGCAACGTGTTTCAGATTTTAAAGCGATGTTGGACAATGGCTTGATTGCGCGGAATGATTTGCTTAAAGCCGAGTTGCAGCTGTCTAACTATCAGGTATCCCTTCAGGAGGCACAAAAAAATATCAAGGTATTAAATTACCAATTGGCCAATTTCCTGAAAATAGCAGAAGATACGCAACTCGATCAGATTAATCTGGCTGAGGTAACTGGCTTGGACCTCGGATTGAAGGCTTCTTATGAAACGGCAAAAACTGAACGTTCGGATCTAAAATCTTTAGCTTCTCAACGTAAAGTTGCCGAAGATCAACTGAAAGTGACCAAGTCTTCGACATTGCCAATGGTTTCGGCCACGGCAGGTTACAATGCTTTTGGTCTACAGAAGGTCGTTACGGTAACCAACGCGGCCATGGTAGGTGTTGGGGTATCTTATGATATTGGTTCTTTGTATAAAAACAAAAGGGAGGTCAATGTCGTCAAGAACCGGATTAAGGAAATTGATGAGAATTTGGAACTGCTCAATGATCGGGTGAAGGTTCAAGTGCAACAGGCGAATGAAAACTATATGCTGGCCCAAAAACAGGACGTGGTGTACCATCAGGCAGTAGATCAGGCCGTTGAAAATTATCGCATCACAAAGGATAAGTATGATAATGGTATTGCGGATACGGACGACTTATTGACTGCTGATGTACAACAGCTTCAGAGCAAAATAAATCTCGCGATAAGCAAGGCAAACACAATTGAGAAATACTATGACCTGCAATTGGCAAATGGGTCGTTAAACATTAAATAGCAATTAATCTAGACATGGAAAATACAGTAGAAAACGCACCTGAAAAAAAGGGTACAAATAAAAAATTCACCATTATTCTGGCTGCTTTGGTCATCTTCGGTGGCGCTTATGGGGGTTATAAATATTTACATGGTCAGGCACATGAGACGACTGACGATGCACAGGTAGAAAAGAATATGAGTCCGATCATTCCGCGTGTTGGTGGATTTATTTCAAAGGTTTACGTCAAAGATAACGATTTGGTGAAAAAGGGAGATACCTTGTTCACAATCGAAAGCCAAGATTACCAAGTTCGTGTAGATGAGGCTGCTGCAGCATTGGCTGCAGCGGAAAGCAGCTTTGACGTGTCAAAGGCAGATGTATCGGCATCCTCTGCCAATGTGGCAATTTCTGATGCGACGATACAGTCAAATTTAGGCAGCATTGATGCAGCGCGTATCCGTGCAAAGCAAGCGAATAACGATTACATCCGTTATCAGAATTTATATAACAATCAGTCAATCACAAAACAGCAATATGAGCAGGCTTTAACAGCGAAGTTGGAGGCTGATAAGCAAGTGGAAATCTTGCAACAACAACGTAATGCAAGTGCTTCACAACGAAATGCGATTGTAAGTAAAACTACAGTTGCTTCTAAGCAAACATCTGTAGCTGAGGCAAATATTAAAAGGGCGAAAGCGCAATTGGAGGCCGCTCAATTGAATCTGTCTTATACTGCTGTATTGGCCTCTGTGGATGGTCAGGTGTCCAATATCAAAGTTCAGCCGGGACAGATGATCAACCCTGGACAGTCTTTATTTTACATCGTTGATAATATTGAAACCTGGGTGGTGGCTAATTTTAAAGAGACACAATTGCAAAAAATGAAACCAGGGCAGAAGGTTGGTATTAAAGTGGATGCTTATCCAAATATCGAATTTGAAGGTGAGGTCAATTCATTTTCTCCAGCAACCGGTTCTCGTTTCTCCTTATTGCCTCCAGACAATGCAACAGGTAATTTTGTGAAAACAGTACAACGTTTACCTGTAAAAATCAAATTGACAAAAGATAATAAAGCTGAAAACGTGGCTTTGCTCAGACCGGGCATGAATGCTGACGTAGATGTGCATGTTCAATAACTATGGAAAATTTAAATCAACAAGATAGTCTGGTTGAATATGGTTTTCGACGCGTAGTCATAACGATTACAGCAGTGCTCTGTGCCCTGCTGGAAATCGTCGATACGACGATTGTGAATGTGGCCTTGAACGATATGAAAGGTTCGTTGGGGGCAACATTGACAGACGTGGCCTGGGTTATTACGGCTTATGCCATTGCTAACGTAATCGTTATTCCGATGACAAGTTGGTTGTCCCAACAATTTGGAAGGCGAAATTATTTTGCGGCGTCAATTGTTATATTTACAGTATCTTCATTTTTATGTGGTAACGCGACCAATATCTGGGAGCTTGTCGCATTTCGCTTTATACAAGGGATGGGTGGTGGAGCCTTGTTGGTGACTGCGCAGACCATTATCACAGAAAGCTATCCCAAGGAGAAACGTAGTATGGCGCAAGCTATTTACGGGATGGGAGTAATCATTGGGCCTACTTTGGGGCCGCCCTTGGGTGGTTATATTATAGACAACTTCTCCTGGCCCTATATTTTTTACATCAATGTACCATTGGGAATTATTGCAACACTGTTGACGCTGTCCTTTGTGCGTAGCCCTAAATATAGCCAGAAACAATCGGCTAAGGAAGTGGATTGGTTTGGTATGATCTTTTTGATTATGTTTATTGGTTCACTCCAGTTTGTATTGGAGCATGGTCAGCAGGATGACTGGTTTGATGATCCATTGATTTTAGCCTTGTCAATTTTATCTGTATTTGGATTATTGTTCTTTATCTGGAGAGAGTTGGTGTATGACAAACCGATTGTTAATCTACGGGTATTGCGTGATAAAAATTTACAGGTGGGAGTTGTGATGAGTTTTATCCTGGGGTTCGGTTTATTTGGTTCCACATTTATTATTCCGATCTATACACAGTCTATACTGGGTTGGACGGCAACAGATGCGGGCTTGTTACTGTTACCGAGTTCCATTATGACCGGGATCATGATGCCTTTTATTGGTAAAATGATCCAGAATGGTGTTCCACAGAAGTATATGGTTGCGGTTGGTTTGAGTATCTTCTTTGGATTTTGTTTTTGGATGTATAGCCTCATGACAAATGATACGGGTTCCGAACATATGTTTTGGCCACTGATCCTTCGTGGTATAGGCCTGGGCTTATTATTCGTGCCTGTCATGACCTTATCGCTATCGACATTACATGGTCGGTCCATTGGTGAGGGAGCCGCGTTCACGGGTATGATGCGTCAGTTGGGGGGATCATTTGGTATCGCTTTGATTACCACCTTTATCGCACGTGACTCTCAAAAACACCGCGTCGATCTGGTTGCGAACCTGGATCCAAGCAAATTCGAGGTACAACAGCGTGTGCAACAATTGCAAATGAGTTTTCAGGCAAAAGGCTTTGCTCCAAATGAAGCACTGGCTAAGGCACACCAGATACTCGATATGAGCGTCATGAAACAGGCGACAGTATTGTCCTATATGGATGTTTTCCTGTATTTGGGTGTTGTGTTTTTGATCTGTGTACCTTTTGTACTGATGATCAAACAGGGCAAAACCCAGATTGATATGTCGAGCGTACACTAGGAATAGTCTATTCGTTAATTTATAACCCGAGCAGCCCTCAAAGAGAATTTTACTTTTTGAGGGCTTTTTTATATGTAGAAAGACATAAAATGAAAACCTGATTCAAAAATGATTGTTAAATAATAAAAGAATTTTTGAAATGTACTCCCATAAGGTAGTCGATCCAAAAAAAGTTAGTGTTGAAGTATTGGTGATTTTAAGTAAAATTTTGATTTCAAAATGAGCATCACATGCGTACAGAAAAACTTAATTTTTTAGCTTTTATTATCCCTTTGTTTTTAGTGTTGATGCTGTTGGAGTATTGGTATAGTTTGAAGAAGCAAAAGCGATATTTCACGTTTGATGAATCTATATCAAATCTCAATGTTGGCATCGTTGAGCGGATGTGCGATATGTTTTCTGTTAGTCTATTTTACTTTTTTTTCGTCTGGATCTACCAAAATTTTGCCATCTTCCATATTGAAGCAAACCTCTGGACCTGGATATTATTGTTTCTATTTACTGATTTTTTATGGTACTGGTACCATCGTTATAGTCATGAGATCAATCTACTTTGGGCCGCTCACGTGGTTCACCATCAAAGTGAGGACTATAATTTTACCGTAGCGGCAAGGATAACCATATTTCAGGCCGTATTCCGTTCTCTATTCTGGGCTTTTATTCCACTTTTGGGTTTTCCACCTTTTATGATGACCACAATCTTATTGGTACACGGGGTGTATCCATTTTTCTCCCATACCCAAACGGTAGGTAATCTGGGGATTCTTGAAAAAATTCTCGTTACTCCCTCACATCATCGTGTACATCATAGTAGCAATGAGATTTATCTGGACAGGAACTATGGTGATATTTTAATTGTTTGGGACAAGTTATTTGGAACTTTTATCGCTGAACAAAAAGGAGAACCTTGCGTTTATGGATTGACCAAGCCTATTCATCGTTACACTTTTGTATGGCAGCATTTTCACTATCTTTTTGAAATTGGGCTTTCTTTTCGACGTGCCGAGGGATTTCAGAATAAGATGCGCACAATATTTGGCCGTCCAGATGATATACAGCCTGAAATTAGGGCAGAATTGGAGCAAACAATGTTTTCAGGTACGAAAACTCAGGTTCATGGAAAAAACCTCAGTCGCTACATCTTTTTTCAGTCCATGTTAACGATGGGGCTTCTGTTTTTCTTTTTGCTCTATGGAAATTATCAAAGTATGCCCCAGCTCCTTGTTGGTGGACTATTTATTCTGTGTAGTGTAATCTGTATCGGTGGATTACTGGAACATGAAAAATGGGTCTTTCCGCTCGAAATGGTACGCCTATTTCTCGTGTTGTTGTTTGTAATGATTACTTTCTTTTCATTTCCTGTATTATATGTCTTCTGTGGAATCTTGATCCTTCAGTTTATCTGCTATACCCCGTTAAAACTTTATTATGAACGTATTCTTTGTTTGCGAAGAAGTTTTGATGCTGGTTAGCTATTTTTACATAGGTCGGCAAAAGTCTGACAGTAGGATCTGGCCATGATATCCCAACTGAATTGTGTGCAAGTATTCTGTTTAAATTTATGGCCGAGCTGTTGATAATGAGCAGGATTATCTAGGATGGACTGCAACTGTTCAATCCATGCATTGGCATTCGCGCTGGCAATCAAAAGACCATTGTGATTGTGTGTAATGGCACTTGTAATGCCTTCCAATTCGGCCGCGACAACGAGTGTCCCTGCTGAAGATGCTTCAAGACAGACCAGACCGAACCCTTCCATGTCTCCAGGAACTTGAATGTTTGGCATCAGGAAAGCATGGGCATGGGCAAGAAGTTGTTTTAATTGGTCAAAGGGAACTTTTCCAAGATGCTGTATTTTTTCGGGATGTGCGCTCAGTATTTTGCGCATAGCCCGTTGATCCGTTGGGTGTCCCATAAAGAGGGTAGACAAATGGTAGAGTTTAGCAGGCATCAGATTAAGCATACGCTCTTTCCAGGTCGGTGTTTGATCAAAAGGCCCTACCATAAGCAGTCTGAAATTGCCTTGGACAGCAGGAATGACCTGCTGCATCAACCAAGAGAATCCTTTACGCTTCACGGGTCTTCCTAGCGTGATAAAATAAGGTGTAAGATCAGTGTTTACTGTTGCATGCCCCATAGCTGTTTGCAAACTTGTATGTTGACGATTTACCGGTTCGGGCTCCATGGGAATCGGATCTACTCCATTTGGGATGACCGAGATTATTGAAGGATCAATGCCTCTTGATTGAGCAGCTTCGGCAGTAGCTTGGCTGACCGTTATAACTTGATCAAACGCGTTGAAACGGGTTATTATTTTACGTTGGAAATAGGGGAATGGAAAAACAACATCAAGACCATGGAGAGTGACAACTCTTTTCAGGTGACTATAACCTTTGTGAAATGAGGCCAGAGCAGCAATTAATCCGTCATTGAAATGGATCAGCACAATGCCAGGGTTGGCCTTAATTTTGGATAATATACGTTGATTTAGATGAAAGAAAAACGTTAGGATAGATTCCCTGTTATCATAAACCAGTGTATGTATTTTCAGATAAAGTGCTGCATTGTTGATGAGCTCAAAGCTCTGTTTTTCCATACCCCCGACTGCCGGCGGATATTTGTGGCTAACGAATAAGATCTCCATTTCAGACGGTAACATGTAGCGGTTTTCTTTTGATGCATAAATAAAATATAGCACCGACTGCTGTCCAGAATACCTGGCGGCCGCGGCGTAAGATTGATACACTCAGCCAAATGCTGCCGCCCGATATTCCAATCATGCTGAGCAATAGTTTGTTGGATATTTCTTCAACCCCCAGTTGTCCGGGAATAAAAGCACCCACGCTTTTAAACAGGATCACACTCATGTCGAGAATTAATCCATGCATAATATTGACATCTATAGCCAAGAATTTTAAAATCAGGTAAAATTCGAGGCTCCCAATCAACCAATGTATCCCAAATAATAGATAGGAGTACCAAAATACCTTATTTTGGTGTTGATAGAAATCCTTTGTATTCCAGAGTAACTGTTGTAGCTGATTTTTTGCTTTCTGCAAAAATGAGGGGTTGGCCGGTATGTATTCAGGAGCTTTTTTTGTAGAAACCAGCCAATAAAGAATAAGGATAACGAATAGGAACAAGGCTGCACAAACAACATAGATGGTATATCCCGTATACTGCATCACCTCTTTTTTTAAAGGAGAAAGTACCAACCAGACCATTGCAAGTAAGAAGAGACTTAATTGAGAGAGTATAGCTGTAATACGAGAGATAGCGACAGCGTTGAGGCCTTGTTGTAAAGGGATAGCATAACGGGTTATCAGTTCGGCTTTTAGCAAATCACCCGCAATGATGCTCGTGGGATTAAACAGACCAACAGTCTCACCGATCTGGCGTACTGCGAAAAGTTCAACAAGACTGATTTGTTTTTTTGCAGATCCCAGGCAGATCCACCAGGCGAGTGTTCCGAAAAAATAAGCAACTAAAGTTGTCAATATGATTAGGATAAAACGATAGCCAATGGTCGAGAGCTCTCTTTTTAAAGCGGAGAGGTCACTGTGCATTAAGAAAACAGCCATAGATGCCAAAATCAAAACTAAAAAGACAGCTTTGATGAGCTGAGGAGATGTTGTTAATTTGCCCATGCGAGGTCTGCTTCCTGCGTTTTATCCGCAAGTAGTTCAATATCATCAAAGTATTGTTGGGAGAGCCTTGCCCAGTCCAATTGGCCTACATAAGAAAGTCCTGCAGTAATTAAGTTGCTTTTTAATGCCGCATCAGAGAGAATCTTCTGTAAATAGTACACGTATCCAGCTGCATTTTCGGGTTGGCATTTAAATCCATTTACCCCATGTTGAATCAGTGATGCTGAGCCGCCACCATCGGCGATTACGCAGGGGAGACCTGAGGCCAATGCTTCGACAACGACGTTTCCATAGGTTTCTGACACTGAAGGAAAGACAAATACATCTGCTGATGCATACAAGACCGAAAGTTCCTGATGTGTCTTTTTGCCCAAAAAAATAGCGGTGGGCATTTCCTGCATAGCAGTCGCCTTTGCTGTTCCCTCGCCGACGACAATAAAATTGTAATCTAGCTTTTGCGCCTGAATCTGTTGATAGATATCGATCAAGGTTTTAATATTTTTTTCCCAAACAATTCGGCTCACGAATAACACAGTCGGTTTGTCATTTTTAGTCAATTCTCGGATATAGGTGTTGTTCTTTTTTTCGGGCGTAAATAAATGGGTGTCAATTCCTCGTTGCCAGAGCTTTAAACCGTCCTGTTGAAGTCCGATCTGCTGAAGTTCAGTTAAGATAGATTTTGTGGGAACATAGACAATGTCGCATTTATTGTAAAAATTATTCATTGCCCTTTTCATCCATTGTTCCGTGGGTTTGACCAGCGGTAGCATATTCTTAAAATAGTAAGCAATGTAGGAGATAAAATGTGTGTGGTAAATTGTTAATACAGGTATATTTTTACGTTTGGCATAGTTTAATGCAAAAAAGCCGAGTAGGGAGGGGGTTGCTATATGAATGATGTCGGGCGCAAATTCATCCAGAGCCAATTCGAGCTTTTTTTTGATAAGTTGTGGAATGGCAAGGCAATAGTCATCATTGACCGGTATTTTAAAGGTGGGTACTTTATAGGAATGATAGTCCCTGAATTGTGTGGGACCACCACCATAAATAAAGAAATACCTGAAATTTTGTTGATCAATACGGTTGATGAGCTGAAACATGGTGCGAGATGCGCCGTCGAAATCCTCAACGAGTATTTCTGTAAAAAAAGCTACCTTTCTCATTTTATTCTTAATTAGGGGTTTCATAAAAATATTTGAAAAGCATAACTCAAAAGCTATTTTGATATTACTATTTTATCATTAAAGTGTTTATAAATTGTTAGTTATTAATAATTTGTAAATAATTTTTATAAGTAAAATTAATTTAAGGATATAGTTAACCTAATGTTGGTGGATTACTTTTGAAATGAACAAAATATTCAGTCCATGTTGTTAGATTTATTGTTCGAAAGGAAAACTAAACTTAGGGGGCTTCGAAAGCTGCTTATTTTATCTGTTTGTGCTTCGGCGGGTGTCATGTTAGGTTTTAAATTAAAGCCTAAGCAAATAAAACCGATGAATATGGTTTATGTTGATCTGCCAGCTACAAAAGAGGGACAGCTCCATTTATTAACCTATAATATCGCAGGTCTTCCAGAATTAATTTCAAGTGCAGTAACTGAAAGAGCTTCAAGCATTACGTCGATCGGTGAATTGATCAATCGGTTTGATATTGTCAATGTGCAGGAGGATTTTAATTACAATAAGTTTTTATACAGCAGGAATACACATAGTTACCGAACCGAAAATATGGGCGGTGTACCATTTGGTGATGGATTGAGCACGCTGTCAAAATATCCTATCCAGGATTTCGAACGGGTGAGTTGGGAAGCTTGTAATGGATCTGATTGTTTGACTCCGAAGGGTTTTTCCTATGCGCGGATCCAATTGGCAAAAGAGGTCTTTATTGATGTTTACAATGTTCATGCGACTGCACAGGACGATCCTAGCGCAGCGATAGCCCGGCAGAAGAATTTGAAGCAATTGAAAAATTATATTCAGAAGCATTCTGTTGGACATGCTTTGTTAATCATGGGCGATTTTAATGCCCATTATGCCTACACATTGGATAATATCGTTTCTTTTCAGGGTGAGTTAGGTTTAGAGGATGCATGGGTGAATTTGAAAAATCAGGGTAAAATTCCTCTGCATGAGCAAAACTTTGTGGCTCGGGCAGCGCTGGATCTAACGGACGATTGTGAAGGAATTGATAAGATTTATTACCGCAATAATGATCATATTGTATTTGAAGCAAAGAACTATCAAGTGCAGAAGAAGCTTTTTCAAAATAAGGAGGGTAAGGATTTGTCGGATCACTGTGCTGTGTCGCTACAGTTGGGATGGTATTTGACAACACCTTCAGTTCAGTAGACTTTCTCAATTCTTTCATATCAATCGCGATTAGCACTGAACCCCTTTCAGTGCTTTTTTTGTTGTTTTTGATTGTTATAAATAAAAAGCCCCATAAAATGAATTATGGAGCCTTTATAAAATTGGGATAAATTATCTTATTTATACATCTCTTCGCGTTGTGCTTTTACAACATCGCTATTGATGTACTCATCATAAGTCATTAACTTGTCGATGATTCCTTTTGGTGTCAATTCAATGATTCTGTTTGCAACAGTTTCAGTCAACTCGTGGTCACGGGAAGTGAATAACATAGATCCTTTAAAGTCTGACATACCGTTATTCAATGCTGTGATTGACTCCAAATCCAAGTGGTTGGTCGGCTCGTCAAAAATTAGGAAGTTGGCTCCCTGTAACATCATTCGTGAAAACATGCAACGCATTTTCTCACCCCCTGAAAGTACTGAAACTTTTTTCATGACTTCTTCACCGGAGAATAACATCTTGCCCAAGAATCCACGTAGAAATTGCTCATCGGCTTCAGGGTTGGTTGTATAATCTCTCAACCAATCGACCAGATTTTCATTTTTTCCTTCAAAAAAGGCTGCATTTTCAATTGGCATATCGGCAGGAGTGATGGTAACACCCCATTTGAATTCACCGCCAAAATCTGTATCCCTACCGGTGATGATATCGTAAAAGGCTGATGTAACCAAGGAATTAGGCCCTAATACCGCAATCTTATCACCTTTATTAATCATAAATGTGATGTCCTTGAAAAATACTTCACCATTGACCGTTTTACTTAAACCTTCGACCTGTAATGTTTGGTCACCCGGTTCACGGTTCATGGTATTGAACATAATGGCAGGATATTTACGGTTGGATGGTTTGATCTCATCAATATTGATCTTATCCAAGGCTTTCTTACGTGAGGTCGCTTGTTTTGACTTGGAAGCATTGGCAGAGAAACGACGGATAAATTCCTGTAGTTCTTTAACCTTATCTTCCATTTTCTTGTTTTGGTCAGAACGTTGTTTTAGAGCCAATTGTGAAGATTCATACCAGAAGGAGTAGTTACCTGTGTAAATGGTCATCTTACCAAAGTCTATATCGACTGTGTGTGTACACACTGCATCCAAGAAGTGACGGTCGTGGGATACGACGAGGACGATCGCCTCGTAACTCGCCAGAAAGTCTTCCAACCAAGCAATCGTATTGATGTCCAGGTCATTGGTAGGCTCATCGAGAATCAAGATATCTGGTTTACCAAATAAAGCTTGTGCTAAGAGTACACGAACTTTTTGGTTACCATCGATTTCGGAAACTAATTTATAGTGTAGTTCTTCTTTAATACCTAAGCTGCTCAATAAAGTTGCGGCATTGGATTCGGCATTCCAGCCATCCATTTCAGCAAAAAGACTTTCTAGTTCGCCAGCACGTTCACCATCCGCATCAGAGAAATCCTCTTTCATGTAAATGGCATCCTTTTCTTTCATGATTTTGTAAAGTTCTTGGTTACCCATCATGACAGTTTCCAATACGGTATATTCATCGAAGGCATAGTGATCTTGGCTCAATACAGACATGCGCTCACCTGGCGTAAATGCCACCGAACCTGTAGAAGGATCAACTTCGCCAGAAATAATTTTTAAGAAAGTAGATTTACCTGCTCCATTAGCACCAATAATACCATAACAGTTGCCAGGTGTGAATTTTAGATTGACATCTTCGAATAGTACGCGTTTACCAAAACGAAGGGAGAGATTTGATACATTAATCATGCTGCAAAGATACGTTTTAATCTTGTATTTTTTAACTATTTCTAAACATCAGTTCCCTGTATATTTATTGCAATCGTGGATAGTGAAAAATATGGATTTACCTTGGCTTAATGTACACACAGAAAATGAAAAATGGTACTATCGGAAGCCAGTTGTAAAATGCGGACAGGTTGGTAAAGGATTTACGGTAGATTAATTAATTATGAATTGGGAATAATATTGATAAATTGGCTTCTTTTTTGCGGCAAAAGCGTCGAAATGAAATTAATTATGAAAAGAAATAGCATTACGTATGCTTTTGTACTGATTTTTGCTTTTTTGCTGAATTTGCAGGGGGCCCATGCTCAATTTGGAGGACTGCTTGACAAGGCTAGTAAGGCCGTAGCTTCCAAGGGAAGCAAAATGTTAGGACTAGATAAACTTTTAAAGGAACCTGATGCGATAAGCACAAGTTTTGAGGATGTAAATCGGAAGGGTGAGCAGATGCCAGATTTTCAAAATACTGCCGTCTATAAACCTTTAGAAAATTTACAAAAAAATGGTAGTGATGGTTATCTGCTCGAAGCTGGTCATTTTGAAATGACCAATAAGAGCTATTGTCTGAAAGCTGGTACTTATGCACCATCCAAAGGAGATGGTTATATGTATGCCCCTACATTAGGTAAAAAACGGGAGGTGGTTATTGCGATCTTGAAAAGTGCAGAAAAACATCCCGAAGTTGAACAATCGTCTATACAGATGTTATTGTGGACAATTATTGCCAGAACAAAATTTATAGACTATTCGGGGCCAGTAAAGGAAACCGCATTGAAGTTATTGACACCGGAGCAACTATTGCTATTGGAAGGCGGAGCATTGGGGATCTTGCCATTTGATGTTGTACAAAAAGCAAAAGACCAGATGCCAGCAGCTGTACAGACGATATTTGAAGCTGAAAATAATATCAGGCAGTTGGTTTCTTCAGGCAATTATTCTTATGCTGAGTTTGAGCAGTACGCAATTGTGGCGGGCATGGCCGAACCCCGTACCGATGTTCCAAGTGGTATCTGGACACTTCATCCGGATGGTTATTATGTCCGTTATTTTCCGAGCGGTTATTCAGTTACTAAAGTACAGGTATATGTACCAGCAGAATTGATGACGAAGTTAAAAGGTAAAAAGCTCATTTATGATGCAACAGATGATATTGCTTGTCCAGCAAATACGGGCTCACAGCGATTGGCTCAAACAAATGAACCGATTAAACACTAAGTTGGATGCAGAGCCAAATGGAGACGGGTTTTATTTAGTAGAAATAATAAGGGAGATCAATTGATCTCCCTTATTCATTAAATTTTCTCTTTTGCCTCCTGTATAATATATAAATGATGACAATAATCGCGATGATCCCTAAAATGATGTAATGGGAGCCTGAATGTTGTTGTTGTGTTGTATCCTCTGTCGTCTGCGCATATGTAAAATTTGCTACGAAAAGAAGCACCATGAAAATCCACTTCTTGCACATAATAAACGGTTTATTAACTATAGTAGCAAGCTAACTATTTTTTGTAATAAAGACAAATTAATTTTACAAAAATGACAATATCAAAGGGTATTTTATGGTGTCTTGGTGTAACGTATTGATTTTTATTTAGATAAACAATAATTTGAGTGAGGCCGTAGTCAAATTTACCTCCGTAATTGGAAAAAGATTACAGTAAAACTGGTCTATTTGGGACGGATCAGTTAAAAAAGATCTTTTTCCATAGTATAATCGAATAGATTTATGTAATATCGTTCCGGAGACGAATTAATGGTCGTAAAGTTGTATATTGTGAACCTTTTGAGCGTTTAAAGATATTAATGTCATGTCAAAACTTATTAATTTAACTGTCTTCAGAGAATTTTTGAAATCTAGCTTTGCTGGTGGGATTATTCTTTTTTCCTGTGTGATCTTAGCACTGATCGTAGCGAATACGTCATTGTATGGATCGGTAATGGATTTTCTTCTTCAAGAAGTAGGATTTGAAACCGATAACATACAGTTGAAGTATTCCTGGTTGTTGTGGCTCAACGATGGCTTGATGGCTATTTTCTTCTTGCTGGTCGGATTGGAAATTAAAAGAGAAATTGTTGAGGGAGAATTATCTTCAGCGCGTAAAGCTGTTCTTCCGATTTTGGCAGCAGTGGGTGGAGCGCTTCTGCCTGCAGTGATTTATTTTGCCATCAATAAGGATGCAGCTGAAACAGCGCACGGTTGGGGAATTCCTATGGCGACTGATATCGCATTTGCACTTGCTGTAATCACCCTTTTGGGCAATAAAGTGCCGGCTAGCCTTAAGGTTTTTCTGGCGGCTTTAGCAATTGTGGATGATCTGCTCGCGATCTTAGTGATTGCTTTGTTCTATAGCAGTGGTATTCACGCAACTTATTTATTTATTGCCTTGGGGATATTTGTTTTTCTGATTGTTTTAAATAAACTTGGGGTAAAAGCGCTTTGGGCCTATCTTATTCCTGGGGTATTCATTTGGTATTTTATCCACCATTCAGGTATACATGCAACTATTGCTGGCGTTTTGGTAGCCATGACTTTACCCACGACACCTGATGAAAAAGAGTCTCCACTGGAAAAACTAGAGCATTTACTGACTAAACCAGTGAATTTTATTATTATCCCTCTGTTTGCGTTTGCGAACACGCTCATTCCAATCCATGCAGAAATGGTTGGAGGTTTAACATCAACATTGGGGCTGGGTATTATTGCAGGGTTGATATTGGGAAAATCAATCGGTATCTTTTTAATCTGTTTTATTGCAAAGAAAATGAAAATAGCACAATTACCAGAAGGAGCAAGCTGGATGCAGATATTCGGCGTCGGTTTGTTGGGCGGAATTGGTTTTACGATGTCTATCTTTATATCTATCTTATCTTTTGATGACGCTTTTTTGATTGAGGAGGCTAAATTTGCGGTGCTTATCGCATCGCTATGCGCGGGTATATTGGGATATACAATGTTGAGAATAGCCGATAATTCCAAGAGTAGGCTGAATAGTTTAAGTTAAAAATAGCATTGATTTACGACGCTCTCGGAGGAAATTAGTTGGTGGGTAGTACCTGGTGAAGTAAATGCTAATATCATATATAGATTAGTTTTAGTAACTTAGCACATAATTTAATAAAATAAAATTTGAGATTTACTGAATTTGGTTTTGTTCCGGAATTGGAAGAGGGCTTAGAAAGCATGATGTTTGAAGAGGCTACGCCTATTCAGGAACAGACAATCCCCATCATTAAAGGGGGAAGTGATATGATTGCCTGTGCGCAGACGGGTACAGGTAAAACAGCGGCTTATATGTTACCTATTTTAGATGCCGTTGCCAGAGATGCTAAAGAATGCATACGTGCGATTATTCTTGTTCCTACAAGGGAACTCGCACTGCAAATAGATCAACAGATCATGGGCATGTCTTACTATACTGGAGCGACTTCTATCTCCATCTATGGGGGTGGGGACGGCATGGGATACGAACAGCAGAAACGAGCTATTCGGGAGGGGGTTAATATTATCGTTGCTACTCCAGGTCGGCTGATCAGCCATCTTACCTCGATGAAAGTCGATTTGACGCAGCTAACTCATTTTGTACTGGATGAAGCGGACAGTATGTTGGATATGGGTTTTCAGGATGATATATTACGTATTGTGAGTTACTTGCCGAAGAAAAAGCAAATGCTACTTTTTTCGGCGACAATGCCACTTAAGATCCGAAATTTTGCCCGAAAGATTCTTTATAAACCTGTTGAGGTCAATATTGCCATTTCAAAACCTTCAGAGGGTATAGATCAGCGTGCGTACCTCTTGTATGATAAACAAAAAATGGATCTATTGAAGATCATCTTACAAGATACGAATTATGTCTCCGTTATTATCTTTGCCTCGCAAAAAGCTACCGTTAAATTGTTGGCACAAGAACTGCAAAAGCAAGGTATAGACGCGGAGGGTTTTCACTCCGATCTTGAGCAGGTGAAACGCGAGGATATCATGAGTAGATTTAGATCTCGTCAGGTACGGGTACTTGTGGGAACAGATGTGATTTCGCGTGGTATTGATATTGTTGGTATCAGCTTGGTGGTAAACTATGATGTCCCGCCAGATCCTGAGGATTATGTACACCGTATTGGTCGTACGGCAAGAGCAGCAACAACAGGTACTGCAATTACTTTTGTGAATGACAAAGATCAACATCGTTTTGCACAGATCGAAAATCTAATCGGTTACGCTGTTGAGCAAATCGCGTTACCGGAAGGCTTTGAAGCCGGGCCTGATTATAATCCTACAAAGAAAAATAGCAATCCACAAAAGAGGAGACGTTTTAATAAGAATAAAAATTACCAAAAACAAAAAAGAGCTTAATTTTCCATTAAGCTCTTTTTTGTTTTTATCGGATAGTCCTGCTTGATAGGTTCTATTCTGTTGCCCATACAGCCAACTCATAACCGTCGGGATCTTTGAACTGAAATCTTCTGCCGCCCGGAAAACTAAAGATATCCTTAACAATTGTACCGCCCGCCTGCGTAATTTTATCACGTGTGGATATTAAGTCATTGGAGTAGATAACAACCAAAATGCTACCATTTATGGGCGTGCCGACTGTGAATCCTCCATCTACATATTCGCCATCGAAGGCGGTGTATTCGGGGCCATAATCGGTAAATCTCCACCCAAAACTTGCTGAGTAGAATCTTTTAGCTCTTTCAAGATCACTTGATATAAATTCAAGATATTGAATTTGCTCATGGACAAGTTTGCCATCTGAAGAAGAATTGCTCATAATATTATCTTTATTTGAATATTCGACCTGAATTTTGACTTCAAGTGAGCACTTTGTGCTAAGTAAATATAAGTGCTAAGTAAATATAAGGTTTTGCTCGCATATAATTTCAGCGTTACTTTTGAATCTGCTTTTTTGCATTAAATTATTTCGTAAGTTTTTTATCATTCCCCAATCGTAAAACGATTGGGGAATGATGTTAGGCTATTCCTTTTTTCCAGTGATGTAGGCCTGTATGAGCACAGACAGCATCACCAATGAAAGTCCAAGATAAAAAGACAGATTAAGTTCTTTAGATTCATTGAAAAATAAAAATGCAATTAATATGGCATATACTGGTTCAAGATTAAGGCTTAAATTGAGTGTAAATGCGGATATTTTTTTTAAAATTTCTGTAAAAGCGATGTATACAGCAACTGTACAACATACTGATAGAATCACGAGATAGATGATGTCCATAGTGTTCGGGATAAAAGATTGGATCGGATAATAATAGAAATAGCCGGGAAGAAGTAGCCCGAGTCCAATACTTCCACCGATCATTTGGTAGTAGTTGATGACTATACTATGATAACGTTTGACTAAGCGTTCATTGTAAATCGCGTAAAGCGAAGCAAAAGCTGGTGAAATAATCCCTAAAATAATGCCGAATTGGTGTGCCGTATCGAAATGAAATATTAAAGCTATACCGCAAAGAGTCAGTCCGCTCAGAAAAAACTCTGAGCGTTTAAATCTAACTCTGTTAATGATGGGGGCGAATATTGCAGTAAAGAAACTCGCCATGCAGTAACAAACTACGCCAATCGAAATATTGGCATATTTGATACTTGCATAAAAAAGTAGCCAAGAGGCAGTAATAAACAGGCCATTTTTTGCAATATATAGTTTTTCCCGTATGCTGATGCTATTCGGAATTTTTGACCATTTTAAAATGAAAAATAGAAAAATGGCCGAGAAAAATACCCGATACCAAGTTAACATACCCTCGTTGAGGCTGATGACCTTGCCTAATACACCGGATATGCCTAAACATACTACAGCGATGTGCAGTATGAAATATGAATGTTTCATAAAGTGTTGTCTTCCGGATCAATCGTTCGAAGATTGATCGTGTAGTTATAAAATCTGATTGAGAATTTAAAGCATGGTGAACCACCCGATTATTCGGTGCCACGCTTTATTAATATTTTAACAAATATTAAACGATTGGAGGAGGAAGACAGCTTGTTCTGTTCATAACATTCTATTTCTTATTCGAAGATAAGAAAACTTAGTGATTTGATCCAAATGATCGTATAATATCAATTAATAAATCATTAGTGTATTTATCGCTCGGAATAAATCATAAAAAGGGCTAACATGTGTGTTAGCCCTTTTCATTAAACTATTGTAAAGCTTCGTTATGCTTAAAGATTGAGTCAATCTGACTTAGCACGAAAGAGATTATTCGGTGTCGTTTCCACCGCCCAAGGCGCGGTAAAGGTCCACCACCGCATTGAGTTTTTCCCTTTTAACCGTAATTTGCTCTAGGTCATTTTGCAAAGCATTATTTTGTGCAGTGATGACTTCCAGATAATTTGCCATCCCACTTTTATAGAGGAGGGCGGCATCGGCAGTTGCCTTTGCCAACGAATTGGATTTCGCTTCAATCAGTTGTAACCTTCTTTCGCTATGCTTAATTTTTGCCAAAGCATCAGATACTTCCGAGACTGCAAGCATAACAGATTGTTTAAACTGTACGGCCAATTTTTCCCGTTCGATTATCGAAATTTCATAATTGGTCTTCAATGTACCTTTTTGAAAAATCGGTTGGGTGATGTTGCCTGCTATTGTTTTTACAATAGACCCAGGTAGATCAAACCAGCGATTGAACTGAAAAGAATTTGTTCCGATTGATGGAGTCAAACTTATCGAAGGATACATTGCCGCTTTGGCTAAGCCCATTCTACCATTGGCTGCAACGACTGCATATTCGGCTGCTTTTACATCGGGTCTCCGGCTAAGTAGTTCAGCTGGAACACCAGCTGTTAACGTCTCACCGACAATCGTCGCTGAAAGACCTTCAGAACGCTTAATTTTGTCAGGAAAACCCCCGCATAGTATACTTATTGCATTTTCTTCGATCGCAATATTTTGGTCTGCTAATGGTATCAGCAATTCCGCAGTTTTCTTTTGCGCTTCAGCTTGTTCTACCGCTAAAGAACTTACGATTGAAGAATTATATTGGAGACGGATCATGCTTAACGTGCTGTCGCTAAGCTGCACGTTTTTTTGTGCAATCTTTAGCTGTTCATCCAATGCAATCAGATTGTAATACGACTGGATCACCTGAACAATAATCCGTGTTTTCAGAGCCGATAAATTCTCTTTTTGTCCAAAGAAATTTGCTAAAGCTTCCTCTTTCTGCATTTTTGCTTTCCCCCAGATATCCGCTTCCCAAGAAAGTCTGAGTGTAGCGCTGTAATCATCCATATAGGGTGTCCCAATAAATTGGTCACTGAGTGAACCGTTGAGGGAGTTGGTGGATAGCCAAGTCCTATTTGCACCCAAATTCAGATCGAGTGTAGGTAATAAGCCCTTTTTTGATTGTTTATAAGCAAGCTCCAGCTGTTGCATACTGAGGAGTGCTACACTTACATCAGTGTTTTTGACCAATGCTTTCTCTATAAGCACGGTCAAATTGGGATCCTTCACAAACTTTCGCCATGATAATGCCAGTGTATCTGAAGTTAGGACAATTTCATTATTTCTGAAATTTTCTGGTAACTCCATGTCTTGCCGTGTATATTTTTTTCCTACACTGCATGACGCGAGTAATAAGGAGACTCCTGCAAAAATAATAGTATAGTGATGAAATTTTTTCATTTTAATCGTTTGTCTTGTCTGCGAGTTTTTTACTTGAAACTTTCTCCTGTAAATATTGAAATACCAGGTACAATAATGGTATAACGATCACACCAAGGATAACACCGCTTAACATACCCATAGCTGCACCTGTACTAATGGAGTGATTACCAGTTGCTGTTCCGCCTGTAGCAAACATCAGCGGGATCATACCCGCTATAAATGCCAATGAGGTCATTAAAATTGGGCGAAGACGTGCTTTAGCACCTTCCAAAGCAGAATCGACCAACGAGGAACCAGCCCGTCTACGCTGCAATGCAAATTCCACAATCAAAATCGCGTTTTTCGCCAAAAGGCCAATAAGCATGATCAATCCCACTTGCACATAGATATTATTGTCCAGTCCGATAGCACGTGTTCCTAAGAAGGAACCTATAATCCCTGTTGGGATTGATAATAGAACGGCTAATGGCATTAAGTAACTTTCATATTGTGCAGAAAGTAGGAAGTAAACGAACAACAAACTCAATGTCAAAATAATCATGGTCTGATTACCTGAGGATTTTTCTTCCAGGCTGAGTCCCGTCCATTCGTAGCTATAGTCTCCCGGCAATTTGTTTAATACATTTTTTTCCAGCGTTTCCATAATCGCACCATTACTGATGCCGGGATTACTGACAACGTTAATTGTGAGCGAGTTGTATAAGTTGTAACGTGTTACGGACTCTGGCCCATAGACTTTGCGTAATGTCACCAATGTATTTACCGGTAACATTTCTCCTTTGTTATTCTTGACAAATATTTCATTAAATGCATCCTTATCCGTTCTAAAAATTCCGTCTGCTTTTACAGCGATACGGTAGAATTTACCAAAGCGATTGAAATTCAATGATTGGTCACCTGCAAAATAGGTCTGAACGGACGAAAGCATTTCACTCACGTCTACACCCAACTGAGCGGCTTTATCCTCATCAACTTCCAGTTCCATTTGTGGATAGTCTGCTCTAAACATGGTGTAAGCAAATTGTACACCCGGTTGTTGCATAATCTTCGCGATGACAGAATCAGACATTGCTTTAAGCTCTACGGGAGATTTCCCGGCTCTGTCCTGTAGCACCAGTTCGGCACCGTTCATCATTCCGTAACCGTCGACAGGAGGGGAGCGGAATGCCATTGCATTACCTTCTTTGACTGTCGTCAGTTTCTGAGAAATAACCTGATGAATTTGATCGATATCGTTCATTTCACCACGCTTCTTCTTATCTTTAAGACGGATGAAACCTGTGGCATAGGCAGCGCTGGAATTGTTACCGATCATATTGAAACCTGTAATACTTGTATGGCTTTCGATAGAAGGCATGTCGGCCAATAGTTTCTCAATTTTTCCAACTGCTTTTGTTGTTCGATCAAGCCCGGTACCTGGAGGCATCTCCAAACTATAGACGACAAAGTTGTCATCTTCCATCGGAACAAAGCTTTTTGATGTACTGGTCATTAAATATCCCGCAACGCCTATTGTAGCGATAATTAATAAAGCTGCAATCCATTTTTGCTTAACAAGAAATTTAAGTGATCCTACGTATCTATTTGTCATGTTCTCAAAGCCAGCATTAAATGCTTTAAAAAAACGTTGGGAGAACCCAGTTTTTTGCGTATGCCCTTTGTGATCTTCAGCATGTGTATTTTTGAGCAACAAAGCACAGAGTGCCGGTGTCAATGTTAAGGCATTGATGGCCGAAATTACAATGGCGATAACTAGGGTATAAGCAAATTGCTTATAAAACATTCCTGATGAACCAGTCATAAATCCGATGGGAATGAATACTGCACACATCACCAATGTGATCGAAATTACAGCACCTGTTATTTCACTCATGGCACTATGTGTAGCCTGATTACCCGTCATGGTCGATGTCTCCATTTTCCCATGGACGGCTTCGACGACGACAATGGCATCATCGACCACAATACCAATGGCCAATACCAAGGCAAAAAGAGTCAATATATTGATGGTAAATCCAAACACCAGTAAGAAGAAGAACGTACCTACAATTGCTACTGGTACAGCGATTGCTGGAATAATAGTCGACCGAATATCCTGTAAGAATAGAAATACGACTAAAAATACTAAGATAAATGCTTCAATCAATGTTGATCGTACTTGAGCTGTACTTTCGTCCAGGCGTTCCTTGGTACTGATCAATTTAAATATCTTGATACCAGGAGGGAAAGAGCGTTGTGCTATTTCGATCTGTTTGTCAATACCTATTTCTATTTCATTGGCATTGGAGCCTGAAGTTTGGAAAATACCGATGGTAACAGTATTCAAACCATTATTTTGCGAATTACCACTATAGCTTATCGAACCAAATTCTATTCTGGCGACATCTTTCAATCTAACAATCTGAACGTTATTATTTTTAACAATAATGTTTTCATACTGCTCTGGGAGATTCTTTTTCCCTTTATACCGAATGACATATTCCAATGGTGCTTTTGATTCTTCACCTAATTTTCCAGGTGCAGACTCCAGACTTTGCTTGGAGATAGCCGCGATGACTTCTTGTGGTACAAGACCATAGCTCGCCATTTTTTGAGGATTCAACCAAACACGCATGGAGTAGTCTTTCGAACCAAATACCATCGCTTGCCCCACACCGGGAACGCGTTTGATCTGTGGAATCAAATTGATGTTGACATAGTTCTGTAGGAATAATTCATCATATTTTTTGTTATCTACAGTATAGATATTAAAAATCATGATCATACTATTCTGTTGTTTGGAGGTCGTCAATCCCATACGGACAACTTCCTGTGGCAAGATTGGTGTCGCTTGCTGTACCCGGTTTTGTACGTTTACGGCAGCCTGGTCTGGATTTACACCAGCCTTAAACACGATACGCACAGAAAATGTACCGTCGTTACTCGCTGTTGAGGTAATGTATTCCATGTCCTCAACACCGTTGATCTGTTCTTCAAGTGGTGTAACAACTGACCGTAATACCGTCTCACTATTACCTCCGGGGTAACTTCCTGTGACCTGGACGGTAGGTGGTGCAATATCGGGGAACCGTGTCTGGGGTAATCTTAATAGACCAATAACCCCGAGTATAACAAATATGATAGATATAACAGTTGCCAAAACTGGCCTGTCAATAAATTTCTTCAGCATTTTATTTTAAATTTTAGATAACTTGTACTGCGGTATTTTATTTTTTAGTAGGTTGAACCTGCATTCCGTCATTAAGCATATCAATTCTATTCATTACGATTTTTTCACCTGTCGTGAGACCGGATTTGAGTAGATACTCATTGGCCGTATTACCTGCAATTTCAATCTGTTTCATGGCAATTTTGTTTTTGTCTCCGATGACATAAACAAAATAACGGTCTTGGATGTCCTTGACAGCTGCCATAGGAACTAACAGCACATTGTCGTGCGCCTTTTTCAAGACTACTTTAGCTGAACCGCCAGAACGGAGAATCTTGTCTGGATTGGCAAAGATTGCCTTTAGCGTCATACTACCAGTTGTTCTATCAATATTACCACTGGCCATTTCTACTTTTCCGGGATGGCCGTATACCGTTCCATCAGCGAGGATCAATGTGGCTGCCTGATTGCTTGACTTCGTATCATGATCTTTCATAAAGGCTATAAAATCAGCCTCACTCAAGGAAAAATAAGCATTCACTGTGTTGATTTCTGACAAGGTAGTCAATGGTGTAGCATCAGCTGCGGTAATCAAATTTCCGATCCGGTTTGGAATCCGTCCAATGTAACCACTCACAGGTGCATTGATCAATGTAAATCGCGCATTGATTTGTGATGAGCCTAGGGCCGCCTGTGCTTGAGCGACTTGCGCTTTTGCGGCAGCATAATTCGCTTCGGCAGTTTTAAGCTGAAGCTCGGTATACACTTTGCCTTCTACCAATGGTTTTATTTTTTCAATTTCCAGTTTCGCATTCTGTTCAGCAGATAATGCTGCCTGATAAGCTGCTCTACTATTATTTACTTGTTCATTGTATACATCCGCCTTTATTTTAAAAAGAGCTTGTCCTTTAGTGACATAATCTCCTTCTTTGACATAAATTTGTTCCAGGTAACCCGTTACCTGCGCTTTTACATCAACATTGACAGTGCCCTCTAATGTACCAGGGTACTTTTTTTCTGTCTCTGCTTGTGCGGGAGATAATTCGATAAAGTCAACAGTAACTGCCTGCTCTTGCGGTTGTTCTTGGTTGCCTCCACAAGACGATAATAGGGTAGCTGCCGTAATAAGTGTAAGGATAGGTTTTAAAGTCATCGTTCTTAGTGCCATTTTATCATTTTATATAAAAGCAAAAGAAAGAATTCTTTTAAGGGATATAATAAGGAAATCTACTGAGACGTAACATTTGCTTACTGAAACGTAGCTATAATGCACTGAATTTTGATATTATTTAATCAAAATAGGTCTTTTTTGTCGTTTTCCTTAGAAAAACAATACAGTATACCAATGGAATCCCATAAATTAGGGGTTAAAATTTAAGCTTAAATGATACTGATGTTTTAATAATCCAACCAGTTTTTTAAGAGCTGTGCTTTTTCTCTACTGACTAGGATTTCGACATCTTCGCTCTGTTTTATTTCCACTTTAAGTTTGCCATTAAAATGATTGTGTAATCTTTTTATGGCATCTATATGTACAATATATTGCCGATTGGCGCGGAAGAAAACTTTAGGGTTGAGTTGTTGCTCCAGTTCCTCCAATGTCTGGGGTACAATTTCTACGGTACCGCATTTCAATTTGGCATGGGTCAACTTAAATTCTGAGTAAAAATATTGAATATCTTCCACCAGAATTGTTTTATAACCATCCTTGTAGGGGAGGAGAAAACGAGTCCTGAAATCTTTGGGATAGATAAAATCCAGCAAACCCTGAATCGGGGCTTGACTGACTTGCTGTAGTTTTAAATTGTCTAATTTGATGAGTGCATTTTCTAACTCTTTTTTTTCCACGGGCTTTAGGAGATAGTCTATGCTGTTGAACTTAAATGCTCTGACCGCATATTCATCAAATGCAGTTGTAAAGATGATTGGACAGTCAATTTTTACGCTCTCCAATATCTCAAAACTTAAACCGTCCGAAAGGCGGATATCCATCATGACCAGATCAGGAGATTCATTATTCTGAAACCAGTTTACACTGTCTGTAATATTGTCTAACACATCCAGTATCTGTATTGATGGTTTTATCTCCTTCAATAATCTTTTTAGACGATCAGCATTCAGCTTTTCATCTTCAATAATCAATACATTGGTTATACTCATGAGTTTTGTTCTATAAGTGGTAGATTAACTTTGAATGTCTTGCCGTTGTTCAGTATTTCTGGTTGCAGATTTGACAATAGGTCATATCTTTTAATAATATTGGAAATACCAATTCCAGATGACTCTGATACATTTTCTATTGGTATCAAAATATTTTCGACAACTAATTGGTTATGTGCATTGGTGTACACCTTAATTTTTAATGGACGCTTTTTATTGGTTTGATTGTGTTTTAAGGCATTTTCAACCAAAAGCTGCAAGGTGAGTGGTGGCAGTTGATAGTTGGATTTGGCGGGAGCGACATTTATTTCAAAATTTACACCATCCCCAAATCTATTTTTTATCAAGAAAATATAGGAATCTAAGAAATTGAGTTCATCTTCTAGCGAAATAACATCCTTTTTTGAATTCACTAGTAGGTAACGATATATTTTGGAGAAATTTTCAGCATATTCATACCCGAGCTGCTGGTCTTCTAAAATTATTTCAGATAACACACTCAGATTGTTGAATACAAAATGGGGGTCAATTTGTAGTTTAAGTGACTGAAGTTCTGTTTCTAAAATAACCTGCCCTAATTTGGCTGCACGTATAGATTCATTTTTCCAATTGTTGATCAAATGGATACCAATATTAATTCCCATAATCATCAATGCAATCATTACACTGATTGAGATATTCTGTATGGCACCTCTTTTCTCTTCCAATGATGTTGCAATGGTGACGTTTTTTAGCTCAGCGTAATACCTTGATATAAAATAAACCAGTAATAAATTGATAAGAAGAACTACGATGAGGTTAATAACGGTTTCAATAAGAAGTCGCTCGGTTGGATTGTCCTTCCAAGTCAAGACACTGTCCAGTCTGTTGTGAACAATAATGCTAAACTCAGAAATCAGAAAACTATAAATAATGGTAAATGTCCATTCCCCAAGTAATTCAAAGCCATTCCGTTGGAAATAGCCATTCCAGCAGCTAGAAAATGGATCTATAATATAGGCAACAAGATAGATGAGAAAAAAAGACAGTACGGTAAATAATAACCTTTTCTTATTTGTACTGATTAGATTTTTCTCATTTTTATAGATAGTCTTATCCTGCATTCGTTTTACTTATATATAGCTATTAAATCACTACAAATTTCGCAATTCGTTTAAGGATTGGATCACAAATTTATTCTGAAACGTACAAAGAGCGAGCTGAAATATCAATTTGATGCAACCCAATCGTATATTGTCTAAATCTTTTGATCCCTGTCCTCAACTTATAATATAAGGAATTCTTTTCTGTTTTGCAATCAAAATAACAGTATTTGATCTGTTATTTTCTAGGTGCCAGCTATATAGAAAAAAATAAGGATTGATAAAATTATAATTTTGTCAATCCTTATGGTTTAAAAGTAGATTTTGCCTTTATATAATCAGATAGTCTCTGCTGATTATTTTGGTTCCGTGTGTGTTGTTGGTGTATGGATAATATCGAAATAAACGGTTTTATCCTCGTTGTTTGGATAGATTCGGTACGTAAATTCCTTTTTTGTCAATACAGTAATATCTACTACCCGTGTGAAAAGGGTTTCTCCAGCTGCATTTTTTGCAACAATGGTGCGTGTTTTTCCATCTGCTGGAACGCTCCAGTCACCATGCATTTTTGGCGAGTCATCCAGATTGAACATCGTAAATGTACCATCTGATTTAAAGTAAGCAAAACCGACAAAATTTGAGACACTGGCGTCTGTCAATGCCACATCTTCACCTTTGTTATTTTTGGCATTTGTTGTTTCCCATGCTGTACTCGCCAATACTTCGCTTGGTGTCAGCTGAGGCTCCTGAATAACTTCATCATCTTTACTGCAGCTCGCGATCAGTAAAGTGCAAATGGCAATACAACATACCAATGCAATCTTTTTTAAATCTCTCATAGTTGTTAAATTTATTGTTTTACAAAAGTAACTGCATTATAGTGAATGCATTTGTTTCTTTTATTCCAAGGTTTGAAGGATTTATAACGATGATATTAAAGAAATGCTGTACGGAATCACTGGTTTGATGCTAGATGATCCAGAAGGTGAGGGGGGACTTTAAATTGTGAGCTATTATTTCAAAATAAGACAGGGGCCCCTCGCGGTCCCCTGTCTCCCAGATATGTGATATAAAATTAGAAAAATTGCAATTCCTGGTACTAATTGTTGCTCCATCCGCCACCTAGGGAGCGGTAGAGATCTACTACAGCAGAAAGTTCAGCTTTCTTGACTTGCGCAAGCTCTAATTCACTCTGCAATATGTTGCTTTGCGCAGTAATTACTTCTAGATAGGTTGCCATACCTGTTTCAAACAAGAGGTTAGCATGTTTTGTTGCTTCTTTTAAACGGTTGGTTCTGTCTGTTGTAATCTGTTGTTTTTCTTTTAGTTTTTGAATAGAGACCAGAGCATCAGAAACTTCTCCAGCTGCGGAAATAACCTTTTGTTTGAAAATCATAATATTCTTTTCCTGCTCTATACGTGCCAGCTCATATTGTGTTTTCAGCTCTCTGCGTTGAAAAATCGGTTGTGTAATACTTCCTGTGATCGCACCGAATAAAGATGCCGGCAGATTAAACCAATTACTGGTTTTAAATGCATTGACACCCGCTTCGGCACTAATGACCAATGAAGGGTACATTTTTGCTTTGGCAGATTGTTGATACGCCTGGGAAGCTGTAACCGCAAGTTCAGCCTGCTTTACATCAGGACGGTGGCTTAATAAATCCGCTGGTACTCCTGTCGCTAGATCTTCGGGGAAACGAACATTGACCAATTTCTCCTGTGTTTTGATTTCTGCAGGAAGTTTACCACTTAGGATTTGAATCGCATTTTCCTGAAGGCGAATCTGCTGTTCAAAATCCGGGATCAGTGCTGCAGCGGATAAACGTTGGGCATCCACTTGCTCTAAGGCAAGTAATGTAATATCGCCAACTTCATATTGTTGTTTGACAATACGGAGTGTGGTATCACTTAGCTGCAAATTTTGCTGCGCGATATCTCGTAACTGATAAAGCATCAACAGTTGATAATAACCTTGCGCCACCTGAGCAATCAATTGTGTTTGTATCACTTTTTTAGCTTCCTCAGTTTGTAGATAGGAGGCTAATGCAGCAGCGTTCTGGCTCTTGATTTTTCCCCATAGATCTGCCTCCCACGATAAGCCGATGGAAGCAGTGTAATCTTCAACATGATGCTGCTTTAAAAATTGCGCCAAGCTAAGTCCATTCATGCTGTTATTGGAGGGGTTGGTTGTATTCCCCCTGATTTGCAATTGTGCCGTAGGAAGATAGTTGGCTTTTGCCTGTCTCATACTTAACTGAGATGACTCTATATTTTTTAATGCCAATTGCATATCCAAGTTATGTTGGATTGCACTGTCGATCAAACTTTGCAAAACAGGATCTTTGAAGAAATCGCGCCATGGAATAGAACCGATATTATTTTCTTGCGACGTTGCTCCCTGATCGCGATATTGCTCAGGCAGATTTGATGCAAGGTGCTTATTGCTAACCAGTTTATCTGTCTTACAGGACCACGCAACAAAAGATAAGATGAAAACTGTCAGTAGCTTTGCTTTTCTATGCATATATTTTGATGTTGTCATTGTTCACTAATTATTTGTGTGTACAGGAATTTCCAAAGAAATGGATTCATTTTCCTGTTGTTTCTCTTGCTGCGTACCGCTTACTTTCTCCTGTATATATTGGAACACGATAAAGAGGATAGGGATGATAAAGAGTCCTAATACAACTCCGGTAAGCATTCCGCCCGCCGCCGCAATACTGATCGAGTGATTACCTTGTGCTGAAGGGCCAACGGCGGACATCATCGGTATCATACCAACAATAAATGCGAGTGATGTCATGATAATAGGTCTCAAACGTAAGCGCGCTGCTTTAAGCGCGGCACTTGGTATGGATAATCCCTGCTTGCGGCCCTGGATGGCAAACTCAACAATTAGAATAGCATTCTTCGCCAGTAAGCCGATCAGCATGACCAAAGCGACCTGAACGTAAATATTATTGGCGATATCTGTCAGCGTAATTGCCGCAAAAACTCCAAATATACCTGTTGGAATAGAGATTATAACGGCCAACGGGATAATGTAACTTTCATATTGTGCTGCTAGCAAGAAGTAGACAAAGATTAAACAGAGGATAAAAATAAGTGTTGACTGTCCTCCAGAAACGATCTCTTCTTTCGTCATCCCCGAAAATTCATAGGTAAATCCGGTAGGCAAATGCTGCTTGGCAACTTCTTCAACGGCACGGATAGCATCACCTGAACTATAACCAGGTTTTGGAATCGCATTTATACCAATCGAATTAAATAAATTGTAACGTGATGCGGTCTCAGGACCATATACCCGCTCTAATTTTACCAAAGTATTGATCGGTACCATGTCTCCCAATCTATTTTTAACAAATATTCCATCCATGGATGTCGGTTCATTTCGGTCTTTTGCATCTGCCTGAACCATAACACGATAATATTTTCCAAATCTATTAAAATCGGATGCTTGCGCACTTCCAAAGTAAGCTTGCATGGTCTGCAAGATACTTTTGGTACTTACACCAAGTTGTTCGGCCTTGATATCATCTACCTGGAGCTCATATTGTGGGTAGTTCGCTTTAAACGTTGTAAAAGCCATCATGATTTCAGGGCGTTTCATAAGTTCGCCAATGAAACCCTGACCTATTGTACTGAATTTACCAAGCTGTCCACCAGTTCTATCCTGAAGAACCATATCGAGACCATCCACATTACTAAATCCTGGAACCGTAGGGAAGGTAAATACGAAGAAGTTTGCGCCTTTAATGCTTGACAAGCGTTGATTAACATCAGCCATAATCCCATTGATATCCTTGATATTGCCACGTTCTTCATGTGGTTTCAACAGAATAAATGCAACTCCTGCGGATGGACTGGTTGACTGGGTTAAGATATTGAAACCAGCCAGTACGTTCAAAGTCTTTGTAAAATCGGCATGTTGAAGTTGTTTTTCAGCTTCCGCCAATGCTTCCGAAGTACGATCCAAAGAGGCACCAGCCGGCATAGAAAATGATATTGCGATAAAACCTTGGTCTTCGGAAGGGATAAATCCGGTAGGTGTACGACGAATCATAAAGATTGTCAGTAGCAAAGTGATTCCCAAACCTGCAAAAGCGACCCATTTGTAGCGGATCAGAAAACGTAAACTACCCAAGTAGTTTTTGGTCAGGCGGTCAAAACCAACATTGAAGCCTGTAAAGAAACGTTCTTTGAAATTCAGTTTCTTGTTTGCGTGATTTGCATGATGTGTAGGTTTTAAAAACAGTGCACAGAGCGCCGGACTTAAGGTCAATGCATTAATCGCCGAAATCACAATCGCTATGGCCAGCGTAAAGGCAAACTGTCTATAAAAGACGCCCGTCGAGCCTTCCATAAAACCAATAGGAAGAAATACGGCCGACATGACCAATGTAATGGAGATAATAGCACCTGTAATTTCACTCATTGCCGATGTGGTTGCCAATTTGGGCGGGAGATTATTATGTTCCATCTTGGCATGGACAGCCTCGACCACAACGATGGCATCATCGACGACAATACCGATCGCCAGCACTAATGCGAATAGTGTCAGTAGATTGATCGAGAAGCCAAAAAGCTGCATAAAGAAGAATGTTCCGACGATCGCTACTGGTACAGCAATGGCAGGTATAAGTGTTGATCTGAAATCCTGAAGAAATAAGAAAACAACCAAAAAGACGAGTATAAATGCTTCGATCAAGGTGTGTTTAACTTGATCAATGGACTGATCGAGCGCATCTTTGGTGTTATATAAAACGAGATATTTTACACCTTTAGGAAAGCTTAATGAAGCTTTTTTCATAAACTCCTGTATGGCGATCTGAATTTCATTGGCATTGGAACCCGCTAGTTGCATTACACCAATGTTGAGGCCCGATTTTCCGTTGATACGCGTCTTACTGGCATAAGTATAAGACCCTAATTCAACACGAGCTACATCTTTGAGCTTCAACACAGACCCATCTGTGTTTGAACGGATAATGATATTTTCATAATCGCTCGGCTGGTTAAGTTTACCTTTATACTTAATGACAAATTCAAAAGCTTCGCGGCTACTTTCTCCAAATTTTCCTGGAGCGGCTTCTACGTTTTTATCCTGAATAGCTCCCATTACTTCTTCAGGTGTCAGCTTGTAAGCAGCCATTTGGTTTGGATTAAGCCATACACGCATGGAGTAATCTTTACTACCGCCAAAAACCGATGCTTGTCCCACCCCAGGGATACGTTTAAGCTCTGGAATGATATTGATCTGTGCGTAGTTGGTGAGAAAGGTTTGATCATATTTACCTTCATCCTCAGTATACAGGTCTAATACCATGATTAAGCTATTTTGTTGTTTGGCCGTTGTAATCCCAGCCTGTACTACTTCAGCCGGGAGTTGGCTGGTCGCCTGTGCCACACGGTTTTGTACGTTGACAGCAGCTTGGTCGGGATCAGTACCAAGTTTAAAATATACTGTGATCATCAATGATCCGTCATTACTGGCGGTAGAGCTCATGTAGCTCATATTTTCGACACCATTGATGGACTCTTCCAAAGAAGGAGCAACAGCACGGAGTACTGTTTCGGCATTTGCGCCGGGATATAATGCTGTTACCTGTACCGCAGGAGGAGCAATATCTGGAAATTGCTGTAATGGCAGCTTTAGGATGCCAATTACTCCCAATATTACAAGTAATATGGAAATTACGGTGGCAAGTACAGGCCTTTCTATAAATTTCTTAAGCATGAGTTTGTCGCGTTATAATATTAATTGATGCTGTCTTTTGATACAGGTTGTGGTGTGATTTTTTGTCCGTCTTGAAGCAAATCAATGCCCTTGTAAACAATACGGTCTCCCGGATTGATTCCTTTACTTACGAGGTAGTTTGCACCACTTTTTCCAATAACAGTAATAGGCTGCTGTACAACTTTATTTTCTTTTCCAACTGTATAGACAAAGATTTTATCCTGCATCTCGATTGTTGCCAATTGTGGTACTAGCAGCGTTTGGTCATATTTCTTTTGCAGTCTGACACGACCTGTGTTACCATTGCGTAAAACTCCTTCAGGATTGCTGAATGTAGCACGTAGGGTAATAGCACCTGTGTTTTTATCAAACTGGCCATCAACCATATCTATTTTTCCTTTTTGGTCATAGATGGTCTGGTCGGACAGAACCAAACTGATCGGAGGCAGGTTGTTTAGTTTTTGTTGGAGATTATTTCCTTCCGTGTTATTTTTGAAAGCGATAAAATCATTTTCACCCAATGAGAAATAAACGTGTAGATCTCTGACATTTGACAGTGCTGTTAAAGGTTGAGAGTCAGTTGGGCCCACCAAACTACCTTGTTTTCGTTGTAGTCTGCCGATATATCCTTCAGCCGAAGCACGGATAAGTGTATAGCCAACATTTATCTTTGCTGCTTCCACAGCTGAGACAGCCAGCTGTACATTGGCTTTAGCAGCATTTCGTGCACTAATTGCAGTTTTCAACTGAAAGTCTGTCAATACCTTTGTATTTACTAACTTGGTTTTCTTTTCGACTTCCAGCTCAGCATTTTCCAATGTCGCTTTAGCTGCCAACAAATTAGCTTTGGCTTGATTCAATTGTTCTTGGTATGGGCGGTCGTTAATTTTAAAAAGAGCTTGTCCTTTATTGACTTTAGCACCTTCATCGACATATATTTGCTCCAAAATACCCTCTACCTGAGGTCTGATTTCAATATTGGCTGAAGCTTCAATCGTTGCCGGATATTCCTGATAGACTGTTTCATTACCATTTTCGATAGCGACTACAGGAAGGCTAACAGGGGGAGGATCAATAGGTTTGCTCGTTCCTGTTGAGCAGCTGTATAAAAAGATTGCACTAAGCACATATGCGGTCTTTACGATATTAATTCGTTTAACACTGTTAAGTGCCGGAATGTAAATCTTCTTAAGACTTGGTGATACATTTGTTTTCATGTGATATTAAAAATTGAAGTTGTGGTGTATTTAACGGTGTTAGATTTTTTAACGTTGTATTTTCTGGTATAAAAAAATTTAGTCAGTAAGCGAACGGGTGATACCATAGATCGCATCTTTCAGTACTTCTTGGTTGGTATTCTCTCCATTTCCTTGATTAACTAGATTGATGGATATCAGTCCATGTATGATTGACCAGTAAGTAAAATATTTTCTACAGATCAAATCTTCAGATGGATTTTTATCTTTCATGATCTCACGAATGACGTCACTGATCAATCTGCCATGAGATTCCGCACATTTATAGGTTTTCTCAAAACCACAGCAAGCTGTACCCACACCAAACATCAGCTGATACAACTCACGTTCTTCAAATGCAAAATCCCAATAACTGAACCACATTGCTTCCAATTGTTTCTCTAAGTCGGTCTGGGTTGATTTGGCTTGTCTGACTTTTTTTGCGAGTAGGAGGTATCCTTGGTTAGCGAGTTCGGTTAAAATAGCATCTTTATTCGCGAAATACTCATAAATCATAGGTGCGGTATATTCAATGATATCCGCAATTTTACGCATACTCAATGCTTGCCATCCCTCTTCCTTTACGATTTGGAGAGCGGCATCAAGAATATTTGTTCTATTCTCATCTTTGAGGCGTTGTATGCGTTCTTTACTACCCATGCTTTAATGCATAAATGATTTAACAGTGTTAAGCAAAATTCTAACTTTTTATTTTATTTAATGACATCTAAAAGTCATTAAATAAAAATGACTGTTAATTTGGCTTAGATCAGCTCATCTTTTTGACTATTGAGGGGTGTTAATAGCTGTTTTATACGGTTCCTTTCTTTATCAGATAGTGGAATTGCCTTCTCGATAATAGGTAGGATCGCTGTGATTTTCTCTGTTTGCAATAGTAGATCTAGGAAACCAAGGTAGGTGCGGATCAGGTCAGTTTTGACTCCAAAGAAAATACGTGGATCAACAATATATACTTCTTGAATCAATGCTAGCAATATATCTTTTCTCTTTTTGTCTTCTTCTGTCTGATTGTAACTGGGTAGGAATCCCTTTTTTTCCAATTCCCTGAGTTTAATCGCAACCGCATTTTCACGGACATATTTTTTCTGCTTACGATCTAGAAAATCACGCAGTTCAGCAAGCAAGTTTCGGTAGATAACTTGTTTTTCTTTCCCCGTAAAAAGATTTACATCAGTTGAGACGCTAATATCTTCCTGTTTGAAATCGTCAAAAAAGTGGGATGTTACGTATACCGAATGATGGAAATCAATCGCGTTATTATTAAAGCTACTGAGCACCTTGGCAACTTCTCTTTTTTCACCATTGAGCAAGTAATAATAATAGCGGTCTCCGATCTGTTGGTTCCAGCGAATGTAATTCAGGTGGAAGGTATGCGATGAATTCCCTTCAGGGCTATAAATAGTCCATGAAAGCAGATCGGTTTCCTGGATTAGATGATCATACTTCAGCAGAGTGCCATTGATTCGTATTGTATAGTCAAGGTCACGGTTGAGGTATAGAAACCAGCCAAATTCCTGCGCTAGAAAATCCATAAATTCCTTTGACTCAAAATAGGATGAATTCAGCCCGAAAACGCCCTCCAGCCTTACTTGGGTACCTGTATATGGATGTGTTATTGAACTCGTTTCGCTCACATCATATTGTTCTTTGCTATCTCTATCAATCTGTATATGGTACGCTCTTAAATGCTCTTTTTCTTTTACAATTGTATGCCAGATGGCTCTTGTAGAAAATAATGAAAAGGAAAACCTACCTTTTCCTTTTTTCCCTCTAGTGTAGGAACTCCGTCTGATGTTATTTTTTTTAATTGAATCGAGAAAATTACCAAATGAATCCGATAACGTATCGAATAGTATACCTTCACCATTATCGCTGATGCTGATACTGTTGATATAGCCGAGCTCATTGCTATCAACTGAAATATCGAGTTCAGTAGCTTTTGCGTCAAAACCGTTCCATATATATTCTGCGATAACCAGTTTGGGATCCTTAGGCAATCCGGCAGACTCTATACTTAGGTTTGTTATCTTGGTATTTTTTTTCATATTGACAGTAATCTAGCAATTCAAATTTAAGAAGTAAAACAATTGGTTTCATATAATTGAGTTGTTTACTTCTTGTGAGCCAATTATTTTCTAAGCTTTTTTATTGAATAAGTTAACAAATTGGCAATCCCAAAATAGAGCATAAGGTCGAGCAAAAGGTATATGCCATTGAAATCTGTTCTGCTACTTGGCTCCGGGAAACGCCTTCCACCTAAATAGGTATAAAAAGGGAAGGGAAAGCCCAGTATATCATTGCCATCCGAAGGACTTTGGAATTTAGAGAACAATACAGTGATCACTCCAGTTAAAATCAAGAAAGTGATCCAGGTTGCTCTGGGAAACTTCGGGAATATACGCATGATAGTTATTGTTGGTATAAATTAAAAATACAATATCTTATGCACATTTAATCTAAGTACTTGTTGTCAGATTTCAAGAAATCTTTTTTATCTGCTTAGCTATTCGATAAAGATGTTTTTTGTTTTATAATTTTATATCAGAAAACAATTGAAACATTGATGTGGTTGTTTTAATTGTGAAGTTATATCGTATAAATTAGATCATGCTTATAAGAACATTGAAAAGTCTCTTCAATAGAGATTTAAATAGGTTGAAAACTGAAATTGAATCTTATAGCCGGGAAGAAAATATATGGATGATTGACCAGTTTATTTCAAACTCAGCAGGGAACCTATGTCTGCATTTAATTGGGAATCTACAAACGTATATTGGGGCTGAGATTGGAAAAACGGGTTATATCCGAAATAGAGAGGCTGAGTTTGCATTGAAAGATATTCCAAGAGAGATACTTTTGGCCCAAATCGAAGATACGATTGGAGTTGTTGAAAACGTTTTGGATAATATGAATGCGGATGAGCTGGATGCAATATATCCTATTTTGGTTTTTGAAGAAAAAACAACGACGGAATATTTATTGGTACATTTAACAACACATCTCAGCTACCATTTGGGGCAGATAAATTATCATCGTCGTTTGTTGGATCTGTCATTGTGATTTGCTACTATCTGTCGTGTGACCGAGCTTCTTTCGTAAATAATTTAATTTTTAAAAATTAAACATTGGGTATTTTCGTTTGCGTGTAAGTTACCGTATCGTTAGAACCGAAAAGCATAAATTTTATGGGCATATGGGGTTCAGACTAAAAAAGGAGCGGAAAGTTTTTGATTCCAAGCTTTAAAATGTGAACTTTAGCCATATTTTTCCTGACGACCGACTTAAGACATATGAGAAGAATCCTAACATTGATTACCTGCTGCTGTGCTTTGAGCGCATATGCTCAACGAGTTGACAGTATAACAACCGTCATCGCCCCTGAGTATGACCGGGTGGGTGTGGTGCGTCGGTTCTGGTTGGGCGATAGCTATCGTAAATTATATAATACGCCGGTGAAAATGCGAGTAATGGATCTTCGAACAGAAAAAGGAGGACTGCATATCGTCAAACTCGGCGGAGGTATGCAAACCCAATCTCTTCGAATGGCCGATCCTTCGGGAAGAGAATGGGTGTTAAGATCTATTCAGAAATATCCAGAACGTAGCCTCCCTGAGAGCCTTCGAAAGACATTTGCAAAAGATATTGTTCAGGATCAGATCTCAATACACCATCCATTTGGTGCATTAACCGTTCCTCCGTTTAATACTGCCCTGGGTATTCCACATTCATCTCCCGAACTTGTTTTCGTTGGCGATGATCCTGGATTTGGCGAATACCGGGAGGTCTTTAAGAATAGGGCTTATATGTTTGAAGCACGTACACCCTTTGAAGACGAAAAAACTGATAATAGTGCAAAGGTTATTCGGAAAGTACTGGAAGACAATGATACGCAGATTGATCAAAAACTAACCTTACGTTCGAGATTACTTGATTTTACTTTGGGGGACTGGGATCGTCACGAAGATAATTGGCGATGGGATCCGGAAAAAGAAAAAGGGAAGAAGATTTATACACCAGTACCACGTGATAGGGATAAGGTGTATTATAAAACATCGGGTTTGTTTCCCACTTTACTATCCTATCAGTGGTTGAAAGCCCATTTACAGGCCTATAGCCCCCATATACGTAATGTCGCCCATTGGAATTTTAATGCGCGTCACTTTGATCACTTTTTTCTTACTCATCTTACGGAGAATGAATGGATTGATGAAATAAAATTTGTTCAGAAAACGCTTACGGACTCGTTGATTCATCAGGCCATGTTGACCATGCCCGATACCATCATAAAATTAAGCGCGAAAGAACTGGAAACAAATATCCGATCACGACGGGATGATCTGATGGAAAGTGGGCTTACGTATTATCGTTTTCTTGCCCGAACCGTTGATTTGCCTTTATCTGCCAAATCTGAGTTTGTTGATGTTGACTATAATAAGGACGGCACTATTACCATTGATATACACAATAAGAAAAAAGATGGATCAGAAGGGAGGAGGCTCCTGAAACGTACTTTTTCACCTGAAGAGTCAAGGGAAGTCAGGATCTACGGGATCGCTGGGTCGGATGAGTTTAAAATGCATGGATCTGGCCGATCTCCCATCAAAATCCGTTTGATCGGTGGAAAAGGTGATGACATCTACCATACTTCCGGCAAATTTAATAATGGTCATAAAGTATATATCTATGATTCCAAAAATCAGCCAGCTGCTGGAATTCAGGTTGCTAAAGATGTGCGGCTAAAATTAAGTAAAGATACCGCTGTCCATCAATTTGAATATGATAATTTTGTCTATGATCGTAAGGGAGTAGTCGTAAATCTGGATTATGGTGTTGATCGTGGCCTGATTTTCGGGTTGGGATACCTGATCGAAAACCAAGGATTTAGAAAGAAGCCTTATGCCTATCGACACCAATTTATGGCCAGTTATTTAACCGGTCGAGAATCATTTATGTTTGATTATAAAGGTCATTATAAAGAACTGATCGGGGACCAGGATCTTTATATCCACCTTTCATCACTCGGCCCCAAAAACCTGAGCAACTTTTTCGGTTATGGGAACAATACTGTTTTTGAAAAATCGGACTCAAGAAGTATTTCCTACTATCGAAATAGATTTGATATCGTGAGTGGGGATATTTTTTTAGAGAAGCATCTAAATCCGAAAATGAAATTGTTTTATGGATCTTCGTCGGAATATTATGACAGTAAAGCGGTTAATAATATTGGCAAGTACTTTGAAGAATTTAACACCAAGTTCCCGTCAGAACCTATCTATGGAAGTAATTTTTTTACAGGAATCACAGGTGGAATAGATTACGATACACGGGATAATGTGGCTAATACCAAATCAGGAATACATATTCATACAAGGTTGGGGTGGAATGCCGAAATTGGAGGTGAAACCCGGAATTATACAAAGCTACAGCACACAATGAGTTTTTATAAAACTGTAGCGAACGACTACATTACATTTGCAAATAGAACGGGAGTAGATGCAGTCTGGGGAGATCCTTATTTTTATCAGCATGCGCAGATCGGAGGGGAAATGAGCCTTCGTGGATATAATTCAAGACGTTTTACGGGCAAAACAGCTGTGTATAATAATTTTGATTTGCGTTTGAAGCTATTCAGTTATTCATCTTATCTCGTTCCGGGGACTGTGGGGGCAATCGGGTTTTACGATGTTGGAAGAGTGTGGATGACAGCGGAAAGTTCCAATACCTGGCATATGGGTTATGGAGGTGGTATCTATTTTATGCCAGGAGAACTTCTCACGATTCAAGGTGTACTCGGATTTAGTAAAGAGGCGACGCTGCCTTACCTAAGGATTGGTCTCTCTTTTTAAGTAAAAAGAACTGGCTTTGACGGTAGGCTCTATTGGCTTTGAATAGTACACAAATTTTTCACTTTATGGAATTGGACTTTAAAAAAGTACTCAATAAAAACCTTGTTGGTAAAGGTTTACGGAATACAAGTGTAGACTTATCTGTATTGAAATACTATAAACAATATGCAAAAACATATGCTGATATTCATAATGGCATCGCTGTGTTAAGTGATCTCACCGCCAATTGGAGTTTTACTTATATGGGAGCCATTGCCGAGCGTTTACACATGACTCCTTCTACTAGAAAATTAGAGATCAATAGTATATGGGAAGATTTTCTTCTGGAGCGAGTACACCCGGAGGATTTGGCTATTAAGCATATACTTGAACTGCAATTCCTGGATATGGTTAAGAAAATGGATCCGAAAGAACGTTGTCGATACCAGGCAAATAGTGTACTTCGCGTAGCAGGAAAAGATGGTCAAAACATAATGATTTCGCACCAGATCGTTTATTTGGATACCCCTGGGGAAGAATTTCCACAATTGGCATTATGCAATTATACACTATTGGCTGACACAGAAGATTTACCAAGTAATAGGAATTATATTTTTAATCAAGTAAGTGGTGAAGTCTATCCGATTGAAAAACAAGATGTCAAGGATATAATGAGTCTACGGGAGAAGGAAATCCTGCGTTGTATAAGATTAGGGATGATCAGTAAGGATATTGCCGAAAAACTTGGATTGAGTGTCAATACGGTTAATCGGCACCGACAGAATATTCTGCAGAAATTAAGGGTACGCAATTCACATGAAGCAATTCGTATATACAATAAGATGTATCATCAAGAAGATACATCGCTATAGAGGCAATCTGTCAAAAGAATTGCTTTTGACAGATTGAATAGGATGCTTAATTAGTATTATTTTCTTTTAACCATTTTGTTCGACGTTGATCCGGAAGATGTTTGATACTAAAGTTTTCAAACTTGGCTTGAAAGCCATCGCCATCTGGTGATGCCCCCATTAGACCCACTAATACGGGGTGATTATCTTGTAGCCAGGCGTTTCTCATCATCACATATTCCTTATCGTCAAAAGAATAAAAGAATTCTACAGCATCTAACCGTCGTATTGCTTTTATCCATATAAAAGGAATTTCTTTGTCCACAGGAACAATGCTCCAGTCGCTTGTATGATGAGTGACAACCGTACTTAAGTTGTACTTGCCATCGACAAATTCTATTCCGGCTTTTATGTAATTTTCATGATCTATCCGCAACATGATCCCAGCCTGATCAAAACGATTTTTGTATTTGGCAGTAATCTTTACTTTTACTTCAAATTCACCACCACGCTCTGTGTAGAGAAAGGGGGCATCATCTACTGTAAAGCCGTAATGTGATATTCGCCAATAGTCACTTTTAGGTGTGACAAACATCGAAAGAGCGTTGTTATTGACTGTCCATTCAGTTGGTTCATTAAACCAGGTCATCTTGTCCAATTTCTGTGCTGTTGCCTGCAGTGCGAAAAAAGGAAGTAATGAAGCTGCAAAAAATGTCTTTATGTTTTTCATTCTATTTTTTTGATAAATCATGTATTCAGTTTTCTAAGTGCAAAGATATTATGACAATACTGCTTTTTTCAATACTGATAAATAACCATTATTTGAATAGCACTCTTTAAATGTAATTTGTTTGCAATTTAATTGCATTTAATTTTATTGCTACATAGTTGCGATAGTAAAAACACTTATCTTCGTCTCATCTTTGCTGTCATTGAGAACTGGATAGAAGCCAGTTGTACGTGGATGGTTTAGGCTATTTAATAAAAAACATGTAATGATATGGAATTTTGGGAGCGTAATTTTATAGAAAAGGGTGAGATGTGGGGAGATAGCCCTGCACATTCAGCACAAATAGTTAGCGATTTCTTTCTGGAAAAAAATATCAATGACGTCCTAATTCCAGGTTTCGGTTATGGTCGAAATGCACATGTTTTTGTTGAAAGCGGGATAGCTATTACGGGGATTGAGCTGTCCAATACAGCGATTAATCTCGCCCGAAAGCATTTTGGAACCGAAACAATTATTTATCATGGTTCAGTCCTTGATATGCCTTTTGATACAAAAAAATATGGAGGTATATTTTGCTATGGACTTATCCATCTTTTAGGTGCTGATGAGCGGGCGAAATTTATCCATGACTGTTATGAACAGTTAACTGAGAACGGTTTCATGGTCTTTACCGCTGTGTCAAAACAGGCTAATATATATAGGCAAGGCATTGAGATCGGTACAGACCGGTTTGAGCTGTTTGGTGGAGTTAACATGTTCTTTTATGATTTAACTTCTATTCGGATGGAATTTGAGAAATATGGATTAATCGAGATCCGGCAAGTAGAGGAAAATTATCCTTTTTATATGATCATTTGTCAAAAGTGCTCCAAATAAGAATACAATCGATGAAACCATTGTAATCGATCCAAGTTCAACGGCGAAATGGACAGTAGGTTTTGAGGGATTTTAGCGATTAATTAAATATATACTGATGCACATATAAATTGCGCGTTCAGCCCATGCATATAATCAGGTCATCAGCATCAAATAAAATTTAAACAGATGAAAAACGATAAAAATTTTGAAGTAATCATTATTGGGGGAAGTTATGCAGGTCTTTCTGCAGCAATGGCATTAGGGCGTTCATTGCGTCGGGTATTAATTATTGACAGTGGATTGCCATGCAATAGGCAAACCCCACATTCGCACAATTTTATAACACATGATGGTGAAAAACCAGTTGTTATTGCTGAGAAAGCTAAGGAACAGGTGTTAAATTATCCAACAGTAAGATTCCACAACGGGCTTGCGGTAAGTGGAGTGAAAACTCATGATGGATTCGAAATAAGTACAGAAAATGGTGAACTGTTTAGTGCAAAAAAACTAATTTTCGCGACAGGAATAGAAGATATCATGCCGGGTATCCAAGGTTTTTCGGAATGTTGGGGGATTTCGGTTATTCATTGTCCTTATTGTCATGGATACGAATTTAAGAGTAAGAAAACAGCAATTATGGCCAACGGGGAGAGAGCTTTGCATTTGGCTTCCTTAGTTCATAATCTTTCCAATGATTTGACTATTCTCACCATTGGCGAAGCAAATTTTAGCGGGGAACAAGCTGCGAAATTGGACAAACATGGTATAACGGTTATAGAAGAACCGATTAGCGAAATTCAACACCAAGACGGTTGGTTGAAAAAAGTGATTTTCGACAACAAGAAAGAAATGGGATTTGAGGCGCTATATGCTGCACTCCCTTTTAAACAGCACTCAAGTATTCCAGTTGCTTTGGGCTGTGAATTGACTGATCATGGGCATATTGTTATTGATGCCTTTCAAAAAACAACCGTTGCTGGAGTTTTTGCCTGCGGTGATAATGCCAGTATGATGCGCGCTGTTTCCAATGCTGTGGCGACAGGAAATCTGGCCGGTGCAATGGCTAATAAAGAATTAGTTGAAGAAAGCTTTTAAAAAAGGGGCAAACCCAGCCGTATTCTAGTGATGAATACATTGTTGATTTAATTGGGAAGCCATCTTGATGAAAGCTTCCCAATTAAAACTGTTACGGAGAATGTACCATCGTTAAATTCAAATAGAAATTTTCCGGAGGAGAAGTTCGAATGGCCCATGTATAAATCGTATTGACCACATCTTGCTAAAGTAGTAACTCCAGATGAAATACAAGAGTGAAAGAAGGAATATTAGCGTGGGGGATAATGATCCGTATGGATCTAATTTGGTCAAATATCCTTGATCTTTCATATATGAGAAGAGCATAAGTCCGATCGTCAGATGGGAAATATAGTGTGTCAACGTCATTTGTCCTGTTTTTGCTAAATTATTTACAAACTTGTACCGCTCAATAAACTTGCTGATATACATGAAGAAGGCAATCAACATTAGACCAAAGCCGGCCGTGCTCAAGAAAAAGGGGAGGAAAGGTGGCAGATAATCTGCATGCAGAAAAAAAACAATTTCGGCGCTCAAAAGATTGTTAGGGATGCATTGCAGGAGCTGGATCACGATGTAAAGTAGCAGTCCAACAATAAAGGTGTTCTTTTGTATGTCAAGCGCTGTCCAGTCTAGTTTAGCCAAGTACATTCCTATCAAGAAATAAGCCATCCAAGGGAAAACGGAGTTCCATCCATTATAAAGCGAGTTTCGTATGAAACCGGTTAAACTCCAAAAATTACTATACTCCAGTGTGTCAAAGTTCCATCCTGTTTCATAGGGAAAAAAAAGAAGTAGTAGGTGGAAAATGAGGATGAAAAAAAGAGCGCCATAGATGTAATACTTTTTATCGAAGAAAAGAAAGAAGGAGGCAATGAACATATAAAATCCATAGAAATGCAGGATGTCTGCTGGCCACCATAAGGAGAGCAATAAGCCCAAAACAAATAAAAATCCTGCCCTTTTGAGTACGATACACCTTTGACTTAAACGCGTCTCTAATGGGGCAAGTGCGTATTTTTTTGTCATCAGGATTAATCCCATTCCCGCTAACATGACAAATATGCTGCTTGAATTACCGCTAAAAAGAGAGAGAAATTGCGCTTGCCAGCTGTTATCATTATGGTCACCGAACACCATGTTGAAATTGACGATATACATCCCAAAGATCGCATATGCTCTTAATAAGTCGAATCCTATAAGCCTTGTTTTTTCTGCCATGATAGTTATTTTCAAAATGTTGTACAAATTTTGAAAGATCTCTGCATATGGCATTTGACTTAAGTCAAATAATCAAACCTTGATTTTTGCCCGGATTCTACTTAATGTTTCCAGGGAGATACCTAGATAAGATGAGATATAAGTCAGGGGAATCTGTTTTATCATATTGGGTTGATCTCGCAGGAGTTGAGCATATCTAGTTGAAGCATCCAAGGTGTGAAAGTCAAATAGCCTTTTTTCTAACCACATGGTATAATATTCGGTCATTAGCAAGTCAAGCTCAATTAATTGGGGAAAATTCGTTTTGATCCGCTGAAAAGCGCACTTGTCAATCGATGATACGCTTACATCGGTCATAGCCTGTATAAATTCCATGCTCGGCTCTTGGGTAACATAGCTACTGAATGCTACAGCCAGGTCATTTTCAAAAAGAAACTCAGTTGTTAGCTCTTTCCCCTCATTCAGGTAAAATTTTCTTGCAATACCCGATTCGATCCAAAAGCTATATCGGCAAACTTCGCCTTGGTAAAGCAGAAAATCTCCCTTTTTATAGGTTTTTACCTTTGCGACATCCTCCAGCGCAGCTAGTGTTTCACCTTCGAGTTGTAAAATGATCGCATTGATCTTAAGAAAGTGCTCTTTCATCCTTTTTCAGATAAGCATTGATACATCAGGGTTCTACTTTACCTGTTGAATCCCTTCGGTTCGACTTGCAGTCTCTCTACCCCATGAAGCTATAGACTCCAGTAAGGGAATCAGTGTTTTTCCAAATTCCGTCAGTTCATAATCTACCTTCAAAGGAGCTTTGTCCGTATGTACCGTTCGTTTGACCAAACCATCTGCTTCTAATTCCTTTAATTGTAGGCTCAACGTACGTTCCGTAATTAAGGCACATTCTTTTCTTAGCTCATTGTAACGCTTTTTTTCAATTAAATGAATGAGTATCACTGCTTTCCATTTTCCGCCTATGTACTTCATTGTCAGACTAGTACTACATGGATATCGTTTGTTGTCTATCAAATACATCTGTTACTATCAAATTTGACCGTTATTGCAAATATATAACACTATATTTAAGTTTGCAACTATAAAAAATATAGTTAATTTAAAATTGTATGTTATGGCATTTTTAGAAACAGCAAAACAACGGTATACCACAAAAAAGTATAATTCGACGGAAAAAATTTCAGCGGAGAAGATTGATGAACTGAAAGAAATACTTCGATTGAGTCCATCATCTATCAATAGTCAGCCCTGGAAATTTTTCTTTATTCCTGCTAGTGAGACAAAAACGAGGTTAGCGGATGCATCTTATTGGAACGCAGAGAAAATTAATGAAGCAAGTCACTTGGTCGTCTTTAGTGCGCTTAATGATGTGCAAAGATTTGAAGAACAGATCAACAGCACTCTTCCTGAAGGCTCCATTAATTATTATCATCGTTTTTTGAAGCCTCATGGTGAGGAACACATACAATCCTGGATGAAACAACAAGTATACCTTTCTTTGGGTTTTTTCCTTGCCGCATGTGCATCCAACGATATCGATGCAACGCCAATGGAAGGGATTGAAAATGACCGTTACGATGAGATATTAGGCCTTGAGCAACATCATACTTTATTTGCTGTTGCCATAGGTTATCGCAATGAGGAGGATGCCAATCAACCCAGTATAACGGCCAAGTCACGTTTGGATATGGCCGATATTATTCAAGCTATGTAGCTGGTTCAATAGCAAAATAAGAGACATACATCCTGTCTCTTATTTCTGCATATAACTTAAGGTAAACTAATCTTTTTGCCTTGTTCAGGGAAAATGTAATTTACTTTCAGCGGATTGCTCTCCAGGAGTTCTTGCTTGATGATTTCGGGGTTATTCCTTGTAGGTTTTCGATGAGTGACCACAATCGTTAAATCTTTTAGATCATTTTGCCCTAACTTCTCTTTCAGCTTGTTTAATTCCTCAAGTAATAGCCTGGGGGTAAGGTGACCAAATAACAAGTTCTCGGCTTGATTATTCGGAAAGGAGACTTCAATTAATATTGTATTTAATTGGCCTTTTTTGATCAAAGGAGCAATAGTCTTCCACAGGTAGTCGAGTCGGTCGGTTTTCTCGATCCGGTCCGCACCCGTATCACCGAGATAAAGTAAATAATGATCCTGACGGCGTAGGAGTACAGCGCTGCTTTTATAGGGATTTACATGACTTAATTCAAAAGCTGTCAGAAAAAACGGTGTGTTTGGGGCGCCAAGTTCTATGCCTTCTTGCAATTCATTGTAATGATATTTTCCAAGAATAGGTTTTTGCCCCTGATCGGCAAAATTAATCCAGGTATCGTTGATAAAATAATGATTCTGTAAAATTTGAAGCACGGGTGCAATAGCAAAAATATTCTTTTTACTATCAACGGGAGAATTGATGATCAGACCGGATAAGTGATCTAAATGACCATGCGAGATAAAATATCCTTTTATTTGATTATGTAGGATTGCTTCTTCACTTCCATGGAGGCTTTTCAATTGAATGGCTCTTCGTATTCCAGTATTTATTGTGCCGGCATCAAGACATAGAAATGCGGTGTCTTTGGGCGTCCCTACAAGGTAAGCCGATAGATTGTCTTCTTGTTCACCTCCATATATCCCCAGGGGGACCAAGTCGAAGTGCTGCGCCTGGGAAGCTATAGATATAAAGAGCCCGAGCAAAGAAAGTACTATTTTTTTCATGTTATTTTAAACTAAAAACCCATCCTTGAATAGGGATGGGTCAAATTTACACTATTTTTTACTTATTGATTGAAGCGATAGCGGACACCCAGCTGGATTCTCCAGCGTGAGGTTTCATCGACACTGTTGGAGAATGTACTGGTCAACGGAATCTGATTCGTTGCATCTAAATAGGGGAAAGAAAAAATCGGTTGCCCCTGCGCATTGAGCCCTTTGTAGTTTAAGATACCATTCGCCTTATTGGCAAATTGTGCCACACCCCAACTTTTGTTGATCATATTTCCAAAATTGAAAACATCGAATGTGATTTGCAATTGATGTTTTTTCCCGCCAGCGTTTAAGAATACATCTTGTGCCACACGGATGTCTAGGGTGCCGATCATTTTGCCTACCAATGCATTACGCTTAGCATATTGGCCACGGTGTGCATTCAGGTAGTTGTCCTGATTGATGTAACCGTTCAATTGAGACCAAAGTTGATCCTGTGTACGGAGGTCTTTCTCACTATCACCGACAAGAACAATTTCGTCTTTACTATTCGGGATATAAATCAAATCGTTACCCGATAAACCATCATTGTTTAGATCACCGCCATAGGTATAGGAATAGCGTGGACCATCCTGTAATTGATAGAATAAAGAAAATGTTGTGCCTAAATGATTTAAATACTCCTTGCGGTAAGAAAAATTGGCAATAAATCTATTTTTTACCAGATAAGTTGAATAGGAAAGATCTGCAGTATTTGGGTTTCCGGATACGAAGCGATCCCGCCACATGGACTGTGCAATGGAACCGCCATCGTTAACAGAGCGTGAATCTGTATAGGTGTAGCCGATGTTTGCAAAAAATCCTCCCTTAAATTCTTTGGATAATGTTCCTGTCAGGGTGTAGCTATATCCTTTTGACGTATTGGACATGACGATTGCATCCGAAATATTCGGATTTTCAGGAGTAGGATTTGCGGCACCATATATCCTCGGTGTAGTATAACGCAAGCGATTATCAGCGCCGGTTAAAGCTGTACCATCTGTTGTATTTAAATTGACATTCCGGAAATAAACAGCATTGATATCTTTTGAATACATTGCTTCAAAGGTACCTATTACTCCACCGGGCAATTTTTGGTCTACCGCAAGGTTGGTACGCCAAAGTTGCATGAACTTGAAATTATTTGCCGTTACCGCAAGGTTATATTTTGTATTGTTGGCAGCTGTCTGATGATCTATGTTACGGTAGGCATCTACATCGGGCGTGAAAGGACGATTTTTCGGATTATCTATGGTCTCAGATCCAAACATCACACCATTGTTGCCTGCCTGATTAGAGATCCATACCAATGGTGGCCGACCTGTAAAGATTCCAGATCCTCCACGCACCTGTGTCTGATTAGTTCCATTAACGTTCCAGTTAAAACCGATTCGTGGCGACCAAAGAATTGTACCCTTCGGGTATTTCGAAACATCAATTTTTTCGCCTTGATCAAAGGTTAATCTGTTTACATTCTCATTTTTCAAGTCACTCGGAGATGATATATGCGTGAAATCAGCCCTTAATCCGGCGGTCAATTTAAGATTATTGTTTACTGCGAAAGCATCTTGTGCATACAATCCAAACATATTGGCTGAAATTTCAGCATATGGGAAAGAACCATCAGCCAATACCGAATATTGTACTTGATATTTGGTCGCATTTGAGATGCCCTTTTGAGCAGAGTTGTAAAAATCATCAAGGCTGGCAAAGGTATAGGCACCATAATAATTTGGTGCAAAGCCGTTTATTGTTTTGTATCTTTCAAAATTGGCCCCTAAGGTAATTTCATGTTTACCCGCATAAATATTGAAGTTGTTAGTTGCCTGAAAAACTTTTGTTTTTAGACTGTTAAATGCGGTGAAAGGTTCGTAGCCAAAAGCGGTCATACTACTTCCGTCAGGATTCATAATGTCAACCAGAGGGAATGGCTGTCCACCTTTAGATTCTCTATAATCGTCCATCACATTGTATCCTACGGTCAAGGAGTTGGAATATTTGCTATTAATACGTGTACGCAATTCCAGATTCACATTGTCCATATTGTTGTTGATACCATAGCCGGCAGAACTGAATGGCAAACTTATATTTGAGGGTTGCCTATTTGTTTTTGGTGCGCCGCTATTTGAAGGTAGAATATCCCGATAGGAACGAAAGTAAAAGTATTTGGCGCTTAGTGTGTTTTTGGCGTCTATATTATAATCGAGTTTAATCGAAAACTTGTCACTGCGTGTATCTAATGGGTAATCCTGATACAGGCCCGGATCGTATCCGATGGATTTAAGGTATTTTGATAGATCATCCAGTTTTTCTGCTGAGACAGTCGATACATTCGGACCGGTATTGCCACCGCGGGATGCGATAAAGTTTGTCCCTGGGTCTACTCTTCGTTCGAGCTCTCCACTGGCAAAAAAGAACAGTTTGTTCTTGATAATCGGACCACCTACCGTGAAGCCATATCCTTTGAGATTAAAGTTGTTAACAGGGGCTTTCAGACCTGCCGAATTATATTTGCTGACCAGATCCTGATTCCGGAAATAGTAGTTTAGTGAACCTTGTATTTCATTTGTACCACTTCGGGTGACAGCATTGATTGCTGCACCAGTGAACCCGTTTTGTCTCACATCATAGGGTGCAATGTTGACAGATATCTCTTCGAAAGCGTCCATATTGATCGGTTGGGAGTTTGTTTGGCTTCCAATCGTTCCTTGTAGCCCAAAGGCATTGTTAAACAAGGCACCGTCGATAGTGAAGTTATTCGCAAGGTTGCTTCTTCCCGCAAATGAGGGATTACCATATTGCATTGAAAACTGTGGGGTAAGCTTGACAAAATCTGTAAAACTGCGGTTGAGCGTTGGGAGATTTTGGATTGCTGTCCGTGAGATATTTTGTGCGGCACCTGTTCGTCCAGAATTGAAGACCTTTCCCTGTCGTGTACCGACGACAACCACCTCATCCAATAGCCGGTCATTAGCCGTCATTTGAATATCGAGTGTAGCGCTTTGTCCCAATGCTAGTTTTTCCACTTGTTTGACATTCGGCGTATGGCCTAGATAAGTTACAGTGATTTGATAAGGCCCCCCAATTCGCATATTCGGCAGATTGTATCGCCCATCACTACGTGATGAGGTCGTATACTTTGTACCAGATGGCAAATGGATGGCTTCGATTGTTGCGCCGTTGATTGCTGTGTTTCCTGCTCTGACAGTTCCGTTTAAGGCAGAGGTCGTTTCATTTTGCGCATAGGTAAGTGATGTACCAATTGTGCTTAGCAAAATGCTGGTAATCAAATGTTTTTTCATTTGTTTAGTAGCTGTTTAAATGACTAGGTGATTTTTAAACCGCGGTAAAGGTAGTTGTGTAGTATTGATCTTAGGTTAAGTTAGTATTATTTAAATGTTCTGCAAGCACTAGCAGCTAATCTTCCCATTGCGATATAGGTCGAGCGCAGTATTTAAAATGGTTTGGATCGTTTCCAATGGTAGATCTTCCATCGGATTAACCGTAAATGTTTTCATGCGCGAACGTGTTCCGGTTTCGAGTTCAGGATGATCTAAGTGTTTACCCTCTACCATTAACAGATAAGGATATTTTGTTTTTTTGTCCGTCCATAGATAGCAAAATGCTTTGGTTTTATAACAAAAACAAGGCATTCCGTACTTTACAGTCTCCCTGATTTCTGCACCCTGTTGAAAAATAATATGTTTTAATGCCAATAAACAGCTTCTATTGGGTTCATCTTGTGTCAGATAAAATTGGTTAAGCTCTTGCATATCTCCCAACTTTTATATTGTTTCTTTTTATATTGCTTTAACAAAGATACATTTGCCCCAGCTTTTTTATTACATCCTTTACTGTTTTTTGCGAGTTTTGTATATTCAGCTGTATTTACCCGAAAACGAGATTAACTCGGACGTGTTGTCCACAGTAGCATTTTACGCATGGAGATAGATTTTAAAAACATTGCATACTTGAACACAGGAAATGAGGTGCAGAAAAATACCTATCGGTTAATTAACAACTATAATATTCTCCAGCAGCTCCAGGCATATCAGCCTATTGTTGTAGGCACCATCCCGATAAACATAAATATTGAAGGTAGTGATGTGGATATCGTGCTGTATACTTTGGATTTTAATCAAATTGAAGTGGAACTGTATCGTGATTTTTCACAATTTGATGATTTTCAATTAGAAAGAATGGGAAGTAATGTAATCGTATGTGGGTTTTCCATTGAAGGACAACTTTTTGAACTTTATGCTACGGATAAGGAAACAGAACAGCAAAATGGATATCTGCATATGATCAAGGAATATGAAATTATGCAAATCATGGACGAAGATTTTGCCAATGAAATACGCACACTGAAAAAAGCTGGAGTAAAAACTGAACCTGCATTTTGCCAGCTCCTGCAGCTCCATGGAAATCCTTATGAGGAGCTTTTAAAGTATCAGCCGTAGCGTTGTAAGTATTTTTTAAATTAATTTTCAGTTTAAAATAAGCCATGAATCCATTAATCCAGCAACTCAAAAGATACGGACATCTCGATGAAGCCGTCGAAAAGGAAATCGAGCAAAAGATCAATTATTTTTCCAAACGGAAGGGAGAACATTTTTTAAGAGAAGGACAGTATATTTCGAGTTATTTTGTCCTTAGTAAAGGACTTATTAGAGCTTATTTCTTCAAAAATGGGAGAGAACTGAATAGTTGGTTTGGTGAAGAAAATCAAATCTTTGGATCCATATTACCTGTATACACGGAGAAACCCTCTTTTGAGAATATTCAGTTTCTCGAGGACTCGGAGGTTTATGCAATTTCTGTACATGATCTGAATGAGTTGTATCGAAAATATCCTGGATTGAATCTCATTGGAAGAAAAATTGCGGAGGAAGTGTGCATTATTTTGGAAGAACGTATTATCTCTTTGCATACCGAATCCGCAGTAGAACGTTACCAGTCACTGATCAAGCTGCAGCCGAATTTGCTCAATCGGGTGAATCTTGGGCATATAGCCTCCTATTTGGGGATTACACAGGAGACATTGAGTCGGATAAGGCGCTAATCAACGATTTTGATATAGATCAAAAAATGTAGTCCAGGATGCGATTATCTTTGTGGTGGATTTGTAAATAATTGAAAATGAATTGGATTGCATTAATTGTTGCTGGTGTTTTTGAAATCGGGTGGCCACTGGGGCTAAAGATGGCGCAACAGCCGGACGGCAATAAATTTGGCTGGATAATATTGGCTGTTGTCTCTATGCTGATTAGTGGAGGACTATTGTTTTATGCACAAAAGTCAATTCCAATCGGTACAGCCTATGCGGTATGGACAGGTTTGGGCGCCGTTGGCACATTGTTGGTCGGTATATTCTTCTTTGGCGATTCAGCAAACGTATTTAGGCTTTTGTCAGCAACATTAATTGTTGCGGGTATCGTCGGTTTAAAAATATTTTAATTACTGTTAGCGGATTTTGATAGGATTGCCCTAATTCTAAATGTAATGTTATCAAAATCCGTGCTATTTGTCAGAAAAATCGAGCTTCCTTTTAGCTAATATATTTGCCTGATTTTGGTTAAATTTTGATCTTTTTATGGAGAAATGTGAAAATATAATTCAAAACATACTATAGGAGAGTATGTTGGGATGATTTTTGTTGCGTAGATAAATTATGAGGCAAGAATTGGAAGATAAAATAGCATTGTATAGTAAACGGTACGGATTGTTTATGCATCCGGACTATATTAGCTTTGCGCGCGATACAACAAGACTATTGCTTCGCAATGAATGCCTTCGCATAGGAGATATAAAAATATATCAGGATTATGTTGCCTCCCATTATCCTGAAGACCTTCCCTGGGAAATGAAACAATATCAGGAAGCTGCGAAAGCCCTGATAAAAATGGATAAAGATGCCGCTATTGCTTGGGTCAGGTCAAATCAGATCAATCTTTTCGAATCGGATATTTTTATTGATGATGAAGATGCAATTTTACGTCCTATTCAGTTTAAAAATGACGATCTGTTGCGCTACAATTTCAATTCTTTGGAGGAGTTGATCTATAATCATCAAATACCTGATGATCTATTCCGTAAAAATAGGGAATACTTTTGGGTAGACGCCCGGATTGATTTGCGGTAAATGTTTTAATAGGCAATGTTTACAGCCTGTACTGGGCTTCCCGAAGCCATCTTTCAACAATATCTTCGGGAAGTGGTGGACAATACTAATCTGCTTGTAATACAAATACTTCGTTGCTATTTCCAGGGAATACAGTTGGAAATTTTTTGTTAAAGTCAATGGCTACATCCCCTTTACCAACGGTACCGTCACCATTTGAATCCCAGTCTAATGCGATATAATATTTTATAGGATCCGTTTGGTTAACGGCCGGTTTTATTAATTTGTAATGATTTTTTGGAAGATCCAGTTTGATCTCAAATGGTAGTTCATTCTGCGTAAAGCTTTTTTCAGCGATCAGTGTTGCTGGGACATCAGCGATGTTTGCGGCGATGGCATATAATTTAATTTTACCAGTAGGGTTTTTGATCGAAATTGCACCTGAGTTTTGAAGTTTTACTGATACACTGTTATTGGTTGAATCCATTTTTTCTTTATGTTGGATTGTTGAACAACTGCTGCTTATAAGTACAACAGACAAAAATGTTATCATAGATCTGATCATCGCAATTTGTATTTAAAAGTTTAAAAAAGCCCCTTATACATTTTATGTCTGGGGATGAAATATTATAATTTGAATGATATACCAAGATTGGCAATACCTAGATACCCAAATCCAAACTCACCATATACACCAATTTTGTTGCCATAGCGGAGGCCGATTGGTGTGAGGTGATAGGAGAGCGCACCAAAGTTTTCGGAGTTTTCTTTTTGACGGTTGTGATATTGGGCATATCCTATACCACCCTTGCCATATAAATTCAATTTCCCTTTAGCTAGATACAGATATTTGGCATTTAGTAATCCTCCATAGGTACTCCATTTGGAGTCTCCAAGATCATCTTTATAACTGACCGTGTTTTTACCATAAAAACCATCAACGCCAACAGAGAACCGTGGTGTCAGACTAAGGGAATAACCTGCAGAAAATGCACCTGTACCTTCTGTGCTTTCTACTCGTCTTCCAACTATTCCCATCGCAATCCAATCACCTAACAATGTACCTATTTCTTGAACTGGGACAAGTCCATAGCCAATTCTAAATTCGGATTTTCTCTGTGGATCTTCCTGTCCGTAGCCTTTTAATTGCGAAAGTACAATAAGGCCGATCATGATCGTCTTTTTCATTAAATATCTGCTAAAGCCTCCATTTTGATGACTTGATATAATAAACGTGTTCAAAATTTAATTCGATACAATTATTTTTTTAAAATATTTTATTTCTGTTGTTGTATTATTTTTAGATTTTAATTCTATGATAATCAAGTGTTGCTGAATATAATTAAGTGAATACATGCCAATAGAAGAAAATAGTAATCATTCTTGAATACACACGCGCATATTAAAAGAATGACTGGCTTAACGAAAAATCTGAATAATTCCTTTATTTTCAACATATGAGCAGCATTTTTGTGTTTAGTATCAAAAAAAATCCCCAGTTCGCGTAGAACCGAGGACTTTTAAACTTTTAAAACGTGATAGCTATTGCCTACAATTGTTTTATTTTTAGGTTTCTAAAGGATACACCTCTTGACCAATCCTGAAGAGCAAGCTTACCGCTCGTATGTTTACCAAATTCCGGAAAGTCTTTGAAGGTACTGTGTTTTACCAGATCCTGCCATTTTTTCGAATTGAAATCCATTTCTGCTGTGACTGTGCCATTCAGATAAAATGTAATTTTGCCATCTTTCTGGATAACGCTGGATTGGTTCCACTCGTCTTTTGCTTTGGTATTGACAAAATTCTGTTGCGGTAAAAACATGTAAAGGCAGCCCGCACGTTTCAATGGTTTGTCAAAATCGGGATGTGAATCTGCCAAGAGCTGGTATTCTGGCCCTGAATGATAAGTTGCATTAATGTCTGGGCGTTCCTGAACATTGACGAAAACACCACTATTACCCTCTTTTTCAAGTTTCCATTCAAATTTGAATTCATAGTTTTTATAGTCGCTGTTGGATACAAGGTCATATTTCTGACTCTCGTTATTGGGATCACAGTAGATGGTGCCATTCTTTATTACCCAGGCAGTTGGAGCTTTTTTTTCGTTATTGTATGTATGCCAGTGATCTAATGTAGTTCCATCGAAAAGAAGCTGCCAGCCTTCCTTTTGTTCTGTTTCTGTTAATGTATTTGGAGCACTGTTATCGTTTTTACACGAATAGAATAGACAGCCAATACAGGCTGCGACAATAATTTTTTTGAATAGGTTTAAGTTTATCATTGTTTACAGTTTGTTGTATATAAGTGTTTTCACGCATCTTGATTTACGAAAATAATTTTTAATGTTTACTTTCCCTTATAAATCGTGCTCTTATCTAAATTTGTTACATGACAACCGCATGTAGCTGTCTATTTTTCGGCAGAAATAATCAACATCATCGGACGTCTTAACTCATCATGCATTTGCGGAAACTTTTCCAGCATTTCGCTATTGGGTTCAGGTTCGATACAGGCTGTAATTTTAAATCCACTGTGTACTATACTGCCGAAATAAGCGGTAATCGTTCGATGATATTTCAGTACCGTATCTCCCAAAAATGTGGTTTCTCTACAGCCCATTAAGAAGTAGTTGTCTACAGGCCAATACAGTTTTTCGTTATCCGTGCCGTAGATCCAATCTTGGTTGCCCGCTGCAGTGAAAACCGGATGTTCGATTGAAAACAAAAATTGCCCCCCGGGTTGAAGCCAGGTATAAATATTTTGGCAGAGTGTATCAAAGTCTTTGATATAATGAAATGCCAGGGAACTTATCACCAGGTCAAATTGGGCTGGACTAAAAGAGACCTCTTCAATTGCCTGATGTTGGTATGCTATTCCTTCCAGTTTGTTAATTTGATTAGCCTTTTCGAGCATTTTTTCAGATAGATCTACACCTATAACAGATTTTGCGCCATTTTCAATCAGATATCGACAATGCCAGCCATATCCACAGCCTAAATCGAGGGCAGCACAATCCCTGAGATCTGGCAAGAGCTTTTGGAATTCATGCCATTCGCCAGCCCCTGATAGACCTATTTGTGAACGGTACATTTTACTATATTCTTCGAAAAATTTTGGATCGTCGTATTTATTTTCCCGCATCTGTTTCTATTCTGCTAATTGCATGATTTATCTTTATTGTTCAATTTACATATTATTCATATTTCTATTGTACTTTATCCTATTATTTTCGCTAAATTGATGATATGGTTGCTAAAAATATAATGACGGATTTTGGCGTATTGGAGTGTGCCGATGGGCCTGAAGGGACATCCATTTGGTCTGCCCAGGTTGCGGTGAACAACCGTTTTTTCGAGGAGCATATACCACTTTATATATTTACCAAGGCGGAAAAACCAAGTGTTGTCATATTAGCACAGGCTGAAACTATTATTGGTAATATAGAGCATTATCTCGAAATCGGACTATCTTTTTTGAAAAAAACGTTGACCGAACAGGCCAATGATTTCAAAATAACAGCTAGTGAAAGTATATATTTAGATAAGAATATAGCGGAGTTTCCGGTTGATCTTCCCGAAATTATCCTCTATGATGAAGACGAGCAATGGATATTACGTTTTGCTGAAGGCTTATTCAGTATTTGTGATCCTTATGGTATCCATGTGAACTTTTCTTCAGATCATCCGATTGCTGTCGATAATCTGGAAGATAGCGAAGAGATCTAAAGGCCTTTCGTCAGGACTATTTATAATAACCAATGCCCAGCCCATCCTTCTCATTGTTAATTAAAGATCATCTGTCGGGGGAAACGGTATGATTTCCGGCCCTTTTTCTGCTGTGCCTATTACAGATCAATTCTCATTTTGATAAAATGACCCTATCATTTTGATAAGATTTCATGAGTTCGATTTTCGATGTTTTCTTTTAAATGTGCTGTTTTTTAGTGCTTTATCCTTTTTGTGCAAACTATGGAATATTGTTTGGCATATAGGGGAAAAGCATATAAAATGGAACTGATTAGAAAAATACAAGAATCGTCAAAGAGCCCACCGACATCCAAGCAGGTATACCAACTATGGGTGGTATAACATCCTTCAGGACGATAAAAATAGTTTACAAATCTTTAATAATCCACACCACAATGATAACACTCGTACTGACAATAACTGGACTACTCTGCTTTTGGTTGTTCTTTAAAATGGTGGATTTCTTTGAAAAAATTTAAGGAAACACAGTATCAAACAACGCTTAAGTTAATGTTAGCCATGAGAGAATTAAAAGAAAATAAGGAACAACGCTTTCCTAAAAAATTATCAATGGATCGCATCGCAAAGATCGTGATGATCATTCTGATACTTACTATGATCTACCAACTGTATCTCGGTTAAATGTTGAAACAGCATAGCATGAATAGTATGAAAAAATTAAATCAATACCGGGTAGGTATGTACATGACACTCCACTATAGGGAGATTCGTTCAGAAATTAATCTTCTGATCCGTAAACACAATTTTGCTGGTGCATTACAGGCAGTAGTGAACCATCTCCGGACACTAAGTGCTGATCACAATATTGATAAGTTGTGCCGGCATATTCACTTTTTGGGAGCCCTTTATAGTCGGGGCAATCAATACGTCAAATACATGATGGAAAATTTAATTGTACGGTCTCTGGTTGGAATCAAGCGAATCTACACCGTAGAAGAATGGACAATGATCGAAAGCCGTCTTCCAATGTCTTTTTTGGAGGTTCAAAAAAGACAGCAGCAGATAATTTATTAATAACAAGACAAATGACAGCTTTATTTATAGTGGCACTATTGGTTTTTGGATATATCTGTTATGTCCTCCTAAAACCTGAAAAATTTTAAGAAGAATAAAAACTACCAGTGACGAATTTAATCTTGCTCATCCAAAATACCCGACCATAAAAACAGGTCTGTGCCGGATAGAAGAGAAGATCTCGAATAAGGTAGATAGTGAAATCTTTCAAACAACAATCACAAAACTGAAATGAATACAGAAATTTTTGGAATCATCGCAATGTTTATCATCACATTGTTGCTGGGACTTCCACTCGGTAGGTATATAGCCAAGGTATATGCAGGCGAGAAAACATGGCTGGACGCCATTTTCCGGCCCTTGGAACGTTTATTTTATAAAATTAGTGGAATAGACCCAACGGTACAGATGACCTGGAAGCAGCATTTGGTCGCTCTTTTGACCATAAATTTCGTCTGGTTCCTCCTTAGTATGGTCGTATTGATGAATATGGGGCATTTGCCGCTCAACCCTGATGGTAACCCGAGTATGTCTGCCGATCTTGCTTTCAATACAACAATATCCTTTTTGGTAAACTGTAATCTACAGCACTACTCGGGAGAGACAGGGGTAAGTTACTTTGGTCAGATCTGGCTGATGTTTCTCCAATTTGTCACAGCGGGGATCGGGATAGCTGCTGCAGTGGTTATTTTTAAAGCGTTTAGAGATAAAACCACAACACAATTGGGTAATTTTTATGAGTTTTTCCTCAAGTCGTGCACACGGATACTACTTCCTATCTGTCTACTTATCGCTGCAATATTTGTCTTTCAGGGCATGCCCATGACGATGGAAGGTAAGGATAGTATGATCAATATGCAAGGCGATACTGTTCAGGTGAGTAGAGGGCCAGTTGCTGCTTTTGTCCCTATCAAACACCTTGGCACAAACGGAGGTGGATTTTTTGGTGCGAATAGTGCCCATCCATTGGAAAATCCGAGCTATTTGACCAATATGGTAGAGATGATAGCCCAGTTTCTTATTCCCATGGCCATGATCTTTGCATTTGGTTTCTTTATTCGTAAACGCAAGTTTGCCTGGATGATGTTTGCCGTTATGACAATAGGCTTTCTGATCCTGACCATTCCAAATATCAAGATGGAAGTTGCTGGCAATCCAGCCATTTCCCATATGGGCATAGACACATCTCTTGGGGCAATGGAAGGTAAGGAAATCCGTATAGGAGCTGTCGCATCAGGTTTTTGGAGTATTGTAACGACGATGATCTCTACTGGATCTGTGAATTCCATGCACGACAGTTATATGCCGTTGTCTGGTATGAACGAACTGATCGCGATGATGGTCAATGCATTCTACGGTGGAGTTGGAGCGGGTATTCTCAATTTCTTCATTTTTATCATACTGGCAGTTTTCATCAGCGGATTGATGGTGGGCCGTACCCCCGAATTTATGGGTAAAAAGGTTGAAGCCCGTGAAATGAAGATAGCAATGATTGTCGCATTGGCACATCCTTTTCTTATTCTCGTTGGTACTGCATTGGCCACCGCTTTCCCAGCACAGGGCGCATCCACGTTGAATAATCCAGGATTTCATGGCTTTAGTGAGATATTGTATGAATATACATCGTCTGCGGCAAACAATGGAAGTGGTTTTGAAGGGTTGGGAGACAATACCTTATGGTGGAATATTTCGACCGGTATCGTATTATTACTCGGACGTTTTATACCAATTATAGGGCCGGTAGCCATTGCGGGACTTTTGGCAGAAAAGAAATTTATCCCTGAAGGCGAAGGCACGCTCAAGACCGATACAAGCACATTTGGAATGATGGTATTTGCGGTAATCGTCATCATAGCAGCACTATCTTTCTTTCCGGCATTGGCATTAGGGCCAATCGCTGAATATTTTTCCATGCAATAATTAAAATAATAAAATTTTAGAAATGAGCAATCAACAAACATTGTTTCAGAAAGAACTTGTCCAACAGGCGTTAAAACAATCTTTTGTGAAACTGAATCCTAAAGTAATGTTCCGTAACCCCGTGATGTTCACTGTGGAAATAGGAACGCTGATTATGGCCGCCGTTTGTGTTTGGATAATGACCGGGGAAACCTCTCAGGGTGCTCTAGGTTACAATTTTACTGTATTTGTCATCCTGTTCCTGACCTTGCTTTTTGGGAATTTTGCGGAGGCAATAGCCGAAGCTCGTGGAAAAGCACAGGCAGATAGTCTTCGTAAAACACGTGAAGAAACACCTGCTAAATTGCAGGATGGTCGGGTTGTTTCTTCAGCACAATTAAAAAAGAACGATGTCTTTGTTTGTCAGGCAGGTGATATTATACCGCTTGATGGGGAAATTATAGAAGGGTTGGCAACGATAGATGAAAGTGCCATTACCGGCGAATCTGCTCCCGTAATCCGTGAGGCCGGTGGAGACAAAAGCTCTGTAACTGGAGGTACCAAGGTTCTGTCCGACAGAATTGTTGTGCAGGTAACGACCGAGCCGGGCGAGAGCTTTTTGGATAAGATGATCGCATTGGTGGAAGGCGCAAGCCGCCAGAAAACACCGAATGAAATAGCGTTGACTATACTTTTGGCAGGGTTTACACTTGTTTTTATTATCGTGACCGTTACCCTTAAACCATTCGCTGACTATGCAAATGTAGGGATTACGATAGCTTCTTTTATATCACTTTTCGTTTGTTTGATACCTACAACAATTGGCGGTCTCCTGTCTGCTATCGGCATCGCCGGAATGGATCGGGCACTACGTGCGAATGTGATTACTAAAAGTGGTAAGGCTGTCGAAACAGCTGGCGATATTGACGTGCTCTTGCTCGACAAAACCGGTACAATTACAATAGGAAACCGTAAAGCGACCAATTTTTATCCGGCAAATACGGTTGAAATGGACAGCTTGATACGTGCAGCTGTTTTGAGTTCTATGGCTGACGAAACTCCAGAAGGAAAATCCATTGTGGAACTTGCGGCTGTAAAACCATCAAGTTATGGTATTCAGGATCCTATATTTATCAAGTTTACTGCTGAAACACGCAGTTCAGGGATTGATTTTGCAGGTACACGTATCCGCAAGGGAGCAACCGATGCTATCCGTAATATTGTAATCAAAGCAGGGAATTCTTTCCCTGTTGAAACGGATGAACGTGTAAAGGTTATTTCACAGAATGGCGGCACTCCATTGGTCGTGGCAGAGAATGAAAATGTACTTGGTGTGATCGAACTACAGGATGTGATTAAACCCGGCATTCAGGAACGCTTTGAACGATTGCGCAAAATGGGGATAAAGACTGTCATGGTGACCGGAGACAATCCCTTGACCGCAAAATACATTGCGGACAAAGCCGGAGTCGACGATTTCATTGCCGAGGCTAAGCCTGAGGACAAGATGAACTATATCAAGAAGGAACAGTCTGACGGCCGTTTGGTTGCCATGATGGGGGATGGTACCAATGACGCACCAGCACTAGCACAGGCAGATGTCGGTGTTGCAATGAACAGCGGAACCCAAGCAGCCAAAGAGGCCGGTAATATGGTAGACCTGGACAATGACCCGACGAAATTGATCGAAGTCGTGGAAATCGGAAAGCAATTGCTGATGACCCGTGGTACCCTCACCACCTTCAGTATTGCCAATGACGTCGCGAAGTACTTTGCTATTATCCCAGCTTTATTTATAACAGCGATTCCAGCCCTGCAAGGGTTAAATATTATGCATTTAAATAGCCCGCAGAGCGCTATTCTTTCAGCTGTGATTTTTAATGCGATCATCATTCCATTATTGATTCCACTGGCATTGAAAGGAGTTGCTTATAAGCCAATTGGTGCAAGTGCACTGCTGCGGAGAAATTTGCTCGTATTTGGACTGGGGGGCATCCTTGTGCCTTTTATAGGCATTAAAGTGATCGATTTATTGGTTGCCCTATTTATCTAATACCATCTAGTAAAAACAAAATGAAAACACATATATATCCAGCTATCAAGATCACCGTTGTGCTATTGGTACTACTTGCTGTCATTTATCCGGCCCTTGTTTGGGCAATAGCCCAATTGGCACCCAACAATGGAAAAGGATCGGTTTTGACCTATCAAAATCAGAAATATTATAAAAATATTGGACAGTCCTTCAACAGTGAGGAATATTTTTGGTCAAGACCATCCGCTGTAGGGTACAATGCTGCGGGATCGGGGGGAAGCAACAAAGGGCCTTCGAATGCGGAATATCTGACTGAAGTGAAGGCTCGTATCGACACCTTCTTAACCTATAATCCAGGAGTATCGAGAGCCGAGGTACCGGTAGATCTTGTGACAGCGAGCGGTAGCGGACTGGATCCCGATATATCGGTAGCGGCAGCGAAAGTACAGATTGTCCGGATTGCCAAAGCAAGAGCCATAGCTGCAAACAGTATACAGTCCCTCATAGAGGCACATGTACAAAAACCACTATGGGGCATATTCGGGCCAGAAAAAATAAACGTGCTTGAACTGAATATTGCATTGGATGAGATGACTGAAAAATAGCGCTATGCTGACGTTTAGAATCGTCAAAGCATTTCATCAGGAGGGCAGCGGGAGCTGCCCCTTAGCCCCAGTGGCAGCATAGGTAAGTAAATACGTAATGCGGAGGCTCAGCGCTTCCGGAAATCGAAAAAATAATAGAGCGATAATCAAAATAATAAATAGATGAAGAAATTAGCCTTGTTGACCTACCTGGTACTCGGGTCAACGCTATCAATATTTGCACAGGAAGACACAACTCAAAACAAGACACTCTCATTTGGTGGCTATGTTGAAGCCTTTTACATGCGGGATTTTAACAATCCTATTGGAAATACACGTCCTGCTTTTGTCTACAGCCATAATAGAAATAATGAAGTGAATATTAATCTGGCACTGCTGAAAGCGAACTATGCGACAACAAATACACGTGCCAATGTTAGCTTGGCGACAGGTACCTATATGAACGCCAATTATGGCGCGGAACCCGGTGTATTGAAGAATATCTATGAAGCTAATGCCGGTGTGCGTATTTCAAAGAAGCACAACTTATGGATTGATGCGGGTATTTTTTCTTCCCATTTGGGATTCGAAAGCGCTATCGGAAAGGACAATTGGACATTGACAAGAAGCCTTTTCGCCGACAACTCGCCATATTTCGAAACTGGGGCAAAAATTTCTTATACATCTGCGTCAGGAAAATTGTTTCTTAGCGGACTTATATTAAACGGATGGCAGCGTATACAGCGTGTTGATGGCAATAGTTTGCCTGCTTTCGGACATCAGCTTGTCTATAAGCCAACCGATAATTTAACAATCAATAGTGGGTCGTTTATTGGTAGTGATAAAGCCGATAGTGTTCGGCAGATGCGTTATTTTCATAACCTATATGCTATTTATCAGTTGAATAGACAGTTTGGCCTTACGGTTGGCTTTGATATAGGGGCCGAACAAAAGGAAAAAGGAAGCAGTAAGTATAATGTCTGGTATACTCCGGTATTGATTGCCCGTTATGTGGGGTCTGAAAAATTCAGCCTTAGCGCCAGGGGTGAATACTATCAGGACAGAAAGGGTGTCATTATATCCACCGAAGCAAAAAATGGATTCCAGGCATTTGGCTATTCAATCAATGCTGATTATGCGATTTTGCCAAATGTGCTTTGGCGGACAGAGCTGCGTAATTTGACAAATAAGGAGGCTATCTTTCTGGACAGAAAAAACAACCTGGTAAAAAATAGCCCAACTGCCGTTATGGCGCTAGCTGTTAGTTTCTAATTAAAACAAACCCTGCTGTTGCATGTTGATTTAACAGCAGGGTATTGAAATGATACGCAAACAATGGAAGAGAGAAAAAGTGCGGAACATTTTCTGGATCTGATCAAAAAATCCAGACGGGGTCGATTCAAGCTTTATATCGGTATGAGCGCAGGCGTAGGGAAGACCTACCGTATGTTGCAGGATGCCCATAACCTACTACGTAGCGGAATTGACGTACGTATTGGTTATATCGAAACACATCATCGCAAGGAGACACACGAGCTGTTGGATGGAATCCCACTGATTGCGAGACGCAGTCTTTTTTACAGAGGTAAACAATTGGAAGAACTCGATGTAAATGCTGTACTGAATATTCATCCCGAGGTGGTTATCATAGACGAACTCGCACATACAAATATTGAGGGAAGTAAAAATATCAAACGTTGGCAAGATGTGCTTGAGATTCTTGAAGCTGGTATTAATGTCATAAGTGCTGTTAATATTCAACATATTGAGAGTCTAAATGAAGAGGTTAAAGCCATTACCGGCGTCGAAGTGAAGGAACGCGTACCGGATAGTGTGGTAGATTCCGCTGATGAAGTCGTGAATATTGATCTTACTGCGGAGGAACTTATTGCCCGTTTAAAGGATGGTAAAATTTATGAAGCATCCAAGATCCAGGCAGCGTTACAGAACTTTTTTAAAAGTGAGCACATTTTGCAGCTAAGGGAGATGGCCTTAAAAGAAGTGGCTGCACAGGTACAACGGAAAGTAGAAATAGAAGTACAGCCGCAGCGATGGATACGTAAAGAACGTTTCCTAGCTTGTATCAGTTCCAATGAAATCAAGGCCAAAAATGTTATTCGGAAGACCGCGAGGCTTGCTGGTTATTACAATAGTAGCTGGTTGGTATTGTATGTTCAGGTACCCGCAGAACGTGGTGATCGAATAGCCCTGAATAAACAACGTCATTTAATTAACAATTTTAAACTGGCAACAGAATTAGGAGGGGAAATCGTCAAGATCGAAGCTCGTAGTGTTGCGAAAGAAATACTGGTTTTATGTGAATCGCGTAAAATTACAACAGTATGTATCGGAAAACCAAGACTATCCCTGTTCAAGATCTTATTTTCCACCGATACATTCAGTAAATTGCTGACACAATTGTCAAAACAAGATGTTGACCTAATAATATTGTCTTAAAGTAATGATATATATAACATATGAGCCTTAGCAATACGATGTTACATAGCAGTTAATTGACAAACAAAGATGAAAATAAAAACAAAACTTACTTTCGGGGTAGGCTCCCTTTTTCTGATGATCTTTTTGCTCGCCGCATTGAGCGGTTGGTATGTGTATAGATTAAAAAAAGATACCGGAAATATCCTGACCGCTAATTATAATACGCTGCTTTACGCAAAGAATATGTTATTGGCACTTGAAGATATTCCGAAAAAGGGCGATGCGCTTTCCAGGTTTGAACATAACCTTAACCAACAGCGTAAAAATGTGACCGAGCCTGGCGAACAGCAAACTACTGAGGCCATTGTCAGACATTTCGGCCTGTTGAAAGATAAACCACAGGATGGTGTGGTCATCTCAGCGATAAGGACAGACATCGCGCAACTGATGCAGCAAAATATGGCAGCAATTTCAGCGAAGAGTCTAGTGGCTGATCGTACTGCCGAACAGGCTATCCTGATCATTTCCTTTGCTGGTGCGCTTTGTTTTATTATCGCTTTTATACTGCTGATCAATTTGCCAGCTAGCATTGCCGATCCTATTGCCAAACTGACGGGGAGTATTCGGCAGATTGCCGCCCAAAACTATAAGGAACGATTACATTTGCAAAATACGGGGGAATTTTCGGAACTGGCCAGATCCTTCAATACCATGGCGGAGAAGCTTGAAGAATATTCGGAAAGTAAGCTTGAAAAGATCTTAAAAGAAAAAAAACGGATTGAAGCATTGGTTGACAACATGCATGATCCTGTCATTGGACTTGATGAACATGGACAGATTATCTTTGCCAATGAAGAAGCGATTAATATTACCAACCTAAAAAAAGAACAGCTGATAGGAAAGCTCATCCCTACAGTGGTCAATGAAAATGATTTGATCAGGGATATTTTCAAGGATATTACTCTTCCGGCAGATCAACGGGAAAAACATCCCCTTAAAATATATGCAAATGAGAGAGAAAGCTATTTTGAAAAGGATATTATAGATATTAATGTCCTGCCTACTGGGGAATCCGATCCGACTTTTATTGGACAGGTTGTCATCCTAAAAAATATAACCACTTTTAAAGAACTCGATTTAGCAAAAACAAACTTTATCGGTACAGTTTCGCACGAATTTAAAACACCCATAGCAGCTATTCAAATGGGAATTCAGCTCATGGAGAATGATCAGATCGGTTATCTTAATTCTGAACAGACCAGTTTGCTCAAAGGGATAAAAGATGATTCCGACCGCTTGCTCAAGATCACCGGCGAACTGCTCAATATGACACAGGTGGAGAGTGGTGCGATTCAGATTAGCTTACATACGACAGAAATACAACCCATCATAGATTACGCGATGATGGCCAATCAGTTTGCGGCAGATCAAAAGCGCGTGAAATTCATACTGGAGATAGACCCTGAAATACATACGGTTTTAGCGGATAATGAAAAAACCGCATGGGTGTTAACAAACTTTCTTTCCAACGCAGTTCGTTATTCCTACGAGGATGCCAGTATACAGATCCGGATTGAAAAACTTGAATCTACGATCAAATTTTCGGTCATTGATCATGGACAGGGCATTGAGCCCAAGTATCTGGACAAAATCTTTGAACGCTATTTTCGTATTCCTGGTTCCAAAAAAGGTGGAACAGGATTAGGATTAAGTATCAGCAAAGAGTTTATAGAGGCCCAAGGAGGTACAATCGGGGTGAATAGTGAATATGGAGCTGGAAGTTCATTTTACTTTTTACTGAAAAATCCCTGACCTAAATGCGCAATAAGGAGTTAACTCTTTGTGTAAAAGAAAACGTATTGCAGGTAATCCATAGGAACCGTCTGCAATACGTGTATCAGCTCAAACTTTTATATCTTAATTGTTGACCAGTGCCATTGCGCCTTCACTATAGCGTGCGCCTACGTTCGGATATTTTCGGAGTATGTCTTCAATGGTATTCAGATCCGAATCTGACAATTGTACATCAATAGCACCCGCATTTTCTTCCAGATATTTTCTCTTTTTAGTGCCAGGGATCGGAATAATGTCATCCCCTTGAGCAAGTACCCAAGCCAATGCCAATTGGATAGGTGAACATTGTTTATCCTGTGCCAAAAGAGAAAATTCGGCAATCAATCGTGCATTATTCTCGGCATGTTCGCCCTGATTGCGGGGGAGTGTCCTTCTGAAGTCATCCGTGGATAGACTATCTATATTTAAGGTATTGGAAAATAACCCTCTGGCGAGTGGCGAATAAGGAATCAAACTGATCCCCAGATTACGCACAGTCTGTAATATCTCTTTTTCTACATCACGTGTCAGCAGAGAATACTCGCTCTGTAGCGCTGTAATGGGATGTACCGCATTGGCTTTGATAATTGAAGCCGGGGATGCCTCGCTGAGTCCGAGATATCTTACTTTGCCCTCTTTGACCAATTCTGCCATAGCACCCACCGTATCTTCGATAGGGACATTGGGATCTACCCGATGCGCATAATATAAATCGATGGTATCAATACCTAGGCGTCGTAGACTGTTTTCCACCGCGATTTTTATCCAGGCAGGCGATCCGTCAAAATAAGTGTTTGCAGTGCCACTTGGTCCTGCTTTGTCATCCTTGAAGCGAAAACCAAATTTGGTGGCAATAAAAACCTTATCACGGTTGGGTACAAGTACTTTCGAAATTAATTCTTCATTGGCTCCATCGCCATACATATCTGCTGTATCCCAGAAGTTTATGCCGAGATTCAATGCACGTTCAAGGGTAGCGATACTTTCTTTCTCGTCCGTAGGCCCATAGGCAAAACTCATTCCCATACATCCTAGTCCGATAGCAGATAGCTGTTCATTTGTTGTTCCAAGATTTCTATATTTCATGATATTATATTTTGTTCAATACAAAAGTAGCGAAGGCATCCTGTGTCTTACTTAAGACAATCAAACAGATAATTATATTATTCAAACACTTGTCGTCCGCAATTGATTTGGCGACATTCCAGTGTGTTTTTTGAAAAAATTTGTAAAATAAGAAGGGTATTCAAAGCCTAGGCGGTAGGCTATATCCGAGATATTCCAATTGGTGTGCAATAGCAGTGATCGGGCTTCTTGAGCGATACGGCTGGCGATATGTGCACTGGTGGTTTTGCCTGTTGTTTCCTTAACAGAACGGTTCAGGTGATTGATATGCACCGAAAGTGCATGGGCATAATCGCCCGGGCTTTTCAATTGCAAACCCGTATCCAATGTGTTTACTGGAAACTGACGCTCCAGGAGTTCAAAAAAAAGGCTGGACACCCGGGTGGAAGCATTGGTATATGAACCGAATTCCTGAGCCGGACTTGATTTCATCGTTTCATGGATCAACAGATGCAGGTAGCTACGCAAGATATCGCCTTTATGTGCATAAGCTGAATCTATCTCTGACATCATTTTTTTAAAAATGGTGGAGATCTCCTCCAGCTGCTCAGTATCTGGGAAGTAAATTGGATTGCTCCCAATTTTGAAAAGGGGAGAGTCTTTTAGGCTTTCTATACGTTCACTATGTTGGATAAACTCCTCGGTAAACACACAATACCAGCCAGACTGCACAGTGGACTCTGGCTCCCAGGCGTAGGGTACAACCGGATTAGCAAACAACATAGCCGGTCGATCAATCTGTATCCATTTATCGGCATAATATAACTTGCCGCGGCCAATAATCAGTGAAGTTTTATAAAAATCACGACGGTTATAAGGGGAGACTAAAGTGCAGGATTCCCGGCTAAAAACGTTAAAATGCCCGACGCCAGTATTGTTGAGCGGTAAGTCTACGTTCGGGAGGCCCGGTTGCCTTTTGTAAAAGTCAGTTACACTTTCAGCTGTGTTCATACCACTAAATTATAAAATTCGTTTTACAATCCATGGTCATGTACAGTTCAATTTTCTCAGAGGAATTGCTGATAACCACCATGTATCTCAGATAAATAGGATGATAGTCTGCCTATATAAACAATTCGAAGCTTATAGAAGGGGTAAAATTGTGCCAAAATTCGGGAAGTACAAAAAACTTTTTGGCACAATTTTACCCCTTTGATTTATTGAATTACAAGTTGTTTTTCTAGAAAAAGTGGGTCAATTGCTTTTAATCGCGTGATTTACAGCTTTGGTTTCTCGAGGGTGAACTTCGGGGGAAAGTAAATTCCCCTAAGGGAAAAGCAAATTTTCCTTGGAGAATCTTGCATCTTCCCAAGGGAAAAGAGAATTCCCCTAAGGGAAAAGCAAATCTTCCCTGGAGAATCTTGCATCTTCCGAAGGGAAAAGAGAATACCCCTAAGGGAAAAATAAATTTTCCTTGGAGAATCTTGCATCTTCCGAAGGAAAAAGAGAATTCCCCTAAGGGAAAAGTAAATCTTCCCTGGGGAATCTTGCGTCTTCCCAAAGGAAAAGAGAATTCCTCGAAGGGAAAAGTAATTTTTTATTTATCTTAATAAGTTGCATCGTATTGTTGCAATTTTATTATTTGTCTTTTTTTAATATTATTGTAAAGACAGCGCGTTCGCTTTTTTCAGAAGAAATTGGATAGATAATAAGATTGATCATGATAAAAATATACCATAATAAACAATGTAGTAAAAGCTGTGCTGCCTTAGAATTTTTGCAAGAACATACAACAGAGCTGCAAGTGCAGGAGTATCTTGAAGAAGTACCCAATAAAGAACAGCTTACTGAAATATTGTCGCAACTTGGGCTTAAACCCTTGACCCTTATTCGGAAGAATGAGCCTTTATTTCTTGAAAAATTTCAACATCTTACATTGACAGATGAGGAGTGGGTTGATGTGATGGTGCAAAATCCGATATTGATTGAACGGCCAATCATTATTAAAGATGGTAAAGCTGTTATCGGACGGCCGCTCGAACGGGTAATTGATCTCTTTAAATAATATTGTCATCATGGCTCGATAATTGATTGGATTTGTTTATGAAACATGTATTAAATATATTGGCATCTATACTGGATATCTTCAAATTATTTACCTAGTTGCTGCAATTTTGCCCCTCTTTTCTAAAAGCGCTGTTTGAGTTTTTTTGAGGGCATTCTTATATTGAACTAACGTTATAGGCAGATAGGATAGCCTTTATTTGCAGAATATGCCTTAAATTGTGATTAACAAAGAAGCGGAAGGTATCGCCGAGGCGGATTTTTATCCATTTACTGATAGAAACATGTGTCCGAATCTTGCCGATATGTTTTGATTTTGCCTGTTCTAACAATTGAAGAACAGTCGCCTGTTGTTCCAGAAAGATATCAATTACATTTTTGTCCAATTGTCTGTATATCGGATCCATTTCTGGATAGGTTTTCATTTTCTTTACTTTATCTTGTGGAAGTATACTTTTTGCAAAGTAGTTTCCTAAAACTCCGCTATTGAAGTTCTCTGCTGCTTGAAATGGACTTTCGGTTATCCTTTTCGAAATTTCAGGCAAATAGAAATCCCCATAAAGATTGAGATGTGCCAGACACTCCAAGATATTCCATGAGTTTTCATGTAATCGTTTATTGAGATTTTCCAATGGGAGAGTTTTTAAAGACTCAACAAAAGACATCTGTTCTTTTGTCTGTAACCTGAGTTGTTCGAGCAATTCTGAAGATTTATATTTCATTTTCGTTTTTTTATAAAATACACGAAAAAAAACTGAAAAAAAATTGATTAGACTCAAGATTTACTGATGCGCGAAAAGGTTTCAGCTGTCATTCTTAGATAATTGGCAATGTATCTATTGGGGATGATCTGGAATAGGATTGGGTTTCTTTTAAAAACGCGTTCATAGCGTATTTTTGGTGAATCCTCTAGTAAATCTTGCTCCCTGTCAAGTTGTTGCTTTACTAATCCCTCCAATAATTTTATATATAGCGAAGTATGTTCAGGGCTTGAATAGACAAAATGCATGAAATCTTCCTTTTCGGCAATCAATACATTGGTTTTCTTAATTGCTTGAATAACAAAATCTGAATTACAGTTGCCCAGAAAGGAGTCCATTGCCACAACAAGATCACCTGTATATCCCAAACGAATGATTCGTTCGGTATCCTGTTGGAGGATGGAAATTTTAACACTTCCGCTCTTGATAAAGTATATTTTTGAGTCGATAGTTCCACTGCTTTTGATCAGTTCATTTCGCTTAAATGTCAGTGCTTTCTTAAAAACAGTCGATGCAATTAGATTTTTTAATAATGTCATGTTTGATACTCCTTAATCAATGAAGCTCATATAATGCTTATAATTACTCCAGTTACTTTCCTTCAAATATAGAGTCTTTGACCACAAATATGGTTGGACTTCAAACTAATATGAATTTCAAAATAAAAAGTAAATATTTATTTTCACATTTACGGCAGTAATTTAAAATCTCAAAGTCTCCAAAGAGTGATAGTAGCTAGCTACTGCTGTTTTTCACACCTTTGAGCCTGATAAAAAAAATGAAAAATAGAGTCTTTAGCTAAAAAATAATATTTAAAATTATGTTTAAATTTTTCAAGGAATTATTGACTGCCGCGAAGGAGGGAGTAAAGGAGGCGAAAGAGGAACTCGCACAGGAAGCCGAATTGGAAAAGTCCAAAAACCAGCAAGTTAACGGAAAAGAAATGCTGATAAATATTCCTTATGAGGAACAATTTGGAACGGCATTGGGTGCGGCTTTTCGTGTGATAGTTTTTGGCGATTGGTTTACGGTATTTGGGAGTGCTGGTGATGACGGAACTTATCCCGCTCATCTCTATCAGTTTGAAACCTATCCGAAACAGGCGGAATATAGAAATGAATTGGTGAAATTGCTGAAACGGGATTTCGCTATCGAAGACAATGAAAGTTGCCGCCATGTCTTAGCTGCATACTTTAATTTGCTTGGAATGAATACCCAGGGAACCATCCTGACGGGGCTTGAGGATCAGATCGACAGTGCAAATTGGGATATTGGCAAACCTGGGGTGGATGCCCTTGCGCTTGCCGTTAGCAGTCATATCATAACCGCTGCTACAGATGTTGGTTATTTACCTAAATCAGCTGCTATAGAAATGCTAAAAAATCTCTCGTCCTATGCCAGATCACATTTTAAAGATTGGAGGATGTTTTCTGAGCGATTTTTGGAGGGTGAGCATCATGTGGGGTTAAATAACAAAATCGGGAAATCATATTTGAAAAGATATGTTGGTTATTTAAGAGAAAAGGTAGGTAGTCCCTGGAATAATATTGAATGGAACACCGGGCCCTTTGAAGATCATATCCTGTCAGATATTGCCTGGAGCTTTCAAACCAAGTTGTATGTTAATTCCAGTGAGTTTGATGCCGATGCCGCGCAATATCAACGTGATATTTTAGCCGATCAAGCCGCTTGGAATGCCGACGAAATTGTGCTTGATCTACCTGAGATTGAGCTCTGTTATATGTGTTGGATCAAGGGAATGGAAGACTTAAATCCGAACGAAGCATTATTGGATAACGAAGATGAAGCTTTTGATGAAGAAAATGGTGATAATGGTTATTTTCAGGTAGAAATATGTGCCCGGATTCAAGCTTCCAACGGAAAGAATTTTACGATGCTGGATTTATTGTATCAGATGGAGAAACAGTTGAGAGGAAAGGAACTAGGGGATCATATATTCTTTGAAGGACTCGACCGTGTAGTGGATTATGCAGGGGATGTGCCACTGTATTATATCAGCTTAGGGAGTTAGCGGGAATGGTTATCGAGGAGGGGAAATCAGGATATTGGATTAAAGTTGATAATTTTGTTCCGCTGATTAATTCATGAATGGCGTATTTTGTCAGTTTTTTGATATTTGAAAAAAAAAGAAAATTTAGTTTAACAAGTAAGAAGATGGTCTATCTGATATTCATTGCAGGTTTGGTATTATTTGCTATGTTGTTCAGCCTAGCTTACAGGAAGCATATGGCTGGATTCAAACCTAAAAATAAGCAACTAAACTATCAGAATTCTGTCGATTTAATCGAAGTACAAAAGAGAAAAATATCATCCCGACCTTTCCTGTTTGGCATTGAAGACCACATTGTCAGTGATGAAGATATGTATTTTGATGATAATAGCTTTTATGCGATCGATACAAAACAGATGAGGCAGGTAGTATTCCCTCTGGCCGATATCATTGAATTGAGCAAGACTTCGACGATCATCAACAATCGCAATGTTTGGCAAGTTATCTTTCGTACTGCTGACGATAACAAAATGGTATTCAAGTTTACCCATAACTATACTATTTGGAATAAAGATTTCTATGAATTTTATAAGAGAGTAAAGCAAACAAATCCTACTGTTGTAAAATCGAAATGGAGCCTCTGGACTATGTAGAAAAAGCAGAATGCCTCGTTCCGGAATTATTTTAAATCAATTATAATACAAACCAGCTGATCCTAAAAATTGTTATATAGGGCAAAAAGTCATGAACAAACTAACGACAATGATTTTGATTTCGGCCGTATGTATACTGCAGGCTGCTTGCCAATCGCCATCGAAAACGGAAAGCAGGACAAAAGATGATTCGGAAGATCAGCGAGTCCAAGAAAAGGGAGTATCCTTTGCTGACGGTCAGTTGACCAAGCATATGGAAATAAAATCTGGTCAGACAGATACTATTTTTATTGCTGTCCATACAGCGGATTCCGTCCGGATAAAAATCAATACGCCATCAGATACAGCTAATATTCGAATTAGTCAGTTGTTTTCTCCAGATGGAACAGCAGACGGTCCATTTGGAAAAGAACTAACTTACCGTTTTATTGATAGTGGGCAGTACTTTATCACTATCAATGAAAATAAGATGATTGGCAATCATTATACTGGTTCCTATGAAGTGGAGATAATTCCAATTTGAGAAAGACCTTATCATTTTGATAGGGTCTTTTCGTTTTTGAGTTTCGAAAAATAAAATTATATATCTGTATTTCAGTGTTTTATTTTCTTTTTATTGTTTTGGAATATTGTTTGGTTTATCCGGATAACAAGATATTTATAAAAAACAATGCGATGGAAGTAAGAAAGAAAATGGACGAAGGACAAACGGTAGATTTTGTTTCTGCTGTAATCCCTGAGCTGAATCTGAGATTAAGAAAAGTAGAACTTAAAAGAGACTACAAAAATATTGTAAACGTTATCGCTCAGTTCGCAGAGGACGTTATTTATGCCAAAGATTGGCGCCGTTTTGAATGGGTCATGCAAGTCGTGGCGTATGTGCATGATAGAGGAACCTCGGAGCTCCAGCTTGTGATAAACGGATTACTTCCAACTACCTTTTCCAGATTTAAAAAAGCCTGTAATACCATTGAATGGAATTACCTCGAAGCTCGTTTACCACTTTCGCTGCAACATCTCATACTGTTGACAGGTAATAAGTATAACGAAAAAAAAAACCGCGCTGAATCCTGTTCCTATGGAAATAACTGATGTAATCATACGACAGGCGAGCATGGCGGACTGTAACTATGCGGTTCAGATTTCGGAAGAAATGGAAGCGTCTGCACGCGTCCGGGGTACCGGAATAGGTAAGCGCAGTCCAGACGCTATCTGTCAAAAAATGGCGGAAGGAAATGCTGTCATTGCCTTCACGAAAGGGGGACAATGGGTGGGGTACATCTATTTGGAAGTTTATGCGCATGCGCGCTTTGTCTCTCATTGTGGTTTGATCGTGGCTCCCGAATGGCGGAGGCTTGGAGTGGCGACCCAGATGAAAGAATGTATCTTCTGGTTGACACGGAAGAAGTATCCACTGGCAAAGATATTTGGTATTACGACCACATTGGCGACGATGCGGATTAATTCAAAACTAGGATTGCAACCAGTGACTTTTTCGGAAATAACAGCCGATCCATCATTCTGGAAAAAATGTGAACAATGCGTCAATTATCAAAATTTAAAAAATACAAACTTCAGAAACTGCTATTGTACGGCAATGATGTTTGATCCGGATATAGCGCTTAATGTGAATAAACTATGAATATAAAACAAGCTCAAGAAGTAATTATTTCGGTAGTACCTTTGGCGCAAAAAGAAATTTTACGTCCCGAGAATACTGGAAACCCAATCACAATAATCCGAATTTTTACATCATATATCAAACAAATGATTAAAATGGGACAAGAGGAAGAATTGGGTAAGGCATTGCATCTGATGGAATACATACACGAAAAAGGGGAGTGGAGACTTCAGAATGCGGTGGAGAATATATTTGTCTTTTCATTGGATAGTATGTTGGCTGCCTGTCCTGAATCACAACGGGGAAAGGTGACCGGCAAGATTCCAATTGGAATTTATACCGCTTATATAAATCAAGTGTATAGATCAGGTCACTAAACCTGATCTATACATTGCGATCCTGATAAGAAGGCTAGTCCTCTTGGGTAAAATAGAACTAATCCCTTACAACTATTCTCCCATTTATTGATTTCCAATGACCCTGTTGCAGTAGTTTATCGATTGCATTATTGATAATCACATCAATCTGAGCTCCAGTTTTGGAAAATGCAAAGGCTCTGGCGGTAGCGCGTACAAGATCTTCCCGTAGTAGACTAAGGCTGTTGTCCATGAGTTCGATAAGGGCAACTTCTATTTCTTGTGGTGCTATATCTTCTATTGCTCGTTTCTCTATACTGTTGTCCCGATAGTATGTCAGCGCATCGGTCGACTGTTTCTGATCCCAATAAAAGCTCTGATGCGAGATCTCCACCTTTATTTCGGGAAGTTTTTTTGTGAATTCGGTGAGGTACTGTACGAGTTTTGCGGATACTCTTGTTGTATTCCATAGGCGCAGTACTTTGCGAAACAGGTGATTTTGACTGATGGGGGATTCCGTCCGGATGATTTCCTGGATCTGATTACTCAAAACAGATTGACTATTCATTAAATAAATTGATTCTGGGATTGCATCGGCAATTGCATGGAGCTCCGCACTGACATAAGGCTTCATTTTACTTGAAACAATCCTATCTTCTGGCACTACAGAAATGCGTGCGATGGGCTGTTGAATCACATCAGTCACGATAGGTTCTGTTGCTTTTGCATCATTTATAATGCGCTGAATTTCCGCTTTTATCTCATCCAGTATTTTCACTCTGTTTTTTATCCAGTCTAGTGTCCAGATGCGGTAGATATTCCAGCCTAACGATTGAAGCACATTTGGGATAAGCAATTCGCGATCATTTGTTGTCTGTGTATTAAAATAGTTTTTTCCATCCACCAAGATTCCTAAAATATACTGATTTTCATGTATAGGATTGACAATACCTATATCAACACGATAGCCCGAAGTACCTATATTTGTTTTTACTTTGATGCCATGTTGATCCAGATGGTTGGCGATAGATTGGATGAGTGTGTGTTTTTCTTGATTAAATGAGGGCGTTGCTGTTGATTGCAATAGACCTCGTTCTGCAAAATTCAAAAATGCTTTCAGTCCCTCTACACCGGCTGAATTACTACGGTTTAAATCGATCTGATCACCTTTCAATGAAGAGAAAACACGCATTTCATAGCGGGCTCGGGTCACAGCGACATTTAGCCTACGCCAGCCTCCATCCCGGTTCAAAGGTCCAAAGTTCATGGATACTTTGCCATCTTCATCAGGACCATAGCCAATTGAAAATAGAATGAAATCACGCTCGTCACCCTGAACGTTTTCTAGATTTTTAATAAAAATAGGTTCATCCCCCAGCAAAGCTGTTTCTTCTAAATTGGGATGTGCTGAGAATAACAGCTGCAGCAAATCTTCGATAAGATTCTGTTGTGTCTGACTAAAAGTAACCACACCCAAAGAACGGGAGGGCTGTTGTTCCAAATGCTGTTTGATGTATTGAATAACAGCCTCTGCTTCCTGCTGATTTGTTCTGGTTTTTCCTTTGTCATAATAACCATCAACAAATTGGAAACTCACTTTCTTATCTTGATCATCATGGGAAGGAAATGTCAGTAATTTGTTTTCATAAAAATTCGAGTTACTGAAAGAAATAAGACTCTCATGTTTGCTGCGGTAATGGCGCAGCAGATACTTAGACGGAATAGATAAGGCTAGTGTGTCGTCCAGGATACTCTCCAGATCTTCTAGCTCCTGGTTCTCTTCGTCAATTTTGTTACTGGCAAAAAAGCTCGTTGGTGGCATTTGTTTTGGATCACCCACAATAATGGCTTGCTTAGCCCGTGCTAGCGCACTGATAGCCTCCGAAGTTGGTAGCTGCGAAGCCTCGTCAAAGATAACAAGGTCAAAATGATCCGTATTTACATCAAAATATTGTGCAACCGAAATTGAGCTCATGAGCATACAGGGTTTTAACCGCGGTAATAAGGTTGGGATTTGATCAAATAGACGACGTATACTGATTCCACGACCTCTATTGCGGATCGCACGTTGTAAAATTCCGATTTCAGAGCTATGGACAGCCTCCTGTGAGAGGTTCGGAATTTTGTTGCTGAGTTCCAATATCAATTGATCGCGTACCAGTTGGGTAAACTCTTGATGAAGCGTTTTGTACTGTGCGATCTGCGCTTCATATACCGTCGCATCAAAACCATTTAAAATAGTTGATTGATCCAACGATTTGATAAAATAATTGAGATGTAAAACACTTTCCATATCCCTGCTCAATGCATTTTTATCAATTTTGTTCGATTCAAGTAGATCTATCAGCCAGGAAAGCCCTAATGTTAGACCTTGATCTTTGTAGTAATTGTATCGGATCCAGTCATCAAGTTGGTCTAAATGCTGTGTTATTTGATATAAGGTGTCGATAGCTGGGACACTGGCTAAAAATGCTGCGATTACCTGATGCTTGTCAGCATAATGTTGGAGTGTTAAGATCGTGGCAGGTATATGCTCTTTTAAATCTCCATGTGCAAGGATATAATTCAACCAAGACTGAAAGTTTTCAAACTTGAGCTCTTGTGCCAGGTCATTTAGCGCCGTCAGTTCATGTTGATGTTGTGATAGTGTGACCAGGTCAAATGTATTGCCCACGAGGTAGTGCGCCGTCGCATGCTGTATTGAATCAAATTGTGGCTCAGTTAGATTCTTTGAAACTAGATCGAAGGAATTTTTTTGCGCAAAGAATTGATCAACTTGCTGTTCGGAACTAATTTTGTTTGTTGCAAAACCATTCAAAAAATTTTTCACTTTACGTTGTTTCAACCATTTAGGAAGAAACCAGGAATGTTTTGCTTGATTCCAGGTGGATTCAATTGCATTCCAGTCTGTATTGAATATCCGGTTGCCGAAATCGGCGACAAGTGTTTGCGCTAATGTTTGTTTTTGGGACTGTAATTCAATCCAATGACTAAGTACGTTATTTTGACGTGGATCAAAGTACACATGTACCAGTGTCTGATGTCCCGAAAAATGAACAACTTTTTCGAGCAGTGAAAATAGGGTATTCTTGTTTTTTATATAGTCCGCTGAAATATTTAATTGCAGGCCTGACTGTGCTTTGGTCGCCTCGGTATATGCTTGAATATAATCCGCGATAGATTTTTCTATATGATTTTTGTGTGCAAAGTTTTGATCTTTCAATTGAATCAAACGCAAGGGGTGGCTGTCAATAGCAGTTAATTTTTGTGTTAATTCGCTAAAGGGAACTGCCCAGTCCTGCCAGCCATTCCAGGTCTTTTTATCAATATGTTCAAGCGTTAAAGGCAGTAACCAGTCTGTTTTGATTTCAATATGATTGCTGTCCAGATAGGAAACTGAGTCATACAGGCTCCAGCCCACAGCGAAAGGCTGATGTAGTGAATCGACATAACGGCTCAATGTCGCCTTGCGTTGATCGATACGCTGTGCTTCTTCCTGAAAATCGATATGACTTTGATATTTTGGCGTTTCCAGGCTCTGTTCCAATTGCCGCAACACATCGGATTTTTTGGATTTATTAGAATGTAATTCTAAACAGAAGGCACCCAGACCAATTTTTTCCAGACGTCGATGTACGACATCCAGTGCCGCCTTTTTAGCGGCGACAAAAAGTACCTTCTTGTCATTCGCTAATGCATCCGCAATGATATTGGTAATGGTCTGCGATTTTCCAGTTCCCGGGGGACCGTGTAAGACAAAGCTCTTATTTGCGTTGGAGTGACGTACAGCATCCAATTGGGAATTATCGGTAGCTATCGGTAATGTTAATTTAGAAGAGGGTAACAGTTCCAGGTTCTCCGGATTACCTGTGATATCCAGCATTTCCGAAAGCCTGCCATCAATCAAGCTCTTGACAATTGTACTTTTCTCAATTTCCACGGCGTATTTAGAGAGGTCTTGCCATAGAATAAGTTTGTTAAATGAAAAATTTCCCAGTACAACCTGTTCCAGGATATCCCAGCCTTCTAAGTTTAGAATAGACTTCCTGAGGATGGCGAATACCTTTTGGACGTCCACTCCGGATTCGTCCATTGGGAGTGTTTCTAATGCATTTAGATTGAGCTTAAATTCTTGTTTGAGATATTCCAGTAAGGTAATATTGATCATGGTCTCTTCTTCCCGACTGCGGAGTGTAAATTTAGCGTTAACAGATCTTCGGGACAATTCGACAGGAATCAGCAAAATAGGAGCGAGCCGGTATTGAAGTTTGGTCTTGGGCTCAAACCATTTGAGTAAGCCGACGCCCAGATACAAGGTACTTTTTCCATTTTCCTCTTCGGCCAATTTTGCATTACGGTACAAGTGAGTCAAAATAGTATCCAGATCATCCTGGTGGTAATGTGTTAGTAACCGATTGTACCGAAATTCGTCATCTGCAAGCTTGAACAAGGGTTCAGACGAGTGCAAAGGTTCCGCATATAGATTATAGCGCCGCAAAAGCTGTTGATGGCTATTGGGATGAATAGAAAGTGATTTTCCGTTTGATAAATGATCTTCGAGAAGATCCGTTTTCAGGTCCACAATTTGGAGCATGCTCTTCGTGAACCGGATGTTTAAGAGGTTATTTCGGAGCGAGAGATCGAGCAGCTTTCGTTCCCAGATTTTTTGTTTTGTTAGCTCTTTGACTTCATGGAGTGTGAGATCCAGTTCATTGTCATCTATATTAAAATGATTGATCAGCTGCTGTTTGGGCAGTCTCTGGGCCGTTTTTATATCCATTTGCTGGATTTCATTCTTCCCTGTAAATGGCAAAGGCAAGACGCCATGAGAGCGGGCATGCCTGATATCTACGGATAAGATGAAATTGTTTGCATGCAGCAACTGTGTTTCGGCGATGTTCATTGCTTCCCGCATCGTATAGGCATTTCCGCGGCATAGATGTGTGGATTCAATCAGAGCGATTTCATCAATCCCAGTGGCGGCGCGCTTTGAAATGGCAGCCTGATCATAGTTGACAACTGTCTCCAGTCTTTGGTCGTTGAGCCACAGCCCTATAAAGGCATGGCCCCGGGTGACAATAATAATTGGATTCAGATCGATTGCTTCCAGACAGGCGGCAAATAATAAGGAAATATCAATACAGTTCCCAAACTTAGTTTCCCAGATCTGATCGACAAGACGGATACGTTGCCCTTCAGTTTCAAAGCTCGGTGGCATGGCACTATAGGTAATATTGATATTTAGAATGGCTTGATATATTGCCATTACCTCCTGTAGGACACGCTCTTTGCTATTGGATTGATAGCCCTCAAATGCTGGTTTTAACCTGTTTTTTTCCAGAATTTTGACTGCCTCGGCTTTTATTTCATAAATTATATCATGATTGGGTAAAACGTAGGACGCCAATAACTCCGGATATTTGCTTAATCCGCCAAAATAATCCATGGGCAATATCTTGACCGTGAACTTTTGTTGATATAACTTCTCATCGCGGGAAAAGATAGTGCAGGTAATGGAGTCCATATCTTTCTCTGCAAGATTCCTGATAAATGGAATATTATAGTCGAAGTCTAAATTTTTCAGTGTAACCGATTTTCCCTCCAAAAACCTGTCTATATGGATTGTATAGGGGGAAAATAATCCGATTTCGGAAGTAAACTCAATTTTAATTTGTTCAAGATCCTTTGTAATTGCAGTGATGTTAACTTTTTCTACGAGGGACAAATTATGGAAACAGAAGCTATAATTAAAGTGGGAAGCCTTCTCAATAGTAACTTGAAAGCAAGCATTAGTTTCGATCATTTTAAAAAAATATATTAGTTTAAAGATATTGAAAATTTATCTACTCCCCATTGCTTTGTGCGCTATTTCTACGTGTCGTTTTGAGTGTAATTTATGGCAGAATATATAAAAGGCCGATTTTTAATTTTGTGTCGGATTTAAAAATGATTCAACATGAAAAAAATATATGCCTTCTTCGTCGGGGTAATGTTAACACTGATGACCAATTTTACAATGGCTCAGGCTCATAAAACGCGGATCTTGGTTCTTATTCATTCCGATAATGGAGGAACGTATGAAATAGCAAAAGAAATAGCAAAAGGTATTGAGCGGGAGGGCAAGGCTGAGGCCATCCTGAAGCAGGTGAAACAATCAGCGAATCCAAAGCTGAAAGACCTCCCTATAGCAAATGTAGGGGAGCTGCCAAATTACGATGGGATCGCCTTTGGGTCACCTGTTTATTTTGGAAATATAAGTACAGCAATGAGTGAATTTTTGGCAAAGACAGTGGAGTTGTGGTCACAGCATGCACTGGAAGGGATTCCAGCGACAGTATTTATGTCAGCGGGTAGCGGTGCAGGAAAAGAGCTGGCATTGCAGGCATTTTGGAATAGCCTGGCCGTACACGGGATGATCCTGGTTCCTACAGGTATTATGGGGAACGAAAAAATTGATAAAAGTATTCCACAAGGAAATACGGTTTTAGGAACAAGCAGTCTTGCGGCATTGACAAATACAGAAAGACCAAGTTCGAGTGAACGCTATCTGGCTGGAATGCAAGGAGCAAATCTTGCGAAAATAGCCTCAGCTCTTGTCGGAACACGTGATTACAGGATGCTTGAGCAGAAAAAGAAAGCAGCAGGTAGGGGCGAATCGTCTATTCATAATCGGTTAAAGGAAAAAAATATCACACTTCCGAAAGTGCCCCAGCCAGCGGGAAATTATCAGCCCTATGTGCGTTCAGGAAATTTGGTGTTTATTAATCAGGTTGCACTTAAAGACGGTAAAATCGTTAAGCCCGGAAAATTGGGAGTGGATGTCGATGAGCAAGAAGTAAAGGCAGCTACCGAAATTACGATGTTAAATGTGCTTGCTGTCCTTCAGGATGCAGTAGATGGAAATCTGGATCGGGTCAAACGCTGTGTGCAGCTAACTGGTATTTTCAATACGGAGGAGCATTATAGTAAACATGCTGATTTGATGAATGTCGCATCTGATCTTACGGTCACGATCTTTGGAGAGAAGGGGAAACATGCCCGGGCGACTTTTGGCGCGTCATCTTTACCAGTAAATTCAGCTGTCGAGATACAGGCCGTTTTTGAAGTTGAATAAGTAAATTATACACGGTATGGTTATTGTCAATTGAAAGGGACAGGTACCCTTACGGTGGATAAAGTAAATAAAAAATGCCAATGTGATAAACATTGGCATTACCTTTACGTCCTATAAAGTTTCAGGGATGTTATTTAACTTCACCTTTATATTTGACTGTACCATTGATATATAAATCTGATTTTTTGGCATCATATTTATAAATATCCTTTTGGTACAGGTTGTTCTCTGTTTTGTCTAAAATAACAGTTGTTTTACTGTCGTCCGGTAAGAATAATTCCAGTTTGGATTGATCATCATTAGCGACAACAAATGCGCTGATTACGGCATCGCCCTCTTTTGTATCCACAGGATTCAGACGTGTTCCTACATTAAAGACCTGGATACATCCTTGTTTAACCTCACTCCAAGTTTGTCCCGCGCCAACTAAGCATCCATGTTCGTCTTTATCGCCACCAATCGATGGGGTCTCTTCTTTGGCCTGATCTTCTGTCTTTTCTGAGGATTTTGTTTGCTGTGCATTGTTACAGCCCAAAAATAAGACTACGCCCAGTGCTAAAAACGCTATTTTTTTCATTTTGATTGGTTTCTTTATATGTTCTGTTCTGCAGAGCAATAAATATACCACAATATCAAATTGAATCTCTTGTTTTAAAAAAATTAAGCGAATAGCAAATATTGTCATAGGGCAAGTTAATTTCATGGGCTGTTTATTACTATTGTATAGCAACTAATTTAGTGTATAAAATCAGTTATAGATCGTTTGGAAACAATTGTTGAAAGAGACATCCAATAACATTGGGACGAAATGGAACTGATTGTAACGAATCTAAAAATATAAAATATGGAAGACACAAAATCAAACAATAATACCCTTGTTTCAGTTGTCTTAGTGGAGAAACCGATCGAGGATGTCTGGGAACATTGGATCGAGTCAGCATCCATCAGACAATGGAATATTCCATTTGATGATTGGCATTGTCCCAAAGTCGTAAACGACTTTCGGGAAGGCGGGCAATTTGATTTCAGAATGGAGCGTAAGGAAGACCGAGAGGGGTTTGACTATCGTGGTGTTTATAATCGAATTATTCCGTTGGAGTACATTGAAACGACCAGTGGTGGACGAAACTGTATTGTTGAATTTCAGGCGATTGATAATAATACAATAATTAGGGAAACATTTGAACCGGACAAGACAACACCATTAGCGTTGCAGCAAAATTTTACTGACTCAGTTTTGATCCGTTTTAAAGAATTTGTGGAAAACAGCTAAATATCGAACTTGAATAAACTAAATTAATACCATTAAACAATGAACAAGTTGAACAGTAATTCTGGCTATTCACCAGCCAATGGAATAAAGCTATACTATGAACTATATGGAACCGGAAAACCCCTTGTACTCATTCATGGTGGAGGCTCTTCTGGTTTTTTTGATTTTGAAGAGACGGTAAAAAGATTGAAAGACCAATATCAATTGATTTTACTAGATATGCAAAATCATGGGCGGTCAGAGCATAGGGCAGTTCCGGAAACATTTGAACAGGATGCAAAGGATATTGTAGCAGTTTTGGATTACCTGGCAATCAATAAGGCCTCATTTTTCGGTTTTAGTAATGGTGCTACAACGATTCTTAGACTGGCAACTCTCTTTCCGGATCGTGTGGATAAATTAATTGCAGCTTCGGGTAATACCAAAAGGGAAGGATTGATGGATGGCTTTTTTGATAGTATGTCAGCTTCTACGATTGAGGTCATGCCCCCTTACTTAAAAGAAAATTTTTTGAAATTAAATCCTGATCTCGAAAAGTTTAAAAATATGTATGAAAAAGATAGCCGGAGGATGATCAACTTTGAAGATTTTGAGCCGGGCACCTTGGAAAACATTTCTTGTCCTGTATTTCTGATTGCTGGAGATCAGGATGTAATAAAAGGACAGCATCTGGCGGACATGCAGAAGCAGATTCCAAATGCACGACTTATGATCTTGCCTGCCAATCATGGCAATTATATCATGAAAGATTTTAACGGACAGGTAGATGCAGGACTAATTGATTTTACGATTCTTCAGGTTCGGAAATTTTTGGAGGCTGAATCGTAGTTTAACCTGATTTTTATAGCGGTATTGGCGATGTTATTTTAGGACAGCTATGGCTACACTTTCAATGGCGCATGCTACGTTCCAAACTGCGTATGCGTTGTTTATTTTTGCCGTCAACACGTGATGCAACAGCCCAAATAGCTGCAGGCAACCAGCCTAGTACAGTGATCTGAAGGATCAGACATATAATTCCACTGAATATTTTACCTCTTAAAAAGAAAGATAGCCATGGTAGTAGTACTGCGATCAATATCATAACATTCGATTTATATATGCGTTATCTAAAGCTAATACAATGTCCATTAATCTTGTTGACAGCTAGCTCAAATATATAAGGTAAAAATCGACAATAATATGAAAAAAAGCAAATAGCAGCATTGAAAATTACGGCTATTTGTTTCAGCATGAATACCCTTGTCAAAATGGTACGATAGATATTCTGGATCATCGCTTGGCTAAGTAATTGAAAATGTTAAGAAATCTTAAAATTTTCAATTTCCAATCTTCTTTTGGAAATTCAACAGCGGAGTGGCACCAATGTTGATGTTTCCCTGTCGAATATTTTTAGATGCAGTTTACAATTGAAATAAATGACGGAACAAATGAAAGAGCGTAAAAACATTGTTGAGATTTTAGATCACAGATACAAAACATATTTAGAAGATGAAGGAAGATGGCTCAATGAAGGTTTTAGAAATATTTTTACGGACGGAGAACCTAGCAGAGAAAATCTCAAAACACCAGTATATCTGATGTTGCCTGAGGAAATCAGGGAATATGTGGATCAACTATTATTGGACAATTAAACTTAAGCTGGAGGTTAATCTGCAGCAGATTTTTTAATGTATTTCATTTTCCTTGTTCCTCCCGAGGTCTGATTACATTGGCTATACCAAATCTTTTGATAGTTTGATAAATCTGCTGTTTCTCTTTTCTGCTCAGTACATTCAACATGGTGAGCATTTCTTTTCCTTGGGTAGTTTCTAATTCCAGTCTTGTTCCCGTCCAGATACTTGCCGTTATTCTGATATCGACAATTTGGACAAATGGAACAAAAACCAATAGATCTAGATCAGCTAGAGCCTTCTTGAACCTATTGTTTCCGGGCATCCTTTTGAAATAAAATCCCTTCGTATCTGTTTTTGCGCGAATGATCCTCCTGCTGCTCATTAAAATCCAAATGCTACTAAAAATGCAGATCAGACTCAATGGGATAGGCCCTAGAGGGTCTGTTAGCGGGGGAATATCAACCCATAAGGTTCCCAGTCCAGTAAGTATTAAAATGATAGCGATAGTAATCCGTATCCAATGCGGATGATAATAAATCTTTTCAGACAGTACCTCTTTAACCATAAATTCTTGATAAACGAAGATCTATTTTTTACTCCATTTAAATCATGTTGTAAATTGATTTGACAGAAAGTAATGACAGATGCTGCGTAAATATAATGGAGCCATGCGGTCAAAAGATATTGCTTTTACAATTCGTCCGAAAAGATTTTATATTTGATCATACACCAAATTGTCTCAAGTGATGATCCATGTGCTTATAAACAAAAATACCAATTTCTTCCTTTGCCATTTTTCCAAAGAAGTCATGGATAAAATCAGGATTTGAAAAGTGAGCATAGGCTTCAATTTGAGCTATCCATGTGTTTTTTTGGTTTGCATCGACCCGACCATTGTTGTCCTTGACAGTGAAAATTCCCGCTGGTACATTTTTTTTTAATGGTTTATCGTTTTTTATCATCCCTTTTAAAGCTATTTTTCCAAATATCTTTCCAAGAAACTCTTGTTTGTAATGATGTTGACTTTCACCGAGTACCCAGTCGTTCCATATTGTACAATGTTTGATCATCTGGTAAACATTCATTTTCCCCCATTTTGCTGAGTGAGTAGGGGTAAGGAGCGCAATTCTTTCAATCAATTCCGCCCGTGCTGTGTTGTTGAATATTGTTTTCATGATGTTTTTTTTGTAAAGTTAGCGTGGTTATCCCCGATCATTACCACGTAAAAATGACATTTGAAGGTGGTTTTTGTGCCAAAATTATATGTACTTTTAATTCGTGAAAATAGCGCTGAAGTAGAATATTTTTTTAGTATACATTTCGATCAGTCCAATAATATCTATTTGAAATACATTGAAGTAGATGCGATTGGCAGGCGCGGATAATGAAACGGAGAATACCAATAGTAAAAACCGAATAGCTAAATATTTGCGGATGAAACATATATCAGTCGTTATCTACAACAATGTATTATTTACAGCAGTTTCCAATACAGTGGCCTTGCTGATGAGTGCAAATGAAGCAGCCTTGAAAAGGGCTATGCCGATGCCGTTTGAGATTGAATTAATTGGGGCTGGTACCAAAGCTGTGCAGTCTGTGCTACCGATTCAATTCAATTGTACACGAACATTGACGGAGGTTTCCGGGACAGACGTGATCATTATACCTCCGATGAATATAGGTACGGATCTTGTTGTTTCATTTTTGGATGATAATGTGGAGCTGGTTGAGTGGATCAAAGATAAATATGTAGACAAATCAGAGGTGATCAGCCTATGTACCGGAGCTTATTTTTTGGCTGAAAGTGGATTGTTGGATGGGTTACCAGCAACCTCACATTGGGGGGTGATGGAAGACCTGGTAAATCGATACCCCAAAATTGTGTTTAAGCCAGATCATGTAGTGACCCATTCTAAGGCAATTATTACAGGCGGCGGTGGTTTTTCCTCATTAAATGCAATGCTCTATTTTATAGAAAAAAATTGCAGCAAGGAAATCGCGGTCGAACTTAGCAAGTTCTATGCATTGGATTACGGTCGTACATCCCAAAATATATTTTCGGTTTTTTCGGGACAGCGTCTTCATGACGATCAGGATATCCATAAGGCACAAAGTTATATTGAGGAGCAAATAAAAGGAGAGATTTCGGTCGAACAGATTGCTGATCATGTCAATATGAGCAAACGGAATTTTATCCGAAGATTTAAGAATGCAACACGCTTGAATCCAATAGAGTATATTCAGCGTACAAAAATAGAAGTCGCAAAAAAAGCACTGGAATTGGGAAATGCGAACATTGCTGATGTCACCTACAGCATAGGTTATAATGATTTAAAAACGTTTCGTAGCTTATTCAAGAAAATTACGGGATTAACACCGCTGGATTATAGAAATAAATATAAGAGTCAGTTTGAAAGCAGTACCCTTCATTCCCAATAAACAGTAGTATTTCTTTCCCATTTAATGATTGCTTTTGGCGGTAAAAACCTACTGGACTATGTGACATCTCCAATCTGGATGATAATACGAATTCTTTTTACGAATATTTTTGCCTGTATAAATCAAAATATTTACTAAAATGAATTATCAAATTAAAAAAGCCAGCCTTGAAAACCTAGATGAAACTGCAGAACTGTTTAATCTTTATCGGATTTTTTATCGCCAGGAATCAGATCTGGAAAAAGGGAAGATATTCTTAAAAGAACGGTTTCTACATCATGAATCGGATATCTTTCTCGCGGTCATGGACGGTAAAGCAGTAGGGTTTGTACAATTGTATAAATTGTTTCACTATACCAAATTAGAAATGCAGTGGTTATTGAGTGATCTTTTTGTTCACCCAGCTTTCGGGGCAAAGGGCTTTCGGTAGCGCTTATAGACCGGAGTAAACAGTGGTGCATCGAAACAGGTGCCTGTGGATTAATGCTCGAAACAGAAAAAACAAACGATATTGGTAACAACCTATATCCGCGTTGCGGTTTTGAATATGATGGTCTCCACAATTACTATCATTGGTGGAGTAAGAAGTAGAAGTCAGCCCGAATTTTATCCGTTAACAACGGTAAAATTCGGGCTGTGTGAAAAAGTTGTTAACTGGCCAATATTTTACCGTTAAGTTTAGTCTCAGTTCTGTTAATTTTTCAAAAAATAAATATTTTGTTTGAATTTTGACAAAACAATTTGGCTGCATTTCATATTTAAAGATAAACTGTTATTGCTAATTAAATAAATTAAAATTCATGAACAGAAATCAATTTGTTTTAAAATCCATCTCTTGGGTTGGGTTAATGGCATCCCTATGTTTTACAGGATGTCAAAAGCAGGCATTATCGACAAGTGAAGATGATGCAGCGAATCGTTTGAATCAATTAAAGGCACAGGCTGCTACGATAACGACGAACGCAGTTGTGGAATGGAATCAGGAACGTCAAAAAATAGATGGTTTTGGTGCCTTCGGCGGTCGTATTGTTCCTTTTTTTGAATCGCCGAAGAGGGATAGTATTTTGGACTATTTATGGGGTAATTCGGGTTTAAAATTAAATATATTACGGGGCAAGGTATTACATACCTATCCATTCAATCAACAGAATAGAGTGGTAACAATTAAACCAGCTGGTGTAGATATCGATGTTGCTATTAACAGTCCGGACTACCAGGCACTTTCAGCCGATGCCCGGGAGCATCTGGGACAGCTCTGGATATTAAAAAAGGCAAAGGAAAGATTTCAGGTTCCGGTTATTATAGCAAGTACCTGGACGCCGCCGCTCCACATGAAAACAAATCCAAATAGCATTAGCGGTAAATGGTTTAATGGACTTAACCTGAATACTTCATCAACCTTATTTGCCCGTTATATGGCTGGTTTTGCCAAAGCTTATCAAAATGAAGGTATCACAATTAACGCGATATCGCCAAGTAATGAGCCTGAAAATGTATTTTCGGATTGGGATGCCTCTTATTGGGCTTCAAACAAACTTGGCGAGTTTGTCACTAACAATCTGAGACCAGCATTAAATGAGGAAGGGTTGCAGAGTACCAAAATTATCGCTTCTGAGAATGCGGCCTGGGGTACGGCAAATACCTTTCTTTCAGGGATGGATAGAAGCAATGTCGATATTCTGGCGGGACATGGTTATGTGGAAATAACGGAGCTAATTGGTGGAAAGAGAGGTTTCAACCAGAGCCCGTCAAAATGGACTTTTTCTACTGGAGGTAAACCGATGTGGGTAACCGAGGCTTCGGATGATGGTGGAAATTATGATGCTGGAATTGAAGGCGGTTTAAAGCTCGCCGTCAACATGCACAAATTACTCGCGGATTGTGATGCAAGTGCCTATGTCTTTTGGCTTGGCATGTTGGCATTCCAGAATAATGAGGCATTGATTTGTACGCGAAGTGACGGTTCGTTGGAATTTACGAAAGCCTATGACGTGATGGGGCATTATTCCCGGTTTGTTAAAGCTAATTACAAACGTATCAACGTGGGTGTACAAAATGGCAATGGACTGCTTATCTCTGCTTATAAAGATCCACAAACGGGAAAATTTGCATTGATTATAACCAATACAGGTAGTAACAGTGTACCATTGGATATCAATCTGTCGGGTTTTGTTGGTGGACAACTATCCAATTATCAGACCACGGCAACCAGTGTAGGCCATTGGGGACTAGCCGGTGTTGTTTCTCCATCCAACGGTGCTGTGTATAGCTTAAATATCCCTGCTAAAAGCATATCAACACTTGAAGGTACCAAACAATAATAAGTTTACCGTTACAGGGCTCGATATGTTAACGAGCCCTGTTCCATTTTGTACCCAAGTTGTGTGATTAATCCCATTTATTTGTTGTTGAGATTGCATACTTCCCTGCACCCATAAATAAGAAACTCATTCCAATCAGCATGTAAATGGCCAAAAGTTCTATTGCCCAACCTCCAAATTCGTTCAATTTAAAGATACTCTCCGTTTGGGCTAAACAAATAGCGGTAAGGCAGTTGATAGCGAAAACTACGCCGGCCAAACGTGTACGTACACCGAAAATAATCATTATCGGTGCGATGATTTCGCCGACAAATACACCATTAGCGAGAAAGGAGGGAAGCCCGATATTGACGACCATGTCCTTAATGAACCCGATACCATGGATTAACTTATTGATCCCATACACCAACATGGGGCCGCCAATAGCTACTCTACTGATTAAGATACCTAAATCAAGATTTTTTTCCATCTGTGTAAATTTGTTTTTCATTTTATATTGTTTTTAAAAGTTGTGTTTTACAAAAGCTCCGATATTTTCCAGCGTTTTTTTACTGTTATTGAATTGGTCAAAGTTGGATGCCAGTCCATACATCAGCTTATCCTGTTTTAAGCCCATACGTATAAATTGAAGTCCACGCTGGTACATGTTGGTATTTACATTGCCGATAGCGAGTACACTGAAATAGGCCTGTTTCTGTGCTGTTAAATAAGGTGTATACTCAAACGACAGAGACTGTTCGAGCGTGAATCCTTTTTGATAGGTGGTGCCTATAGCATAAGAAAAGGATTGTGTAGGTTTGCTCACCCGATATTGGACAAATGCGCTAAAGAAAGCACCAGGATTTTTCATTCCAAAAGCTGCATTCAATGTGAACTGCTTCCCCATAACATAGGACGCCGTATTTCTGATAAAAAAGATATTTTTTTGATCCGTTGTATATTCTGTATCAAAAAGCGATAGATTGTTGATTTTTATTTTGTCACTGACTTTGTATGTGACCTGATGCATATAGAAGTAGGAGCGATGTCCCAGGATGACCTCGGGAGTATAGGATAGTTGCTGAGCATGTGTCGCCACAGCAACCAATGTAGAAAGTGCAAGTGTAATATGTGTTGTCTTCATTATTTCCTCGTTTGAATTACGAGCAAAACTAGACAAGGCGGAGGGGATAAAAATTAAGAAATCTTAAGAAAGACGTGACAAGTGTTTTTTTCTCAAAAAGCTTAGATATTCGACTGTAATTCCCAAATAAGAGGCAATCATATATTGTGGAAACCGTTGTTCAATGGTAGGATAATCGGAGATAAATTTGCGGTATTTGGTATAAGCATCAGATCGCACATTTTCAAATGTGCGTTCCTGCAAATTCACATAAGCATGCTGAATTTTCAATCGCCAAAACTCGGAGAGGGCAGGAACTTCTCTATACAATATTTCCAGGTTGCGTTTGCTGATCTGTATAAGCGTGGTATCCTCATTTGCACGGATATATATGCGAGATGGTAATTCACTTAGGTAGCTATATAGATCATTGATCCACCAATGTTCTATCCCAAGTTGCGCAATATGTTCTTTTCCATTCTCCTCCATATAATAGGCATATAGACTTCCTTTTACGATAAATCGCATTTGTTTGGAAATCTGTCCCTCCTGAAGGACAAACTCTTTCCGTTTAACGACTTTTACTTCCAATTTTGGGAGGATGGACAGTATATCTGCTTCACTAAGGGACACAATCTCTTTAAAATGGTCGATCAGTAGCGTGTTAATAGTGTCTAAATTCATATACTTTGATTGAAAACATGTACAAGCATGATAGCGGGATAAAGCTTGTACATGTATAGCCGCAAATTTAAGCAAATTTATTGTCGATAGATGCTCTATCAGGGGTTTGGTAAGCCTAATTTGTCCAAGGCATATCGACCGACACCTTGCAGGCTGAGTGTTATATAGCCTATTATTCACTTTCTCCTTATTGAAGATATCGTATGGTGAAAATTGACGTTTTTAAACTTAGTTTTACGGATTGTAAAAACTAACAGTAACATCGATCGGTACTCAGTATATTTGAATATCTTTTATCACCATTTTAAAAAATTAGATAAAACAGTAATTTGAGCAATTTTATCCATGAAGTTATTTAGTTATACCTATAAAAGTGTTGTTTCTTTGATGCTTTTAGCTACACTGTTATATTCCTGTCAATCTCAGGATCCAGATGTTGTATCCTTGGACAAATTGGACAAAGCATTTGATGTTTCGAAGTTTTATGCTCCGAAAATAAAAAAAACCGAATCCATGTTAGCTTCTGACGTAAAGAACATGGATAAAAAAGCATTGAAGGAAGCCTTTGAGACGGCAATGTTTAAAAAAGATACGCTTGCTATATTTAATTCAGAGGGAAGTTTACCAACTCCATTCTATCTTGAGTCTACCGCAAGTTGGGGGACAAGGAGGTTAAAGCCGTTAAAGATTTTTGGTTATCGTTATACAACGGTATCCTATAATTCGGAAAAAGATACCTTGGCCACGTTGAATGGTGTCGCTTTTCCGGCTGTTACTATGGCCGAAAATAACAGGGGTAAATTCGCTTATTTATATGCGACCAAAACATCAAAAAATAAGGC
>JAITLV010000032.1 GCA_031277685.1 Sphingobacterium sp. | reverse complement strand
CGATGAAATACTTTAAAATGTATACTAACAATGAAAAAATATGATGCCATATACTTACTCGCTTATCTTATTTTTTACGGTCATAATCTGTTTTGTCGCATCCTTCGACAAGCGGCTTCAATTCGATCGTGAGTTTGTCCCATTCTTAAAGGCAGCTGCGCTTGTTGCTGTTTTTTTTATCGCTTGGGATGTCTGGTTTACCAGTAGGGGAGTGTGGTGGTTTGATACGAAATATACTTTAGGCCTGATAATCGCAGGCTTGCCATTGGAAGAATGGTTATTCTTTATATTTATCCCTTTTTCCTGTATATTTACTTATTTCTGTATCGATAAATTTTTTAGATTACAATCGCTATCTGCCTTTAATAATATCGTAGTCTTTGTGAGTGTCATTATATGTGCTGTGGTGGCACTTCGATATGCCGACAGAATCTATACAGTTGTTACCGCTACGGTGACTATCGTGACATTAGTGCTTTTTCACTTTGCATTTCGGATACAATGGATTACACAGGCCTCTGTAGTCTTCACCTTGCTAATGTTGGGTTTTTTACCTGTCAATGGTATACTCACCGGAACAGCGTTGGATTCTCCGATAGTAAACTACAATCCCATGGAATTTATGGGGATCAGGGTGCTTACGATTCCGGTTGAAGATGCGGTGTACGGATACACCCAGTTTTTGTGGGTTCTTTACTTTTTTAAAAAATTTCAAGGCAGGCCGCAGAAACGCAGTATATAAAGAAGGAATTCAGATTCACTGTATTGTATAAAAAATGGCAACTTAGTCAAAAACAGCTTCAGAAAATACTAGTTCAGAAGCCGTTTTTTCTTACGACATTGCAAATTGCCTGTTGAAATAAAGCTTAGATAATTTACTCCACTTTTTTGAGCGTTATCATTTCGTTAGGCAATTTTTATTCTTTTATACATTTGATTTCATTAGTTTTGTCACTCATCCAACAATTGAGAATAACATTTAATGGATCAGATCATCGCAGCTATACGAGCTCATTTCGATATAAAAAAAGAGCCTTTGGAAATATTGTTAAGCAATTTAACCATGCTAAGCGTTCCTAAAAAGACAAAACTAATACAGCCAGATAGAAGCGATAAGAACATTTATTTTGTCGAAAAAGGTATTGCCCGCGCCTACACCATACGCGATGGAAAAGAGGTAACCTCCTGGTTTAGCAAGGAGGGGGATTTACTTTATTCAACAAATAGTTTTCACGGATTTGTGCCGGGGTATGAGACTGAAACAGTACAGGTGCTCGAAGATTCACTTTTATATTATATGACAATAGATCAACTGGAAATGCTTTCCCGTGATTATATCGATATTGCTAACTGGATGCGATACGTCCATCAGAAAGCTTTTGTTGAGATGGAACGTCGGTTAATCAACCGCTTATATCTTTCGGCCGAGAAAAGATATGAAGATTTTATGGTTAACCATGCAAAATTGGCCCAGCGGGTAAATTTGGGATATATAGCGTCTTTTCTTGGTATATCACATGTGACGTTATGTGCACTTCGAAAATAGCGCTATTTCTTTAACTACTTAAAAATTACTCCAGGGTGGATTGTTTATTTTTGCATCTTAACCAACTATATTGAGTATGCAAATTTCTAATGCACGTGTTGATCAGCAACGAATTGCCTGGGTAGATGTATTGCGTTTTATCGCAATATTCATGGTAATCGCCATTCATTGTTCAGATCCATTCAATGTATCGGCCGAAGCAAGATCTAATCCGGATTTTAACTATTGGGGCTCCATCTACGGGTCGGTGCTAAGGGCCTGTGTACCTATTTTTGTGATGATTACCGGATTACTGTTGCTACCTGTGAAAATGAGTATGGGTGAGTTTTATAAAAAGCGTCTGTTGCGTATTACTGTTCCGTTTTTATTGTGGTCGGTACTTTACAACCTCTTTCCTTGGATAACAGGACTATTGGGACTGCCGCCAACGATCATTTCAAATGTATTTGCCTATGCTGCCAAAGATTCATCACAGTCGTTAGCAAGCGCATTTGTTCAAATTTCTTTAATTCCAATTAAATTCAATGTTTATACCGTACCCATGTGGTATATCTATATGTTGATCGGTTTATATCTTTACATGCCTTTCTTTTCCGCATGGGTTGAAAAGTCGACACCTGGGCAGCAGAAGGTATTTTTGGGAATTTGGCTATGTACACTGGTTTTGCCTTATGCCTATTCATTTTTCTCAAAAGAGCTATTTGGCCTTAGTGCCTGGAATACTTTTGGTACGTTTTATTATTTTGCGGGTTTTAATGGGTATTTATTACTTGGGTATGTATTGAATTATCACCTAAAAACCTGGTCTTTTCCCAAGATATTTTTAGTGAGTGTACCTTTATTTATAATCGGCTATACAATTACATATACCGGCTTTAAATGGATGGCTTCCAATCCGGCTGCCAGTGAAGAACAGATCGAGCTGTTCTTTTTATATTGTTCTCCTCAAGTATTCATGATGACTTTAGCCATTTTCTTGTTAGTACGTACTGTAAAGTTGACGTCGGTAAAGATGAGAAGCATTTTTTCAAATATTACAAAATGTGGCTTTGGCATCTATTTAGTACATTATTTTGTTGTAGGGCTTGGCTATTGGTTGGCCAATGTTCTTTCAATTCCAATATCACTAAAAATTCCTGTGACTGCTGCCCTTGTTTTCCTAATTTCCTGGGGCTTTGTGGCTACTTTTTATAAAATAATCCCGCGGGCGTCAAAATGGATCTTTGGGTAAGGATAGCTACTTGATCGCGCTATAGGCCAATGATTGGGGAGCGATATTATGGATGTCTTTATCGGCTCCCCGAATGATATTTAGGCTTAAATTTATATATTATCGGTATTTTCAGCTTAAATAAAACACGATATTATATTTCATTTAAAATAGCTCCAGCTATGAATACCAGTATTGGTGCATCCTAAACAGCGTTTGAACGATAACCAGCGTTGTCTATTGCTTTATCCAATAAAAAGTCTTTGAAAAAATGCCTTTATGAGCCACTATTTTTAACTTTTTTCCCTGCAGGTACATTTCGCAATTGCCCTTTTGTCCAGTGTCGTGGTTTTCCACAGTCCCTTTCCACTCATTTTTTTCAAAACGCACATTATAGAGTGTTGGACGGCCTTTGGGATCGAGACCAGAAAATTTTCCGTGGCTATAAGAGATGGTGATAATGAAGCCCTCTTCAGTTTTCCATTTACCTGCAAAATTATCATTAGAGGATTGTGCAACACTAATTATTGCCATGGAAACGATAGTAAGGGATGATAGTATTTTTTTCATATTTAATGATTTCATACTGCAAAGCAAATTATAAAAATCCGCAGTGTTTTTAAGATATCTTAAAAAATGAAATCAGTTACCTGCTCGCACGTATCACGCTTAGTGTTTGTTGGGTAATACCCAGATAGGAAGCAATATGTCCCAGGGAGGTTCGTAGCAATATGCCAGGAAATTTGTCGAGCATATTTTTATAGCGCTGCTCGGCAGTCTGAAATTGTAATGCAAGAGTTTTATCGGATAACATACTTATCACTTGTAACGATACTTGCAGCCGGAAGTCTTTAAAAGCGGGTATGCTATTACAGAGTTCATCAAGTTTGCTATACGGGATAATACGCAGACTTGCTTCTTCCAATACTTGTTTGCCATAGGGGTGAGGACGGTTAAAAAAAATACTTTCAAAAGATACCAGGAAATTATTCTCGTCGAAAAAATAATGGGTGATATCTTTTCCATCTAAGTTATAAAAAGCGCGTAATAATCCTTTTTCAATAAAATAAACATTTTGGTGGTGATTATCTGGATGTGCCAGAATAATACCTTTCGCAAAAGTTTGTTTACTAAAGGCTTTGTCGATAGCTTCGCATTCGGCGTTGTTCAATTTTATGTGCCTAAGTAGATAAGATATGAGTTCCATTTACTTCAAATATAGAAAAATGCAGCAGGCTGCCCATGACTCCTTCCCATATTTATTCTAATAGTCTTCAAGTCCATCAGGAAGTAGATAGATTAATTTTACTATTGCCAAAAAAGTGTGAAATGTAAGTCCAAGATTGTTTCAGTCCCCGCCGAGCATCCTGTTGTGTCGCAGTCCTGTAACGACTGAGGTTAATAATACAACGCTATAAGCCAGTGTGATGGACAGGATCAAATTGGGGCAATAGCTGGAGCGCTTGCTGTCCCGCTATTGGAGCCTTCTCAATATCACCTTGAGCCAGATAGATATTAGCATAAAGATTATATAGATAGGATTCCAATAATAATCTAAAGGTGGGATTCTGGTCCGATTACGTATTGGCGCAGTTTCTATCCCGCTTATAATCCAATTAGTACAGCAGTTGGTCGATCAGTGAATAATATCGTGATTAGTAAATGTTGAGCCGATAATGCTTCTTTTAAAATTCTTATATTCTTGCAAAAATTGATATCTTTATTTCCCATAGACCATTTCATATTTTTATTTAAATGCAAAAGTTGAATCAAGATCCCTTTTTATGGACTGAATTGCGGTATGCAATTGTATTCGATCGAGACCAGTTTGCATTTAAAACGTTATTTAAAAAATTTTACCCCGATTTATATGACTTTGGTCATGCAATTATTAAGTCACCAGTTCCGGTTGAAGATATTATTTCAGAAATTTTTATGAAATTGTGGCTATTGGAAGATAAGTTAATGGAAATTGAAAACATCAAAACTTATCTTTTTAGGTCTGTAAGAAATAATGCCATAAAATACCTTGAAAGACAGCATACCCATGTGGATATTTCAGAAATTATTGACTTTAACTATCAATATCCAAGTGTGGAGCAAGAATATATTTCAAGCGAAAACCTGAAAATTATACAGCAGATCATAGACGAATTGCCTTCCAAGTGTAAAATGGCTTTTACTTTAGTCAAGGAACTTGGCTTTACCTATCATGAAACGGCTGCCATTATGGAAATTTCTACGAATACC
>JAITLV010000019.1 GCA_031277685.1 Sphingobacterium sp. | reverse complement strand
TTCATCATTGTTGTCTTGAGTTTAGTTTTCAGTTTTTTAATTATCGTAATGAAAAGTACGATGCGAAAAATTTCCTTTATACGATCTGGGGACAAATTTTATTTGAAAGATAGCAAAGGGAAGGATGTTCTTTTAACAGATAATATAACCTATCATATTTATAATTATAATTCGAGAAAAGTCTTTATGCTAAGAATTGCAACCGAAATTGAAATTAAGTGGTTTTTGACACCTGATATGCATATGAAAGTCAATATTGAAGATTTTTTCTCAAATTTCCTAAAAAAACCTTCTAGTAAAGATTTCTATGTTCTTGCTTTTCCGATCGTTATTTGTTTGGCTTATACCATAATAAGTATTGTTCTTGTCTTGATCTGACATGGACTAGATTGCCAGGTTTTGTTTTATAATGAGTTGAAAATGTGGGTGATACTGTATGTTTGAATCAATAATCGCTATTGACAGTTATCTGTCAATAGCGGGACTTATATTGTCAACAGTATTTATTAGCCTAGTACTTCGTCGATTATTCCGAATTCTTTCGCTTCGACTGCAACCATCCAGTGATCTCTATCACTGACGTCATGAACTTTTTGATAGCTTTGCCCACTGTGCCTGGCGATAATGTCATATAATTCCTTTTTTATTTTTAAAACTTGATTGGCGGTAATCTCAATATCTGAAGCTTGTCCTTGGACACCTCCCAAAGGTTGGTGTAACATGACCCGTGAATGAGTCAAAGCACTCCGTTTGCCTGTGGTCCCGCCACATAACAATATTGCACCAAAGGAGAGTGCCATACCTGTGCAGATTGTCGCAACATCTGGACTGATCAATTGCATGGTGTCGTAAATACCCAATCCAGCATAGACTTCGCCTCCCGGGGAGTTAATATACATGTGTATATCCTTTTTTGGATCAACGGATTGAAGGAAGAGTAGTTGTGCCTGTACGATATTCGCAATATTAGGTTCGATGGGAGCACCTACAAATATAATGCGATCGATCATCAACCTGGAAAAGACATCCATCTGTGATACACGTAACTCGCGTTCTTCGGTAATATAAGGTGTCATTGCAAGGGGGATCCTAGGATTTTCCATACTAGAAATGTAGCTGTCAACCAGATCTTTTTGGACATAGCGATGCCCCACCGCGAATTTGCGGAACTCATCTTTATTGATATTCATGATTTTCTTGAATTTATGGTTTTCTAAATAACCGCATTATTTTTTGGCTGAAACGGATATGTTTGGCTTGTGTAAATAATGTTTGATGTATTGCTTCGATCTCCTTTTTCAATTGCATACGACCGAATTCTTGGATGGCTTCGTAGGCTCTTTGCTGTGCCAATACTTTAGAAGCTAATTCTTTATCCAACAATAATTGAACCTCAAAAAGCAATGCTTCGCTGGGATGTGTTGTTCCCATGAGATAGGCTTCTATCTGTTGGGTTTCATTCCATGAAGTCGTCATAAACTAAGGATTTTTTTTTAACGGTTTCTCTTACTTTCTCCAAGCATTTATATTTTTGAACGGTAGCGCTCCGTGCCCCTGAATAGCCGAATTCATCCGCGATTTCTTGTAACGACAGTTGGTCATAGTAAAAGCTTTTCAGTAGATCCATACATTTGCGTCCTGCCGTTTCCAAAAAGCGAATCAGCCGCTTACTGGACAGGGACTCATCTTTCATTAATGGGATTTCTAGATGATCCAATGGTATATTCTGGTTTGTTTGATAGTAACGTTTCAGCCATAGATTCTTAGCGGTACCGACCAAGAAGCCAATATCATTTCTCAATATCGTTGGACTTAAAATTGTCTTCTCGAAGTATACAACCAAAGCATCTTGAAATACATCTTTGGCTTCATCAAAGTCACCCCCCATGCGACTGACATATCTAGCGATTATTGGAAATGCAGTTTTATACAGATCCATAAAAAGTGCCTGCCGCCTCATTGTTCGATTTGAATTGTTAACACTGTCCATATAATTGTCTTTTATAACAATGTACCAATTATGGTCAAAGTATCACCTATTATATAAAAAAATAGTTGATGTAATTTAAACACTATTGTAAGGGATCATTTAGAGAAGCCCCTTATCCGCATTTTTGTAACACCATAAAATGAGATTTTTGTGGGCCTAGCAGATTAATGCTTGGATACTGTTGATAAAAATTAAGGATTAATTAAATTTTCATTAATAAGAGAGACAACATATGGAACATCTAGTAAGGTGAAATTGTACTATTCTCTAAAATTTTGTTTCATAAATTGCCTATTTTTAATACAAGAAATATAAATTATGGCTTTACCTAAAAGAAGCTTTGCAGCGATCATTGCGCTAATGAGTTGGAGTGCTATAAGTGGGCAGTTTTTAATCAGTATTGATCATTCCTCAATGACAACATGGGAGTTAGTTGTTCGTTTTTTCAGTTACTTTACCATTTTGACAAATTTGATGGTTGCGGTTTGTTGCAGCAGTATCGTGCTGTTTTCTCAGAATAAAATAGGGATCTTTTTTTCCAAACCAACAACAATCACAGCAGTAACACTATATATCCTAATTGTTGGTCTAGTCTATAACGTCATACTTCGTCCGCTGTGGCAACCTGTAGGGATTGCAAGAGTTACCGATGAAATGCTTCATTCCCTTATTCCTATTCTGGTTTTAATCTTTTGGTCGAAGTTGATTGATGGGAATGTTTTGCAATGGGGATCTGTACTTAGCTGGTTGTTGTATCCCTTGATCTATCTGCTATATACTTTATGGCATGGCGCATTTTCTGGGTTTTATCCTTATCCCTTTATGGATGTTTCAGTATTGGGAATAAACCGTGTATTAATGAATAGCTTGATGATAACTTTAGCCTTTCTGCTTATAGGATTGCTCTTAATATTGATACATAAACGAGTCAGCAAGAGTCGGCAAAAGGCGTATATCAATCATATTTAATCTCAATTAGACTAAAATTTCCCTAAAATCGTTCCAGATAGTGGGTAAAACAGGTTTCGACTATCGGTCAAAAGAATGATAGATAGTATGCCTTATCAATTTTCAGTTTTGTCATTTCTTATTGAATAAATTGTTTAAAAGAGAAGTCAAGTTGACGCATTTCAATTTCATTTTTACTTGAGGCTTGTTGTGCTTCTTGTGCGTAGATAAACATTTCTGCTTCATAGGCTTTAAATGCAGTATCCAACGAATCGTAGGTGTCATGCATAAGTTTTTCGGATAGGATTAATGCATCTAATAGACCCGTATTAACACCCTGACCGGCAAATGGTGGCATCAGATGGGCGGCATCACCAATAAGTGTTATAGGTAAGGGACGATTATTCTTCCAGGGCGGATCCAATGGAAGTTTTCTTGTTGGGAGGCAGTGAAAGGATAATGTAGAATTAAATAGTTCCTTGAATTGATCGTCCCAATCAAAAAATCTTTCTAAAAGAACTGCACGTATAAAGTTTACATCTTGAGCATCTGATACTCTAGGATTTTGCCATATTTGTGGTCTTTCAAAAATCACGCCATAGCTCAGTGTTCCATTGTTGTTTGGGTTGACTACCAGTGAATTACCTTGGTGAGCGGCCATTAGCCTATGTTTATCACAGTACTGATAAAATTTAGGGACACTGAATTTTGGATTAGGAATATCTCCCTGAATGATCATTGTTCCGGTCTCCTCTACCTGTGTGTCTGTTACATATGATCTTATGGAGGACATTCCACCATTGGCCACGATTATAAGATCTGCAATTTCTTGCGTTCCGTTTTCGAAATGAATGATCCATTGCTGATCAGAGACTTCAAGCCCTGAACATTTCCTATCCCAAACTACGGTATCGCAGCTCAAACTCTCCAGTAACATTGTTCGCAAGATATTTCTATTGATTTCAGGATTGTCGTAGCGATTTTCGGAAGTAGTTTGTTTTGTAAATAAAGGAGATCCCTTCTCATCTGTCATAATAATACCCATTGGTAAGGCCATCAAATAGTACTTTTCTAATAGCCCAGCTTTTTTTAATGCTTCTTGACCGGAACCTTTATGCAGGTCAAGTGTGCCACCCTGAATTCTAGTTTGAGAGTTTTTATCTCTTTCATACACAGAGACATCGGCCCCGGTTTGTTGGAGTAGTCTAGCTAGTGTGAGACCGGCTGGACCAGCACCTATGATAGCTGTTTTTTTGTTTTTAAGTAGCGTCATTTTTTATGTTTTTTTTAATATTGACACAAATTTGAATGTAATTTTAGAAATGAAATAGTTACATTGGATTAAAAAATAGCTATTAAAGACTTTTATGAGAAAAGATGATCACACTATACCTTTGATTCTCCAGAAGCTCGCTAACTATCTGGGCGCGGAAATAAAGAATAGAAAATTAGAAATTCCGGCAGGATTCGGACACGGATATTGTATCGGGTTTGTCTTTAATGCACATATTAGAATGTTGATTAGTAACTACGAGCTAAATGAGGATATTTCGCTAGAAAACCCAGAACGGGATGATCCCAAAAAGATGATATTTTTTAAATTTCAAAACATTTTCAATAAGCGAGGAGGATATTTATCAGGAAAGTATTCCAAAGAAATGCCTTCTGTTTTAATTGCAACCAGCCGCATTAATACTGATGGAATTATTTCTATTCATTCCAATACTTCTACTATTAATATTGAAGTGGATGCTGAGTATCTGAGCGGATTGTTTAATACCGCAGGGTTGTCACCGATTTTACAAAGTCTTTTGCAGAATACACAACCCTATCTTTTTGAACAGATTATTTACCCAGCTTTGCAAAAGGTAGTCGATGAGATCTTATCTGAATCTGTTGGTGAAACTTTCGAGCTGTTTTTCATGCGGATTAAGACAGAGGAAATGATTTGTCGATTGTTGATTGAATTGGAGAAAAGAGACGAGAAGCATATCTATGCATTGAATAATCGTGATATAGAAATCCTGTATAGAGTAAGGGATCAGATTCTTGAACATCTGGAAACTCCCCCTGCCATTAGCAAGTTGGTGGTTACATTTGGAATGAGTGCTACAAAACTGAAGCGATTATTCCGACAAATTTTCGGTAACAGTATATTTAGCTATTATCAGGAATTCAGGATAAGGAAAGCTGCTAATCTACTTCAAAAGAAGAAATATTCCGTTTCAGAAGTAGGGTATGCGATGGGTTTTACCAACTTAAGCCATTTTTCAAAGGTCTTTAAAGCGCATATAGGTGTAAACCCAAAGCAGTACACAATGACGTACACGATCGAATAGGAATACGAATTAAATAAGAAATTAATATACGCTATTTGTAGAAGTATAATGAATGTATTTTTTGTTAATTTGCACCTATGTCATTACAAGCAAATACTTACCGGTTATTTTCCAAGGAGATTTTAACTATTTGGAAGAGTCAAAATGTATCTTATATTAAAGTAGAGGAGTTATCAACAATTGATGACATTACTTTTTATGAATTGATACCAGATTCAGAGCTTTTAGATGGGGGAGAAATAGATACACTTTATGCTATTGATTCAGATGATGTAGATGATATGTTGGTGTTTAGTAAAAATGTTCGTTTTGTCGTCCACGAGATTTATTTGGATGAGGATTAACCAGATGCTGGCGATCATATAGAGATAAGCTGATTGATCGCCAAGAAGCAGATCTTTATTTATTTATTTATTTATTTTGTTCCCCATATGAAATGAATGTTTTGAGGCTGTTTTTTAGGTTTTTCGAAGTACCCATCGCTTTATCAAAGATGATATTATCGATACGCCATTGGTTTTCGATATTAATAAAATTAACTGTATCAGTCCACTTCATGTTGTGGGTGGCCTTATCATTTTCAAAGTTGACGGAAACATTCACGGTGTTTTTAGCTCTGGTGACCGAACTTATTTTATAGGAAGAATATCCTTCATATAAACTTGAAAAAATTGCACCTTCGAGTATCAGAGGTTTTTCATCAGGATGATCACTTTTTTTTACTTTTTCAATATCATCTTTTGAAATTGCAATAACCTTTGTTAATGTTGCTTCGAGATTAGGTGAAAACAAATCTTCTTGAATGGGTTGTGCGTAAATTGCTTCATTGGACTCACCATATATTTTATACAGTTTGTTTACTTTTTCTACTATTTCACGATCTGCAGATTCCGATTTGTTCGTACAGGAGGTGAAGATTAAGGAAATACCAACTATGGAAAATACAAAAAAATTCATGATAATTTTTAATCTAAAATATCAAGAACACTAACAAATGTTACACCAAATGTATTGAAACAAGATTCTTTTTTTAACAAAAATATCAACAAAATGATAACCTTGTTTATATATTTGTTATTAAAGAAAGTTCGTTCTCTTTATTAAGAATCATGGTTATGTTTACTTTTCAAGAATTGGTAGAAGCGAAGAAGTCTATTGAATCAATCTTACACAAATGTCAAAAATCAATATTGAAGTTAAAAGAGAACTCTGCGCAACATACATTGATGGTGCGTAGAATACAGGCCTTCGAAATAGCTTTGAGATTAATCGAGCAGGATATTACCGAAGCAAATCTTAATTGAAGGAAAGGTCCCAATTTATCACAGCTGTTTACACTGTTTTTGATGTCGTGTGTTGTTTAGATTAATTTAAATCTTAAAATGATGGATGAGTTATATGCACAATGTGTTCCTTACAACAAAATATTGCGTGGCCGGATCGGAGGGAATCCACCTTTGGCCATAGAACAGATGATACCAGAAAGGTATAAATTTTATGCGACTTTAATCCATCCTGAAAAAAATGAGACTATGATTTCTATCTTGATCCATGGCGATTTTGATACGCTGATTGATCATAACATTTATCCGTCAGTAGCAATTCATATACTAGCGCATCCGTATTCGGAGGAAGGAGAAACCGGTGACTTTTGTCTCTGTCAATTAGGAAGACAATCCATTAGCGAATATGCTAGTAACCAAGTTGGTAATTTTCTTTTTGTAAAAGTGGGTGGATCACCCCGGTTAATTCAACCTAAAAAATTTTATTATGAGCAGCTGGAAAAAGATGGATTTGTCTTTTTTATCCAAATTGAAGAGGAAGGTTATATGGACTTTTCGGAGTATGTCTTTGCCTACGGATCTTTATACCTCTATAAACATAAAACTACGGGTCAGATAGTACCTGGATTTTGGCAATTTTCATAAGCACTAGCATACAAACAGGTGAACAGTAGAATCTGAAAATAATATCAATGTTGACAATTGGATTTATCATTTTTATGAGACAAAATCTTGAAAGTTGGAAACGGAATAGAATTTAATTGAAGACACTCAAGTTTAGTACACGTTGATTTATTTTATACATACTTTTTAAAAATACTTGGAAGTACACCATAATATTTTTTGAAAGCGACCGTAAAATGTTGTGGGTTTTTATAGCCTAAATAGTCACTTACCTCGTTTATGTATAACTTATCTCCCAGTAAAAGTTTTTTTGCTTCCTGCATACGAGATGCTTGTATAAATCCAAAGATGGTATGACCGAATAAGTATTTAAATCCTTGTGTAAGCTTCTTTGTATTTAAACCTATCGTTCTACTTAATTCCTTTACAGTGAGTGGATTTTGAAAGTTTTGGGTCATGAGTTCTTTTGCGTAATGAAGTTGTTCAATCTCCTTCGCAGTGAATTTTAAATCAGCATAATAAGTTTTTTTTCTTTCAAATGCGTCCACCTGCAATAATAACAATTCGGTAACCTTAGCTTCTATATAGAATTTCTGTAAGTTTCCATGATAAGGAGAATGAGTTAATTCACTTAAAATGCTGTATATTTCCGTATTTATAGTAAGGCTTTGATCTGTCCATAAGTGAGACTTCGTTAAGGTTTGGTCCAAAAAATTCTTTTGAAAATCGTTGCCCTCGCTGAAATAACCCTCGAAGAGATCTTGGGAAAGCATGATTTCAATAAATTTTCCTTTTTTAGGCGTTGGTTTCATCTCTACCTTTGTTTCACAATTTTGATGATACATGAGACTATGTTGCCCAGTTTGAAGACTGAACAAACCTTCTTGGTCACAAACACATAAGGATTCTCCCTGTATTCTAAAGTGCATTTTTAAAGCATGATTACGAACATTGATTAGGAGATCCTGTTGGTGTTCAAGATTGTAGTCACAGTTTATTATCTGCATGTTTTTTAACGATCTTTCCTTAAATCTGAAGTGGCCATTTCCTTGTTCAGCAGAAATTATGCGATTTTCTTCTTTCAGAAAAGAATGCGGTATACTACTTAAATCCCTATATATCGTCAGTGGAGAATTCATAAAGTCCGTATTGCGTTGTTCAAAGTCCGTTTCGCGTTGACTTTTTTTTGTGTGCGACAGTACTTTTACACAAAAATATAAAAACAAAATATAATGAGCAGTAAAGAATATCAATATCGGGAAGTCGCAGTTATCGGGGCAGGGCAAGCGGGGCTGGCCATCAGCTACTATCTAAAAAGGGAAGGGATAAGTCATATCGTATTAGAAAGGAATACAATAGCTTCGTCATGGTCAGATCAAAGATGGGATTCATTCACTTTGAATACCCCCAATTGGATGAACTTGCTACCAGGGGAAGTGTTAGACGAAAACATAGACAGAGAAGCATTTATGACAAAAGATGAATATGTTGAAAAGCTCCAAAACTATGCTTTGAGATACGCCCTTCCTATCTTTGAAAATCATAATGTTGAGAGGATTCTTAGATATAAAGACAACAAAAAGTATGAGGTATGGTTTAGCTATGGTGATGAACATACTGTAGTGATTGTCAATCAAGTTGTGGTTGCTTCAGGTGCTATGAGTGAATATGGTAATCCAGGCATTGCAGCGAGTATTCCTAAACACATAAAACAGATGAATGTAGCTGAGTATCGTAACCCAGCACAGGTTGAAGGAAATGTTTTAATCGTAGGAAGTGGACAATCGGGCGTGCAGTTGGCGGAAGAGTTGATTCAAAGGGAGTTTTCGCAGAAGGGAAATATCTACCTTGCAACAAGTCCAGTGGCACGTTCTCCTAGAAGATACAGAGGGAAAGACATGATGGAATGGCTATATCTCTCCGGATTGATGAACCAGAGAACTGACCAGTTAACCGATCGTTCATTAATGAAATCCGTACAGCCTCAGGTTTCGGGGGTGGGAAGATATGGCCATACAGTCAGTCTACAAAGCTTAAGTCAAGCAGGTGTTAAGCATCTTGGAATGTTACAAATTGTGGATGATAGAAAGATCTATTTTACGGATACTGTAAAACAGCATATATATACTGCAGATAAACATTCAGATATGATGAAACGGGAGGTAGATGGTTATATTCAAGCTCATCGAATCGCAGCGCCTCTCGATCAGGATATTGATTTAGCAGATATTCCAGATTCGCAATATCAAGCAGATAGTGGTATATTGCAACTTGAGTACGACCAGATAGATACAATAATATGGGCAATAGGATATCATGGAAACTTCACGTATATTAAAATCTCTGAATTACTTGATGAAAAACAACAGCCAATTCACCTAAACGGTAAAGCACCCATAGATCGGTTTTATTATTTAGGTTTCCCTTGGTTGACGATGAGAAAATCAGGAATTATATTTGGAGTAAAAGAGGATTCAGAACGAATATTTAATGAAATTAAAAAAGAACTTACAAAAGTGTCTGATGGTAAGGAGCTAAAATCTCAGTAGCACAAAAATGTAGAAGCCGCTTGCGATATGATCCAAGTGGTTTCTCTGTGTTTAGAGGATAATCCTACCATTGGAAAGCAGGGCAGGAAATTTATGGGAAGGATGAATTCTTCTACGAATATAAAGTCATGGATAGCAAATAATAAATGATATAAGTACATTGGGAGGTATTGGTATATATTTGGATAATTTCAATAGAAAGCGATAGTTTTGTTCCATACAATTTAAGGAACAAATAGCGTAGCAACGGAATATTACTATACCAAATGAAAGTTTCGAAAATAACCATATATTGGAATATATTTTGCTCTATTGCAATCATTATTATACGTATTTATATAACCTATACACATGGCAATCCAGGCAAGCGAACTTATTATACCGATGACAATGGCTAATAAATCGTGTGCAACCATAACTTATGTTGCAGCCATGTATTTAATACTGCTTCTTTTTGTATGTACTGGTTGTGCATCACTAAAGCAAAGCGACCAAGATAATACACAAGATATTTCTGAACTACAGGCCTTCGACGGAATTTATAATAATGTGGCAAGTGGGAAAGAGGATCTTCAATTTTGTTCACTGTGGAGCCAGCTTATGCTGCAAGATAAAGTTGAGACGACTGATTTCATGGAAGCCAAGATCGAGCTCAAAGCTGTAGGAAAGAATCAGATCCGCGTAAGGTGGTTGAAGGATAGTACTGAAAATAAGAGCATCATCCTGAAAGGAAAATTCAGGGACAATCACTTCATATCAAACCACAAGCGCACGATTCTACCGATACCCCTGATATATGGTCGTATAGAAAATAACCAATTCCAGTTATGGCTTGATCAAGATAAACAATTGCATTTAGATAGGCTTCAAAATAGATGGGGATGGGTATTTTTGTTTTTGGCGGGCAAGGACGAGACAACGAGCTATCAATACAAGAGGGAAATTTACCGCTCTGAGAACTGCTTGGAAGTACAATATTTTGATACTATTGTAACGAAATTAACTTATCAGGATAAATATGGTAATAATATTTTACATATAAAAGTCACAAATCCTTGTGATGAGGCATCCACTAAATTTGATGGTCCATTGACGCAGATAGATGCCCTGTTGAAAAATGAAAAGGGTTCGATATCAAGTTCTTATAGGTATCCCTATCCCCAAATGTCACTAATCAAATTCGTAAAAGAGGAAATACATCTTCAGGATCTCTCTGGACAGAGTGCTGCGATAATTCCTTTCTATTATTGTGGGGGATATGAGAGCTATGACATGAAAGTATCGTATATGGTGTTTTTTGAAAATAAGCATTATGTCTTTCATTTGGATTTTTATTGTGGCGAAGGAAAGGATTGCAAGCCTGTCAAAAGACTAAAATCCACGCTTAAGGCGCTGCCGAAAGATCTTCGGGACTATTTGGTCGGGTACTTAACCAAAAAACATAAGCTTAGAGCCAGTTTTCATCAAGAATAAGATGGCAACGTAAATCCAAAAATAAGACAATTTAGTGTAAACTGACTTCAATTGGCTGGTGCTCTATACATATACCAAAATTTTCCTATGTTAATTTTTAAAATAAATTTATAGATTATTGAAAATCCTTGAACGAATTATAATTGACGGCAATCGAATATTAAATGATCTTTTGTTACGAAAACAAATAGCATAAATTTAGGTAGAGTTTAATGATTAATAGAAAACAAATAACTCTGTATTGATATTGAGTAAATATTTACTGCTGACAAATGGCGCGAATATAAATTATCAGTTGGAGGAGAAACAGCAGTTTTCACTGCTTTAGCTCTTGGTAAGTTCAAATATTTAATTATTTTTTGGATAGAGGTTCGGATCCTCTGCTACTGGATGCTAATGGAAATAGCCTAGCCTCTTTGATCCAAGAGGAAATAAATGTGGGACGTTTGAACGATGATCGCTTCCAAGAGTACGGTGAGCTGAAAGAATGACTAAATAATGAATTTCATATACAGGTTCCATTAAAAACTGAGAAGAAAATAGCTTGGCAAAAGGGAAGGACAACGCCTATTACCCGCTATGAATGTTTATCGGAAGCGGATAAAGACTTTTTAGGAAAAGAGGAAACGGAAGGGAAGAAAAAATGGAAAGAAGGTTTAGAAAAATCACAGAAAGAAAGTACTGGATTGCCTCGAGGTTTATAAAAGTAAATAATAAGATATGAAGAAAATAATATTTAGGCTCTGGTTAATCAATATTTTGCTAGGTATTGGTTTGTTTTTTTTGTATAGAGGAGTTATAAATGAATTAAATTATTCTGATGTAACAATTCTGGGGAAATTTTACAGTATTATAGATGTATTTTTACAAGTTTTGTTATCAACGTATTATCTCGTTGCAATTGTGTTTACTTCATTGTCGTTTTTTTTAAATCAGATCGAAAGAGTCAGAAATAGTTGTTTTTTGTCATTGTCGACGTTTGCAGGAATACCATTCCTTTTTGTTATTTTTTTGTTTGGCAATTTATTATTAGATATTTATCAGTATAACCTAACTCCTGCGGCTTTTAAGACGCTGTTAGGCTTCTCCATAATCTATTTATTATGTACAATCATTGAGTTTTTGATGTTTAGAAAAAAGATCAAAGATACGAATAAAGGCTACTGATAGCGAATGGTCTGGATTGAAGTCCAATCTGGTAACAAATTTCTTTGGTCGAATTTGGGTTGACCAACTGTGCAAAAATCAAAAAATATTTTAGATTAGAATTTCGAAAACCCCATTTAATGATACAATCTTGATGTCATTTGTTATTCAACTAGTTGTATATTTCTATTAGAAAAATAGCGAATAGTAATTAAATATAAGCAAGGTATTCGAAGATTTTACATTTAATATTTCCAAATACTTGTTAATCCTATTTTAAATAGTATATGAATGATGGCCATACCGACAAATAAATCCGGATTACAACTGTCAATCAAAACGAATTACGACAAATTATTAGGGGAATTAAAGACAGTTTCTTATGAACAAACTACCCTGATGGAATTGGAAGGACATAATAAAGGTACTTTAATGAGTAGCAATAATCTGCTAGCTTATTTGATTGGCTGGGGTGAACTTGTCCTTAAGTGGAATCGGAAAATAGACAATGATGAAGAGGTAGTTTTCCCTGAGACCGGTTATAAGTGGAATGAACTAGGCAAGCTTGCACAAAAATTTTATGAAGATTATAGCATGGATGATTTCAATACTCTTCTGCAAAAATTTAATAATACTGTATCTGCTATTTTAGATTTGATCGCTAAAAAGTCAAATTACGAATTCTATGAATCTTCTTGGTACAAAAGATGGAGTTTAGGAAGAATGATACAACTCAATACATCATATTCAAATGCAAAAACCAGGATTCGAAAATGGAAAAAGAGGAAAGTAGGTGTACAACAGTTATATAGTTTCACATATGGTATTTTCTTTGTATTCAATCATAAGTTTATGAAATATTTTTGCTAATTTATTTAAGAAATAAATAAACCATGTATATTAAAATCATCGGCTCTGGAAGCTATATACCAGAATTAATCATACCAAATAGCAATTTTTCAGATCATATCTTCCTCGATAACAAAGGTGAGAAATTAAAATTACCAGAAACTATCATCGGAAAATTCAAAGATATAACGGGTATCGATGAGCGACGTTATGCTTCCAAAAAACATATGACTTCTGATCTTGCATTTAGAGCAGCAGAATTGGCGATAGAAGATGCCAAGATAGATCGTGAAAATATAGACTATATTATCTGTGCTCATAATTATGGCGATGTTGCTTATGGAAAAATTCAGTCTGATACTGTACCTAGTTTGGCATCACGTGTTAAGAACAAGCTAACCATTAAAAATCCGAAATGCGTAGCATATGATCTTTTATTTGGTTGCCCAGGATGGAACGAGGCAATGATCCATGCGAATGCTTTTATCAAAGCAGGGTTGGCCATGCGCTGTCTAGTAATAGGTGCCGAAACACTTTCACGGGTAGTTGATGAGTATGACAGAGACTCCATGATTTATTCAGACGGTGCGGGTGCCGTAATTGTCGAAGGAGGGGTAGATAATGGAGGAATACTTTCACATGAAAGTGCAACATACGCTGACGATGAACTGGACTTTCTCTATTTTGGAAGTTCCTACAATAAAGATCTTCCCTCTGATGTAAGATATATTAAGATGTTAGGACGCAAAATATATGAATTTGCGCTAAATCATGTGCCCCTGGCTATGAAATCTTGTGTAGACAAAGCGGGTATCGAAATTTCTCAAATTAAAAAAATACTTATTCATCAGGCAAACGAGAAAATGGATGAAGCTATTGTTGCTCGTTTTTATGGACTTTATAACTTATATCCTCCCAAAAATATAATGCCTATGTGTATCCATAAGTTTGGTAACAGTAGTGTAGCAACTATTCCAACTTTGTATGACCTGATTATGAAAGGAAAATTAGAAGAACATAGTTTTTATACGGGTGATATACTATTATTTGCGTCGGTAGGAGCAGGAATGAACATCAACGCTTTTATCTACCAGGTATAGATATATTGTAGTCCTCTAAATTAGTTGATGCCGGCCGATCTGAGAAGTGAACTTTTAACTTTGATAGGAATAGCAGCGTGTCAGATACTCAATTTGAATTGGAGTATTAAATTTACGAATATTAAATTATCACTTGCGAATGTTAGTATTAGTATCTAGTAAAGAAACTATATGCTGATATTTGTCTTGTATCCAATTCTGGAATCGCCTAGGTCGTATTTTGGTGGATAAAAGTGTTTTGCAATGAAGGTTCCAATATGATAACTATGTATAAAATTAATGCAGTCTCTTTTACTATTTTGTTTTTCCTTTTTTTCAATTATAGCAAAGCTCAGATAAAAAATACGGCAATGAACTCAGAAATAGGCTCACTAGATAAAGAATCTATTTTTTCTAATACAACTAAATGTTTTACGTTGCCATTTGGATATTCAGATATTTCACAGCGAACGACCATTGCGGCTATTCTGCCTACCCTACAAGATGAAAATAAATTGAAAGAAATTAATGCTTTAAAATTCGATAGCGTAATTAAAAAAGAGCTACTATTATTCCAGGAAGAATATGATGTCTTCCTGCAATTTAATAGTGATGTCAATGAAAAATACGACAGTATTAAAATTTCAACGAATTTTCTGTGTTATGGAGCGTGTAGATTGTATTTTATAGCTGTTTATAATAATGTTCGTTACGCCAGACCATTTATTGAGAAAATGTATTTATTCACAACAAAGAACAGTAAGCCTGTTGATATGAAACGAATTTACCTTTATCATGAAGGAGAAATGGGGTTTGCAAATTATACGTTGTTTAACATTGATAAAAACTATGTAATTTCTCTACAAGATTATGAGTTTACTGATTTCCCTTTTCTACTAACACCTTTGCGTAAATACCAGATCTTACCTTCAGGAAAATTTTGCAGATACTATGATAACAGTGGTTTACACAACAATAATGATGAACAGGGGCTTGTGAAAAATCATCATAAAGAAGGAAGATGGCTCGAATTCAAGTCAAATGGGTATATAGATTTACAGCAATATCCGGAATTTACGGATTCCTATACATATTTAGAAGCGGAGTATAAAAATGGTTTACCAGTTGGAGAATGGAAATTTTATAAGTTGTTGCAACAGTATAATGAGGAGACAGGAGAGCCGATTGTAAATACAAGAAAAAAAGGAAAATTGATCTACACAGAAGTATATAGAGAAGGTATGCTGGAAAAACGCGAATATAAACCTTAACCTCATTTTATTGAAACCTAGAACAACTCCATCGAAGTTAACATGCTAACAGCATGTATGTTTAATGCGGATTGAGAAATCAAAGGTGTGGAGGAGAGCAAAGTGTACCGACGATGAGATGTTTTGGGAAAATAAAAAGTATGAAACATAAAACACGAAACTACTTGATTTTAATATTTTTTGGTGCCATAGCATGTATGTTATTTTTTTTCGTAAGTAGATTTACGACCATCAACAATCCCTTTTACGGAACGCCTGCAAATGGAATCCCTGATTTGTCTGTACCTATAAAAGGTAAATCATTTGAGATACACAAAATCATTGGTGGATCCTGGAATGAGATCCGATATGATCCAATGAATAATTTTTATATTGTGGCTACAGATAAAAAAATTATAAAAATAAACAGTAGAGGAGATATAAGTTTTGTATTGGACTTAAATGATCGAGATTTTCACGGTAACCCTGATTTTATGGAATATCATCGAAGGTCTCATTTTGTGATGAGTTGGAATGGAATCTATGATTTATCCAAAGAAAACCTTGTCTTTCAGGTGTTTGAAAAACAGTTGAATACAGATGGGGAGATGGAGTGGGATGAATGGGTTGAAAATTTTAAGGATCTCTATAAAAAATCAGAAAATGTACTATGGGGATATAAGAAAGCGGCTTTAAATGTTGGGGTAAAACCTTTGTATTTTAATAGAAACGGAAAATGGATTGTACTTTATACACTAAAGAATGTCAGTCAAATAAACCTAGCAAAAACGTTTGCTAGGTTTAGACTGAATTACAAAGAAGATTTTATTCCCGATAAATTCAATAAACTTTATCTATTAAAGGATATTGAAAAAAAAGGAGCATATAGTGATTATAATAATTTTGATCAGACATATAATAACGATGCCTACTTAGAAAACAATATGCAATATGAAAAAAAGGTTAGTATAGAGACAATATCTTTTAAAAAAGAAGTTTATAATGAGGTGCCATATACACTCATTCCTTCGGAGTTTAGTGGTACTGCGGTAAACAAATTGCATATTGGAAATGATAACTTGATCTTTAAAACAAAAGCAATAAAAAGGGCTGGTTTTGGTCAAAAACCACTACAAGATTATTTTTATCTCTTTGAGGTTCCTTCAAAATTTAAGACAGAAAATACCTTGAGTTTTTTGTACTATAAATATCCTACCAATTGGAATTCTGACAATAATGAGGGAGTCTATGTTATCAGGGAAAATAAATAGGATAAAATTAGCGTTGAAAACTAATTATTTAAGTTTTTAGTAGTTCTTGATCATTTCGGATAACAAACATGGTATATTTTCGAGTTTTAAAATATCACCCATATTTATCTGAAACAATAGCTTGTAAACTTAATGTCAAAAGAATACTATCCCCAAAATCTCCCATTAAGTAAAATTAATAACCTCAATGTTCCGATTGTTATTAATCAGAAAAGGTTGGGTGGGAATACGAGATCAACAGTAGGAACGACTGCTGACGTCTATGCATTTTTAAGATTGTTTTTTTCAAGAATGAGAGCCCCATTTATAGGGTATTCTCATGTTTTTTCGTTCAATAATCCGTAAGGAATGCGCACTGAATGTGAGGGATTAGGCTTTGTGTAAAAGGTAAATGTAAGTGCTTTGATTGATCCGAATAAGTCGTTAGAAGAGTGGCAAAAACCGTCAAGTATGCAGAGATTACTGCTCGGATTGAAAAGGTTTTCCTTAAAAAAATTCCAAAGATAATATAACAAAAAAGATGCGCTGAACCATACTATCGTCACAGAAATCTGTTCCGCTTGTCAGGGTAAACGACTTAATGAAATGGTGTTGTCCCGTAAAATTAAAGGAAAAAGTACTGGAGACTGTATGAAAAATCTTAGTTATCTCGGTGATAAGGTGATAATCAGTTCGTTGTTTCGCTGGGTGCGATAAATTCTAATGCTTCTTTTAAGTTTATTTCATCAAAATATTTCTCGACCAAGGCGGAATTAAACAGGTGAAGAATTTTTCCTTCAAGGTTGACTATCGACTTCAAAATATCTGAACTCGATACAATGGCACAACGTCCAATTTTTCCGAAATGTTTAATTCCCCATAATTCACCTTCAAAAAATCCATTTAATTTCATCTCTTTAATTATAGACAAATCTTTAACTTTAATCAGTATGTTCACATGATCGTAGCCTTCAAACAGTTTTTTCTCAAAAAGTTGTTCTATAAACAATGCATCAGCTTCTGTAAACGCCCCGAATAACTCCAAGGCTATCGCATTGGCCTTAAATATTTTTATTTGATTTATCATGTTGGTTTGTTTAGAGGTGCTTTCTGTTTTTATATCATTTATAGACCAAAATTAAACAAATACAGTAATTGTTTTGGATTTATTTCCGAAAATTCACTATATTAATAAGCCACTGGCTATAAGGGTGGTTAAAAATATGAGATAAAAAAATGTTCAAGAAACTATTTCAAAAGAAAAGAACGCCTGCAGCGCAATACTTAAATCATCTGAATAATATATTTAAGAAAACGCCACTTTTATTTAAAGAAGATAGTTTAGACGAAAACCTTCCGGGTGTGACAACTATTGTATACGAGAATACCCCCGAAAAGGGAATGATTACATCATTCACATATGGTCTTTCTTTGGGAAATCACCCCGTTTGGAGAAATGGGAGGCCTGAGCTTACATTAACAGTGAGATCGGATGATTTTGCCTGGGGAAGAATTTCAGGTTATTTAGCGAACTGGCTTCGAAATAAATGCCCTTTTTCTTATGGAGATCCTATCGATTTTAGAGAAAAGATTGCCAACGATTCCGAAATGGACGGATTTTTAGTATTCGCCCCATCCATTTTTAAAAACAGAAGTGATTATGAAAATATTGATATTGGTACTGGATATAATATTTATATTAAAGGCATCTACCCAATATATACCACTGAGATTGATATCATGCCAAAATTGGGGTTTGAAAAATTTTGGAAGCATCCCAAATTTGATTTGTACAATGTTAATAGAGAGCGAATTAATATGTAAGATACCCCTCTCGCATTCAGACATTCACAGGAGGGCTTGTATTATTATTTGCATCGTACAAAGTTTGATCCCAGAAATGGCTTGAAGAATTATACAGCTTTACAAGAATTAATGGTTCGAGAGAAGGAATTGTAGATCAGGAGGAAATGTTCAATAACGTTAATAACCTCTCCCTATAATTCGGTCCAATGGGAATATCTTTCAAATCTGTTTTGAGTATATTTCCCATAATAGCATGGATCTTTTCAAGTTGTACAATGTACGAACGGTGAACTCTAACAAAAGATGGTTCGAGCAACATTTCTTCAACCACACCAATATTCATACCTACGATCTTATTTGTATTATCGCTTAAATATAGCACCGAAAAATCACGTTGTGCCAATACATAGATAATATCATTAAAGTTCACACGGACAAATTTACTGTTCTGTTTGATAAAGATATGTGTTTTTTCCGTCTTCGTCATGAGCTTCGGTATACGCGACAATAAGCGTTCATGAATCTTTTCTGTGGCCTGAAGAAAACGTTCAAAAGTAATTGGTTTCAATAGGTAATCCGTAGAGTTCAGGTCAAATCCTATCAAGGCAAAATCGGGATAGGCTGTAGTAAATACAACCAATGGTGGATTTCGTAGGGAACGGAGGAATTCTGTGCCTGTTATGATTGGCATTTGTATATCCAAGAACATGACGTCTGGTGCATATTGATGCAGCGCCTCATAAGCCTGATTAGCATTTATGCATTCGTCTATCAGTACAAAGTTTGGTAATTTTTTTAAATGACTTTTTAAGATATCGCGCGCAATAGGTTCATCATCGACAATAATGCAGGAAATTTTCATAACATACAGGTTAAGGTTACACGATAACTATCTTTTTGCTCGATTATTTCATATTCATGTCGGTTTGGATAGAAGAAATTTAATCTTTTGACAAGATGTTTCAGACCAAACCCTGCAGGCATCTTTTTTACGCACTCTACCATTGTATTTTCCTCCATGAAGTAAAGTTGTTGGCGGTCTGCCTGTATTACAAAACGAATGAAACTTCCAGGAACATCCACGACATGTTTAAAGGCATTTTCGACTAATGGCATCAATATAAGGGCAGGTAATTTTGTCTCCCAATGATCAATCTTCATTTCGAATGTTACCTTGGTATGGTTCAGGCGTATTTTCTCTAGTTCTAGATAATTCTTTATTAATCTGATTTCTTCTTGAATAATCAGGTACTCATTATTTGCTTCATAAATGGTGTAGCGCAGGAGTTCCGAAAGACGCGAAACAAGTAAAGCGGACTGATCAGTCTTCCCATTTAGTATCAAACCATATATATTGTTCAGCGAGTTGAAGAGGAAGTGGGGATTGATCTGTGACTTCAGAAGGTCTAGTTCAATCTTTGCCTTTTCCTGTATAAGCTCAGCTTTTGCATACGCATTGCGTAGGGCATTCAATCCGACTTTAATACTAATTGGCACAGCAAGCATAATCATTATGCCTAGTGGTAAACCGAGCGATATAAGGCGTTTGAATAGCATATTGCTGAATTGCAGGTGAAGAAATGTGTAATAGGATGGATTATTGTTTTTTATAATCGTCATGCATCCCGAACAGGCATTTAATATCTGTCTCTCTAGGTAAGCATCTGTAATAGCAAAAAATATAAACAGTAAAATTAGCGTTAGGATACCAGCGAAATATTTTTTTTTGCCAATGGCATAGGGATATATACAATAGATCAGCATATAATATAGGCTGGCAAGCAGCGTTGTATTATATATGCTCAAAACCAAAAGTTCTGTTGTAGGAAGTCCATTGTAAGTATTGAAAGTTATGATAGATAGGTGCCAACGTACAAGTAATATGACAAGCCAGAAGCAAATATGTAACAACAGTCGAATATTGCTTTTTTGATATATTTTCGAGATAATATGTGGGACAGTCATAATCTAAATATCGCTTTTATAAAAATAAATTACAAGAATAAAATAAGTGGAATCTTTGTTCACAGGGAACAGTATTCAGATAGTTAAAATAGCCTCTACAACTATGCCCTAGTGTTTTTTTGAGTTTTTATATTGTGTTTCTACGGCAATATTTTTGAATGAGAAAAAAAGTTATAAGCATGATCACTAGATAGGGAATAACAAACAATAAAAACGCATTGTTTACTTGGTGAATATGTTGGTCAGGTCGATTGTGCCATACCTCCAAAAATATCTGCTGAGTGAAATTCCAGCCTGTGTGTATCCCTGTCGGTAGAAAAAGTTGTCTTGTCTTAATATATGCGGCGCCAAAAATTAACGATCCTATACCAGTCGTTAACATGGTTAGTATTATCGTTTTGATATCCATATTAGTATGAATATGCATTAGGCCAAAAGGTATAGCAATACAAATCTGTGCCCCCCAAGCACCGTATTTTTCCAGTAATGTCAAAAAGGGATAACCTCGGAAGGTAAATTCCTGTATAAAGGCCGAAGCTAAATTGAATACAAATAGAGGTATTAAATCCAGATAATTTACTGTTCGATAATTGACTGGTAAATTAGTCAATAACACTATAATTATAATGTTGCATGTAAACATAAGTGCTCCCGATCCTATCCCTAGTAAAAGTTGAGAAATATCGGATTTTTTTCTTGGAACAAATCCGACTACTGTAATCTTCTTTCTTTCCATGTACAATAGGAAATAGCTTAAAAAAAAAGACACTGTGAAATAGTATAGTAAAGTATCCAAATCCGGAAGAATATCTGCAATAAAAGCAGCGATAGCAAGCCCTACAAAATAAAGGAATACCCAAAACAGTGATGACTTGATGTTGGAGCGAAGAAAGTTAATCATGATATTCGTTTTTCTTTAAAACTATATCAATATGGGAACATATACCACAAAAGTCGACAGAAGCTACTATCTTTTCTACAAAGCAGTCATTTATAGAAACAAAAGACATTATACCAATGCTGTTTCATTCTTTTTTAATCCTAATTATCTTTAGTTCGGCCAAATATTAGTTTGGATTAGCAACTAAGTTATTCTCCTAACGTTATTCCTGTTGTTTTTTGAGCCTCAAAATCGATATGAGTCTCTTGTTTCAGGTCACATCGTTTTCTTAAATAAAGATGGAGTGATAATTCATGCCTTAAATCCCGATATTTTTCTTGGGTATGGTAAGAGGGTACTTTCTTATCCCATCTAAAATCAGCAAGTCGAAGTTATTTTCCACCGCCAATTTTAGTCCATTGCACGTCATAGACGACATGAACATGATTGAAGACCCTTTTTTATAAATTCAGCAATTCTGGTATCGTCTTCAGCTAAAAGAATATACATAGGTTAATGAATAGATTTAGGAAACTAAACTAAATCTATTTCACTAAAAGACAAAGTAGATTAAAATATTCTAATATTTGGTGATATTACTTCAAAATACATAAATAAGCTGGTGTCCTTTCTCCTTACATAAACGTACAGATCGAAAGAATTACTATAATCGACAGTCAAAAATATATACTTACGTTTCCTTTAACCTGTAAGGTTAAAGGAAAGTTTTCTAGTCCAGTTTGTAAGCCTGAACCATATTTGTTTTGACTGTAGGTACATAGAGCATACCTGAAGATCTGTTATAACCAATATCAGCGGCACTTATCTTTCTGTCGCGTGTATCAAGTATGACTTCATTGGAGCCATCAGATTTTACATAATAGATCAACCCCTGCCAGCCGGAGACCACAAATTCATCGGCTTTGACCTGTACGAGACCATCTAATCCTCCTTCCATCGCTTTTGAAATTACAGTGGCATTTTTATTTTGATCTAACTTTAGAAGAGAACCGTCTGATAGTATATACAAGTCTTTATCGACAGCAAGAAGGCCATTTACCCCTTTGAGGTTCTCGGCAAACAATGATGGTTGTCCATTTTCGATACGATAGATTTTTCTAGTTTTTGTATCGCTCACATAAACAATGCCCTTGGAGTCAACTGTGATGTCATTGAGGAGTCCAGCCCCATCAATTTTTATTCTTTTAATGATGGCCGCTTTTTCAATATCAATTATAGCAATGGATTGAGAAGTTGCTTCTGCAGCGTAGAGAAGGTTTTTGTGAATCCCTATTCCTAGTACAGCTTTGAGCCCCGTGACCCATTTTCTTTTGATAAACTTTCCATCCATATCCAGTTTACTGATAAATGCATCACCTTTGTCCTCGAAGCTTACCGTGTTCGAAACATAGAGTACTTTGTTTTTGGAATCAACCCAAACCGATTCAGGAGATCTCAAAGTTGTATCCGATTGCCATTGCGGGATCAAGGATTTCTGACCAAATAGGACTTGCGTACTCATAAAAAGAATCAATGTTAAAGCAATTTTCATAGAAAATTTGATTTAGATTTATATTAGTTTCATTTATATTCCAATTAATCAAAGGAGCAATTTTAGTTTCCTTTCATCAGTGTCACTTAGGTGCTTAGATTATGGTCTCATAAACTAATATATAAAAATTTTACAATAATCCATTCACCAATCTTATTCTCTAATTCTTCCATCTGATTAATTAATCTACATGCGTGATAGCCACATGGATAGATAGTGACGGTTTTCGAGGAAACATGCCTAGTGCTGTGATTAATAATTTTTTAAGATCATGTCGTATCTGTCTAATCCAATGGCATAGTGATCTTTTGTAATTCCTGTCGTTACAAATCCGCATTTTTCGAAAAAGCCTGACGAATACTGGGATGTGTCGATTATTATGGAATGATTTGGATAATAAGATTTTATGACGTTAATTCTATGTAGAACTAGTGCTTCTCCCAACCCTAGTTTTTGATAGTTATTGTCAATCAATCCCCATACTAATACTGCAGTGTCATTCTCGCAGACAGCAAATCCGCCACAACCAATTAATTGATTTTCAAGAATAACTACATCGTAATGAAGACCATCGACTTTTAATTCAATTTTATTTAAAAATTGTTCAAAGTAAGCCAATTCTTCATTTGCAAAGTATTTAGGAATGTTACTTTTAAATGAAGAAATACAGGCATTTCTATCTGAGTTTTGATATGTTCGAATTATTGGTTTCATTTTATCTTTGCATTTTTATTACTACTAAATTAATTTTTTCCAATGGAAATTAGCTTCTATTGTTTTTAAATAATACCTGATTTTTTAACAATGTTACTTAAATTATTTATTGAATATCTGTGTCAAATCAGCAAGAAAGTCTTCGAAGAAGGTTTATGCAGTCTTTCAGACAGAAGTGGAAGATAATGCTTTCCAGCTAATGGCATGAGAAAATCGGAGGTAAATTTTTAAATAGATAAACATGCAATAATTAAACAGATAAGAATAGATTGATCTAGTAGAAAGAATCAGCAATGCAGAAGGTAAGAGGAAACAGTAAGATGATGACATGTTGAATCTTTTCCTGAATTGTGTACTGCAGTTTTAAATCTTTAGTAAAGAATATGTGGGCTTATCGGCGAGGGAAATTGTTGACCGTACGTTGACTTACAAGCCATCTTTTTCTGTAAATACAAAAGATAGAAGTGTATAAATGGCTATTTACCAAAGGAGGGGCTTATTAACTATTTACTACCAAAGTTTAATAAAGTCTGATCAAATTACCTGATCTAAAGCTATGATAGAAAGCCTTAAATCAGGAGTTTGGTTTAGGGAAATTAATTATCGTCTGCTAGTAACCAGACTACTTTATGTAATGATTCATGTTGTTGGCCGATAATTTCACGATAAAGGTCGGGCCGTCGGGCGCTTATATAACGATGTCCCCCTGCCTGCATTAGTTTTTCGCGTGTAACTAGGGACGTAACAAAACTATCTTCAAATGTATGGCATTCAGCCAAAATATCCCCGAAGGGGTCTAAAATCATGGAACAACCATTTTTTAACTGGTCGTCATCCATACCTATAGGATTTGCAAAAACAACGTAAACTGCATTGTCATAGGCCCGAGCTGGTAGCCATTTCATCAACCAACTGCGTCCTTTCATTCCGTTAAATTCCAAACGTAATGACATTGGTTCATTTTCACGGTTTAGCCAGAGCTGGGGATCTACAAAGCCAGCTCCAGGTCTGGATGAAGGTGTACACATTGTGACATGCGGCATAAATATAATTTCAGCGCCCAATAGTTTTGTCGCGCGGACATTTTCAATGATATTGTTATCATAGCAGATTAAAATGCCACATTTCCATCCTTTGATGTCCAAAATAGTATATTCTTGGCCTGCTGTTAAATGAGGGTTTATAAAGGGATGAAGTTTCCGGTGCTTGGCAATTAATCCATTTCTATCTACAGAGATATAAGGCTTGTATAATTTGTCGTTTTCATCCTTTTCAAACAAGCCGGCAAGAATAGTGATGTTGTATTTATCGGCTATTGCGATCAGCTTCTGGGTACTTTCACCGTCAGGAACAAATTCAGCGATGGCAAGCATTTGCTGTTTATCTAAATTTCGGGCGAAAGTGTATGCTGTAATTGAGCATTCGTGAAAAGCAATGACTTCAGCCCCCTGGGCGGCGGCCTCTTTTGCAAGTCGCTCAATAATTGTCAGATTATAGGCTTTATCTCCACTTTTATGCTCAAATTGTGCAGTAGCAATTTTTAGTTTGTCCATATTTTTTGATTGATCTATAGACAAAGTTAATATCGCTACCCCAATTGAAATTGTACAAAGCCGACATTCAATCCGCTCCGTCTTTAAATTCCATAAAATTGATTGCTAGTCTATTTGTGCTGTTTAGATAGTCGGAAGTTGTGACCCCTGTATATTTCTTAAATGCTCTGATGAGGTGAGACTGATCAAAATATCCACTCTCATAGCAGATGGTGGTCAGACTAATTTCAGCAGCTTTATTGCGAAGCAACTTCAAAAAGGAGTGGAGCTGGACAATGTTACCAAACTTTTTGGGCCCCATTCCGATCTGTTCTGCAAATAACCTTTCGATATGCCGTTCAGTATAGCCACTATACTGGACAATTTGCTCAACAGTCACTAGTCCTTTTTTGTAAGCAATATGTCGTAACACAGTCGGAAGTAAATTATGACTTGGCGACTTCCGTTGAAGAGCTAAATCATAAAAAAAATTATTTAAAGTATTTACTTTATCAGTTGATTTTTTAAGATGCAGAAGATGGTCGTAAAGCTTTTGCGCTGACTGTCCAAAAAGGTCCTGTGTACTAATGATCTGATCTCTTAATTCACGTGCGGATATACCCAGCAATTTGTAGAACCCATCGGGTTGAAATACGATAATAATAAATGAAGCTTTTTCGATCAGCGAGAGATCTTGAAAATGACTGATCTGACCATATAAAAAAGAAGAAGGAAGATATTGGTTATGATTGATGGATAACCGGCCTTGATTGAACAGAAATACCATTCCGGTATTCCCGTCAGAAAATAAACGCAGTGCTCTATATGGATACTCTCCACTTTCCAAAAATAGATAGTGCTTGATATAGGGAAACAAAAATTCTGATGGGAGTATTTGCATAAGTCGTATCGAGATTGACTTATTTCAAATGTACTAATTTTAGATCGGATATTCCCCTAATAAGTACACCAAATATGAGGTTCTTTCTAAAGGCGGCTACATCAGTTTTCAAAACTTAAAAATAGTACTTGATTTTGGTTGTCCGGATACATCCGAAATCGTGTAATGTCAGGTAATTAAAAAGGGAAATATCTTCTTGCGCAAAGGTAGTGAGATATAAGCCGTGTCATTTAACCAGCAAAAGCCATGAATCAGTTTTATAGCTTTAAACCAAAATAAGCATGGAAAATTATTGTATCTTTAACTTCACAATCAATTCCACTATCATTGTATTGAAATTATTAAAATTCAACCTATGAAAGATTCTTATAATCAAAATATTAAAAGTTTTATTGGTTATGTCTTCCTATTGGTTACTTATTTTTTATTGAATTGATGTATTTATAGGTAGTGGAACTAGAAGTATATTTTTATATTTAGACTTGGTAACATTAGGGGGGACATGACATCGGTAGCTGAATTTTTTCAGAATTATAATCCTGTGAAGCGCATTGTTTTTCACTTGTGCTTTTGGTTTATTGTTTTAGGTATGCAGCTTGTCGGATACCAGCGGATAGATCCAAATAGTTCCTGGTTACTTCTCCTGAAGGATGTTTTTTCGCTTCTATCTATATTTTATGTCACTTCATATATCGTTATACCGCGCTGGTTTATTCAAGGAAAATTTGTACTATGCCTATTATGGCTGGTGGTCATTTATGCTTGGTGGTCCGTACTGACGTATTGCAGTGCGCTATTAACGCTAAACTTTCTATCGCCGGATGAGCGGCTCAAGGATTATTTGCTATTTATGAGGGATAAAGGAATCCTTGGAGCCTTCCGGATTTCGTCCATTACCGACTATCTTTTGGATTTTATTTTCTTAGTTGCATTTCCTTTGACTGTTAAGATTGTGCAGTCCTTTATGAGTGTAAGAAATATGAAAGTCAGGCTGGAACTTAGAAATGCTGAGCTCGAATTAAATAACGTGCAGCTCGAATTAGCCTTTCTCAAACATCAGATTAATCCCCATTTTTTGCTAAACACACTTTATAGTATTTATGTTCTGGTATCCGATAAGGATGACCGAGGTGAGCAAAGTATGATGCGCCTTAGTGGTATGATGGTCTATTTACTACATGAAAGTAACCAGCCACAGATAGAATTATCCAGAGAATTTCAATTGATTCGGGATTATGTGGAGCTTGAAAGACTCCGATATAATGAATCACTCCAGATCAACGTTAATCTTGAAACTGACGACGAATATTGTACGCTGGTTCCCTTGATTTTTTTTCCATTTGTAGAGAATGCCTTCAAACACGGTCCTCGGACAAGTGTATCTAATGCATGGGTCAAAATAGATATATCCCTGAAAAATCATATTTTATATATGCATGTCTCGAACGCTTACCGGGAACTACCTAAACCTGAAAATTACGTTGGTGGACTTGGTATACAAAATGTTCAGAAGCGGTTAGAGCTTTATTACCCTAACCGATATACCTTAAAAACCACTTCTGATGCGGGAACTTACTGCACTGAACTTATGGTAGAGTTGTTAGGAAAAGAAGAGAGAAATCAGTAAAATAAAAGAATTAATTCGTTATGTATAGAATAAAAACTATTCTTATAGAGGATGAACCAATAGCTAGAATGCGCCTCGAGAAGCTAGCTAACAAGATCGGCGTTATTGAAATTATGGGCGTCTACGAAAATCCGACTCTAGCTATTGAAATACTGAAGCAGCACAGGATCGACCTTATCCTATCCGATATCGATATGCCTGAGATGGATGGCGTGGCCTTCCTGAAAGGACTTGCCCACCCACCTTTTGTAATCTTTATAACCGCTCATTATGAATATGCTGTTGACGGTTTTGAACTCGACGTAATTGATTATATCTTGAAACCTCTGCTAACTGAGGAACGGCTAGTGAAGGCTATAGAGAAAGTTCAGAAAGCCATTTTGTTCTCGCGTGGAGCGCAAGGAGAAAGTAAAGCAATTAAAGTTAAAGATAGAAACAAGACCATATTCATTAATCCAAATGATATCTATTACCTAAAGGCTTGGGGTGACTATATTCAGATCTATTCGGCCGAGGGGATGCAAACACTTCTTTGTACCATGAAGGAGATGGAAGCGACATTGCCTTGGGATATGTTTGCCCGTATGCATCGTTCTTATATCGTTAATCTGAAGTATATAAAAGGGGTGGAGGCAAGCAAAGTTATACTCAAAGATGGGACTGAACTCGGTATCGGGTTACAATATCGTAGTCAGTTTTTTACAAGGATGGGACTGAATTAGGTATAGATATTTTCAATCTTATGCTGTCCATATCTGCCGATCTGCATCCGATAGAAGTTCATCATAAAGTGATAGATCGCAAGTTCATGCATTCGCTGATCGCTGATAAACAATCTATTAATAAACATGTGAATGTAGCTTGACAACAGGGATTTAATTGTTTGTAAGCATGACAAGTTAGGTTCATTCGACTTTATCAAAGTAAATATTTCTTTTTGTACCCGATTAAGTTCCAGTTCATAGGTCACCGAAGTGTTACGCAAAATCAATTTGTCAAACCAATGTTTTCGTTCTTTAAATTTTTGGTTCAACTGTATTTTGATCTGCTTTTCGTTGCCAAACTCCTGAAGATATAAACTGTACATAGTGTGACAGAAATCTCTCTTTTCTGCCCATGTAAATCCAGCATTTTCAAGGATACAATCGACATAATAAAAAGCAAGTTTCCATCGCTCATTGATCTGTGTAGATGATTGGATTTTTTTTATAATTAGTTCGCTTTCAAGATAGAATAATTTCTCGCTTTTTTCCATACAGTATGGAGTATATCGCTCGATTTCACGAATGTAGGTGTCATAGGACAACTTAGCGATCTGTTCGTTTTCAATTAACCCAAGCAGACTATCGTTTAGACAAGTTACTACATGTTGATAATCCTGTTGTTCAAATAGTTCCATACGAAGCCTAATATGTGGGGTAGGATCATCATAGCGTATAAAGAACCATTTTTTTACGATCTTTTCTTGTTTGAGTTTTGAAATTATTACTGGAATATGATCTTTTAAAATACTGTCGGCTGTATTGCAACCACAAAAGATCTTTGCATATACCCAGCTGCTTCCTAAGGGAAAATTACGCCTGAGATCAACCGCAAGAGGAGGTGTACAATCTTGTTGAATCATCGCTGTCGAGCGGAAAGGAATAATCAATTCATTAGCATAAGATTGTCCAGTAATGTCTTTTACTGGCGATTTATAATGATCCAGTATGTTTTCAGTCAGGATGACATCTTTCTTGACCAGCTGTTCTAATAGTATTTCGATACACAGACTATTATCTAGATTAAGTAAAAGTTCGTTATCACCATTGATCAGGACAACATGAAGTGGTAGCGTGCACTTTTGTCTGATTGTAGCAATGAGTGATCTCTTTTCCAATGCTGTTTCGGGGCTTTTCGAAATCTTGGATAACCGCCATTGTTCGCGGGATAAGATGATATTTTTATAACGCACTCGTGGTAATCGAGGTTGATCTTTCAAGATTCCCCAGTTCCATTCAATATCCAGACGATGGTGCTGAAACTGGAAGTCTGCCAAAAACTTGTATAGGTTCATGCCATCCGAAAAGTCATGGGCCGAGGTGAGTCGCGGCTCTATGATCTGATTGAACGTTTTCGACCAGAGATATAATTTCCCAGTTTTTGCAAATACATATAGGTCATTGATGCCTACTTGCTTTTGAACGGCGTCTGGAGCTGCCGTCAAACCTATGCTTAACATGTGGATACCGGGCCGGTGGAGAATGTTTCCCACACGAACATCAGGTAAATATGCTATTTCTGCGAGTTGTGTCGTACCATAATGTTCCTGTTCCTTAATCGCTGATTTGTTCATTGCATCTGCTAGTTTCGGATCCATATAAGCAAACCGTGCTAAAAGATTGCCCGATGAGGAGCCTCCAACGTTACCCAGATTAAAGAATATTTCCCCTTCTTCTCCTTGTAGCAGATTCCCAAAAGCATAAAAAGACTTAGGGATAAATTGGTCCGACACCATTCCGATATTTTGTAAATTCTCGTCAGTGATATCTATCTCTGTAAAATGGTTCATTGAGCTTTTAAGAAATTTTTCAATGACCAATTTTTGATAAGAATGGGGCTTGTCTAATCTAGATTTTCTCTTACCACTGTTTAGATCAGCCAGTATCTCATCCATCATCCGATAGGTGTTTTTGTTACTGCCATAGCCTATGCCTGTATCTACGTCGAGCGCATGTAATAACGGAACCATACGATCCCCGAATTGCTGTTGAAATTCGGCTCTGAAGAGATCGAAATCATCCGTTGGGGGTGGGTTATTCAGAACCAGCAAGTTTTGAAGCTGCTTCTCAAGCCCGGTAAGCACTGAGTGTGAAATCTGGTTGTTTGCCATACCGAGCAATAAATCACCCTGAATCAGCTTGTTAAAGTCTAAGCTTGAAAAATGTACTTTAAGCTGCTCCACAACTTTTTCTTTGCGCATTGCTATTTGTATATTTTCTTGTAGACTATTTACGACCGACAGCATGAGCGGTAAATAACAGTGCTTTGTATCCACCTTGCGGAGAGTTCTAATGATTTGGTCAAGGTAAAGGTCGCCAACAACATTGAACTGCAATTCCGAAGATATCAGGCTCAGCTGCTTGAGCTTGTCAATATATTGAAAAGCCTGCTCTTCTGTTACACCATGCTGCTGTAGTAACGAATCTAACAGCATGTAGCTTACCTTACCCTCTCCTTGATCAAATAATGCAAGTATCGCTTTCAGTACGGGGGTTGCACGTACTTGTGTCAATGCATTTTTACCATCTGTCTGTTTGTAGTATTTGTACCAATTACTTTGTTTGTAAATTGTAGGGTTGCTATAATAGGTCAGTTCTTTTACGATATCTCTATCTTTGGAGATCAGATCAATTACTTCAGTTAAAACTTGCATATCTAGCCGCAATATAGTTTGTTCGGTTTGATCTCGGGTCAGTGCGACTTTGGAGCTGGTATCAGTGCTGATGTTTCCTAATGCAATGCCCGCGAATAGACCAAAAGGTGTACTGCGTGTGGCCATCCGGATGGTATATTTAAAAAGTGTGCGAATGGCTTTTATCTGTGCGTTATTGCCATAGTCTAACCATTTTTCTATTTCGTCCAAGAAAGTCGGACTAGCCAGGTAGATTGCGTCTCGAAGACGGCGGTCTTGGTAGATATGACGTAGCTGAGAGACAATCGCATCGAAATCTGACAACTCGATAAGTTTTGTAATTTTCTCTAGATCTAATAGAGGAGAACGGAGCAGAAAATAATCTTCGCTAACAAACGTATTCATGGGGAGCCATTATTGTACGTTGAACATTTCAGCGATACACTTTCGAAACATCTCTGGTGATATCGGTTTCTGTAGCGCATAGTGGCTACGTTGTTTCACAAATGCAGGGTAATCTCTTTTTGAGATCGCTGAGGTGATGACCAAAAAAGGTATTCCAGCGATATACTCTGCCAAATCCTCTATTATGCCCCCACTAACCACCAAATCCAGAAAAAGTATATCTGTAGACTGTAGGTCGGGTGCAAAACAGGATGGATCTTCAATATCCTTAATCGTACCTGTAATGGATAAGCTGGGGAACATCTGGATGTATTCGACGATTTTCTTTATTGCCAAGGGTTCATCTTCGATAATAAGACATTTAAGGTTGGGTGGCGTATAAACAGCGTCTAACATTGGATTTGGATTAAAAAATGTTGTGAAAGCGCCTACCAGAACACTTCCACAACGCACCCTACTATTAAATTATTCTTGATGATGTGATGGTTCTGATGGTAGCTAATACCTCATCACTATCAGCAGTTGTAAACGAAACTGGCTCTACAATACCTATTGTCTGTACATCCAGTGCGAAATCCTCAGATGTGAAATTTTCAATATAGTCCATAATCTTGTGTTTATCTTGTACAAATGTGTTTTTTATGGAGAAAAAGGGGAAATGATATCGATAGAATTGAGAATAGGCCCGACGAACGTTAATCTTGGTCCGACAAAAAAAATATGTGGATGTAGTAAATGTTGGTACATAAACCTATTTTTTCTGCAAAAAATAAAAGCAGTTGATCTGAGAGGTCCTTTGTAAGGAATGTTATCCGTAGTATAAGAAGAAGATTTTGAAGCACTAAAGTTGGTTTGTTTCTTGAAGAAAACGAACACTAACTGATTTGACTAAAATATTAGGCTACCTTTTTTGTTAAGACAGTCTAATTTACATAGTTTCTTATTTTATGGAAATAATACTTTTTAGCACCAATGCATTTTCTTGTATTCCATTGATGATTACAATTTAATTAGCCAGCTTATGAGCGTTTGCAAAATCATTAGCTGTGAAGTTACTAAAGCATATTGTAAAGGACAAGTCTACACGAGCTACAATACTATTTCTTTGTGGTCACTTGCGGAATAATAAAAATTGGAAGAAAAGAACGAATCATAAATTGTCCCCAACGAATATTAATAGTTGGCCGCGATTATCAGAGGTTGTTTTAACTTTAACTTGATGAAGAAACTACAAACGAAAAAAAATAATAGTTATCGGATTGCTCTTTGATTTCGGCGAACTAGAACTTTTGAACTGCATACAAGATTGTATCATAAAATAAACTAAATTAGTGAAGGTGTAATTAGGGAGATTTTGGTCGGTGAATAATTATAAAACATAAATAAGGCCAAGTATTTCAGAATAATCGAATGAAAAAAAAATATTTAATCATAGGAGTTTTAGTATTTATCGCAGCACTGGTGATAGGATATATCATTTTTCTCAATGCTTTGAGTGGTATGGGGAACCCCACAGGGGGACGAGGACCTGATTATCCATATTTTATTACAACCGAGCCCGTAACCGTTAAAAAAATTGTTGTTCCTAAAGGGACAAAGCTGACCTATGAGGAACAACTTTTTAAGGAAGGACAACAGAACAGGATAATGAATGAAAATAGACTTACCAATATACTTTTACCGGAAGGAAAAACAATAGATTGGGGTGGTGTACCCGTATATTCGATCAATAAGTTTTTTAATCCGGAAATGATCGGATATTCGGTCTCCGCCGATTTCAGTAAATTGTCTGATGAAAAGAGAACGAAGTTTTCCGTATTATGGCAACATTGTGGTGGTGAGTTAGGTGTGTTAATCAAAGATGCAGATGACTGGACTTTTGATACGAGAAATATTAGGGATATTTCTGATTGTAGCGCAAGCTATCAGCGTTATTTTAAGGAAGACGACACCCAGCAAAAGTTTCTTGACAGTTTATATCGTGAACTCGGAAAGCAGGTTAAAATCAAATAAGATGAATGGAATTAATAAATACTTTTATTGCTACTTTTTATTCATTTTAATTTCAGCCCCAATAAATTTGTTATCCCAAAGTGTAAAAAATAAAAGCAGTTATTCTTATCAAGTTAGAGAAGAAAATGGGGACTTAAATCATGATGGTAAAATGGATAAAGTAATAGTAAAAATGGATACCGTGGATGAAACAAGGCCATTAAGATTGCAAATTTTTCTGTCTCAACCCAGTGGAAAACTGACTTTAGCAGTATCCTCGGATAAAATGATCGAGCCACAGTATCCTGCTGAAAACCATGGGAAATTTAATGGTTACCAAATTCCCGATTTCGTTATTGAAAAAGGGGTTTTAAAGATGTGGAGTGAAATTAAAAGTGGAAATATCACCTACCATTTCAAATATAACGCGGGCAATTTTGAATTGATTTATATTGAAAAACTTACAAATGACGCAACCAAAGGTTATGTAGATGAAAACACAATATTCACCGAAACTAAATTTGATCTGATTACTGGAATCAGAACCGAATCTGACGAAAAATTAGGCTCATCTAAAGTGTTGAACCTAAGAAGGAAAAGAGTTTTATTACGCCCCTTGCCCAAAATACAAGATTTTAAATTCAGCGATAAGGCCATATATTGAAGGTAAAAAGTTTTATGGTCTATTTCGATTTTACCATACCTTCCAATATAGTGCAAAAGAGGACGAAAAACCGTTTGCTAAACGACTTAAAAATTCGGGCTTTAGGTGTTAAGCATTGTGAGTTATGCATTTGAATGCACCACCTTAAAAATCCACAGTTTCCAACACCTTCAAATCAGAAAATAACTGTGATTAATGCTGATAGTCCATTTATTGCATCTGCACCAATACATTAAGTGTGTGTTGGTGCATTAAATATATATTTACTAGTTATCAACTATCCATGCAATAATCTTTGTTTATTGAACTTACTAAACATCATAAAATAAAACAATATATAACTCTACACCTATATTTTCGATACGTATTTTGTATCTTGATGAAGCATAATTGATGTAAGCTTAGAAAAAATGTCAGAACCAGAAGGATTGATCAAAAAATTAAGGCCAGCAACACCTTCAATGCGGTTTATTCTCCTAATCTTTGGATTCGTGCCCGTTTTGGCTTTTAGCCAACTGCGAGAAAACCAGCAATCGAAAACGGTAAAAATGAATGATTCAATCATCGTCAGATCCGACTTTAAGAAATATTTTGATGCGTGTCAGGTTGATGGTTCAATTGCTATTTACGATAATACCAAAAAGGTTTGGATACTCTCAGACACCCTGGGTACAAAAAAGCAGAACCTTCCAGCATCCACATTTAAGGTTATTAATATGCTCATCGCGTTAGAAACTAGAGTCATCAAAGATGAGAATGAGATTGTCAAATGGCCTGGAAAGACCGATACGGTCAAATACGGAGACCGGCCAAATATCTATCATGATATATCAGTAAAGGAAGCATTCGAGGTTTCAGCAGGATGGGCCTTCATCGAGTTATCCAAGAAGATAGGAAAGGAGAGGTATAGGACCTATCTGGCGAAATGTCGTTACGGAAATCTCGACCTTTCTCACAATGATCCGGATTTTTGGAATTATGGAAAGTTTGCAATATCCCCAATAAATCAAGTCACGTTTTTAAAGGAACTTTATGATGGTCGACTTCCTTTTTCGAAACGGAATATGGATATTGTTAAGCGAGTTATGCTTAGTGAACAGCAGCAAGGCTACAATATACGGTCTAAGACAGGATGGACAAGACAAGACGGTATAAATACCGGATGGTGGATTGGCTATTTGACAATGAACAACAATGTATACTTCTTCGCCAACCGGCTGCTGCAAAACCGTAAAAACAATCAGTTGTCTTTTGGCAACTGTAGGAAGGATATCACCTTATCTATATTGAAGGATCTTGGGATATATCTATAAAATTCACTTTGGAGATTCGACCTAAAAAATTTGATTTGGGGCAGTTCGCCCAATAGTATTAAAATATCTTTTCATAAGCCACTTTGGTCTGCCCCCTAAAAACTACCTCTCCGCAATAGTTGTACCTCATTTTTTTGAAAATTCGGAGCATGCTATGATTATCCCGGTTTGTATCAGCCTTAATGCTACGGATATTATTTTTGATAGCAAATTTTTCTATTTCAACCAATATTTTTTGTGCGAGCCCTTTTCCTAAATGAATTTGCGCTATCGCAACGCGATGGAAAGCTATAAATTCTCTATCAGTCAACCATTTGCCTTGTATGTTTGCATATTCTGGTTCATCGTTTATAAATATTGCACAATATCCAATAATCTCTTCGTCAGCTTTTAATACATAAGCAGCTTCTTTGTAGATATCGTTTTGTATGACTTCTATATTTGGATACCCATCTTGCCATTGATTGCTTTGTTCGTCCTTGCGCTTTTGAATTGCTTCCTGTAAAATTCTCCAGATCTCAGGGAGCTCTATTTGTTCAGCTTTTTTAAAGATGTAATCCATTTCAGTGTATATTTAAGAGTGAGAAATTATTTTGATTAATATTATTCTTGATAAGAAAAACTACAACGATATTTGTAATTCCCAAGATAAAAATCAAGCATAGGAATATCGACATATCAAATTGTTGGAGAATGAATCCACTCAAAAATGGCGCACCCGCCTGTGCAAATAGTGGCATTCTGCCAAGTTTACCGATGACTAGGGAATATTGATCTTTCCCATAAATTGTAAGTGGTAGTGTCCCCCTTAAGACCGATCTCATTCCATTGCCAATACCAAATAGCATGACACCAACAATTGCGATTTGTGTATTTCCGAAAATAAAAACTATTCCAAAAAGCATGGTAAATGCTGAAATCATCGACATTTCGATTGCCGTTCTTTTACCTATAAGAAGTTCAAGTATACGAGCAGCAGCCTGACTAGGACCTAGGAAAGCAACGATGTGGACAATAGATACTGTGTCAATCTGATTATGCGTTAGAATATCAAAGAGATGTATAACAATCATTGTGTTAATAACAGCACCTATGATGAAATTTACTGAAAGTAGTAGATACATTTTAGACCTAAAAACCTCCAGGTGGCAAACTCCCATAGGTTGGCCTACTTCCCATGTTTCGTTCTCCCTCTTGGAAAATACGAATCTGTGGGCTGGAAATATACTTACGATCAATAGTATAGCATATAGGTAGCAGGTATATCTCCAACCGAAGTGCTGAAAAATGGTATCAACCAAAGCCCAAGAAATTGTCGGGGCTAAACTCGAAATCAGTGTAATCCAGAGAATAGATTTTTTAGCATTGCCAGTAAATACTTTTCCTATCGTTGCAAATAGCGAATCATATAAACCCATAGCCATTGCGATACCAATAATGGCCCATCCTGTCAGAAAGATCAAATAGGTATTTGTCGAGCCAATAACAATAAGCCCAAGTGCCATAACCATCCCCGAATAGAGTAAAATATTAAAGTTATTCGTGGACTGAATAGTTTTACCGATTTTAGGAAGTATGAGAGCTGAAATAAAGAGTGCAATAGAAAGACAACTATAGACCATCGAAGATGACCATTGCATTTCTTTCATGATTTCTTTTCCCAATATGGATAAGATAAAATATGAACCGCCCCATAGTATAATTTGGGCAAGGCCTAAACAAATAATTTTAGAGGTATTTAAACAATTCATTTTCTTCGTAACCTGTGTTTTTGATATGATAAGGCAAAGGTGAGCGATTTTACATGTACGGCAAAACGTTATTATTCGATGCTTTGCATCGGTTTTATCGATGAGTTGTATTTCCTGTCATTTTTTAGGCATTGAAGGATCTTGGAGCGTATGAGATTGAATAGATTATTATCTTTGTTGAAAGATAATAACATGGAACTTCGACAATTGAAATATTTTCTCAAGGCACAAGAATTGCTAAGTTTTACGGAAGCTGCCCAAAGCCTTTATATTAGCCAAAGTACCTTATCCCAGCAGATCAAGCAATTGGAAATTGAATTAGATGTCATTCTTTTTGATAGATCCGGGAGAAATATTTCATTAACGGAAGCCGGTCGTTTATTTATTCCGTTCGCAGAGCAAAGTGTCCAGAGCGCTTTGGAGGGAAAACTTATGATTGGAGATTTAAAAGGGGTAAAAGCTGGATCTCTACGGATTGGCGTAGCCTATGGTCTCAAAAATTTTCTTTTAAATGTGTTGATAAATTTCGCTCAGGAATTTCCCCTGATAGATATAAAAATTGTCTTTGGACCATCCCATAGTCTCTTTGAAAGCCTTATGCGCAACGAGATAGATTTTGTTTTCGCCTTTCATGAAGGAGAGACAAATCCTCATTTTAGCTATCAGCAACTTTTTAGTTCAGCTATGGTATTGGTAAGTTCTGTAAATTCACCATTATCGTCACAGACTCGCGTTACCATGAAAGAGATTGCTGAACTGCCTTTAATTATAGCGACCCAAGATTTTGACAGAAATCATATCGTATACAAGTCTTTCTCAATAATCGGATTGAATCCGAGATTTGTCATTGAAGTAAATGATATACAGAGTGCAATTGATCTTATTCGTTCTGGAAATTGGTATACTATTTTGGTTGAATCCAGTCTGTCAGGAACAGGTCTAAAATCAATCCCTATCAGTGATGGTAATCTAGATAGAAATGCGAAGATCGTTAGTGTAAAAGATAGGTATGATACTAATGCCGCCAAAGAGTTTAAGAAACAACTACGGCTTTCACTAGGCAGTGAAATGGATCTTAAATAGTTCTTTTTAAATAATCTGGTATTCTATGGGAGCTTTTCCTAGTAAGAGATCTGCTTTTTCGTATGTGGAATAATCAGTAAAGTACGTAAGCGATCTTCCAAAAAAATAAAACGAATTACCATAGGAATAACAATGTAAAGCCATATATTAGTATATTACCAATAATAAACTTAAGGTTATGATATATCTAGGAATTCTAATTTTTTTCGGACTTATTACATTATTTGCATCTTTTTACACAGTAAAGCAAGAAACTGCTGCTGTGGTTGAAAGGCTAGGTAAATTTCTAAAAGTAAGCCACGCTGGTTTGCATTTAAAAATTCCGTTTTTGGATCAAATCTCCAAACGTCTGAATCTTAGGATAAAGCAATTAGATGTTATGATTGATACCAAAACATTGGACAATGTTTTCATCAAGATGAAAGTTTCTGTTCAATACCAAGTGATCAGAGAAAATGTGAAAGACGCTTATTATCGTTTGGAAAATCCTGAAAATCAGATTACATCTTACGTTTTTGATGTTGTACGAGCCGAAGTTCCAAAAACAAAATTAGATGATGTTTTCGTAAGAAAAGATGATATTGCAATCGCTGTAAAAAGTGAATTGCAGGATGCGATGCAAAGTTACGGTTACGATATTATCAAAGCTTTAGTGACAGACATTGACCCTGATGAACAAGTAAAACACGCCATGAACAGAATCAATGCTGCAGAACGTGAAAAAACCGCTGCGGAATATGAATCTGAGGCCCAAAGAATACGGATTGTTGCTGTTGCAAAAGCTGAAGCAGAATCTAAAAAACTTCAGGGACAGGGGATTGCAGATCAAAGAAGAGAAATTGCAAGAGGATTGGAGGAATCTGTAAAAATGCTGAATGCCGCCAATATCAACGCTCAGGAGGCCTCCGCTTTAATCGTGGTTACGCAACATTATGACACACTGAATGCTATTGGAGCCAACAGTAGAAGCAATTTGGTCCTGCTTCCCAATTCGCCGACGGCTGCAAGCTCCATGCTGAACGATTTGGTCGTTTCCATGGCGGCAACGCAAAAAATAGATGAATCCCATAAAACTCAATTGCCCGAACTTCCCAAAAATAGCGGTAAGCAAGAATAAAAATGTATAGGCTTAAGTTAACTATCACAAGTCGAGTTGTATTCCTATAGAAAATATCAATTGATTTGTAATATGCTTAGCAGCGAATGTGAAATACACACATTATAAACAGTCTTTGCATACTTTTTTAGTAAACAACTGTAGAGGTAACATGTATTTCCATTCAATAACGTTAAATAAGGGGAGTAGTGTATGGATTGAACAATCCTTTTGCTGGATGAGGAAAATCACAAAATCCGTTTTCTGAGATTTTCATTATTTACACGTATGTTTGAGATTTATCTCAAAATTTCTCTATAATTGTCTTAAAGAAAATTAGACAGGCCTTATTCGTAGTATGATACATAATGATAATTTTTCAGACCGGGAGCTTTTTGTTCTATTAATTCAGGGTGATGAAAACGCTTTTGCTGAAATTTATCGTCGTTATAAGGAAGCGCTTTATTTCCATGCCAATAGATCACTCAAAGATCATGACGAGGCGCGGGATATGGTTCAGGAAGTCTTTACTTCGCTATGGACCAAACGGGAATCATTGTCTATCCCAAACTCAGTTGACGCTTATCTTTATGGTTCTATTCGCAATCGGATCCTGAATTATATTGCCCACCAAAAGGTCATGGATAGATATATTGGTTCAATAGATTCTTTTCTGGAGCGAGGCAATTATAACACAGAAGACACTATCCGTCAAAAAGAGCTCGAGCGTATATTGCTCATCGAGATCGAAAGGCTTCCAAAAAAAATGCGTGAAGTATTTGAACTGAGCCGAAACGAAGGACTCTCTTATAAACAGATCGCTGAAAAATTGAATATTTCAGATCAATCTGTGAAAAAGCAGATGCAAAGAGCAATAAAAATACTCCGAATAAAAATAAAGTTACATTTGCTTTTATCTTTTTTTTGTTAGTAAAATGCAGTATATCAATCGATATTGAATGAGGTAGTTCTTTTTTGTATTTTTTCTTATATTTTTTGTCCCCCTAAGTGCTTGTTAACTGTCTAACGAATATAATGAGGCAGAACAGCTTCTTATAGCTAAATTTAGGTTATCAATTAGACTATGAAAAGATTAACAGCTAGGGAACTCCTACAGAAACTACGCGATAATACCATCAGTGCTGAAGAAAGACAACTGCTGGAAGCCTGGTATGTAGATTACACTAATCGCTCCGAACCGTTTGATGATATTCCGGCATTTCTGAAAGATATGGAAATGCTTGATCAAGTGTTTTTACCCAATAAAGCCATACAACCCAAATCAAGAATCTTTCAATTGCCTTCCTTGAGGATTGCAGCTGCAGCTTCGCTCATTGTGATTTCCTTGGGGATCTATTTTTACAGACAGTCAGATTCAAGTATTGTTGATAACTCAATATCTCAACAAATCCAGGCGCAACCTGGAAAGATAGGTGCGACCCTAACGCTAGCTGACGGTAGAAAGATCAGTTTGGGCAATCTGACTAATGGAGACACGACGATTGATGGTGGGATACATATCATGAAAACCGCGGATGGGCAGTTAATCTATGAGTTGAGCGATTCCAATACGAGCGAAAACAAAATACATACTTTGAGCACGGGACGGGGTGAGACGATTGCGTTAACCCTTCCTGATAAAAGTAAGATTTGGTTGAATGCCAGTTCAAGTATCAGTTACCCAACGCATATTGCCAGACAGACGGAGCGCCATGTGACCCTCAGTGGCGAAGCCTATTTTGAAGTATTCAAAGATGCCCGGCATCCCTTCGTTGTTGACAACCAAGGTCAGCAAGTCGAGGTCCTGGGGACATCTTTCAATATCCAGGCTTATTCCGATGATCGCGAGATAAAAACAACGCTATTGGAAGGTTCGATCAAAATATCGACTGTATCCAGTGGGTCCGCTAAGGTCGAGAAAATATTGAAGCCAAATCAACAGGCAACGGTACAGACGGGTAAGATCGCCATTCAGGATGTTATTGCGGATGATGCCATTGCGTGGAAACAGGGATTCTTTCTTTTCAATAGCGAAAGGCTGGAAAGCGTATTAAATAAAATTGCCCGATGGTACAAGGTGGATATTGTTTTTGAGAATCCGACGCTTAAGAATGAAACCATGCTGGGAACCATGAGCCGCTATGATCAGTTGGCCAAGGTCCTCAAAGTCATTGAACGAACTGGAGTGGCGCAATTTGAAATTAGAAATAATACAATTTATGTGAAAAACAAATAGTTATAACCAAAAAAAGTAACCTCTTTATCTAACCAATTCTCTGAAGCAATGCATGCTAGAAGCATTTGTCAAAGGATCACAAGTAAACAAAAATTACACTTATGAAAACAAACAAAAAACAATTTTGACCAGATTCAAAATCCATAAATTAAAAAGACTTCGACGGCAATCGAAGTCCTATTAATCTGATTTTGAAAAAAACTGCCTAACAATTATTTCTAAAACCTGGCCCTGTACTCGTTTAGTCGGCGTATACAGGACCATAAAAGACAATGTAAATGTATAAAAATTATACTAGAATCCGCTGTTTGATACAGTGTCGGAGCAGCATTAAAATTTTATTGATGATGAAATTGATAATTTTCATATTGATAGTAGGTCAACTGCAGGTACATGCCTGGAGCTTTGGTCAAACGCTCAGCCTACAAGGGAAAAATATGAATATTGGTCGGGTTTTTATAGAAATCCGAAAGCAAACGGGCTACGATGTGCTCATGAAAAATACATCATTTAAGAAGACCACTTTAACGGTTAATTTTAAGGATTCACCCTTGCCGGAGGTGATGGATGAGATTCTGAAGGGGACAGATCTGATGTATACGATTGCGGAGAAAACGGTAACTGTTGAATCACGTAATCGAACCGCTGCGCATACAGCGTCCGCACAATATAGTATTGATACTCGAGGTCGAATTGTTGATGAGAACGGCAAGCCATTACCTGATGCCACTGTTGCTATCGCTGGGGGAACGATATCGACCAGGACTGACAACGATGGTAATTTCATACTCAAGGGGGTGGATGAAAAAGCCGTTTTGTTAATTTCTTATGTAGGCTATGAGCCTCGCCGGATACGGGTGTCTTCCGATCTTGGCCATATTCAACTGAACAAGGTTGTTGGGACACTCGAAGAGGTTAAGGTCATTAATACGGGCTACCAGACGATATCCAAAGAACGCAGTGCCGGATCCTACGCCAAACCCAATATGGCTATTCTCGAAAACCGGACCGGCAGCATGAATATTTTGCAGCGTCTGGATGGTTTAATCGCTGGTCTTACCGTCAATAACTCGCCTAGCGCAAGCCAAAATCCTTTTTTAATCCGGGGACTTTCGACGATCGGTGTGCGTAATACAAATGGGGGACCCAATGATCCAGTTTATATCGGAACCAATAGAAATCCGCTATTTGTGGTTGATGGTATACCCATTGATGATGTTTCCAGTATCAATCCACAGGATGTAGCTGACATTACCGTCTTGAAAGATGCAACTGCCACATCCATCTGGGGGGCAAGAGCATCTAATGGTGTGATTGTCATCACCACAAAAAAAGGAACCAAGGATGATAAACTCCAGATAAACTATGATGCTTTTGTCAATTTTCAGGGCCGGCCCGATCTGAACTATTATAAGACATTGAATAGCCCAGAGTTTATCCGGGCTGCTGTGGAGACATTTGATCCAGAAACTTATCCCTGGGAAACTGTATTTCCCTACATATCTGGCGGAAGTGGAGTCGCGCCACATCAACGCATTCAGTATGATTTATCAAGAGGACTGATTAGCCCGGCAATGGCTAAAGCAAGTTTGGATAGCCTGTCTGCACTTGACAATAGATCCCAGATTAAAAACCTCGCTTATCGAAATGCTTCTTTGATGAATCATACCATATCCATGTCAAAGGGCGGGAGTGCCTATTCTTTTTATGGATCGGGAGCCTATACCAGTGCGATCAGTAATCGTCCTGGTGCCAGAGATAATACCTATAAACTGAATCTACGGCAGGATATACAGATCGGAAAATTTATGCAGGTCAATCTTATCAGTGATCTGACCTATGGCGTTAACAGCAATAAGCGAAACCTAATGATAGACTATAATTTCTATCCGTATCAATTGTTGCAAGATCATACCGGTGCAAATCTATCCATGCCTTATATGGGCTCATTAAGTGAAGAAGTCCGATCCGACTTTGAACAACGGAGCCGTATAAATTTGAATTATAATCCTTTGGACGAAGTTAATTATGGTTATACCCGTGGAAGTAATTTTCTAAGTCGTAATGTCCTCGGTCTCGGTATTAAATTGTGGGATGGATTAAAATTTGAAGGTACATATGGCTTTACCAAAGGAACAGGGAAAACCGAAGAGTATGATGATGGCAAAAGTTACCTGGTCCGGAATGAACTCGTCCAATTTACTGTTGCCCCTACGGCCCAGTCGACACCAATTTATTACCTACCTGCAAATGGTGGAAAGTACAGTATCAATAATCAGCATAGACAGAGCTGGACGGTTAGAAACCTATTGAGCTATAATAAAAATTGGGATCAGGATGAACACCAATTAACGGTCTTGGCTGGGCAGGAAGTACAAGAGCAGTTGGTGAATGTTAATGGTAGCACAGTGCGGGGCTACAATGAGTTGTTGCAGACGTATGGCGCCATTGACTATGCTACGTTGGGTATCAACGGTGTCGGAAATCCGGTTATGCCAAATTTTGGGAATCAGAGCCTTTTGGGCAACGACAATTTTCTTCAGACTGAATACTTGAGTCGGTTTATTTCTTATTATGCCAATCTTGCCTATACCTATAAACATCGGTATGCTGTGAATGGAAGCATTCGTGCGGACCGAAGTAATTTATTTGGATTGGACAAATCGGCCCAAAATAGACCCATCTGGAGTATCGGCGGAAAATGGACCTTAAGCAGCGAAACCTTTATGGCAAATGTGAAATGGTTGGATAATCTTGCTTTACGTTCAACCTATGGCTTGACAGGCAATTCGCCTGATCCTGGAGTTGCAGCCTCACAGGATATCTTGCGTGCAGTTCAAAGCGGTTTCCTGCCTAACAGAACCGGAGTTGTTATTGCTACGCCATCCAATTCAAAGCTCACTTGGGAAAGTACCCGGAATATAAATTTAGGAGTTGATTTTGCTGTGCTTGGCAATCGCATCAGCGGTACGCTTGACGTCTACAAAAAATCCACCAGTGATATGTTGGGCGTGTTGCCAACCAATGCGTTCAGTGGCTATTCCAGTATTGTGGGCAACTTGGGCGATATGGAGAATAAAGGAATCGAACTTAATTTGAACACGTTGAACATTTCAAAAGGGAAATTTCGTTGGAATACCGTATTGAATCTTGCTTACAATAAGAATACGGTTACCAAATTGCAAAATGAGTCAGCAGTTTTTTCGAGTATGAACCGTATCTGGCAAAACTATCTGGAAGGATTTCCGGCCTTTGCTTTATTTGCTTACAACTTTGCTGGGTTGAACGAACTTGGTGATCCTAAAATTCGTCTTGCTGATGGGACAGTTACGACCGAACGCGATGCAGCTACCGCGGACGACGTTTCTTTTAAGGGGACCTTTCAGCCCGTGTGGAGCGGTGGTTTGACGAATATCATTTCCTATAATGGATTTAGCCTAAGTGCCAATGCAATCTTCAATCTCGGGCATGTGATGCGTAAGGATGTCAATACGGTCTATACAGAACGACTTTACCATTCAGATGTTCTTCGGGGTGGACTTATCAGTGGGAACTTGCACAGTGATTTTGCCAATAGATGGAAACAGCCCGGCGATGAACTGCACACTTCAATACCCTCTTATGTTTCCAACTCCTCTTTGAGTTATACCAGACGGGACGTACAGTATTATACCCATGGGGATTTAAACGTCGTCAGTGCTTCTTATATCAAACTTCGGGACATTACTTTAGCCTATAGGCTGCCTTCTTTCTTACTGGAAAGATTACACACGCAGCAGATTACCTTGCGTATGCAGCTGTCCAACCTCATGTTGTGGAAAGCCAATAAAGAAGATATAGATCCCGAATTTATGGATGCTGTTGCAGGAACACGCAGCATGCGCGTCAATCAGGGAACTATTTCATTTGGAGTGAATGTAAAATTTTAATTTAAAGAACAGATGACAATGAAAAACAAACTTAAAACAGGAATAATCCTGACGGCTATTATCGCCCTCGCATGTTCCTGCAAAAAGGATTTTCTGGAAGTCACACCAAAGGGGCGCTTGATCGCACAAAAGGTGGCTGATTATGACCTACTGCTCAATAACCTTGATCTTTCCAATATAAGTACCAGTTCACAAGTGATGATGAGCGATGAAGTCGCTGCGGTACAACCTTATTTTGATGGTTCAACTCAGCGCACCCAACGGCTTTTCCGCTGGGAAGATGTGATCTACCAACATGATCAGGACGCTATAGAGATGGATATGCCGATGAAGAATATTTACAATTACAATAAGATTATAAACGAATTGCCTGGGGCTACAGATGGAACCGAGCAGCAGAAACAGTCGATAGCAGCCGAAGCAATGGCAGGTAGAGCTTGGACATACTTTTTGTTGGTCAACTATTTTGCAAAGCCCTATAAAAGCAGTACCGCAGCAACAGATCCTGGTTACCCGATAATTACCAAGGCCGATGTTACTGAAACGAAATTTACAAGAGCTAGCGTTCAGGAAGTCTACGACTTTATTGTAGATGACCTTGTCAAGGCAATTCCCAATTTACCGGCTCGAACGACACATTCTCTGCGGATGTCCAAGGCTGCTGCCGAAGGCCTGTTAGGGAAGGTATATCTCTTTATGGGAAAATCTGATCTGGCATTAACGCATTTAAACGCTTCATTGCTCGCTGTAACCAATTCCGCTATTCCCATTTCCTTATACGACTACAACAGAACCTTTGCTCCAGGTGGTGAGTTTTTGCCGATGGGTACTTACGGGCCCAATTACCCGACCACGGCTAACAATCGCGAGATCCTATATAATAAACAGTCTTATAACCCTTGGACTCTTTTTTACAATGAGTTGGTCATAGACAAGCCAACAGTAGCATTGTTTGAGCCCACCGATCTCAGGCTAAAATTCTATTCTTCATCCGCTTATTACGGACCAGATTACCCAGCTGGACTGCTTCGTAAAATGGGACCGAGCTCCTTTCAGTATGGAGTTGTGTTGTCTGATCTGTATTTACTCAGGGCCGAATGTAAGGCCAGACTGGGCGATTTGGCCGGCGCAAAGATGGACGTGGAAGTGTTACGCA
>JAITLV010000241.1 GCA_031277685.1 Sphingobacterium sp. | reverse complement strand
ATTAGGAAAACGCATTATAGATTTCTTGATTGCCCAAGATAAAAACAGCCCCATAACTTTTGAAATACCAGCAGATATAGATATCATCAACTTCTTAATCGCTTGTAAACTTTTGAAAGGTGAAGAAGATGAGAAAGAAGAGGATTAGACTAATTATTCAGCTTGATTAAATTACAATCTGCAGAAGATCTTACGAAATGCTGTCATAATGTATTCCCCACATTACTCATTAAAATTTTAAAACACCTGATTTATTTTAATTAAGAAAATATTTTCCGTATTTTAAAATAAAATCTACCTTTAATGAACACATTAGGAAAAAAAATTAGACTACTTAGACACCAAAAAGGCTGGAGTCAACAGGATGCTGCAAAACAATTAGAAATATCAATCCCTGCATTTTCTAAGATTGAAACAGGAATCACGGATGTTAATCTGTCTCGATTAAACCAAATCTCGAAGTTATTTAATCTGAGTGTTGTACAGCTGTTATCTTCTTCTGACACTGTAGAAATTAAAGAGTATGTCAACGAGATAGATGCACTTACGCAAAAGTTGCAACAACGTGACGACGAAATTATTGAGCTTCAGAAAAAAGTCATTGACCTATATGAGCGGTTGTATAAAGATAATGACATCTAGACTATCAGCCGCAATACGTCACTAAATTCAAAGCTGATTTCTGAAATTCTTTTTATAATACGTATTTTTTAAATAATCAAATTTGTTCGAAAATCGCTAATTATTGCCCAATTTTAGGTATCCCTTGATGCAGCCAAGAAGATTGCCAAGGCTTTTGGTTTATATTGCTGGGGAGACCAGTGACATGGCCTTTGACCGTATAACTATCGAAAGGTTTCAGGATATTGAAAAGGTCAGCGAAAGCGAAAAAGATCACGTATTCGCCCTCCTTGATGCATTCCTCACCAAAAACAAAATACAGACGACACTCCAATAAAACAAGAACGCCCAATCTTTATCGGATTGGGCTTTTCTTCTTAAAAGTTTTTCATCACCAAATACCTGAACTGCTATACTTCAACACCTTTAGTAGTTCCCCAAAACGGACCAAATCATATGAGATCGCATCATCATCATCTATCAATAATCTTTTCAGCTCCGACCAGTCATCACTGATCTGTCCAATCATCAATTCTTTGGGTTCCTGTTGAACGTCATACATTTCGTCTAGAGTCATTTGCCAATAATAATCTTGAGAACCTAAAGTAATCTCGTCACCGAACCTTTCATTTATTTTATTTGATAAAAGCCTGAGCACATCCAGTACCTCCTTCTTCTGTATTTTCATAAGACAAGCCTATTTATGTAAAACATTTTTATTCCCTGATTTTATATTTTTAATATCCTTTTTAAAAGTGTTTATCTGATTTTCGAGACTTCTCATCCGTGACTCTACAATCTTATTTCTTGTTTCAGGAGATACTTTACTTAACATCCCTTTATTATCAAAGGCATATGGATTAGATCGGTAATCCTTTAATTTGGCCTGATGTTCTTTTATTTGCTTTTCCAAGCCTCTAATAGCCCGTATTTCCGACGCAGACAGCTGACGAGGAAGTGCCAAAACACCATTAACCCCCGCCATCATATTCGCTGCTACAGAAACTGGATCACTCCAACTCGCCGAAACCCTTGTACGTACAAAGTCTCTATAATCTGTAGTCTTTCCTGTCACAAAATATTTAACTTGAGCAGCCCTCGATTCTTCTGTCTCTAACAGATAATGACCAGCATAATTTAGTCTATTTTCCATTATAGAGATGCCAAACTCACCCCTCCAATAGTTATTCCAGCCTATTGAATGTATACTATATTGCGGTGATTTCTCAGTTTCATTGAGATTGTGCATAAAGTCTGCCATTCTATTCGTTGGAACGATTACGACATCATTTCGCCTGTCATTGGTATTTACAATTGTACTGCCATCTGGACGCACATATCTTGTATAGAATCCCTCTGACGACATTCCATCAGGATCAATATAGACCAATGGACTATTCATTGCATAATTGTATGGAGACCAATGAGCGTAATCCTCCGCCAGCGGATCCACCACATTCCACCTACCGATCTCAGCATCATAGAACCTAGCCCCGTAATCGTATTGGTTACCACGACTTTTTCGTAGTCCGACCGATTCTGTGGCAACCGCAAACCGCCTTTCTCAAAGAACTTTACCTACCCAAAGATAACAGTTTGATTGGTTTCTGCAAGCGGTATTTTACGGTTGGTCTGTTCATCTGTTGCAGCAAAGGTAGCCTCCGAAGTTTAGGCCAGTAAATGGCTTTCACGGCATAAATGCTCGCTGCACTTATGAGATTATAAGGATAGAAAAACCTATGCGCAATAATAACGAAGCCCAATCTTTTATAAGATTGGGCTTCGTTATTATTTATTATGCATTAATCGCATCCTTCAACTGCATCAATGAGCTGGAAGTTATATACATTACCTATAATATTTTGACCATGCTAAAAAATATGGCTGCAATTTCTCACTCAAATTCCTTTTGATCCACTCTCTGTTGTCAGCCTCTTCAGTATAAAGAATTTCAAGAACTCCAACATTGACTATATTTAATACCTCACAATTATCGCTTTGCCCTAATAGATTGATATAATCAAATGATTTTTTCGTAAAAACACTTGTTCTATCTTCTATTATTCTACTAACAAGATAACTTGCAAATTCGTTCATAAACAAATAGATATTGTACTCCGAAGAGTAAATAGAGTCCCCTTGTAAATCTAGAACATCTTTGTATTCAGGAAGTTTTTCATACAAAACATTACGTAAGGTATTAAAAATAAATATATCGATTTCCTTCAATTCTCCCATAAAATTCAATTACCATTTTAATCCTGTCCCAGTCGTCAAATCCTCTACTATTTCAAAAATAATCTTTCTATCTGATTCAACTAATTCGCCATAATTTCCATTTAATAATTTTCGCATATTTCCCAAAGCGTCCTTTGCTTTAACCATATGGCTGCCCGATCCAGATGTCACCGTTCCATTTTTTATCTCTTCTCTAATCATAGCACCTGTTGACCCATTTCCAAATTTTGCATTTTCCCTATACAAATATTTAATCATTTTCCTCAATTGCTCGCTCTTTACATTTCTAAGCAGCCTCATTCTTGTTGTTCCCAACATCAATTTTGCTGTTCCAGCTTCCGCAGTCGATGATACCATTTTTGTGCTGATCTTGTATTCACTGGCAGCACCCCACGTAAATAATTCTACTGCGGAAGTAGCAAAATATATTGCAGCAAGACCATACCGACCATCAGCAAGATTATTCCCACTTTCTGCTGCAGAACCAAGAATTGGCACATTATATGTCCATGTAGGCCACCTGAAATTGAAATTGCTCACATTTCTCCACACGTCAACAATGGGCCCCATAACACCTCCACCTGTAGTGTCCGCCGCCATCCCTGTCGGATCGATCATCAGGATCGGATTGTTCATCCCGTACACATAAGGAGATACATTGTCGAATGCCTCCGCCAGCGGATCAACCACATTCCATCTCCCGATTTCTGCATCATAAAAACGAGCCCCGTAATCCAACTGCCCATCTAATACGTAAGAACTTCCCAAGGCATGCGTACCTAGATTTAGATCTGACTGCATCTCCTTGCCATTGTAAAGATACTTATTATCAATACTTGTTGCAACAGTTTTTGTCTTGCCGAACGGATAATAATCCTGCCTTTGCATCACCCCAGCAACCGGTTCAATAGCGGTACCTTCTTTCTTAAGTACCACCCGTACATTACCCAAATGATCCGTTAAATTATAATAATAAGAATAAATGCCTGAACTATTTAGCAAGAAGCCATCCTCGGTCGCAATCCTTTCAATGGATGCAGCAGCAGTCCCTACCTTGTTATATTCTATTCCGTCAATATAATCCCGTTGTGTTTTAATACTGCTGACATCGGACAGACGACTTAGTTTACGGCCTTTTGCATCATAGCTATAGCTAATCGTTCTCCCTCCCCCAACCGCAGTCTTGGGAAGATTCAGATGATTGTAACCCAGGGTCATACCCGTACGATCAGTGGTCGAATTACCATTACCATCATAGATAAAGGTACCTGTGATGCCACCAGAAAGGCTGGCCAACCTATTACTCTTATTATCGTTATTATAGGCATAGCTGATAGCTGTAGCATTGTCGCGTGTCAATTTGCGGATATTGCCCATGTCATCATACTCCAGCACTTCTTTGAACACATTCGCTGTATTCGCTCCACTTTTCAGCCTGTTAAGCGCATCGTAGCCGTAATTAAACGTATCGTCTACCCATGTGGACTGCTGGTACATGTGTTTCCATTGTTGCTGGGCAATATTGCCATTGTACTGTGCATTAGTGAGTGTGGTTGTTCCATTGACATTGTAATTGAGCTGTGAAATAAATATTGGGGAACTGACCTTGGTCTGCCAGCCACGTTCATTGTAGGCATAATCAATACCTGTCATAAAATTAATGCCGTTGTTTTCGCTATGTAGATCCTTGCGTTTCAGCTGTCCGACCTCATTGTATGACAATCTGCTCTGCAGCACCTCGGCCTGGCTATTTACCTTTTTCCAGGTTTCGATTAGCCGTCCGACATGGTCATATTTATTGCTTGTCAGAATTGTAGTGACTGCCGCTGAGCCATTAACTCGATGCTGACGCTTGCTGGTCTCCAGCTCGCCAGTGAAAGTATAGGTATTGGTTATCCTGTCAACGCCGCCCATGTGGTTGTCTGATACGGTCTCCACGACCCGGCCATATTTATTATAATAGTTCACTGATAACATTGCCCCGGTACCATCATCCTTGGTGGTCCTGGTTCCTGTAAGTAAGCCCCTAACCATATCAGTATTGTCCAAACCTGTTGTTGCAGGAAGAACAGTAGCCGTCTTAAAGCTATAGTCATCATAATAATTGGCGGTAAGTTCTAGCTTTTGGGCTGCAGTAATTGGAAAGGTGACATTTGTATAAGCTGCTGTGCCAGCTCGGCTCTCCCATTGTGGAGTGACCGCATCTGCCAGCCCCTGTACCTGCGCACGGGTAGTTTGCCCTGCTGTCGTATTGGTATAGATCCCTGTAGACGCAATCCGGCCAAAAGCGTCATATTTGGTATAGCTCCATTTTTTCGTTCCACGCTGTACGGAATCCTGTGTCAGGATAACCTGGTCATTCTTGTTATACACAAGGTATTCCCAGCCTTTGCCCGGTATTTTCTTTTCCACCATTCTCCGGCGGCCGTCATATTTGTAGGCATAAACTAATTCATGAAAATCACCTGTAGCAGCTTCCTTAACACTTGTGGTTGTTGCCGGAAAACCTGGCGGGATCACAAAACGTAAATCGCCAAAGTCATCGTAAACGTAGTAAGTGTTCAGCGCCTTGCTCTCTGTCTCCCACACTCGTTTGAGCACCACTCGTCCGTTAAAGTCCCTGAACTCCTCCACGGTCCCCGTCTTGGATGCTGCAGCTCCCGCCGCAGCTCTATTGATCCAATTCTCGTCTTTTATTACTGTTTTGTATAGCTTACCGGCAGCATAGTAGCTCCAGTCTGCGCTTCCACCGCTATTGCTGACAGTCCACGCTCGAACATCATTTGTGCCATTGGTACCATACTCGGTCACCACCGTTCGGCCTGAAGTCGTTCGTGTCGCGGCTGGCTGCCAGGCGACTCCCGGGGCTCCCTGCTCCTGTACGCGGTTCAGCGAGCTGTTTTCAAAGACGGTAATCCCAAAAGGCTTGGCGGTTTTTGCTACGGCCGGATCCCAAGTATTAGTTGTGGCATAATAGGCTTGTTGATCATTTTTAGCAGTCGTCTTGAAGCTACCGTTTTTGACCGCATTTTTTACATGGGGAAGATATTTGACACTTTCCCTTCCAAGCCCGTCGTACTCAATATATTGCACAACATCATTTGTTAATGGGCTCCCCTGCCACTGAATTGCCTGAGACGGCCGCCCCAGTCCGTCAAAATATTGAATATCTATGTTCACATTTTCCACAGCATTTCCATCAAGTGAAGCTGCTGTCAGGAAGCCTGGTTTACGAGCTGTGCGTGTAACGATGGAGTTTTGATCTGTGCTGAGTGTAAATGTATTGGCTACGACAGCAAAACTGATGACCTTGGTGGCGCTCCCTGCTGCATTGTATGCAGTAACAGTGTAATTGGTCAGCGCTTTGGCTACTGTAGGCGTACCAGAGATTTTACCTGTGTTCTTGTCAAAGACAAGCCCCGTCGGTAATGCCGGATTGATGCTATAGCCATTTCCGGTCCCTTTCCAACGGATCTGATTGTTGCCCGAATCACCAAAATAAATATTGTCGACCGATGAGGCATAGATCCCGTTCAGGCTCGCAAAGGTGGCTGACAACGGACTGCCATTATCACTACCTGCATTGCCATTACCTGCAATTGACGTGACGACCCCAGTGGGTGTAATCTTGCGGACGCGATTGTCAAGCTGGGTCACATACACGTTACCAGATGCATCTACCGTAACGGCCATCGGAAAATAAAAGCCTGCAGCCGCACCTGTCCCATCGACTGTACCCGCCGAGCCACTACCTGCAAATGTAGTGACTACACCAGCAGGCGTAATCTTGCGAATCCTACAGCCATTGTATTCGGCCACATACAAATTGCCCGAAGCATCGGCTGCGACCCCTTTCATGCCGTAGAAACTGGCGCTAGTACCGGTTCCATTGGCACCGCCCGTGGAACCGTTCCCGGCGAAGGTGGTTACAATGCCTGTAGGGCTGATCTTACGGATACGCAGGTTGTTCTCGTCAGTCACATAAACATTGCCACTTCCGTCGGCCGTAATACCCCAAGGTTCACTGAACCGGGCAGAGGATCCTGCACCGTCGGTATAGCCCCCAGTGGTCGAACCGGCAAGTGTGCTCACCACACCTGCTGCCGTTACCTTGCGGACCATATTGTTTCCCCGGTCTGCAACAAACATGTTGCCCGCACCGTCCTTACAGATGGACACTGGCTTATAGAAGCGCGCGCTCGTACCGCTACCGTCCTGCCAGCCGCTCAGCGATGAGGTGGGCCCAACAAAACTCTTCACCTCGCGGGTCTGTGGATTATAGGTCCGAAGGGCATGGTTGCCCGCATCGCTGACATAGATTAGGCTAGCAGATCCGGCGACCATACCTGCAAGGCCCTGAAAACGGGCGGCTGGGCCAATTCCGTTAACATACCCCCCGCTGTTCCCTCCGGCCAATAGCGTAACATCTCCATTGGCGTATACCGCTCCACCACTATTACTCGGCAAGTAGCTGACCGCCTGCCCTGTCGAAAGGTTAGTAGGAACAGTATAGTTAATATTTGGAAGCGCAGGAAGTGCCAACGCAGCTATCATCGCGCGGGACTGCACCGATCGCCCACGAGCATAAATGGCCGCGCTATCAACGGTCTGCCCATTGGCTAGGCTTACTTGTAGGAGCAGGCCGGAAAAAATAAGTTTCTTAATTATACTTTTCATCACTAGGATTGATTCAATTAAATGATATACACTTTGGTTATACGGATATTTAAGGTTTATAATGATAACGGAAATCCTTTAGTATATGACCATTAAAATCTTTGATCAGGTTAAGCCGTCCAGAACTATCATACTCATAATATTCGGTAAATCCACGGGGATCTGTCTTTGTCGTCATCCCCACAAAGGGTTTATATGTATAGGTCGTCATCATGGCATCCAAAGGACATATCGAAATATTGTCAACCATCCCGTTTATACTTTCATCATAGGTAAGCGTAAAGGTTGTCAGGCCGGTGACAATTTTTTCATAGTTGGTCCAATTCCCTATTGTGGCTCTAGCAACATAGCCAGTTGGCGGAGTGGATCCCCATAACCAGACCGAAACGCGGTATTTCTTTGAAGCGGTTAGACCTGCTTTGGAAATAGACTGCCCGGAGCTCAGGCCCAAAAAGTTATCGCCATCGTAAGAATTGCTATTTCCCTTGACCACCTGCCCTGTCCAGGTCCAGGTACCGGAATCACCCTCTTCAAAACCTGTAAATGCGATATCGTTGTAAGTTGCATTGATAACCTCAGCAACCGGATATTGCCCATTATATCCCCAAATATAAGAATTGATCGTACCCGATTGGTTAACAGTCTGCGTAGGATTTCCATAGGTATCAAATTTTGTAACCTGCACCTGGTTCGACAATAGCCCGTTTATCAATAACTCTTTCTTATTCAATAACAGTAGGCCGCTGGTAATCGCCTGAGCATTGGTAAACGTATTTCTTTCTAAAGTAATGGATGAGTTTATCTTCGTTTCGTTTTCTAATGGAGTAGAAATTATATTTTGCCCAACCATTGCCTGAGCAATCGGTGTTGTGAAATCCCAAGGATATCTTAATGTGGTGGTAGTAGTCACATTGGAGTTACTGGAATTTGCCGTGGTCTTAACAACAGTATTTGGTTTATTGACCCCATAAGTATAATCAATAACTGAAGTTACTTTACCTTGAGCCGTAAAATCGGTTGTCGTCAACTTGATCAGCCTATTGATAACTGGATAAATAAAATATGTCCCTACATTAAAACCAAAGCGATGAGGATAAAAATTAGGTGATTCGACCCCCGGCGTCCTTGGGTATACAGGATCAATCCCCCCAAGCGAATTGCTTATTTATTGAGTGGTTACAATACGGTCTACCACCATATTTTTAATTGGGTTATCCTGAGGGTAGTAATAATATTGATTGCTGTAGTTTTTAATGCTTAATGTATCATAGCTATTTCCATTCGCCTTAAAAACTTCTTCCCTCACTAAATGGGGGCCATTTTGAAATAATGTAGTAACAGCAGATGTAAATTCCTTGTTAAATAAATTGGTGGGCATTAAATTGGAGTAATCATCTTCCAAAAGGTCAAAATGGCTATTCCTTTTTCCACCATTTTCATATACGGTTACCTGGTCATACCAAAAGTCAGCATTTCCAAAATTATAGGAACTAAAATCTGCCAGGGATTTCACAGTGACCCGTCTACTCGACAGAACTTCTCTGTTCGTTGAATTTATAACATAGGTCCATACATAGTTTTCATCGATAAAATCAGACAAAGTCGGAACCCGTTTTATACGGGCAAGGCCGTTCTCATTTTTACCATATTTATATTGCTTCTGTAGCTGAACAGAGCCATTGGCATTGAAAAATTTTATGGACTTCACACGTAGACCGCCACCAATATTTGGCACATCTTGAGTTCCCCATAACCCAGAACTAGGTTGATTTGAATAATTGAATTGATGGGGCTCATAATCATAAAGTACATAACCACCTGTTGGCAAATTCATCCTTTCAAGCATAAAAGCTTTCATTTTTGCAGTATCTACGGTTTTATCTGCGTACCCAACTGGACCGTTATATGGGCTCGAAACATTACTATTGGTCGAATACAAATCGAAATAATTAAGCTGTACCTTAGGCACCATATTTACATTATTTTTGCCGTTATAAAACCCCCAATAATCAATCTTTGGAGAACTCTTATCAAATCTGTTCTTATTGTACCCGAAAGAATATACCTCATCATTTATCTTTAAAGATTGTAAAAGTAAATGTCCCATACTCGCATCTTCTGGCCCAAAAGTAAATGTGCTTTTATTGATCACCCGGTTTAAATTGTCGGTGATTTCTATATTATCGATATAGGGGTTATTACCGGCTTTATAATTGAATTTTACGGAACCGCCGGAAAAAGAGATTGCATTTAGCATTAATGCAAAATTGTTACTATATTGGGCGAGATTAATTATGCCCCCATAGTCACTGATTACGGGTGAATATAAAGTTCCATCGCCAAAATCCCCGCTTTTATTATCTGTTAGAGTAACTGGATAACTTAATGAAGGCTTACTGCTGGAAATGTTTTTTTCAGTCCAGGAAAAACTGATTTTTTGTTTATTTGGAAGAATAATCTCCCTTAACACCCACGAAGTCCAGTCTAGTCTTATACCTTCAACGAAATATCTATGATCCTGAAAAGATTCTGTTCCAAATAAATAAATAGTGCCATCTTCATCTGTTACTTTTATCCCTAGAATGACAGAGTCTGACATTGTCATTTCAATTTTAACATTGCTGCCATAAGCTCTAGCTTCATACTGCCCGTCTTTGTAGATTAAAATAAATGGAATACTCTTATGGGGTAACTGTATGGAAAAGACATCTTTCTGGCTATCGTAAAAATCCGAATCCTTCATTTGGTAAGATTGCTTTCCCCAGGATGGATCAATAATTGCCTTTAGGGGTTCATAATAGTCTCCATAATTGCTCAATGTTGTCCCATTTCGAGTTCCCCAATCGCTGTCTTGAGGATCATAGCTTCCTTTGAATTTAAAAGCCTCATCCCTCCGTCCATTGATTCGTCTATTTACACGCGGATTTAAATTCAGGGCCCAACCATAGCCATAAGGCAACGGTGAATCTTCAATACTAACACCTTTTGTACTATATGAAAGTTGTAAAGGAAGTGAATATTTACCGATTTTGATATTAAATATATCAATTGGTACGTTGATCATACCAGACGATAAAATCGGTTCATATTTATCAAAAACAGCTATTTTTGATGCTATCGGATTGGGCGGTATATTAACGAAATTCAAATCATTATTATGCTGCGCCCTGACGCCAATGACAGAAAAAATCATTGTAATTAAAAGCAGGAATCTGACAGCAGCTACTAGGTAGCCTAATAGCATCTTGCGAAGTCTAAAATATATTCTCATAAAAAGGAAAAAAATTTGTCTAAGATATTTGTTGGCTTTAAAAAATTAACAGGGTTAAAACATCAATCTAAAAACATATAGCTAAGTTAATAATAATAATCAAATTGGCTAGTAAATTAACTTCAGACCTGGAAATAGCACAATTTCATTATTTTGTGACGAAAGTAGATAAAATACTCTATATATTTTCAAAATTTTAAAAAAATCAACAAACACTCGTTATTACTAAATAACCAGTCTCAACTCAAAGTTAGCAAGTCCCGAACGAGAGAATACATCCGCGTCTAATTGGTTCACTGACATTATAAAGGAAGGATAAAATCTCTGCCACGCTCTCTGTAGTATCGGCAGCCTTAGGGGGAGGACATTATCAAACATTTCTGCCATCGGATCCACAACATTCCATCGGCCTATATCTGCATCCACAATTTGCATTGGGACTCTTCATCCATTTGAGAAACTATTATGATCATTCCTTCACAGTGAAGGATTTAGCTGTGTCACTTAAAAGATTAAGCAGAAACGATACAAAATACCTCTCCGTTATTGCAAAGGAATCTAGATCGAGCCAGATTCACCTATAAAGCAAAATACAGACGACACTCCAATTAAACAAGAACGCCCAATCTTTATCGGATTGGGCGTTCTTGTTTATTAATTTAAAAGCACCTTTACACCATACAGATAGACATTACCACTTACGTTAGGTTGATTATTTTTTATAGATTTTAAAGTTCGATAATATTCCTCTAAAAAAGGTTTAAACCTCTTCATATAATTATAATCATCCTTATTAGTGATAGTATCTATCCTATAATAATAATCGGTCAATTTTTTATCTTGATTCTTAGATTTTAAGAACAATTTCATGACCTCAATCTTAGTAATTTCATTAGTATTAATTGCAATTTTACCTTCCAATACTGCATATCCAGTAATAGAATCCCCTCCTAAGCTATCCGGTAAATTCAGCGAATATTGCTGCTGAAGCTTCGAAGATTGCCCATGAACTGACATTGAAGAGCCATTATTTATACCACAACTCAATAATATCTCTACAAGAAACCCTAATAATAATATCATATTTTTCATATTAATCTTAATATTTCAACAACGGAAACAATGATTTTATAAGCGGGTTTTGAGTAACAGGAACCGGAGCCTCCCGTCCATATCTCCCATCTTGATTACCTGTGCTGCCGCTACGAAAATTTTCAACAGCTTTCTTAAACATATTAGGATCAAAGGCAGGTGCATACAGTAATCCCGACATAGAATCCTCATAAGCTTTTCCTGCAACCGTCTCTGTACCCCACGGCATTGCTGCATATCCCTGCTCATTTTTCACTAAATAGTTCTGATAAACAGCACGACCGTACAAGTAGGCCTCAACTTCATTACTAATATAATTTTTTTGGCCATTTTCATATTGATATCCATGAAACAATTCATGAGACACATTATCCAGTACTCTGTGTTCGTCAGACTTAAGTGCGCAGCTAAGATATCTCCACCCCCATTCTCATTCTTCACAAAAGCCGCCTCGGCATGCGAAACAATGTTACCATTTTTATCACGAGGAAATTCATTTTTAAAATTAAAAGAGTTTTTTGACGATATTAATGACCCTAAAACCTTTTCTCCAACTTCAACTGAATTCATTCGATTGAGTGCAGTTACTATTGAGGACACAAACTTATCTTTTCCTTTTTACTCCATGCCTGCGGAGTATTGCATTCTCTGATCTTTACCATCTTGGTCTTGATAATAAATCCAAATTTCTCTTCAGTCAGGATCGATAAATTTGATTCCATTATTTGCTGCATAAACATAAGGAGATATAGAGACAAACTTCTCTGCCAACGGATCCACAACGTTCCATCTACCTATCTCCGCGTCATAAAATCTCGCCCAGTAATCCAGTTGATTTAGCCCAAGCTTAGGCTGCTTTTATTTTTTCCAAAATCCCCCTTTCCATAATAACAGATTCTTGCTTTTATTGTAAATCAACTGTTGATAGTAAGGTTCGAACTTAAAAAAGCATCTATCAAAGTTTGGTAAAGTGATTGTAATATAGTTATACTTTTCTGTGGAATATTTTCCTCAAAAATTTTAAACAAAATCCTACCATTGTAAAGCTCCGTACCTGATATATCTGCTGCATTTAAACTAAAGCCAACTTGGTTTATAGCAGTCCTTCTATTCCATAAATGCTTTGATTTGGGCAATACGACATATGTCTTATCTGTTGTAATGGACTTACTGTTATTGTGGTTAAATGTGAAGCCTAATTTTACTGGATGGAAATCGGCAGGAAAAATCACTTGGATATATAGGCTATCCTGAGAAAACTTATTCTCTTGTTTGATCTTATATTCAAAACCTTTCTGCTTTGTATAGTAGTCTTCGCTTGTAATCTCTAGCACATTATCTCCTATAACCGACCATCTTCCCTTTGAGGCATAATCACATTGCTCTATTACGGGAGAAAATGATGTCTCAGCATTCCACAATGTATAGGTTCCATCAGGTTTTAATTCCAACTTTTCTGCACTTTCTTGTTTATGATATATACCTGATATATCATGAACATTTAATTTTTGACCTTTTGTTGAAATGCAACCAATCAGCTGAAACGCTACTACCAATATAAATAACAACTTTCTCATTTCTTCCTATCTTTTAGTTGTTCATAAATTACCCTTCCCTCTGTGGATTGTATCTTCATGAGAGTTTCAAAACTGATATCTTTTAATGAACTTGCTCCAGCGGGGTATGAGCCATCAAAGGAATATTGTGTTTGATAAGCATTGACTTCATTGTTTCTTCGTCCTTCCAAAGTAGTTCCAGCATTAAGTAACCGACCATCTTTATTAAACTTAACACCTCCTGCTTCCGTAGACTGTCCTACATGGCGGATTTCATGAATATGAAGCCCCGTGTCACTTCCTTAAATCCTAATAACTCCATCAGCACCTTGTTCCACCTTCCGATTTCTGCATCATAGAATCTGGCTTCATAATCTCACTGTTAATATTTATTCGAATCTTTTGGTTTTAAAAGGATTAAAATCTGCTGGTATATTATCAGATATTATTGAATAAATATCCCAAAAATCAGCAGAATACATCTTAGTGTCAAAATAAAGAGAATCATTTAAAAAAATCTGAGTTCTACTATAACCTTTTGCACTTTCAACTTGCTTTTCTCTCAATCGTTCCAGTTTTCTAAAGAAAAGTGGACTATTTTTTATAAAAAACGTTGTACTGTCTGTCGTTGACTCAGCTAAACATTTATCTTCACCAATAGAATTTGATCTACCTGTCTTGGCCTTTCCCTGCCCAGATTCATCAAATGACAATTCGATATATCCAAATCCAATTCTATAAATTATTCTAGTCGCCTTTTTAACATTCTCTGATGTGCAACTTAGGATAAATAATATTAAAAGATAGAATGCTATTGTTTTTATCGTTTAACTTGATAAATTTTTAATAATTCACTTTTGGTTTTAAGCTTTGCTCCAATCGCAAAGTATTTTCGGAAGGATAACGATATCCAGGATAAATTTTAGATTGGACACCTCCATTAAAAACAGCGGCTTCTTCCGGGTCTACTTTCTCAACACGAACAATCCCTTTGTCGTCTGTATAAACAATGGACTGATTTTCAATCTCTCCAGGTCGAGCCTCTCCATTTAACTGTCTTAAGGAATGCAAAAACTCATGGTTCATTAATTCATTTGTACTATTTACAGATTCCTCAGATACCCTACCATTATTTCAATAACTTTTCAAATTATTTCCCCTCTCTTAATATTTTCGTGAATTCATCTCTGTTAATTAAAATAGCTTCTAAAGGATCATGGAAGATTTTAAAAATATTATTTGTTTCGTCTACTCCTACAAAATCACCATTTTCTAAATCTTTAATATGAAAATATTCTTTTCCATCAATAAATATTGAATAAATTTGAGAAATGTTTAAAAGGGTTTTCTCTTCTTTAGAAAATAGATGCGATATTCGATGATAATCAGATTCTCCAATAGGGACTTTTACAAAGTTTGTAACATCAATTTTATTGAAATCGATATCATGCTTATTACCTCCTTCTAGAGAATATCCATTTATTGTCCCACTAGAAACATAAATTTCGTATTTTAAAAAATGGGATGATTTATTATCATATACTTTAATATTTGCAATTTTAAAATCTCGTTCCTGTTCCCTATCATATTTCGTCAATACACTCGAATGATAAGTAAATGATACATAACCAGGGATGTCACTACTATCGACTAACACTCCTCTAAATAAACCATCATTAATTTGATCAATTAGATATGAATATTCCTTTGGAAGTTTCATTATAACATTCTTAAGCAATCGAACTTCCCATTCTAGAACTTTAGTTCTTTTAAAGAATCCAAACATTATATAATATTTTAAAATTTTGTAAACCAATTATATTTTCCAAACCACCCTACTTGAGTTTTAAATTCTGTACGTAAAAAATTATATCTGAAAGAATCAATCAATGAATGTTGAACTGTATTAAGCTTCCAAACATTTATTCTATTATTTACTAACCAATTTGGCAAACTATATGCACGTTGCATCCGCTGTGTAATGAATGCATGATGAAATTCACTACTTATTCTTTGCGTACCTGTGGAGGTCGAAATTTTTGCTAAGGTTTGCGTCCCTCCTCTAGCAGCCTTGTATTGCGCGAATGTTTTCCCACCCTGTAGCCAAGCAGCTCCTTCCTTAGCAACTAAATTACCCAATAATTTTAAAGAAACACTACCAACTCCAACACCTACATCAATAATCCAATTTGCATCCTCTAGAGCTCCCGAGGCAAGCTCTCTTTTTGGTAACCAAGCACCGGGGCCTATCCTTTCACCCCCTGCATAATTATTAATGGTAAATGATGCATTTTCATAATGCATGATATCATATTGATTTCCTCCTTCTGCGCTAACAAAATCATACTGGCCTGATTCATAATTGTATTTATACTCATTAGGGGGTTCGATAGAACTACCATCGGTATTCATCCCATTACTGGCCATCGCTTGGTCGAACTCTACCTTTTTTCCATTTTCCTCATACTGACCCTTTTCCCAATTGTACGTTGCCGCCATTCCCGTCGGATCTATCATAAGAATCGGATTGTTGACGCCATAATTATACGGTGAAAGATTTTGAAATTTATCCGCCAGCGGATCCACCACGTTCCACCTTCCGATTTCCGCGTCATAGAACCTAGCTCCGTAATCGTATTGATCTCCAAGCTCGCCCTGGATCTCCTTGCCATTATAAAGATACTTATTATTTCCGCCCAACACAATCTTACGCTTACCAAACGGGTAATAATTGTCACGCTGTACCACATCGACAGCTGTGGCACTACTCCCACGTTTCAACGTAGCCCGCACATTGCCCAGATGGTCCGTCAGATTATAGTGGTATACATAGCCCGTTCCGTTCTTCTGAGCATAGCCAACCGAGTTTTGGATAATATCTATAACACCATTATTGTATTCGATACCGCCTACGTAATCCCGTTTAGTGGTAATGATACTGGGCGCTGTACCGATTTTGGAGACTTTCTGTAACTTCTGACCAGCGGCATCGTATAAAAATGATACATCTGTTCCAGCTTTCTTGGCGGTCTGGGGTAGGTTAAGATAATTGTAGGTAAAGGCCATGCCCATCCGGTCTGTTTTCGCATTGCCATTGGCATCGTAGGTATAACTACCAGACAGACCGCTGGTAAAACCGGTCAGTTTATTACCATTATATGCATAGGTAATGACTGCTAGCGCATCCCGCTTAAGGGTCTTAATATTGCCCATATTATCATAGCTCATTACCTCCGCGATGCTTGCCGTTCCCGTCTGACCGTTCGTTCCGCTCAATAGACGGTTCAGCTTATCATACTGATAGCTAAATGTACCAGTCAAGGTCGCGTCATCTCCCCAAAGCTGCTGGCTGATATTACCGTTCCACTGCGGGTTTGTACCGTCCTGGTATTTCAGCTGCTGGCTGAATTTTGGTGAAACAGCTTTGGAAAGCCAACCACGTTCATTGTATGTATACGTACTTGTATTGACAAAACTAGTCTCCGTCCCGGCCTTGCCTACGGCTTTACTTTTCAACTGACCGATCTCATTGTAGCTATTGGCTGCCAGTATCACTTCGCTCTGTCCCACGATCCTTTCTTTGGTAGAAGTCAGCCGGCCAACATGGTCATATTCATTTGTGGTTATAATAGTGGTCGCCGCTCCTGTCTTGGGTGTATGCACACGCGTACTGGTCAGCAGTTCCCCAGGAAAAGTATAGGTATTGGTCACATAGTCCGTTCCTTCTAGATGGTTTTTCGAAGCGCTCTGGAGCACTCTCCCATAGTCATCATAGTACATCACCGTCAATAACGGCTGTGTACCGTCCGTCCGATAGACTTTGCTCCCCGTCTGCAACGACTTGATCATCGTGCTCTTGGTGATTCCGCTGGCTGGAAGTGTCCCCGCGTCGGCAAACGTATAGTCATCGTAGTAATTGACAATATGTGGCTTAATGGTAATGTCCGTACCTGCCAGTGGAAATGTCGTTGCTGGTACTGGGTAGTCAGCTCCCGAACGGGTCTCCCACAATGGACCCGTAGTGGCATCAACAAGCCCACTTACATCTGCACGCGTCACTTTTACATTGTTTGTGTAAAGACCGGAGGAAGTAACTCGGCCAAAAGCATCATAACGGCTATACGTCCACTCCTTGCGCATCCTTTGCTCCGCATCCTGCGTGAGCACTACCTGGTCATTCTTGTTGTATACCAGATATTCCCAACCTTTACCCGGGATCTTTTTCTCAACCAACCGGCGCCGCCCGTCGTATTTATAGCTATAGATATAATTATTAAAAGTAGCGTAACTGGTATCTGTTGTCGCCTCGCTAAAGCCTTTTCCGGTGACAGCCGGAGGGATCACATAACGGAGGTCCCCGAAATCATCGTAAACATAATACGTGTTGAGAGCCTTACTCTCGTTTTCCCAGACACGTTTGAGGACCACACGGTCCTCGAAATCCTTATATTCGTCAACAGAGCCTGCACGGGCAGTAGTATTTACCGTGTTTTCGTCCCTTACTGTCGTCCGGTAAAGTTTGCCCGCGGTATAATTTGTGGTACCAGTGGCTCCACTGGCCGTCACTGTCCACAGCTTCACAACATCAAGTCCAGTAGCTGTGTTCGTACCATAGTCGGTTTTTACCGTATGACCTGTACCGGCGGCCGGCAAAGGTTGCCAGGCTGCTCCCGGTGCTCCCTGCTCTTTAAGGCGGTTCAATGGACTGTTCTCAAACACAGTAACTGCATACGGGTTCGGGGTTTTAACCACTGCCGCATCCCAGGTATTCGTTGCCTTATAATAGGCTAGCTGGTCCGCTTTGGCTACAGCATAGAAACTTCCGTTCTTCACGGTATCCTTCACATGAGGAAGAAATTTTACGCTTTCCCTACCAAACCCATCGTATTCGATATGCTGCACGATATCCCTATAGCTCGGACTGGCCATCAGCTGAACCGTTTGGCTTCGGCGCCCCAGCCCATCAAAGTACTGGATCGTCTGGTTCTCGTCACCGATGGTACGCTGGGCGTTCAATGTTGTTAGTGTTACTCCCGGACTACGGAAAGTCCTGGTCAGGATATAGTTTTGACCAGAACTCGGCCGGCTCACCAGCGTCTGGAAACCAGCAATGCTGATCGTCACACTCTTGCCAGCAGCAGGTGCTGGGATATAAAAACCGTTCTTTAGCGTGATACTGTTCAGCGCACGGATACTCGTCTGATTGGTGTAGGCACTCAGGATGGTATCCTGCGGAAGACGCTGGCCATACACGAAGCCTACAGCAGCCAGAGATAATATTGTTAATAAATTCTTTTTCATAATTAGGCTGGCTTAATTGGAACGGTAATGATAGTCAATCGCTTTGGTAACATGGCCCACCTGATCAAGGATTGCCTGCAGGCGCTGCATACCATCATACTTATAGGTTTCTTTTACTCCCCGCGCATCGATTTTGCTCGTCATGCCTACAAGTGGTTTGTAGGTATGGCTGGTTATCATAGCTTTCGATAACCTTGCATCACTGCGGAGTTTATCCGACACATTCTTAATCAACGTTTCCATGGTAGCTTCGCTGTGCGTAGCTAGATTCAGATTGTCAATCACCGCCTGTGTGAGCACTGTGGCCACCTCTGCATACGTTGCGTTTTTGATCTCAGCTATTGGATATTGACCTCCATAACCCCAAAGATAAACTTTATGCAAACCTGCTTGTGTTTCCAGCTCACGTGGATTATTATATCCGTCAAAAGAAACAAAGGTCAGATCTTTGTTATAACGATTATCCACTGCATACGGAGCCACTGTTCCAGTCGGTGGAAGCACGCCCAATGAACGGTTGCTAAACTTAAAAGCTGATAATGCTATCGGAAGCTGATTCTCTAAGAATAATGTCTGATCCACCAATCCTTTTCCTCCATTTAAATATTTGGTTATCTCTCCTTTTAAGATTGTTCGCACACTTCCTACTTCTTTATAGTTCACCTTCTCAATAGGATACGCTATCAGATGATTGCTTTTCATGTTATCGATAAAAACAGTGCCACTTGCATAATCATCAGGGTAGGTGTATAATGCAACTTCTTTAACACCGTTACTTTTAATTGAACTTACCCGGCTTGGTTGAAGATGACCAGGATTATCATAATTATAAACAACAGCGCTAACCACAGGATTGAGACCATTCTGATCGAAAGCTATCGTTTCAACCGTATCAGCATAACTCCATCGAGTATAAATATAGTTTTTGGCAACATCAAATGCTCCAAATTCTTCATAGTTTGGCGGTGAATAATGACAGAGACTGGTATAACGTTTTTGAACTGTATAGCCGTAAAAAATTTCATTATACCTGTTGTCAAACTTATATGTTTTACGTTCCTGTTGAGTGATAATAAATTTTGAATCTTTTTTTAGGAATGTGCGGTTCATGGTATTCAGTCCATTTTTCGCAACGCCGCGATTTGACAGTGTGGCCCCCAAAATATCATTCCCCATTTTTTGCTCCCCGGGAGTATCTCCATCAACTAAATAACTATGCTCAATGCCTCCATTTTCAAAATTCATCCCGAAACTTTCTATTACTGTACCGAAATTTATATGATGCTGGGAGTAGGTGTAAAGGTTATTTAACGAATTGGATACCATTCTTTTGTAGTTAATAATTTCACCACAAGTCGTATGGCAAGGCATGGCAATTTGATAATCCGTCATATAAACTGGGTTAAAAGTTTGCGATCCGGTTGATCTGTCAAGATTGTTTAATTCCGCATAATAATACCTCTTTGAATGAGCCAGATGTCCGATTGAGTCATAACTGTTCACATAATCGAGAACCACACCGCCTGTAGCAACGTTGCTCCTAACGGGCTGATCGCCCCGGACCATATAATGCAGATTACCTGAACCTAAGCTAAACTCTCCATAGGCAATACATTTTAGAACATACCTGTGATTATCTGCAAGGCTGACCGGGTCGGAAAACCGCTCATTCTCAGGATTTAAAAAACGTGTATATATAGTTCTATTATCCGTTATATCAATTAAATAGATGTAAGCCTGAGCATGATAGTCAACCTCGTTCGGATTTCCTAAATAGGTGAAACTTGTTCCTATGTAAGCATCCTTTGCGGATATTACGGAAATTGTATCTGAATAAACTGTATTACTCCGATTTATATCAAACCCCACAGCCGAAACTGGCAATGTACGCTCAGAATATTTATACTCTAAGACTGAATAAGTAGGTGCTGTGTATGTTATGGTATTATAGCCTCCCGTAGGAAAATTTATTCTTGTAAGCATTCCTGTTTTGCCATAACTAAAATTCGGAGACCGGTCCGCGTTTGCTCCAGAAAAATAAGACTCGTATTCTGCTATTGAAGGTTTTGGAATAAGTCCGCTATTGTATTTACCATTAAAATAGCCAAAATGGTCCTGTGAATAACTCAATCTTGGAGGCAATAAGTCGATATTGTCATATTCAAATGTATAAACTTGTTTTTCATTCACATTTTTTGACTGCTCAGTCAGCGAAGTCAAGAACGGCCTAACTTTCAATTTTGCGTCGCTGCTACTATATTGATTTGAGTAGGACGTATTGCCTTTGGCATAAGCGTATTTAAGTTTGAAACTACGGCTCGGTTTTGATGGGTCTTCCGGTAAGTAAATATTGACACTATCCAACAGAACATCATATGTCAAATCCTGTCTACTGATGTATTTGAATCGGATTCGGCTGTTGCTTGAGGAAGATATCTCTGAAAGATAGACTGCCCGTACGGTGATAATGTTCTCACAATTACTGCTAGGAATATACTCAATAGGCTGATTACCGCAATACACCGGTAACGGGTCTACAAATTTTGTCATTGACTGTGAGATACTAACAGGATAAGAATAGGGTTCGAGGGCGGCATAGGTAAAATTTATAAAATCTCCTTCAGGATGAACCATTTTCGTTAAGTACCATGCAGTAGTAACGGGGCTGCTATAAATTTTCCCACACTCCTCTCCTATTAACGAGTTAGATGACGATTCTGTCGAATTAGCTCCCTCGCCAAAATAGTAAATAATACCTTTAGGATCTATTATCCGAAACTTCCATCCAACATTATTAACGGACAGATTTGTTTCTATTTTTAGTGCGCTATTTGATAACTGAATAGCTTGATTACCTGATAGAATAAATTTTCCTGAATATCCATTGACATTAAAAGAAAAGAAATCCGGAGCAGTGTCATAGCCATCTGTGTTTCCAGAACTCGCCCTTTCCAAATAATTTAGTAAATCCTGATTCCAGGTAAAGTCGGCAGGAGGCAACCATTTTGTCGACGATTCATCAGGATCATCATGTACTGTACGTGTAATCACACCGCCGGCATTAGTCACCCAGCTAATACCAGCTCTTGAGGCTATTTCATCAACTTTGACTCCATTTGAAGCATAGGATAAACTGATAGGCAAGCCTAATTTCCTCGACTGAATAGTATAAAGTGGAATTTCCTGTTGGAGAGTCCCTGTTTGCAAACCAACATTAAAATCGCCATATCTCGTCAAAGCAAACGAGGACGGAGATGGGGGAAGGATATCTGCGTTCTTATTGTTACGTTGGGCAGAAGCACTGATGCATAGGATCAGACAAATAAACACAGTATAAATTTTATATATAAAGTACCTTTTCATATTTTTTATTTTAACAACTTAAACACCAGCCACTTATCTTAAACCATCCAATAAACTTTGAATTGTTCAATTATTTTATACTTTTCGATAAAATATGAATTGTCAAATATCCAATTCTCCAAGATTACCTTTACCTGATTCTAACCGCTTCAATCTTTTCTCCTGTTCATTGATAACCCCTTGTTGCTGTTGATTTTTTTTCTCCATATCAATAAGATGCAGCGTAATCTCTTCAATCTTTTTAAGTAAAATGTTATTCATTTCTCCAAGTGAGATTCCATTGATCTCAGCGTCGGAGGCTTTTGGAACATCGGGCAGATGACCATTTTTGTTTATAAACTGCTCCGTCTCGGAAAGACTTGGGAGTTTATAGTCCGATTTGAATACGTAATCAGGCCAGTTACTTGTGGTCACCAGCACCTCTTGGGCTGCTAATTTACCGGATACAGACATCTTATATCCCGCTCTCAAACCAGAGCCAACAGCCAATGTATTATACACACGAAGATCTCCAGACTTTGAAAGCGACATCGTGTAGGTTGTATTGTTGCCCCAGTACATACTGCCATTTGTATGGAATCCAAACATCAGCTGAGTCAATTGTCCAGGATTAAAAATGATGGATGTGTGGCTAGGGTCTACTAATTGTATTCCATTCCCAAAATTGTTCACTCCTGATATTGCATTGCGGCCGTTTACCGATATACCTCCCATGACCTGCAACTTGCTCTGTGGTGAGGTGATACCTATACCTACATTTCCTGTAGCGGGAAATATGTTGGTCTGGGCATTACACCAATGCCCACCCAGTAAACAAAAAAATAGTGGAAGTAATTCTTTTCTTTTCATAAAAACAAAAATATTGGCTAAGTTGAAAATAAGCTAAACATCTGTATCACATGCTTTGAAACAGTGAACCAAATGCTTATCCAAAGCTAATTAAATCAAAACAAAAAATCAAAAAAATACTTTCTATACAATCAAAAAATTTTCAAAAAGCATTCTAAATATGAAAAATATATCCATCTGCCAGTTTTTTGTAAATCACCAATACCATAATATAGCTACAGGGTAAATTGTTGACCTTACCTATGAAAAATGGAACAGTATCTCCTGAAATCGAAAGGAGAAGAAAAGTAGTAAAAGGCATCCGTAAAATCGAAAATAAAGCCCTAACAGATTATTTGATATTTTTGGTAAAAGAAGGATATTTCCTAACGCCACAAACTGCGTTGGGACTCTTCATCCATTTGCGAAACTATTATGATCATACTTTCACAGTGAATGATTTAGCTGTGTCACTTAAAAGATTAAGCAGAAACGATGCAAATACCTCTCCCTTATTGCAAAGGAACCTAGATCGAGCCAGATTCACCTATTCTGAAATATACTGTATCGAGCCAATTGCTGTTTCTCTGGCTGATCTTAATGGAGTATTTGATTTTAATATATCCAAGCGATCTGGCTTGCAAATTTTCACTGTATCAGATCGCAATAA
>JAITLV010000185.1 GCA_031277685.1 Sphingobacterium sp. | reverse complement strand
CGCTTTGCCTGTTAAATCACAAATTCTTGACATGATATTATTTTTTTGTTGTCTTTATTACAATATGTTAATCCTTTGCACTCTCTGCAAAGAGTTTGCAAATATCTATATTTTTTTTTAGATAAGCAACAAGATTATGGGAATTATTTTTAAAAATAGTTCTTTACAGGAATGGTAGGGGCAAAAATAAAGCATTTTATTGTATTATATTTGCTCTGTAAACAAAAATAGTTTTCAACAATTCACATTTATGAACAAATATCTTCGCAAGGGCCTAAGAGAAATAGTCATCGGTGTACTATTGGTTATTCTAGGCTATTACCTGATGGAGCAGCGGTCCAACTGGTATAAATTAGCTATGTTGGCCGGAGTTATTACATTCGGCATTGGTTTCCTGACATTAATTTATAGGATGATTCGGAAAGTAGACCGTAATGCAATAATTGAGATGCGCGAAGAAGCCCATAAAGAAGATATCCAAAAGAAAGACAAGGAAAAAGATGCTGAATAAAACTAGGGGTATTGTCCTGAAAACAACCAACTATTCGGAAAGCAGTCTGGTCGCACAGATATATACCGAATCGTTTGGAATGCAATCTTACCTTATCGCCGGTGCCCGTAAGCCAAAAGCTAAAATCAAAGCGAATATCTTACAACCGCTGCATCTATTGGAAATTATCGCAACGCATAAAGACAATGGCTCTCTACAGCGCATTTCGGAAGCGAGGCAAACCCCTGTATTACAAGAAATCCCTTATGATATCATAAAGAGCTCCCTCGCCCTTTTCCTAAATGAAATCTTGTACAAGATATTGAAGGAGCAGGAAAGCGATCCTTACTTATTTGAATTTATCCACCAATCTATCCGGTGGTTAGATGAAACTCATTTAAATCTGGCTAATTTTCATCTGGTATTTTTAATTAAGCTGACACGCTTCCTTGGATTTTACCCAACTGCAACTAAAGAGGTTTTTCCCTATTTTAACCTGCATGAGGCGACTTTTTCAACTAGTCTACCGGAACATCCCCTTGTGCTCCAAGAGCCACATACCTCTATTTTCCGAAACCTTATTGAAACTGAATATTCCCGTTGCGACCACATCAAAATGTCCAGCGCAGACCGACAGTTTCTTTTGGAAAAATTGCTGGACTTTTACAGAATCCACCGTACAAATTTCAAGGAAGTTAAATCACTCTATATCCTTGAAGAGATTTTTCGATAAATCATTTGTATTATTAATACAGAGCTTCATCCCATAAGACACAACTATCCCATTCAGGAGCAGCTCACTGAAAATTTCACAAGAAATGCATACTTCTGTTTCAAATATCAACAACCGGGCTATTTTCATAACAGTGATCAATCTATAATAATTGTTTCCCCAGATAAATTATTGGTACATTTATTGTAACAGAATTGTAATAACATTGATTTACTAACACATATTTTTCACCTAAAAATCTTAAAATTATATGGAAATTAAAGATTGGTTTTTAAAAGTTGTTCGTGACAACTATGCTAATTTTGAGGGAAGAGCCCGCCGTAAAGAATATTGGATGTTCATGCTCGCCCAATTTATATTATTTTTAGCCCTCTTTATCGTTTCAGCAATTTTTTATGCTATAAGCAGTACGCTCGGAGGTTTAATTTATGGCATTATCGGCTTACTTAGTTTAGCCCTTGTTATTCCTGGTCTTGCTGTTACCGTAAGAAGACTTCATGATACCAATAAATCAGGCTGGTTTATATTAGTATCATTGATCCCTTTTGTAGGTGGGATTTACCTACTTTATTTAGAAATCTTAGAAGGTGACAAGGGGCCCAATCAATACGGTCCTGATCCAAAAGCGGAGGAAAATGGATCAAGTCATCCGTTTAATCAATCGCAAGACCCATTTGGCTCTTCACAGTCAAATAACCCCTTTGGAAGTTCACAGACGCCAAACTCGTCTTCAACACCTCCAGCAGATAACGATCCCTTTGCATAGATCGTTCAGAATACAAAAAAGAGTTTTCGTTAAAAGTGAAAGCTCTTTTTTGTATCACACTGGCGGAATATCCCACATATTCCAACAATCTGTGTGGCTAATGCCTATGTTTCTTTTTCTGCTGTCCCGGTGCAAAATCCCTTGCTGATTGCTCTCCGTAATATTTTTTTGCTTGACCAGGAGGCATTCCCTTCGATCTACCTTTGTGTCTATGCCCGTGCCCATGATGTATGGAATAACATGCAGACATCGAAATTGCCACAAGAACAGAAAGGATCAATACTAAAGTACGTTTCATGTTAAACTATATTTTTGAAACATGCCAAACAATTATCAGTCCAAACTATTCAGCAATAAAAAAGCCTATGCGGTCGGCATAGGCTTTTTCACAATAAATATATCTTGAATCTAATTAGATAACTCTTACATTTACCGCATTAAGACCTTTACGGCCTTGTTCAACTTCGTAAGATACATTGTCATTCTCACGAACTTTGTCAACTAATCCAGAAACGTGAACAAAAATTTCGCTCTCGCCTGAATTAGGGATGATGAAACCGAAACCTTTGGTCTCATTAAAGAATTTTACTTTACCTTCTTGCATGGCACTATTTTATTAATTTCCCTAAAGGTATAGAAATAAAATTAAAAATCTTAACGTTTTTATTTTTTTTATCCGTTAAACTTTTTTGTCTACTTTGGCTCCAATCTTGTAGCAATGCGACAATAGCAATCGTATTATTATAAAACTTTAAGATAATAAAACATGAAAAAAATATTATTAGGACTGGCTTTTTTAGGTTTGATGACAAAACTAAATGCTCAACAAATGGTAAATAAAGAATTTGTATCCACAGTGGGTCGCGCAGAAGAAGAAGTGACTCCAGACATCATCTATATCGATGTTACACTAAAGGAGTTTTATGACAATGGAAACACCAAGAAAAAGGTTGCTATAGACAAGTTAGAAAAAGATCTCTTTGACTCCGCGACAAAAGCTGGTGTTAAAAAAGAAGATTTTACGATCCAAAATATCTGGAGTTACAATACCCCAGAAAAAAAGAAAAAGGATACAGATATCTTACTTTCCAGACAATACCGCATTAAAGTAACGAACTTAAACAACTTAGATCAATTGTTGGATGGTGTTGACAAAGCGGGTATTCAAAGCACTTACATCAGCGAATACGATTATTCGAAGAAAAAAGAGCTGGAAAAGACCTTAAAAACGAAAGCTGTACTGGATGCGAAAGCGAATGCACAAATTCTTGCTGAAGCAGCAGGACAAAAAATCGGTAAAGCAATCGTGCTTTCCGAGACACCACAACAAATTATATTTGGTGTTCAACCAATGATGCGTAGCGCGATGTATAAAGGTGCTATGGCTGAAGCAGCAGACGATGCAGGTGGAAATGGTCTTGACTTAAATATCAGACCAATGAAAGTGACAAGCGAAATCAGCGCTTCTTTCGAACTATTGTAATCATGCATAGAGAATTATCTCCAGAGGATAAGAAGAAACAAATAGACCAAGATTTCGGTTGGATCAACCGAATATCTTGGTTAATGGATAATCAATTCAAGATTGGCAATTTCCGGTTCGGATTAGATCCAATTTTGAACTTGATTCCTTTGGGCGGTGCTATTGCCGGCTTTGGCACATCACTGGTTCTGGTCATCGCCATGTGGCGAAATGGTGCTAGCCCCAAGTTAGTCATCCGCATGCTGCTCAATATCTCCCTTGATGCGATCTTAGGAAGCATCCCCTTTCTAGGTAATATCTTCGATTTCTATAGCAAAGCCAATGAAAAGAATATCAAATTGTTACGCGAGCACTATTATGAAGGCCGACACAAAGGCTCAGGTATAGGTATTATCCTAACGATAATATTCATCTTATTTATCTTAATAGGTGGCACTTGTTACCTGATCTGGATTTTCTTTTCCTGGGCGTTTTCTCTTCTAAATGGGATTTCTTTTTAAGATCCGGCCTTTTTTACTCTTCCCTCCGTTCACAACAAACCCTTCATGCAAAAACAATAGTGCATATCTAATATCTATTTAATAATTTTGATAGCAATAGATACGGTTTTGACCCGATCTATCAACACTAATTTTAGTATTAAAAAATGAGTAAAAAAAGAATATTTGCCCTACTTCTGGTTGTCATCATGCTGGCGGCCATTCTGACAAATCCGAGCAAAGAGGACCATGAAAAAATTGTCCGTGCAAAAGCCGAGCAACTATTAAAAAATCAGCTCCATGCAAAAGATCAGGCCTTTTTCGGATTGGGCATGCAACTTTTTGGGAACAAATTAGTAGATGATTTTGTCCAAAATTCTGTTGTTGTAGATAATTACTATCTCTTTTCCCTCACCAAGATCAAATGGCAAGGGACAGAACAGATTATAGGAGGTGGCGCTTTTAAGCAAATTTGGTTGAGTCCCAAGATTGACGAAAAAGCTGATGAAATCATTGCTGCATTGAAAAAAATCTAATATGTCTCTAGAAATTCTTTACGAAGATGAATCGATTGTTGCAATCAATAAGCCCCACGGTCTATTGGTACACCGCTCATCCATTGCGCGTGACACATCCGAATTTGCCCTTCAACTATTACGTGATCAGCTTGGGAAAACAGTGTATCCGGCCCATCGCTTAGACCGTAAAACGGGTGGTGTGCTTCTGTTTTCACTCAATAAAGAAACAGATCAATACTTACAAAAAAGCTTTCAGGAACATCTAATAGATAAAAAATACCTTGCTGTACTCAGAGGTTTCGCTCCTGAAGAAGGTTTAATCGACTATCCATTAAAAAAAGAAAACGGCACCCTACAAGAAGCCCAAACATCGTTCAGGTTATTAGCGAAAAGCGAACTTGATATCCCTTTTGGAAAATTCCCAACCTCGCGTTACAGTCTTGTTGAAGCCAATCCCCTTACAGGTCGCATGCATCAATTACGACGTCACTTTGCACATATCTTTTACCCGATTATCGGCGATCGTCCGCATGGCTGCAATAAGCAAAATAAATTCTGGAAAGAGAACTACGAAATGGACACCATGCTTCTACATGCGTCGGAATTAACCTTCAAACATCCGCTGTCGGGTGAGACCATTCACATAAAAGCAGCAATCCAATCAGATTTTCAAAAAGTACTCGGAATCTTAAACATACACGAATGATGTTAAAATTAATTCTCGAAGCATTTATCAGTATATCAGGCATCGCAGCAGCATCTGGCATTGTCTACAATAATGATGAACTTCATATTGTTTCGGACAACAGCAATTACCTGTATAGCTATAATCTCTCCCGACAACACTTGTCCAAAACAGTTTTATTGGAGTCTGATCCGATGGAAAACATAAGCAAAGCGAATAAAATGGATCTTGAATCTATTACATTCGATGGGAAGCAGTACTATCTCTATGGCTCAGGGTCTACTGAAAAAAGGAACAACCGCTTTATCTGGGATGGAAAAAAGGTGGTAAAGGAAGACTATAGCAAAATCTACACCTATTTAATGCAGAAATTTAAGATCAGTAAAGAGGACTTTAACATCGAAGGAGTGGTTCATATTGATGATCGGATATTGTTATTCAATAGAGGAAATGGCCCAAAAAGCGTCAATGCAATTTTAGAATACAATAGTAAAGCTGAAGATAAATCGCGGTATATTCCTATTATATTGCCGAAATTAAATGGGATCAGTACTGGTTTTTCAGATGCAACAATTGTTGGTGATGACATTTATTTTATCGCAACTGCAGAAGATGCAAAATCGACCTATCTCGATGGCGAAATCGCAGGATCCTTACTTGGGAAAATACCAACAGATCTGTCTTCCGCACCAGAAGTATTTCAAATACCCGAAAATCACAAATTTGAGGGAATTACACTTAAAGAGCAAACAGATCATGGTATAACTTTCTTGCTCTGCGAAGATACCGATACAGATAATACTGAGCTGACAGTTTATTCGCTGAAAGTAATGAATTAAATCGTTTGTTCTAAAATAGAATCAAGGCTAAGAATCACGTATATTTTATTAAATTTGTAACTGATTAAAACTTAATTTTTATGTTAAAAAATACTGCCCTTTCGGAGACACACATTGCTTTAGGTGCAAAGATGGTTCCCTTCGCAGGCTTCAACATGCCAGTTCAATATACTGGAATCAATGATGAGCACGAAACAGTTCGTACAGGTGTAGGAGTTTTTGATGTAAGCCACATGGGCGAGTTCATCCTTAAAGGTGAAAAGGCTTTGGATCTTCTTCAAAAAATTTCTTCAAATGATGTATCGAAACTATATGACGGCAAAGTCCAATATGCTTATATTCCAAACGAAACTGGTGGTGTAGTAGACGATTTCCTAACATACCGTATAGACGAAAAAACATATTTTTTAGTTGTCAATGCTTCCAATATCGATAAAGACTGGAATTGGATCTCCAAATACAATACTGATGGCGTAGAAATGAAAAATATTTCTGACCAAACATCTTTATTTGCCGTTCAGGGGCCTAAAGCAGCCGATGCTTTACAATCATTGACAGATATCGAACTTGCGCCAATGGAATATTATACTTTTGCTAAAGGTACTTTTGCTGGGGTAGATAATGTACTGATATCAGCAACGGGTTATACTGGTGCGGGTGGTTTCGAAATTTACGTTGCCAATGAAGATGCTCAAAAAGTTTGGGATGCTATTTTTGACGCCGGAAAAGCTTACGGAATTAAACCTATCGGATTGGGTGCTCGTGATACACTACGCTTAGAAATGGGTTTCTGCCTTTATGGGAATGACATCGACGACAATACTTCTCCTTTAGAAGCTGGTTTAGGTTGGGTAACAAAGTTTACAAAGGACTTTGTGAATTCGGCTGCACTTAAAGCTGAAAAAGAAGCTGGGCTGAAAAAGAAGCTAGTTGGTTTTGAAATGATCGACAGAGGTATCCCGCGTCACGATTATGAGATCGTAGATGCTGATGGCAATGTGATTGGCCGTGTTACTTCGGGAACGCAATCTCCAACATTGAAAAAATCAGTAGGTTTGGGTTACGTAGATACCGCATTTGCAAAAGATGGTACAGATATCTTTATCCATATCCGTAATCAAAAAGTTAAAGCTAAAGTAACGAAACCTCCATTTGTAAAATAAGAACAGGTTTAGACAATACAAAAAGAGCAGAAGACGATCGTTTTCTGCTCTTTTTGTATGTTATAAGTAAGAAACTCGCTCTTATTTATTTTTACTCTTTGCTTGCTTAGCAGCATATTCCTGCTTTTTTTCACGATCCTTTTCTTGGATAACGACTTTTATCCGCTTGCTTAAAACAACCTTAAGGTAAATCAGAACAACCAAAAATGCGATAGACAATCCTGTCACCAACATATTTCCAGCTTTATACCCTTCAAATCCACAATAAGCCAAAAATACGATGGCCAGGTTCAATACAATATTCAGTATAAAATATTTTGTCATATTACTTTTTTGTTAATCCCAACACCCTTGGCCGCCACACAAAGAAATAGAAAATTCCGCCGATAATATTAAGCAGTACGATAGCCAGTGTCATCAACATCCGCTCACCATTGGAAATAGTCCTAGAAAGCATAATTTCCCGTAAGGCTAATATCACCCATAAAAGAGACAATAAAATAGAGAGACTACCCAGTATAGGGAAGATACCTAAGTTTAAGAGCCGGGTTAATAGAGCTACGATATAAAAAGCAAGACTAAACAAGAAAGCTTGTTTAGTCTGATGCTCCAAGTTTTTCATATTAATAAACGTCTAACTCTGGATCGATTTCCTCTTTCCAGGCCAAGATACCGCCTTTTAAATTTGCTAGATTATCAAACCCTTGTTGCTCCAACAACATAATTGCCTGTGCTGAACGTTTTCCAGAACGACATTGAACGATAACTGGTTTATCCTTCGCAATCTTATCGGACTCGATCAAAATCCCCGAAAGCGGAATATTTAAACCGTCCAAATTTGAAACTTCGTATTCAAATGACTCACGCACATCAATCAATTGAAAATCTTCGTTATTATCGATCTTGTTCTTTAATTCTTGTACAGATACTTCTTTCATTGTCAAATAATTTATACCCAAATATACTACATTTTTTTCTGAATTGTCTGTCTTCAACAGCCATCAAGAACTTTCGTGTTTGTTGCCAATTCAATGGATCCACGAAAGTTTTATTGAAAGCATCTTTTCTCGGAACTCAATAACATCATCTATTTAAACTTTCATAACCTTCAACATAGCGATGATATGGGTTTAGGCTAGGGCCCTACGAATTTTCACTAAAATTACGGGTGAAATCATTATCTTCATCGGGACATTACTAATATTATGAATTCAGCACCTAAAATATTCTTAGCCTTATCCTTAATGGCACTATCTTCCATGACATTTGGACAGCAAGTGATTTCCGAACAACAAGGTCAGGACGTGAGCCGTATCTTAAATACGTTAGCCTCGGATGATATGCGTGGACGATCAGCCTTAACAAAGGACATTGAGCCTGCAGCAGATTTTATCGCCGGAGAGATGAAAAAAATAGGCCTTAAACCCTATGCCGAAGAGTCTTTCAGACAAACATTCCAACTGGACAAACTCTCGCCAAAAAGCAATACCGCAACCATAAATAAAAAGACAATTCCCGCAGAGCATATTATATCGCTTGGAAACCATGTGGATCTCAAATGGGATGATAAAAGCTCCATTAAAATCGTTAACATTACATCTGACTCAGATTTCGCTCAGGCCTTCCGGGAACAGTCCTTATCGAAGGAAAATACACTTGTATTGGTAGACCCATCCTTTGAAGCTTCTTTTGTTCGTTTTGGCCAGATGCTCAGCAACCCCAAATTTATTGAAGATTCAAGTATACAAAAACCCTCAATAGTTTATCTGCTAACCAAGGAAAAGCCAAAGACATTCCATGTGCATATTGAGCGTAATCTTCAAAACTTTCCGCTTTTTAATGTTGCGGGAGTTCTCCCCGGAAAAAGCAAGCCAAATGAATATGTGATCTTTTCAGGGCATTATGACCATATTGGCATATTACCTGCTGTTGGACAGGACTCGATCGCCAATGGAGCCGATGATGATGCTTCGGGAGTAACAGCGATGTTGACGCTTGCAGACTACTATAAAAAGAAAAACAGCAATGAAAGAACACTGATCTTTGTGGCATTTACAGCAGAAGAGCTCGGCATGTATGGTTCAAAATATTTTTCTAATCACATCAATGCGGACCAGGTTGTGGCAATGGTCAATATGGAAATGATCGGAAAAGATTCAAAATTTGGTCCCAATACGGTCTATATAACAGGATATGATCAATCCGATTTGGGCAAATTAATGCAGGAAAATCTAAAAAACACCAATTTCAAATTTTATCCTGATCCTTATACAAAACAAAATCTATTCTATCGAAGTGATAATGCTGTGTTAGCGGCAAAAGGTGTTCCCGCGCATTCATTTTCTACATCGCAAATGGATAAAGACGAATATTACCACACCGTAAAGGATGAAGTAACGACATTAAACGTTCAAAATATTATCTCCAGTATCGAAGCGATTGCGATTGGAGCTTCAGGTATTGTAGAGGGCAAGCAAACACCCTCGCGTGTGGAAAAATTAAAAGACTAGGAAGTAGCTGTACGACCGATTACCAACTGCATGACATAATCATTCAAAACATAGCCATAATAGGGAATATCAACAGTTTCAATAACCTGAAAACCCTGCTTTAAATAGAAATGGTAAGCAGGGTTATTTCTATTTACATTGAGTTCCAAAATGTCCTTGCTTTTGGTTTTTGCTTTTTCAACAGCAAAGTCAATCAAAGCTTTCCCAAAACCTTTTCCCTGTACATTGGGCATCAAATAGAGCTTTTCAATACGAAGTTTATCGCCAAAGGTTTTCAGCGCGATAAAACCTTGCCCAATACCATCTTCCTTCAAAATATAAAAAAACTGCCCATTGACCATTCCCTCAGCCAAACCTTCCACGGTATAGCTCTTCTCCAGCATAAAATCGATCTGGTCCTTTGAAAGTATCTCTCCATAAGCGTCAGGCCATATAATATGCGCCATATTCGAAATACTACGGATATCTGTCTGTTCGGCTAATTCTATTGTTATCATGAGATTGTCTCCCCTATTAAAATATATTTTGATTTCGAAAATCTGAGCGTAAATAAGCCATCTCCCACTGTTTCATAAAGATCTTCACCAATTTTCTGAAGTCCTTCTGCTGTGATTTCTTCCCCTTGTGCATCTATTTTCACACATTCACCACCCATTTTCCATTTTGTAAATCCAGTAGTGACAAAATAGTAGCGTATCCCTTTAGCCAACAAGACAATATTGATCTGCTCTAAATAGGGATAGTAGTGTGCCAGACTGATCTGATCTGTAATAATATTGACTGCTTTGTATTGATATGCTATAAGGTATTCAATAGCGGCCTGTAAAAAATTATCGCAATAAGGGATTACTTTTAAATTTTCCTGTACTTGATCTGCCTGATCCTGTGAAAAGATAATATCAAGCTTATATCCTCGAGCATGCAGGGGATCAAACATATTATTTTCAACGGCAATTGTCGGGCTCCATTCCAGCAATTGGCCTAAATCTTCTTCATCTATAAGAAACAGATCTTCAATCAACAGAGCAGGCTCCTGGTTTTCACGAACGATGTGGTGAGACGACATTGCTAAAGATTTAATATCCCAATCTACGTAGGGTAATGTAAGCCATCAATCCCGTACTGACTTCCAGTGAGGACTCATCGACATCAAACGTCGGTGTATGCACTGCAGAAGTTATACCCTTCGTTTTATTTCCTGTACCTAACCGATAGAAACATGCATTAATCTCCTGGGAGTAATAAGAAAAATCTTCTGCTGCCGGCCAGAGATCTAGATCCACAACATTGTCTTTTCCAAGATATTCCTCTGCAAAAGTACGGGCATTCTTTGTCAGTTCAGGCTCATTGATTAAAAATGGATAGCCTTTACGAACTTCGAATTCACAGCTGGCGTCCATACTTTCGGCAATTCCAACAGCCATTTTTACCATCTTCTCGTGCGCCTCTGCACGCCATTGCTCATCGAATGTCCGAAATGTGCCTTCTAGATAAACCTGATCAGGAACAATATTCGTTGCACCGTTAGCGATAATCTTACCGAAGGACAAAACTGTCGGTGTACGCGGATCCGCAAAGCGACTCGCGATCTGTTGTAAAGCGGTAATAATATGTGCTGTGATGACGATTGGGTCAATATTCTGATGCGGGTGTGCTCCATGGCCGCCTCTCCCTTTTACGGTCATAAATAACTCATCACAGGAAGCCATATACTTTCCTTCTCGAAACCCGACTTTGCCCACTTCAATAAAAGGCATGACATGTTGTCCTATTATAGCCGAAGGTGCTGGATTTTGCAATGCTCCTTCTTTGATCATGATGGATGCTCCACCAGGCAAGCGTTCTTCACCCGGTTGAAAGATCAATTTCACTGTACCACCGAATTCAGCTTTCAGGTTATGTAATATCTTTGCAGTTCCTAACAGAGAGGAAGTATGAACATCATGACCGCAGGCATGCATGACTCCCGGTGTACCGGATCCATAAGAGCGTCCCTCAACTTCCTGAATAGGTAATGCATCCATATCCGCACGCAGAGCAATAACTTCGTCTGAAGGAAGCTCCCCCTTAATTAAGGCCACAATACCCGTATCAGCTTTTGCTTCGTAGACAATCCCCAATTGATCTAGCTGAGCCTTTACAAAAGCGGAAGTATTATATTCTTCAAAGGAAAGTTCAGGGTTTTGATGAAGATATCTACGGTTAGCGACAGTATCTTCAAAATATTGATGGGCTAAGGCCAGGACTTTTTCTTTCGTACTTGCCATGAGGTTATTTGATTTATTGATAGACAAAAACGTTCTCCGAAAAAACGAAAACGTTACTAAAATATTGACGTAGCTCCCGCATAAATGCATTCGCTTCCGAACGACTTCTAAAATCGCCCACCTTCACCCGGTAATTGGGTTCATCATAGGTGATATAGGTATCAATATCTTTATACATTCCCCGAAAACGGGTTTGCTCTGAGAAAGCTTGATTTCGACTAGATCCAGCAAAGATCTGCACACGAAACCCTCTCACTTTAACACGTGTCGCAGCAGAACGCACAACAGGTTTGGAAGGAACCGTTGTGATTTTGCTTTCGACAGGATTGATTCCCATTACTGCCCTAAAATTTTGAAGTTGTGTAATCAAAGAATCTTTGGTTACAATAACTCCACCTTTTTCCTGTGCTTTTACATGAACAATTGTAAATAGCACAAACGCATGTATGAAAATCAATCCTCTCTTCAGCATAGTTTAACCTTTCTTATCGATTAGTTATTTGCGCCGTGGCAATTTTTATATTTTTTTCCTGAACCACAAGGACATTCGTCATTGCGTCC
>JAITLV010000182.1 GCA_031277685.1 Sphingobacterium sp. | reverse complement strand
TTGATTCCTGAGGCTGATGAATTTAAATACTCGTTTGACATTCTTGATGCGACAAAGATTATTCCAGAGGAACTGGTGCCTGTTCAGATTATCGGAACGATGACACTAAATCGCAACCCGGAGAATTTTTTTGCAGAGACCGAACAGGCCGCTTTCGACCCCGGAAGGTTAGTGCCAGGTATAGATGTTTCGGATGATCCGCTTTTGCAAGGGCGAATATTTTCATACATGGATACCCAAAATTATCGATTAGGTGGTCCGAATTTCCATGAGCTTCCTATCAATCGTCCAGTGACCGGCAAACATAATAACCAAAAAGATGGTTTTGCGCGGTCTGAGATTCCTAAAGGTGCTGTAAGTTATTTCCCTAATAGTAAAGCTGTGGGTTGTCCTTATCACGCAATGCTCAATGATGGGGTAGGATTTGAATCCCACAAGCAAGCTATTGATGGCTCAAAAATTAGGGCCCGCTCAGATTCCTTCGCAGACCACTTTACACAAGCAAGACTATTTTTTAATTCACAGAGCCCAGAAGAACAGGATCACATGGTCAATGCCCTGAGTTTTGAGCTTTCGAAAGTAAATGATGTCAATATACGAAAGCGAGAACTGGCCATTTTGAATCAGATAGACGAAGGATTAGCAAAAAATGTTGGTACAAACCTCGGGCTTACCCCGCCAAAAGAACTTGATCCATTAACCCTCAAATTCGCACGGCAGAACCATCCCCAGTATCCTCTTACACCAGTCAAACCTGAAGTTGACAAGTCTGCTGCTTTGAGTATGAAAGTAAAAGACGGCGAGGGTACAATCAAGAGTAGAAAGGTCGCTTTCCTTGTCGATAATGGGGTTAGCAAATCCTCGATAGATAAAATGAAAACAGCCCTTGAAAGCGAAGGTGCACAAGCCGTGCTGATCGCATCTCATGTCGGAAAGATCCGGTTCATGGAAGGGACAGAAGAAGATATCCAACATTCCTATCTTACAGAGGCATCAGTTTGTTACGATGCATTCTTCACACCAGCAGGCGAATCGGTAAAAACTCTTGCGCAAAATGCCGATTATCTCCATTTTATCAATGAAGGTTACCGACACTGTAAGGTCCTGGCATTTGCAAAAGATGCTGAAGGGTTAGCTGAACGATCATTTATTAAAAAAGATAAAGGCGTTATTTTTGAAAGCAAGGACAATTTAACAGCAGATTTTATAGCGGTAATGAAAGGTCACCGTGTTTGGGAGAGAGAAAAATCAAGAAAGGTACCTTCTTAATATACAACGAATAGTTCTTCGTTAGAAGGACTATTTGTTTAACAATCGAATAGAAGTAAGACTGGAAATCAGAAATTGTTTGTAATTATTTACAGGAAGTAGCATGAAAAAAGTAGCAAGTAAAAAGATTCGACCATTGCAAAAGCAAAAGCGACCGGGATTGGAAATAAATATGGCACCAGTCCCTGACACTTCACCATTAAAGTATCCTGCAGAAGGAAAATTGAAAAATAAGGTAGCGTTAATTACGGGCGGAGATAGCGGCATAGGCAAAGCTGTAGCTTTGTTATTTGCGAAGGAGGGGGCTGATATTGTTGTAGCCTATCTTAGTGAAACAAAAGATGCAAAGCAAACCAAGAAAGAGGTTGAATCATTCGCTAGAAAATGCACGTTGATTAAAGGTGATTTGGGAAAAGAAAATCACTGTAAAAAAGTCATTGAAATTGCAATAAAAACGCATAAGAAAGTTGATATTATTGTAAATAATGCGGGTCTTCACTGGGAAACAGAATCAATTGAAAAAATTACCACAGAACAGTTACACAAGACTTTTCAGAATAATTTCTATTCCTATTTCTGGATTACGAAGTATGCCATACCTTATCTTAAAAAGGGGGCAAGCATCATTAATACATCCTCTGTGACTGCGTATCGAGGCAGTCCAAAGTTGATAGATTATTCTGCAACAAAAGGTGCAATAATTTCTTTTACACGAAGCTTGTCAGCAAATCTTATCGCTAAAGGAATTAGGGTCAATGCTGTTGCCCCAGGTCCTGTATGGACACCATTGATAGCATCTTCATTTGCCCCTAAAAAGAACTCCGAATTTGGAAGCGACTCTCCCATGGGAAGGGCAGGAGTGCCAAATGAAATTGCACCAAGCTTTCTATTTCTAGCTAGTGAAGATTCAAGTTTTATGAGCGGTCAAGTTTTACACCCGAATGGTGGAGAAGTCGTCAATGGTTAGATAAGCTTAAAATAATTTATCATCCGGTGGATCTTGCCAGTTATATTGAAATCAAGACACCACCTTATACAGTAATCCTGAATTTTCACGAGAACATGTTGCTTTCTGGAATGTTTGTTAAATAGCTTTATGATATAACATTTAGCCGATTGATTGGGGCTGCCAATGTTGTCATTGGCACCAATATCTTTAGCGATATAGGAGCGAGCTATATAGTTTTCATACGATTATAGCTTATTGTTTCCATTTCACTTTTCCATTATCGTCAAACATTTCGATAGAAGGGTTACCTAGACTGTCCACCTTTAAAATAATTCTCGGTATTTCATTCTTATCTTTCATCACCAAAGAAGCGTTCCCATTCTCGGTTAGCAGGTTTATCCGACATCTTAAAGAAATAGTATGCCAATAACCGAGAAGTTTCCTTAGTATAGACTAAATCATCAACAAAATATATTACTCTTTATATGTCCTGGAAGGAACCAATGTGCATTTAGGCACTCGTCCCGAAAACTTCGATTGAATGACTCAATATATGGATTATATGTTGGTTTTCAGGTCTGGAGAAAACTAATTCCACCTGTTGTTCGTGTGTCATAATAGGGGGGAACTTATCTATTGTTTAGGAGCAGACAGCTCCTCCAACTTCCTCAACAATCTTTCCCGCTCACCGCTTCCTGTAGTCGAAAAGCGGAGTAGGGGAAGACCATATTTTTTCAGAATGGCATCTTTCATCTTGTCGCGTTCCGATTGTTTGCTTTCGGTGGCGTGATAAGCATAACCATCCACCTCGATAGCCAGCACCGGATTTTTGCCGAGCTTATTGTAGATCAAAAAATCCAGGTGCGTCATGTGATGGCCTGCATATTTTGCTTCAGCAGGCGTCATGGGTGAGTAGTCGTCAATCAGGCTTCGCAATGGAAAATGGATGAGCACATCGTATTTTGAAAACCTGTCATCAGATAATACAGAACGCACTAGCGTATACATCAGGTTTTCACTATCAAATACCGATTTGATACGCTTCTGGGACAAGATCCTGCGTCGCTTTTCCTCATAGCCTTTATACAGGTAATCAAATATAGAGTGCAGCTTACTCTGTATGATCGTGAAATTATTGTATTCGATATAGCGGATTAGGTCGGTGATATTACTTTCGTTTTCGGAGTCGTTGCCATGCACCAATAAGATCAGCTGATCTTTGGCACGGGAGATTGCTACATTTAGTCGGTTAGGGTTATCCGTAAATTCGGAGATTTCATTGTCGACCGTTGAGAGAATAATCACATCATTTTCTCTACCTTGAAACTTATCGACAGTATCTGCGATAACCTTGGTGCCCGCAAATGTACCCTGCAAGGCATTTGTCTGATTACGATAAGGCGTCACAATACCCAGATCAACCGAAGCAAGCTGCTGCTGTGGGATGATCTCCTGCAGAATAACGTCGATCTGCCGCTGATTCATCCGTGCCCGCGCATGGTTACCGGCCACTGTCCGATAGACTAAGAGCGGTTCGCGTTCCGTTGTTGGCTCAGAGAGGATAATGAGCTGGTCATTGTAGAATTTACGGTTACAGAATTCAATGATCTTTGGATGGCAACGGTAATGTTCTTTCAGCAGTGTTTTATGGACATCAGGGAATAACTGTGTGATGGATGCAAGTAAACTGTTTTTCGCATAATGATAAGGTTCAGACAGCTTGAATGCATGAAAGATAGCATCTGTCTTTTGGGCCATTGTAGCATCCACTACATTCGGCAGCTGTTTGAGATCACCGACAATAACGGCACGTTTGGCGCATGACAGGGCCAATGCACCCGTTGCCAGATCCACCTGCGAAGATTCATCAATGATCACATAGTCATAGACCGTATGCTCAGCCAGGCACCTTCGCAGCGAATAGGTGGTACTCATGATGACAGGATAGTCTGCAATGAAACTGGTGGACTTACCACGCAGATCAGCCTCCTGATATATCGGACGATCCTTATGCTGATACCTGTTGTAAAGTACATTTTTAAAAAGCCGCATCGCGATTTCCGTATACTCGCGCATCTTTGCATCAAAGGAGAAATTGTGTAAATCCTTTTCCAATGATCCGATACGAGATGCCAGTTCCCCAATCTTTGTTCGGTAATAAGCCGATTGAGCGATCCTGATCATGTCCCAATGCGATAAGGTATAAAAGCCCTTATCTTTGATACGGTACCTAAAACGATAGATCAGTTTCTTCCACCAATTAAACTGTTTTCCAGTAAGTTCTTGATCGGTGACGGAATTCCAGAGTGCCAGTAGCCGATCTGATGAAAGGTTACTGTTCAGTTTAAATTCTGCTATTGATTTCACAGTATTGAGAAAATGCTGCTGTTCCGTTCTTATGTTTTCGATAAGGAGTTTCAACGTGGCCAGCTCGTTCTTCTGTGTTAGTTTTTCGGTGAGTTGTAGCAAGAGCTCACTATTCTGTTGTTTTAACTGAGTCAGCTGCTTCTCCGTTAACTGAAACTTGGATAGGTCAGGAATGTCCGATTGCGATTCTATAAATTCCCTTTTATTTTGGTTGCTTCCCAGCAAAGCAGCGAAAAAGGAGAGACCATTCTTTTGCAATTTTTCATACACATTTTTCGTTGCCGAGTTATTGCTTGACACCACAGCTACACTTTGACCATGCATGACAGCGTTGGCGATTATATTGAGGATCGTCTGCGTTTTACCGGTACCGGGAGGCCCTTCTATAATACTCAGTGGGTTGGCAAAGGCATTATTTACAGCTTCTTTTTGACTGAGGTTGAATTCAAAAGGAAAGATTTCAACAGGAGCCAGGAGATTACAATTTTTGGGTTGTATTTCATTCAGATAATTGGACAGAATAGCATACTCTGGGATAAATGATATTCTATTATAGCTATCTTCAAGAATGTTTTTCCCATCTTCTGACTTAAGCCCTACAGTATCCGCAATTGTTTTTAGATAGTTGAAAGCGGTAGCCGCTTTTTTGCTCTGCAAAGCAGATTTGATGATCTGAACTTTATCTTTATTGTACGTATATTTTTTATCACTGCTTTTAAATGCCACAATACATTTCTCGCCCACGAAAGAATAGGACTGGACATCGTTGGTCTTATCCTTTCCATCGATGTAGATGGCTTCTTTCTGCTGAAATGAACTGTTGGCATTACACATGTTGGAAAACTATTCTTTTAGATAGGATATTAAAAACCTTCCATTTAGTAATCTGATTTTTCAAAATCGGATATGACCTTTCTTATGATAGGTTGTAAGAATTCAATCCAATTGTTGACATCTGTTTCGTCAAAATATACAAACCAGATATCACTAGAATTTGTGTAGTTGTTATCAACTTTCTCAAATTTTTTCTTGTACCAAAGCTGTATATTTTCATCCATGCCAAAAATATCATGAGTATTAGGTGGCAAACGCAGTTTGTCTTTAACTTTATTTTCGATCACGGTTACTTTGGCTAGATCGTCCAATGTTAAAAAGAATGGGATTCTTTCCCTGAAAACCGAAGGAGAACCGATGTCATTGGTCTCGCTAATCTGTACCTCAAAGACAAATTTAGAACCAGCATACAAGATAATGTTCCTTTAATGCTTTGAAAAATCCCAGCATTCCGCTTTTAGTTTTTTTAAACCCTAAGCTTTTTAATTCTGGAAAGATAATTTTATTGATTATTCGATATACTTCTGTTGATTTCATTTTAGCTCAATAAAGTTTTCTAAGTATTTAGCCTCTAATTTAAATAAATTAGTCCTTCTTGTCACCGATAATTGACCTGAGTTCCTCTTCAGAATAATTTTCTATAATACCGTGTTTGGTTTTTAGATAATCAAAGATAGCATGATTGTCGAGCCAATGTGTTTCCCGAAGTCCATCAATAATTGTTTTTAAATAGGCATTGCTGGGTTTAGTCGAGGATTGTGAATCTTGTTCATTTGTTATCGTAAAAATAGGGAAGCCGTTATGCTCACCCAAGTACAATAGGTTACCATACCAGGATGGCTGTTTAAAGATATAAGAGCCATTTTTAATTGCCTTTTCAAATTCAATTTCCAAGCTGGTACTTGTATTCGTCTCCTGTCTAGCAATATCTATCAATTGGCCTTTTGTTATCAAATATATTCGTCCATAAGTAGATGCAGTAGGAGTAAATGTAGTTCTGATAAAGGCAATACCTCCGTTCCAATTTCTCGAGACCTTTGCGAAATATAGCTCTGCGGAAATAGACATTTCTTCACTGTCGATCGGCGGTGTCTTATCCTCACATCCACTATAGAATGTGTGCGCACCGGCGGGCTGGCCGCCTTGTATATAGCAAAGAAACCTCTCTTGTAGCAGGTTGGAACCATAACAAGCATACCAAACTTTTTCGTTTAAATTTTCCATTTCTTTAGTGTTTTCTGACCCCTTTCAGATGCCAATGCAATCAATGCTGGCCAGGTCAAAAATTAGTGGTGGTCAGATAGCCCGACGAACGTAATGATTCCAAGATGTGGTTTGCCTCAGCCTGATCCATATCATTTGCAAATTTTATGGTTTTAAAACCATATTCAAATCGAATAGTGCCTCTGTTTCTAAAAATACCTAAACTATTCCCCTGGTTCCAAAAAACAAACTCAAAATGTTCTTCCTCAACATGAAATTTCTTCGCTTCCTGTAGATCATAAATCTTATGCCTGAAGAGTATATCGTTTTTTCTGGCAATACTTATTTGCTCGCGATCTATTGTAATGATTTTTTTTCCAATGAGGTACCACATTAACGTTTTCATTACAAATAAGCCAGCTGCCGTCGAGAGGATCCACCAAAATATAAAAAATATTCCCTCGAAGCTTAAACCTCCAGTGGTATCGTAAAAGTTCTCAAGTGTCGGGGCAAAAAAAATAATTGATTGTATCCAACCAACCAGCCATAAACTAAAAATAATGATAATAGGTAAATGCTTTTTTGCCGGGACGATAATGTAATATCCCGTTGGAGTTTCGTAATGGGTTGCAATACCGCTATATGGCCTTTCCATAGTCAATTTGTTTTATAGGTCGTACCAATTCAAATGGTCTAATTTTCCGATGGCTAATATGCAATAAAAAAACGAATTAAGGTATTGACTGTAAAAAAATAACTATTTGGAACTATTATTCCGTTCATGCTTTTTCGATACTGCAAATTTTCGTAAGTTGGTATAATAGAAAAGCAGCAATTTATGCAACAAACTACAAAGACAAAGCGGTCACTGATTTTAACAACAATTATCTGTAGCGTTTATCTTTTACTGACCATATTTTACCATCATATTGACAAGTATCTTTCTGGTATTGTGTACTGGGGTCTGACAGCTTTAATCCCCGTTACTTTTGTCGCAATATTTGTTTTTGAAATCAAGGGGATTATTGAAATTATTCGCAATCAGAAGAACTTGTCTTTAAAATTTTGTCTGCCAACAATAATTTGCTCAATTACAATTTTATACACGCTATTTAGTCCCTACAGGCTTGATTCAGAAAAACTCGAAAGCAACGTTGAATTTAGAGCCTGTTATGAAGGGACTCAAAATCAAGCTTATATCCTTTTCAGAAAAGACAAGACATTTGAATTGCATTGGACAGGTACTTTTGGATATAATGAATGGAGGATCGGCACATGGGAGAGAGCAGGTAATGTATTAACACTCAGATATGATGGGGAAAAAGTCGAACACCTTGGTGAAGAAATTTTGATTTCAAAGGGTTATCTTAATCCAATCGGAAAATCATTTGATAAAAAGAAATATCCAAATCCGATGTTTTATTTTGGATACTGTAAATATGAAAATTAAAGTGTCATCAAAACTAAACGAATAAAATAAGTTAGCGACATTTATGTTATTTTCTAGCTGTCCGTTTATAAGAAGATAGAATAACACCATTTTAACGTCACAGGGGTATTTGAATTATGAAAAAACTTTTAATAATTTCTATTTTCTTTTGTTTATCTGGTACTGGGCTAGCTCAAGATAAAGAGGATATCGTATTGTCTGTTTTATCCAAAAACGTTGTAGGGAAGACATTCAGGTTTAATCTGAGTGATAAGAAGGATTACCTGAATGAAGTCGATGTAGCCTATCTAGGCGAGATAGAGACGAAAGCCCAAAAAAAGTATTATATAGTAACTTGGGGTGGGGTGTGGGGCCCGAATAAACATACTACAGGTTCAATTCTGTTATATGATAATAAAAAACAATACTTTGGGAATTATGTGTTGGGAGCATCAAGTGATCTGCCTATAAAGTTAGACAAGAATGAGCTGTTCTTTTATAACACAACTAAAAATGAATGTGACCGATCGTTAGTCACCAAAATTGATTTTTCTGAGATTCCTAAGAATATCTTCATAAAATGCAGTGGTGAATTAGGGGACGTTTACGAGCTTAATTTAGATTCCTTAGAAAAGAAATAAAACGCTCAATCTTTCGCTACTCTGCTACATTCCGCCACAGTACGATATCAAAGTCAGTCAATAGCTGACAAATTTTGCCATCACTGTCCCTTCCAATGTAAGTAGCATAAAAACCATCTCCATAGCCCGTGGAGAAAAAGACGGCATTGTAATTTTGAAAATCGTAGTTTAAATAATCCTCGAATTTTTCGGAGAACATATTGTCCCAGTTTTTATCGAGCAGCTTATTCAGACTATCCTTTGCTGCTTGATCAACGAAAAGACCTAGTCCTGCATCTACTCCATATCCATATATTTCTTTAGATTTAAGGGGGATTTGAGTCTGTCCCGGTAATAATGCAAATTCCCATTTCCGGATGGGCTTATCTGAGAATTTTACCCGTGCAAATGCAATCCTTCGATCCTTATTGGCATTGATATCTGCCATAGCCAATTCGACTGGAAACTCACCAACAAGGAAATTTTCATTAAAGGCTATCGCATCGTTTAACATGACAGGATCAGTTGCGATAATCTGTCCCGATGACACCTTTAGATTTCCGACAGCTATCTTATCAAAAGTTATTTCCGTGCCGAATTGCGTTACTTTTGTACCCTTCACGAAACTTCCCTCAAATATTTGCGGGAATGCCAGTGATGTGTCCTTAATGGTTGTTTTCGGTATGGTATCTGTGAAGTCAAATTTGGCTGTCGGTACAATGATGTTATTACTATTACTTGGAACTTTGTTCGTCGAAGTACATGAAAATAGCACTAGGGCCATTAAACATATTGCTATTATTCTTTCGTGCATTGAACGTATAATTATATTTGTCTAATTCATGAATCTATAGGATGACCAATTTCCTTAAAAAACTTTCTGAGCATTTCATATGTGCTGGAATCAGCAACAACTCGATTGCAGCTATCTATTGCCATTGCTTCACAACTTAAACAGATATTCAAAACAGATATAATTTCGCCAGAGCTATTGTAGAACACAATAGCATCTCTGTAAATGGGGGCACACATCCAATTGTTGACATCAATTGTTTTTGTAAGTAAAATATTTATTAGTAGACTGATTGTTTCATTACCATACTGAAAAGTATTGGTCCTTTGACTCGAAAAATGAAATCGACCTGTATCATCAATTAAATATTGTGTTACACCCAATAAAGCATTCAGCCCGATCAGGCGAATTTCTTCGTTTTCGTTGAGATTGTTCCGTTTTTCCTTTCTCACTTTTAAACTATTTCGTTCTGGTTCCAACGTTTGGATTACCGCATTGTATTCCTCTCCACGCTGGAGGGAATATGTTTCGATGTAGTCAAATGGCAAGCCTTTTATATAATCAGCAGAGTTTACTGAATTGCTTTTTACACTATCTTTGGACATGTATAAATTCAAGTTTATAGTTATCTGCTAGACACTCTAGCATAACAAATCGTACCATATACTAAGACTTTTTCTAAAATTAATCAATTTATCGCAGTCATGAGTTGTCATCGGAATTATACTTCCTATGATGTACACCCAATGCAATTCCAAATCCAACAAGTGAGCACCATATCGTGATGATATTCTCACGCCCATTTAATGCTGCGAATTTAAATGTTGGATGGACGTGCATATAATCTGATATCGGCCATACTAATAAAGACAATACGAATATAATCACTATTGAAAGCCAGAACTTTGGAAAAGTCAAGTTTATATTTGTAATAAGTGCAAATAGTATGGCAGCTAAAGCCGAACCAATATACATCGCATGCATTCCCATTGGAGAAAGAATAAATACAGTGATGCCAATCGTGATGATAAAAATAACAATACTCAAAAACCAATGTAGAAGTATGCCTATCAATTTCTTGGGAAAACTGATCCTATCAAAATTGCTGAATGATACGGCTAATGATATTAATGTCGGAATAAGGATAAATGACCAATCCCATTTTATGAAAACTGAAGAAATAAAGCCCGCCAAAATGCAGCAGAGTGAAGTCGTGGTTATTCTAATAATTTGCATTCTCCTATTTTTAGATTTTAGTTCATGAACTCCGATCGTCGTTTGTACAGTGAATGTTTAATAAGATGAATATAATCATCTATGTGGGCAAATCTTGATTCCTCCAATATCTTTTGTCAATTCTCCTGACATTATCAACATTTTTAAATTTCTTTAAATAGGAAGCCAATAGGAGTAGTTCACCATCGTTAGCATTTCCTGTGAATTCAGCTATTTGGATTGCATTGCCATAGTTTAACATTGATTTTTCAGCAGTATCATCTATTATAAGCGTTCTTTCCAATAAGAAGCCTTTGCGTTTTACTTTGGATAACCTTTTTACGTAATAATATTCATCAGTCACACTCATCCGTTTTTTTGTCGTGCGAGATCGTCCCCAGATAAACTCAAAATCGATAGCGGCTGGTTTTATTTTATCAACGAGCTCATGAACGTATGTATCATCCGCAGAGCTCCAAATGGCTAGTTTAAAATCTCCAGCCATTTCTGATAAAAAATAGGCTAAATTTGGACGCAAATATACATAATATGGCCCTACGGCAAAATCTTCATGCTGTACCAACTTATCTTTTGTTGCGTACAACAATGTTTCGTCCAAATCCAATATTAAAAGAGGTTTTTTCATATTCTTTTTTTAACCATCTAAGAGCTCGAAAGTAATCTCTCCAGTATGATGCTTTCTTAATTGGTCGATTAATGGGATACAAGACTCATCATAAGCGATATGTGTTAGGTATTTAAAAGTTAATATTTCAATTAAAAGATTGGAAATATCAATAGCATGAATATTTTTAAGAACCAGTGTTTTTAGGTTTTGTATTCTGAGGTTGGTCAAACCGATTAAATCAAAATGGTCCAAATATAACAAACTTAAATTTTCAAGGTCATTTATCCATAACGGGATCTCATAGGGACTGTTTTCTTTTACCCTTCTACTACTGTAATCACCAGTTAAAAATAGTTTTTCAAGTTGGTAAAGGTTTTTTGCATGTTCATTTGGCAAGGTATTTCTATCAAACCTACTTGTTGTATATAAAGCAAAGGGAATATTACAAATTCCTAATAAGACCGTTTCCCCCTGAAAAAATAGTACTGATCCGTTTTTTTCATCACCCCAGTCTACCCGAAGAAAACCACTTCCTTTAATGATACTCCTTCCTTCATTGTTATCCTTTTCCATGATGATTAAATATGAGATCTTACAACCGCCAGGTCACAGTTTAATTTCTCCTGCAATTCAACTATAAATTCAGATTTCAATTCAGGCCAGTTCCAAAATGTAAATCCAAAATTGCTGAATCCCCATTGTGGTTCAAAGACATATTGCTGGATGTCACTTTCGTTGCCACATATCGGACACAACAAATTATCGGTAAAACCCTGGCACCAGGAATCAAGATCCCATTCATTGTCTACAATATTTTCTGTACAACTGGGGCATATGATACGATCGATGCCATTTTGGCCGGTATCAAATATAGTGCGCTCAGTTGTTATTTCCAGACCATTTATATCAAGTTGGTGTGGAAGAAGCTGAGGATCAGATACAATGTATTGAGCACCATCAGAAATTGCATATCCAAGGTTGCCGAGTATACAATCCGATAATTCAGCTTTGACGATATCTTTCGAAACTAACCACTTTAAAATATCATTTACAACAACTTCATCAAAAGCGTACCTGGACACTTTAGGCACTAGCGAAATAGTATAGTCACTCATAGACTAAAAATAAAGAATAATTGGAACAATGTTCTAACGGTTTTATACAAATTTTTCTCTAAATAACTGGATCAGTTCGGAAACAAAGCATTCGGGACTTACGGATTGCCTTTCAAGTCTTCTTACGGTTTCCCATAACCAATCCTTCTTTCAAACCAATACCTTAGCCTTACAGTTTGTAATAATCTTGAAAGTTAATATTCACAAACATATTAATTCAGCATAAATAATGTATATTAGGCTTGGGTATTAACCTTGCCCGATTGAAAAGTAGCAAGCCATGATAGTATCTAATAACAGTAGCATTTATTTTGATTTTAATAGTTATGAAGATGATCTCTATATCAATCAAAAATATGAAGAGATATATCAGATTGCTGAGCGAACAGTTTTTATTGGTCGAAAATCTCATAGTTTATAGCAAGGAATGTATATATCAATTTTACAAGCTTCAAGGTATTTAATTTAAAAACTGACACCACGAATGAGAAATAAGATATTTACGCTATTACTTTTATTAACAACCTTAACATCCTACGGACAAAAGAAAATGGAACAGACATTCATCACTTGGGACAATTTTGTTGGCGGATTTGCCAAAGAAATGGTTTCTGCCGAAGACGTTTTTAATCGTATGGTCAAGAGTGGTCTTAAAGACAACTGCTTAACAAAAATGGACTTCACTTTTAT
>JAITLV010000050.1 GCA_031277685.1 Sphingobacterium sp. | reverse complement strand
TAAATATTTTCTGCATATATTTACTATGTTAAAGGTTGCCACTTGGAGCGAAGCGACAAAATAACTATTCTCTAAAAATTCGTTTCAGGAAAAAATATTTTAATTGTTAAACGGAAATTTCAACTTGGTTGGAATTTCCGTTTTTTATTTTTAGCCAAATTCAAGCTAACCCCCTTATTTTCGATTAGTTTCGTCTCCTTTGCAGTGAATAATATACATTAAAATTACAATGTACAACGATGCTGTTTTAGATGAAATCTTTATCTTTAAGCATGCAAAAACCCCTTCTTTCTGTTATAATTCTATTGGCTAGTATCTTGTCAAAGTCAACTGTACAAGCACAAAATCCACAGTGGAATGCTGCCGAGATCAAGCTTAATTTAGAAAAACTGAATGTTTTAGGCTCTGTTCTGTACTTTGCGGCACATCCAGATGACGAAAATACCCGTCTGATCGCCTGGTTAGCCCAGGAAAAAAAATATAGAACGGGTTATTTATCCCTCACCCGTGGCGACGGCGGGCAAAATCTCATCGGTACCGAACAGGGCATCGAACTGGGACTGATCCGTACACAGGAACTTCTTGCAGCACGAAAGATCGACAAAGGAGAGCAATTTTTCTCTTCAGCGTATGATTTCGGATTTTCTAAAACTCCAGAGGAAACGTTTGCCTTCTGGGACAAACAACGGGTACTCGCTGAGGCGGTATGGTTGATCCGCAAATTCAGACCTGATGTGATTATAACAAGGTTTCCCCCTGATGCTAGGGGTGGACATGGTCACCACCAAGCTTCAGCAATGCTGGCCCATGAGGCATTCAAAGCTGCTGCTGACCCCAAACAATTCCCAGAACAGCTTCAATACGTAAAACCCTGGCAGGCAAAACGTCTGCTTTGGAACACGTTTAATTTTGGTGGTCAGGACAACACAAGTGAAGAGCAACTCCAAGTTAACATCGGCAATTACAATGCACTTATAGGTGCTTCATATGGCGAGATTGCCGCACATAGCCGATCTTCGCATAAAAGCCAAGGCTTCGGATCCGCTGCACAACGCGGTTCTTCTATTGAGTATTTTGAACACGTCGACGGTATGCCAGCAACGACTTCGCTACTCGATGGAATTGATACCTCTTGGAAAAGAATTCCCAATAGTGGAACGGTACAGGCATTGATTGCAAAAGTCAATCAGCATTATCAAATTGACAAACCTGAATCAGTCTTACCGGATCTAATCCAACTCCATAAAAGCCTCGACCAAATTAATGACGATTACTGGAAAAACGAGAAAAAAAAGGAAGTCGAGAAATTGATCCTGGCATGTGGAGGAATCTGGTTTGAAAGTATAGCAAAAAAACCAGATTACGCGATAGGTGATCAAATCAAAGTGGATAACGCTATCATTGCCAGACGACCAAATGTCAAGGTACAGCTGATCAAGCTAAATGGTCAAGAGACCCATAAAAACTTAGTGAACAATGTTCTTTTAAAAGATTCTATAGCCGTACGCGCAACAAATTCTACACAACCGTACTGGCTGGTTTCTCCACATGCCAAAGGGAAATTTAATGTCAGTGATTTTAACTTAACGGGTTATCCCGAAAACCCAAACCGGCCACAAGTAAGCTTTGAATTAAATATCAATGGCAGCCTTATAGGATTTGACCAGCCTATACAATATAAATATACTGACCCTGTCCGTGGCGAAATATATAATCCAGTTGTCATCCTGCCACAGCTCACCGCAAAGAGTTCGAGCCCGCTGGCATTAACGCAAAATGCGAAAGCTGTCAACGTAAATCTATTATTTAAAAAGAACGAGCAAAATCCGACACAATCGTTCAACATACAGGCTATTGGCGCAAAAGGCTGGGAAATAACTCCGTCTTCGTTCGACCTGCAGTTTGATCCAGGTGTTAGTGATCTTTCAAAAGAAATCACCATAAAACCTTTAGATGCCACAGTTTCTTCCATTGACACGCTGCATTTTCAAATAGACCACAAGGAAAATCTGAAGGAAACAAAGACGATCGCGTATTCACATATTCCAGAGATTGTCTATTTCCCGGACGTTTCCATAAAAATGAGTAATATCAACCTAAACAATGAGGTTAAAAAAGTAGCCTACATCCATGGTGCAGGTGACTTGATTCCCGAATCGCTCAGTGCAATTGGCATCAAAGTGGATGTATTGACCACCGATCAGCTTTTAAAAAGCGACTTGGCCAGTTACGATGCGATCATTTTGGGTGTAAGAATCTTCAATGTCAATAAAGACATCACACAGATTCAGCATAAACTTTTTGACTATGTAAATGCTGGGGGCACTGTTCTTGAGCAATACAATGTCAACAATGGGCTTGTATCGAAAAATTTTGGCCCTTATGCTTTTAGCCTTGGAAGGAGCCGAGTGACTGATGAGCTTGCCACTGTCCATTTCGACGAGAAAGATCCGATTTTCAATTATCCCAATAAAATTACAAAAGTGGATTTCGACAATTGGGTACAGGAGAGAGGTTTATATTTTGCTGAAAATATAGACAAAAGATACCGTACTCCTATCACAATGCAGGATCCGGGCGAACCACTGCACAAAGGATCACTATTGATCGCTGAATACGGAAAGGGAAAATTTGTCTATACATCATTATCTTTTTTTAGACAATTACCCGCCGGAATTCCCGGAGCTTACAGATTATTTGTAAATTTGTTATCAAAATCAAAATAAAATATCACAATGGAAAATCAGATTGACAACAACTGCACAACAATCGATGCTGGCAAAGCAAAAGGAATTATCCTTTTAGTCGCTGTAGTATTTGGTGCATTAATTGGCTTCACTGCAAATGAGACATTCTTGAGCATTATCGGTGGTGCTGTTATTGGATTGATTATCGCTGCTTTCTTTAACAGTGTTATCTATCCACAGAAGCCCTCGGACAGATAAAATATAGGATGAATAGCTGGAAACGCTACTACTGGATGGTCGTTATCTGGCTATTTATATTTATCCTTTTTCTGTACTTTTTCACGAAATATTATTCATGAGTACAGCAGATTGGACAGTTCTATTATTAACACTTTTATCGATTGTCGCTTATGGCATCTATAAAAGTAGAGGAATCAAAAATATTGATGGTTATCTTTTAGGCAATCGTTCTTTGCCTTGGTACCATGTAGGACTTTCGGTAATGGCCACGCAAGCCAGTGCCATTACCTTTTTGTCTGCCCCCGGTTTGGCCTACTCCTCGGGAATGAGTTTTGTACAGTTCTATTTTGGTCTCCCCTTGGCCATGATTGTACTTTGTATCACGTTTATCCCAATATTTCACAGACTAAAGGTATTCACCGCATACGAATTTCTTGAGAAGCGTTTTGATGTCAAAACGCGTGGACTCACAGCATTATTATTTTTGATACAACGCGGTATATCCACAGGTATCACCATTTTTGCGCCAGCGCTTATCATCTCAACCATCCTTCATATTGATCTCACACTGACGACGCTGATCATTGGAAGCTTTGTGGTTATCTACACCACCTACGGTGGGACGAAAGCGGTTTCTCATACACAGCTGCTCCAGATGAGCATTATTTTTGGCTCTCTGCTTATAGCTGGTATGCTCGTCATCCACTTACTCCCGTCGGATATTGGACTTTCAAAAGCTCTTCATATTGCTGGTAAATCGGGAAAAACCAATGCGCTGGACTTCACTTTTGACCTGAATAACAATTATACATTGTGGACAGGATTGATTGGTGGATTTTTCCTACAGTTGTCTTATTTTGGCACCGACCAAAGTCAGGTGGGGCGTTATCTGACTGGGTCATCCATTAAAGAGAGCAGAATGGGGCTAATTATGAATGGACTTTTGAAGATCCCGATGCAATTTGCCATCCTGTTGATCGGTGTACTCGTATTTACCTACTACCAATACCATCAACCGCCAATTTTCTTTAACCAGGTTGAAGTACAGAAGTTGAAAGAAAGTCCATATGCAGCGTCCTATCAGGAGCTTGAACAAAAGCACAGCCAATTATTCCAACAGCGTGAATCTGCTGTGAATGGACTCAATACGGCCCTTGATCAGGAAGATCAAGGGGGCATCGAAGCCTCCCGCTCCGCATTGCATCAATTGAATACACAGATGCAGCAAGTGAAAGACAGCACACTGACACTTATCAAGAAGAACAATCCGGCAGCTGAAACAAACGACAATAACTATGTTTTCCTTTCGTTTGTAACCAAAACCTTTCCCAAAGGGTTGATTGGCCTCCTGATCGCCGTTATCTTCTTGGCTTCCATGGGCTCTACTGCCAGTGCAATTAACTCTTTGGCATCTACGACAACTATCGATATTTATAAGCGTTTTATAAATCGCCATGCAACAGAAAAGCAGGATCTCTTCTGGTCACGTGTATTTACCTTGATCTGGGGTATCTTTACTGTTATCATTGCGCTATATGCAAATAGGCTTGGCAATTTGCTGGAAGCGGTGAATATCTTGGGTTCTTTATTCTACGGCACCATCCTAGGCATATTTATTGTCGCCTTTTATCTAAAAAAAGTTCAGGGAAAAGCAGTGTTCATTGCGGCGATCCTCTCAGAAATCATCGTCGTTGGCGTATGGTATCTTGACAAAATTCCCTTTCTCTGGCTGAATCTCATTGGCTGTCTCTCGGTCATGCTGATCGCCTATTTACTGCAGCTATTTTTTAAATCGGCACCTCATAACAGGAGCAATCTATAAAAACAATCCTGCAGAAAAAGGCTATGAATATTGAAAAGAAAAGGTTCAAATTCATAAAGAACCTGAACCTTTCGTCTTGATGACCTAAGCGGTCAGCGTTTTATTTTATATTTTGCCAAAACTCGTTTGTTGACAGTTTTAATATTTTTTATAAATATTGTACAGTACACTCTTATCATACACCGTCAGCTCGGGCGTGGTGTCCCGGACAATAAATTTCCGTTTAAAAGCAACAATAGCAGCCTTTAGATTAGATGTATCATACCCGATGATCTTAAGGGCATCAATGGCATTAAAATTATCCGGAGGGGCCACCAGTTGCCCCTCATCATACCAAATACCAAAGCCTTTTTCAGCAAGCTTTTTCCAGGGAAAGAATACACTGGGGTCATTCTTACGCGACGGAGCAATATCTGCATGTCCAATAAAGTTATTATCAGGAATCAGATAGCGTGATTTTAAGGTATCTAATACTGTTATCAGCGAATTGATCTGTGCATCGGGAAAAGGTTCTCTGCCATTATTATCCAGTTCTATCCCGATAGAGCAGGAATTCATGTCAACAATAGATCCCCATTTTGCTACTCCAGCATGCCAAGATCGCACATAGTCATTCAACATTTGGATAATCTCCCCATTTCGGCCAATTACGTAATGTGAACTAACCTTGGTTCGCGGTATCTGAAATGTTTTAATAGTCTGACCGACACTATCCTGTGCCGTATGGTGGATGATCACAAAATTTGGCTTGCGGACATCATAGTGAATGGCTTCGGCCTGTCGCCAGTAGGGGTGTTCGCCCGTCTTCTGTAAAAAGATTACTTTTCTTTCCTGTGGTGTCAATTGATTTGTGTCAGGCTTGGCTACAACCTTCTCCTCCAATACTACAGCAGGAACAAAAGACGCAATCAATGGTTTTGCCACAGCGGCTTGTCCCTTGGACTTACAGCTCGCCAAAGACATCAACACAGCAAATACGATCCCAACTGACACTGATCTAAGCATTATTTTGGTAAACTATATACAATTCCCATAGCCAATGACTGGCTCAACTGAACTCTTGAAATAACATCCGGATCATAGATCATAATCCCATTCAGATTGACGTTGATTACACGGGTTACTTTAGCTGTTATGGTCACATCAAGACGATGGGTTGGATCTGAAATTTTCTCATAATTAGCAAATAGATTATAACGCGCTTTTACGTTCAATTTATCCGTAAAGTTCTTGTCTAGGTTACCTGTGATCTGAAATGCCAGTGCATTGGAGAAAGAACGGTCTTCTTTGACACCAAACCGTTCCCCAGTACCAACAGTAGGGTCGTTTGGATCTCTATAATAGCCATACTTTTGATAAAATCCTTCTCCGGAGCGTGGTCTTACGCGCTCATCCAAAATAAAAGTCTGCCGTGCGGTACCCGTACCAAAACGCAATGAAAACTCATTGCTCGGCTTATACTCGAGACCGAAGGATTCTGTCAAATATGCTGGCGCCATAAATGCATTTTCAATATAATCGATCGTGTCCTTGCCATTTACAGTTTTATACTTATACCCCGCATCAAACTGAGATTCGAAGGTTATCGACGTAAATAAGGCCCAGTTTGCTGACAATTTATAAGACAACTTATTATCCCAAAATATACGGTCATTGTTCTTTTTAGCGATATTGTTCGTGTTCTTGATCTTACCGTAACGAAGGTCAACTTCCGTCACAAAATTAAAGTTGTCCCGGGTATAATCTGATTTATGATTTGCATTCAGACCAACAGCAATAGAACCAACGCCACCACCTTTCCAATTATCATTAAAGGAAGCCTGGTTTAAATTGATACCAAACTTTGTCCAATGTTTCCAGTAATCCACCTCAAGATTGAGTTTGGGAACCACCGGACGAATGGTTTTGATATTTAAAGGTTGCTCTTTTTGTACAGAAATTACGGTATCTGGTTTTGCTCTAAGATCTTTTAGATCCTGTGCCTTTATGCTCGTAAATGAAAGGCAAAGCATAGCCATGCCGACAAAATTGAATAACTTCATTCTGAAAACGTCTATTTTTTTGTTTACGGTACTAATTTATAATTAATTGTTGGAAAAGGCTCAATAAAATATTGAGAAGGGTTCAATCGGTAGCGAGAATAACAGTCTTTGATGTAATTTGTTACTTCGTAATCACTTGCTGCCAGAATAAAAAAATAAGATGGCCTAAATATTCGTCTAAATTTTTCAGACTCCTCAAAGCTGAGTCCAGTGACTTTACTAATGAGTTCCTTCGTAAATTTATAATCAATTACATTTTCCTTATAATCGTTTTCAATGGTTTTAGTCAGTCTACGTGCTCGTTTTGCTTCCTTACTAAATAAACTGTAAATGGAATTGATACTTAGCCCCGCACCTGTGGGGCCAACAGAAAAGACATCACCATATCCTGCCAGTCTATAGGCTTTCTCGTAATCTTCCTTTGCTTTTTTTAGAATTTCTTCAGGGCTCTTTCTTGCGGACACCTGAACCTCATCAATGTAGATCGATTCACGTAATAAATGAAATAGTAATAATCCTCTATTGTCAACAGCAAGGGTATCTGGGAAATATCCTTTACTCATGGCTACAATCTGATCGCCTATGCGGGCCGGAAAATCAAACTCGCCTTTAATGTTATTATAAACGACTTCACCCGTCCTTAAATTGGCGAGCTTCACATTTCCAATACGCTGTTTGGTATTTTTGTCAAATACGATACCTTCAACCCCCTTCTCTTGACAAAAAAGGAGGGGAGTACTGCATAGGATAGCTGCAAACAGGAGAATATATTGAAATAGTTTCACTTTCGTAAAACTACTATATCGCCATACAAAACTGAAATATTTAACATCTTTTAAAGCGTAACTATTTAGATATAACCAATAGTTGTCCTAGGGACAATGCTTCATCTGTAAGGCCATTTAATGATTTGATCTGCTCAACAGAGACATTGTAGAGTTTGCTCAGCGAATAAAGGGTGTCCTGTGCTTTCACCTCATGAATACGCATCGCCACTGGGCTTTTGATCTCTTCGGTCTTGACGACAGCAGGAGGAGTCTCCTGGACAAGCTGCACGATTTCCTCTTTCACAACCTCTTCACGTACTACTTTCTCCTTCGGCGTCTCTCTACGGTCATATTGGTCAAGGTGATATCGCTCGATCATTTCGATCAAGAGATCTGGATATCGGGGATTGGTAGCATATCCTGCAGCCTTCAGCCCCTTGGCCCAGCCCTTGTAATCATTCTTGTCCAACTTGAACAAGGCAGAATAGCGGGGACGTAACAAAAATTCGGAATGATCTCTAAACGATTGCTCAGGGTTTTCATATACGCGAAAACAATCATTGATATTATCATCAGGGCGGGTAACGGATTTGCCTTTCCAAACGCCACCACATTTAATACCAAAATGATTATTTGCTTCACGAGCCAGATAGCTATTACCATTGCCTGACTCAAGGAGTGCCTGGGCAAGCTTAATACTGGCCGGAATACCATATTTGTTCATTTCCGCAATGGCAATATCTTTGTAATGCGCAATGTAGTCATTTCCAGCCATGGTGGGTCGGCCTACGGAAGAAGATGAAGAAGTTTTTGAATTGGAGCCAGATTTAGCCGATGATAATGTGCCTCTCCGGCTAGAACATGATGACATAAACATCATGCATATAATCATTCCATAAAAAAACTTCTTCATGCAATACTGTCGTGCTTATTTTTTTGTTGACGAGAATTTATTTTGCTTGGAATCGTTGTCAAACATATCAAGATGATATAGTTTGATTGTTCTGAGTACCTTTGCTGTCCAGTCTCTACTTGTGGAGTATCCTGAACGAGCTATTGCTTTGACCCAAGCTTCATATTTTTCTCCGGGATGTTTTTCAAAAAGATTTTGGGTAGTCTTCTTTCTTTTTACTATTCCTACAAAGTCATCATACGAGTCCATTACAGACCTGTATCCTTTGTAAGCTGACCGAATAACGGTACTGTTGTTTCTTCCTTTGACACCAAAATGGTTATTCAAATTCTTTGCTATCCTACTACCACCATTTCCGCTTTCATGCATAGCGATGGCTAAGATAACCGATGCTGGAACACCGTGTTCCTCCATCATTTCTTTTGCTATTGGACTGTACTTATCGACATATGCCGCACTTTGAGCTGAAACTCTTGTTATTCCAAAAGTTGCTAAAGCCAGTACCAGTACAAAGCTTTTTAATTGTTTTAAATTCATGAAGAATGTTTTAGTTCTCAAATTACTTCTTGCGTAAGGCAAAAAGTCCGTCTCGAATCGGTAATATTACCTTTTCTACGCGCTTGTCCTGAGCTAAACGTGCATTCAAATCAATGATCTGCTTTGTTTGGTTGTCTGGTTTTGAATCTAACACCTTACCTTTCCATAAGACATTGTCAATCAAAATTAGTCCCCCAGACGGAACTTGATTTATTATCGTTTCGAAATAATATAAATTTCTCTTTTTGTCCGCGTCGATAAATACCAGATCAAATGTTTCATCTAATGTAGGTAGTATTACCGCTGCATCTCCAATATGATATCTGATTTTATCAGCAAATGCCGATTCATCAAAATAATCTTGGACGCGTTCCTGTTGCTCTGCATTGATATCGATAGTATGTAATATCCCATCTTCCTGCAGCCCTTCTGCGAGACACAACGTTGCGTATCCCGTAAACGTTCCTATCTCCAAGATACGTTTCGGAGCAACCAATTTACTCAATAAAGAAAGAACTCTTCCCTGGTAATGTCCAGATAACATATGGGGCATTGTTTCCTTCAAATATGTCTCCCGATTTACCCTTTTCAGTAACGAATTTTC
>JAITLV010000315.1 GCA_031277685.1 Sphingobacterium sp. | reverse complement strand
CTTGGTGGGCTTACCTGATTGCGATAATATCAGTCACACTGGTGGCATTTATCACCATAGGATTCCAGACATTTAAAGCCGCATTACTAAATCCAGTAAATAGTTTAAGAGACGAATAGCTTATATTCTTATAAAATCGACGGGCTACATATTGAACAATTAATCAGCACATCAAAATAGCAAACAATACAAACATCAAACTGCCATGATTAAATTATTTTTGAAAACTGCTATACGGAATCTTAAACGCAACCCACTAAATACAGCCATCAATATCCTTGGCTTGTCTCTCGGATTTACAGTTGCCCTGGTCAGTTCACTGTGGATCTTAAAGCAGTTTTCCTATAATCAACATTATAAAAATTATGACAGTATCCATCAGTTGATGATGACGGGTACTTTCAATAATGAAAAATCTACAGATGGCACTTCCACCCCCATCCCCTTAGCGAAAGTAATCGCTTCAGATTTTTCTGATGAAATCAAAGATGTAACATTGATTACAGATACTGAAAACAGTAATATTAAGGTGGGAGACAAGAAGCTGAACGCCGTCGGATTCTACGCAATGGGTAAATTTTCAGAACTATTCTCATTCGAACCAGTCCAAGGGAATATCTCGACACCAACAGCAGCATCCACTATTATTATTTCAGAATCACTGGCAAAACGGTTATTCGATTCGGATCATATCGTTGGACAAACTATTCAGCTTAATGGAAAAGAGCAATACAGCATACAGGGAATTTTTGAAGATATTCCCGAAAACAGCACTTTTCATGGATTGGAGTATATTTTGCCTTTTGTCGATTACCTCCATAAAAATGAGGGTATAGACGAAAAATGGTCAAACTGCTTTTTCAGTACGTATGGTAAAATTGATAATCCACAAAATATCCCCGCACTCGAAAGTAAATTGACCAGTATCTTTAGAACAAATCTTACAGATATCAACCCTGAGATTCTGTTGCACCCGATGTCCAAATGGAATCTTTATGATTCATTCAAAAATGGCAAAAATGCAGGTGGACAAATTCAATATGTATGGATGTTTGCCTGGATCAGTGTATTTATCCTTTTGTTGGCCAGCATAAACTTTATTAACCTCAGTACAGCCCGAAGTTTAAAAAGGGGAAAGGAGATTGGTATTCTAAAATCTGTTGGCGTAAACCGGAGGCAATTGATTGCCGGATTTCTAGTTGAGTCCATCCTTGCTGTAACTTGTGCGTTTTTGATGTCGATTATAGTAACAAGATTGCTTCTTCCCTGGGCAAATACCATCACCAATACATCATTGCACATTCCATTTGATAATATTCAATTCTACCTATACGCCATTGCAGGGATTCTCTCTATCGGGATTTTGGCTGGACTATATCCCGCACTGTTATTATCCTCTTTTAACCCGATCCTTGCGCTCAAAGGAAAGATGAACATCGGCAAAAGAGGATTCAATGCCAGAAAAGGTATGGTTGTCGTTCAATTTGCAATTTCTATTTTTCTGATGATTGCAACTTATTTGGTCATAAAACAATTGCATTACACAAAAGATCGTCCCATCGGCTACAAAAGTTCAAATCTTGTCAACGTAACCAGTCGCAGCGATTTAATTGTCAAAAACTTTGACATCCTGAGAAAAGAACTCATTAATCATCGTCTGATACAGGACGCCGCTCTCTCTTCTAGTTCTATTAACCATCTTTCCTTGACCGGTGGTGGTTTTAACTGGCAGGGGAATGAAACAAGGGAAGGATCCATTATGGGAATTTTCACCATCGACGAAAACTTTGCCAAAACGGTACAATGGAATTTTTTGAAGGGAAGAAATTTCGCCAAAGATTTCAAAACAGATTCAACAGGCGTAATTATAAATGAAGCCGCAGCCAAGTTTATGGGAGTTACAGATTTGACAAGTAAACAATTGTCCAAAAGAGGAATCAATTATACAATAATTGGTGTTATACAGAATACTTTATCAGAATCTCCATTCAAATCCATTACGCCTACAGCATATTTTCTTGATTTTCTTCCAAAGAATAAAATAACACTCAGACTGAATGAACAGCAAGATATCGGTCAAACAATGAAAGCAATAGCCCAACAGTTCAATCGCTTTGATCCAGATCTTATTTTTGATTATGTGTTCACCGATAAAGAATATGCCAAGCAATTTGAGCAGATGGAAATGATCAAAAGCCTGACCAGTGTATTCACAGCCCTGGCAATTCTGATATCTTGTCTCGGACTTTATGCATTAGTTTCATTTTTAACAGAACAAAGAGAAAAAGAAATCGGTATCCGCAAGGTACTAGGAGCTTCAGAAATCGGTTTGTGGAAATTACTCTGCACGGAATACATTTGGTTAACGTGCATTGGTTTTTTAATTGCCACTCCCCTAGCCTATCTGTTAATGGAGGCATGGCTCGAAAATTATGTCTATCGTATTCCAATTAGCTGGACTGTATTTGCCTTTACTGGAATAACGGCCCTTGGTATCACCCTGATAACGGTCAGTTACCAAGCGATCAAAGCAGCATTGGCCAATCCAGCTATAACACTGAGAAATGAGTAAGTAGCTTACATGTTCGGCGACGAACAGTAAACTGTCCGTTTCCGAACATGTAACGCGCTTGCAAAAAACAAAACAACAACTAAAAATCAACAAGTTACACTTATGGCAAACGAATTGAATTAACTATTTCCATTGCAACAGAGCCTAAAACAAATTGCCTGTTTGGACAAATACTTTTATAATACTGTAGCTAATAGAACAAGTAAAAAGATCAATACGATGATAAAGAATTACCTTAAAATTGCTTGGCGGAATATCAAAAAAAACAAGGGTTTTTCCCTATTAAACATGTTTGGCTTAAGTTTGGGCATTACATGCTTTCTATTATTAGCAGCCTATATATTTCACGAATCAAGTTATGAGCGTTTTTTTTCGAATGCTGACCGTTTAGCTTATTTCAGTCTTACCTATAAGGCTCCCAATAGTACCGAAGAGGTAAATTCCAGTGTAACGCCAACAGCCTTGGCACCCACCTTGCAAGCAGAGTTTCCCGAAATCGAACAAGCGACACGATTATATGGGTATTCCAAAGCTGGAAACGTAGAATCGAAACACGAAACCACGAAGGAAAAAAAACTAATGTATGCCGACCCTAATTTTTTTAACACCTTAGGTTACACATTTATCGAAGGCGATGCCAAACATGCTTTAACTGAACCGAATCAAATCGTACTGACCAAAAAACTCGCCGAAAAATACTTTCCAAAACAATCCGCACTGGGAAAAACGTTAGCTATAGATAAAGTCAATTGGAAAGTCTCCGGTGTCATGCAAGATTTACCGACAAATACACAGATAAATTTTACTGCCATTCTTTCCAACAAAGATTTAGCACGTTATAAACAGCCTGAATGGTCATCAGCAAATGATATCACGATCGCACTACTAAAGAATAAAGATAGTTTTAGTGCTGTTCAACAGAAATTAGATCAAATCACCAAAGCTAAATTTGCCGAAGCAACAAAACAGGGCTATCAATTTAGCTTTTCGATCGAAAAACTCGTTGACATTCATCTACATTCGAAAGCTGCGGGCTCAGGCAACCTGGTTTATATCTATATCTTGATGGCTCTAGGAGCTGCACTTATTATCTTGACGAGCATTAACTTCACAAATTTAATATTGGCACATGCCATTGAACGCAAAAAGGAAATTGGAGTTAAGAAAGTTTTAGGTGCTGCCCGAAAGACGATTTTCTTGCAATTCTTCTTAGAATGTAGTTTGATGGTATTTCTCTCCCTCTCTTTAGGTTTGCTGTCTACATTTCTATTATTGCCCGTATTTAGTTCGTACATGGGAAGCGAAATGCAATTAACCGTATGGACAGATCTTAGGTTCTATGCTATCCTGTTTTTATTTTTTATCGTATTAACTTTAATCGCTGGTGGATGGCCGGCCTATTCTATTGCCAGTTCCAAACCAATGTCCATTTTCAAACGGAAATTGACTGAAAAACAACGTGGGATATCTTTTAGTAAAGTACTGGTCACCTTTCAATTTAGCATATCCATCTTTTTTATTATCTGTACCTTATTTGCAGGTCGACAAATGCAATTTATACAATCCAAAAATACGGGACTGGATCGTACGGATATGCTGGTCATTGATGGTCAGGGGTGGCAGGACAAAGAACGGCAGCTGTTAAAGGATAAATTGATGCAGCTCAACAGCGTTAAAGGTGTAACCGCCTCTTACGACAATCCAGTCAATATTCAGGGCGGTTATACGATCAATGAAGTCGAGGGGCAGCCCAGCGATTTCGAAATGAATGTGACCGCAATTCCTATCGAAAAAGATTTTGTATCCGTTTTCCGCATTAAAACTGTCGCCGGAGAACCTCTTTCTGATACGGATATTTTACGAGCCCGGGACACCGTATCACCTGAATACGGGTTCGTGATCAATACACTCACGGCATCTGCAATGGGATTTACTCCGCAACAGGCAGTCGGTAAGAAAATCAATTTAAATGGCCGTAAAGGAAGTATTAAGCAAGTTGTTGCCAGTTTCAACTTCGCTTCTCTCCATAATGAGATTAAACCTATCGTACTTTTTCCAGAATATTATTATTTCGGTAATATTTTCATCCGGCTCAATCCCAACACCCCTATTCAGGAAGCAATAGCCCAAGTAAAATCTGTCGTCAAAGATGTTGACGCAAAAAATCTATTTGAATACCATTTTCTCAATGACGACTACAGCAAGCTGTATTTAAAAGATCAACAGACCACAAAAGTCATGCAGCTCTTTTCAATCATTACAATTGCTATTGCCTGCATGGGACTATTTGCCTTATCAGCTTACGCTGTTCAACAACGTGTAAAAGAAATTGGGATCCGTAAGGTATTAGGGGCTTCCGTGTTCAAAATTGTCAAAATACTCAGTGTAGACTTCATGGTACTCGTATCGGCAGCCCTATTGATTGCTATACCATTGGGATGGTATGCCATGCATCGTTGGATGGACAATTTTGCCTATCACATCACTTTGGATTGGTGGGTATTTATTCTGGCAGGATCAAGCGCACTGTTGGTATCTTTTGTAACAATCAGTTTCCAGACCATGAAAGCAGCTGTCACCAATCCGATCGATAGTTTAAGAGATGAATAATCGCTTAAAAAATAATTGTGGTAAATAAGTTTAAGGTTTATAAAATAAGAGCAACATGATTAAGAACCATATCAAAATCGCCTGGCGGAATCTTTGGAAAAGTAAAAGCTATTCTATTATTAATATTGTTGGACTTTCTATAGGTATGACAGCTGTATTGATTATTGGAATATGGGTGCAGAATCAATTGCAATTTGACAATTTTTATACTGATAAAGAAGACATCTATAAAGTCTGGAATAAAAATCTGAATGAGGTCGGTAAAATTAGTTTACAAGAATATACATCAGGTCAAGCCACTCCCGCATTAATAACAGACTATCCAGAAGTAGAACGTTCCGCACGTATGTATTGGAGTACGAGCAGGCTACTGTCCTTTGATGATAAAAAAATTAAATCCAAAGGCAACGAGGTCGATCCCGCTTTTATTCAGATGTTTGATTTTAAGCTTCTGAAGGGCAATAGCAGCAAAGCGCTGGCTGATACACGAAATATTATCCTGACTGCAAGCCTGGCCAAAAGTATTTTTGGCGACATCGATCCATTAGATAAAACTATTCTACTGGACAATAAGGAACCTTACAAAGTATCCGCTGTATTGCAGGACCTCCCAGGCAATACCAATTTTGATTTCAACTATTTAATTCCCTTGGTCAAGGCTGAAGAGTATTCACCAAACTGGAATACAATTGCTTTCGCAACATATGTTCAACTAAAAAAGGGAACAAATGTCAACGATTTTAACAATAAACTCACTGATATAATTAAGAGAAAGACCAACAGCCAGCTAGGAGGATCCTTATTTCTTTATCCAATAGCCAAGATGCACCTGTATTCAAAATTCGAACAGGGCATTCCTGTCGGGGGAAAGATTGACCAGGTCAAACTAGTTGCCGGAATCGGTTTACTCATTTTACTGATCGCCTGTATCAATTTTATCAATCTCAGTACTGCGCGTAGTCAAAAAAGAGCCAAAGAAGTTGCTATACGAAAAGTCGCGGGGGCACAACGTTTCAACCTGATCATGCAATTTTTAACAGAATCACTGTTATTATCGATGATCTCAGGTGTACTTGCGATCGTATTGGCAATATTTGCCCTCCCGCTATTTAATACAATTTTTGATAAACCTTTGACATTTTCGCTGTCAGATCCGAAAATCGGGTTCTTTCTGATCGGATTCATTTTGCTAACAGGTTTACTTGCGGGGTTATATCCTGCATTTGTATTGTCCGCTTTCAAACCAATAAAATCACTAAAAAAAGTTAACTCGTTCAAGAAGATCCCGTTGAATTTCCGCGAATTATTGGTCATTTTACAATTCGGCATTGCCATCATACTCATGATCGCCACAATTGTCGTCCGGCAGCAAATTGAATATGCTGGACAACGTGATGTTGGCTATAACAGTTCCCAATTGATAGAAATTGGCATGGAAGGGGATCTGGGCAAAAACTATGAAGCGATTAAGTCAGAGTTGATCAATAATGGAGTTGCCGCTGCTGTTACCCGTTCAGGAGCTTCATTAACCGGTAACGCAGGTAGTGCATGGGGCGGTTTTTCCTGGGAGGGAGCAACTCCGGAACAAGCGAAAAAAATGGGCTTTAATTTAGAGCGAACAGAAGGTGACCTGGTCAAAACTGTTGGATTAAAACTCATTGCTGGACGTGACATTGACTACGCAAGAATGGCCGCAGACAGTACAGCAGTATTGTTGAATGAAGCTGCTATCAAAGAAATGAATCTGGAAAATCCTGTAGGAACTTATATCAAATGGGGAAGTAAAACCTATACCATTGTTGGGATTATTAATGACTATATCAGCGGTTCACCCTATAATCCGGTAACACCATTATTCATCTATGCAACAAAAAAATCCCTATTCAATTTAATTATCCGAACAAGCCCAGTTTCTTCCATACAAGACCAACTCAAACAAATCGAACAGACTTTAAAGAAATTTAATCCTGCCTATCCCTTCGAATATCAATTTGTCGATCAAAAATTTGCGGGTAAATTTAAAGAACAGCAACAGACGGCCAAACTGGCATTTATTTTTTCAGGATTAGCGATTTTTATCTCTTGCCTTGGTCTATTCGGCCTCGCTTCTTATATCGCTGAACTCAAGACTAAAGAAATTGGCATACGCAAAGTGCTTGGAGCCTCTGTCAGTGGGATTACTGCTATGCTATCAAAAGATTTTATCAAATTGGTTGTTATTTCCATTATCCTGGCAGCGCCACTAGCCTGGTGGTCCATGAATAAATGGCTGCAAGATTTCTCCTATCGGATTGAAATACAATGGTGGTTTTTTGCATTGGCAGGTGCTGCAGCCTTATTGATAGCCTTTGTGACTGTAAGTTCACAAGCAATTCGGGCCGCAAGCCACAACCCAGTGAAAACATTAAGGGATGAATAATTACAGTATATCTCAATAGAAACAACATGATCAGAACATACATCAAAATCGCGTGGCGCAATTTATTGAAGAACAAAGCTTTTTCGGCTATTAATATCTTAGGCTTGGCTATCGGGATGGCTGGTGCCTTACTGATTGCACTTTGGTTACAGAATATGTTGGGCATGGATCGTTTCCATGAAAAAAGTGAACGGCTCTATATCATTAGTAATCGGGATACCTATCAAGGTGAACTACAGGCCTGGACCAATACCCCCAAAATAATGGGGCCAACACTAAAAACCGATTTTCCAGAAATTGAAAGTTTTACACGTATAGAACAAGGAGACAAATTCTTAACAAGCTATGCGGACAAAAATGTAGTTTCAAGTGTCAGCTTTGTCGATCCTGGTTTCTTTAATATGTTTAGCTATCCATTGCTTAAAGGGGCTAAAACCAACTTACTTGAAGATGCGAATTCAGTTGTCATTACCGAAAAATATGCAAAGGCTCTTTTTGGCAACGATGATCCAATAGGAAAAACAATCAAAATAGAATCAAAATATCTGGTGACTGTACAGGCTATAGTAAAAGATCCGTCCAGTTCTAGTAGCATACAATTTGATTATCTGCTTTCCTGGGATCTGGCGAAGAAAATGGGTTATGTAGATATAAATTGGTCCAATAATTCAACCTATACCTATATTCTCTTACGTGAAGGCACATCCCTTGTAGATTTTAATGCTAAAATTAGGCTCTTTAGCCAAAATCATATCAATGTAGGGGATAATGAAATCAAGTCAACAAATGAAATCTTTGCATTTCCATACAAAGACACTTACTTATATGACAGAAGCGAACAAGGTGCCTATACTGCTGGCCGTATTCAATTAGTTCGTTTGTTTACGTGGATTGGCGCTTTTATTTTACTCGTCGCCTGTATCAACTTCATGAATCTCAGTACAGCCCGCTCTGAGAGAAGAGCCAAAGAGGTTGGCGTACGAAAGGTCATTGGCGCACAACGAAAAAGCCTTATTTTTCAATTTATTGTAGAAAGTATCTTGATCAGTATCGTCGCAATGATACTTGCGCTTGTATTTATTGTATTGGTTCTTCCTGCTTTTAATAACTTAGTTGAAAAAAATCTCACAATTTCTATTTTGTCAGGCAGAACCTGGCTGTTCTTAATTGGTTTTACGTTTGTAACGGGTATATTGGCTGGAAGTTACCCCGCCTTTTTTCTATCCTCATTCAAACCTTTGAAGACACTAAAGGGGAAATTAAACAGTTATAATAAGGGACTTAGCATACGTTCGATATTAGTTGTTATCCAATTTAGTATTGCCATTATTTTGACCATTGCCACTATCATTGTTTCCCGGCAGATCCAACACACGAAAGATCGCGACCGGGGCTACAATGACAATGGACTACTCGCTACCCGATTTACGGGAACACTGGAGAAGAATTATCTCAGTCTCAGAAATGAGTTATTGGCTAGCAATGCTGTAATTGCGGTATCTAAAAATATGTCTCCCGTAACGGATCGCTATAGTAATGGCTGGGGATTCAGCTGGCAAGGAAGTACTGAGAACGATAAAAAATTCTCCTTTGACCGTTTCAGCACGGATGCAGATGCTGTCAAAAGCCTAGGTTTTAAACTGGTCGCAGGACGGGATATAGATGTCTATAAATACGCGACAGATAGTGCCGCAATGCTTTTAACAGAGTCAGCCGTAAAGAGAATGCGTTTGCAGAATCCCCTTGGTCAGACTGTCAATGGAGACGGTAGAGATTGGACAGTTGTAGGGATAATCAAAGATTTTATAGTGGAATCTCCCTTTCAAAAGAATTATCCGATGATCATATTGGGACCACATGCCTGGTTCACCAATATTCATTATCGGTTAAACCCCAATAAAAGTACAGCGACGAATCTTAAGACCATCGAAACTATATTTAAAAAATTCAACCCCGACTATCCCTTTGAATATAAATTCATCGACAAAAATTTTGAAGATAAATTTAAGGAAACACGAGCTATTGGTACAATATCCATGTTATTTTCAGGTTTAACCATTTTTATTTCCTGTCTTGGTCTATTTGCCCTGATCGCATATATGGCTGAAACCCGCATGAAAGAAATTGCCGTGCGCAAGGTCCTCGGAGCAAGTTTGACACAAGTAACTTCATTGCTATCAATCGACTTTATTAAATTAGTGATGATTGCCATTCTGGTAGCCTCACCGATCGCTTGGTGGTTAACGGAAAAGTGGTTGCAAGATTATAGTTACCGCATCGAGATTCAATGGTATTATTTCCTCATTACAGGGCTAATGGCGATATTGATCAGTATGGCAACCATCAGTTACCAAGCGATTAAAGCCGCATTAAGCAATCCGGTAGATAGTTTAAGGAATGAGTAAATAAGAATACCGATCAATACGACCCATTATGATAAAGAACAATCTAAAAATTGCGTGGCGAAACCTAAAAAGGAATTCTTCCACCTCGATCATTAATATCACCGGGTTAGCCTTGGGGATTGCGATCTGCTTACTGATAAGCCTATATGTCGCTGATGAGTTCAGTTTTGATCGTTTTAATACAAATGCGGATCGTATTGTACGTGTCGTCTTTCGGGGTACGGTAAAAGGCGGGACGATGAATGAGGCGCATGTCATGCCTCCTGTGGCAGCCACAATGAAGGCTGAATTAGCCGAAGTACAGGAAACAGCACGCTTGCGGCAAGGTGGTGCCCCCCTATTTATCGTTGGCGATAAGGTTTTTCGTGACGAACAGATGGCCTATGTGGATGCCTCCTTCTTTAAAATATTTACCTTGCCTCTTATCAAAGGTGATGCTAATACCGCAGTGAAGATGCCTTATACTGCGGTAATATCTGAATCCATGGCACGCAAATATTTTGGAACAACAGATGTTGTAGGTCGGGATCTCGCCATAAAAGGTGATCAAAATATCCTAAAAATTACTGGGGTAATGAAGGATATTCCCAGAAACTCGCATTTCCATTTTGATATTTTTACCTCAATGGCGGCACTGGAAGATGCCCGTTCAAACTCCTGGATGACATCAGAATATTATACTTATGCATTAATCAAAGAAAATACATCCCTAAAAAATCTTGAAAAAAACCTGGCTATCTTATTTGACAAGCACGTCGGTGAGCAGTTTATGGCAGGGTTTGGAATGAGCTATGCTGATTTTAAAAAGTCTGGCAATACCATTGGTCTTTATGTACAACCCCTGACTGACATCCATCTGCATTCCAATTTTGGATATGATCTCAGCCCGGCAGGTGATATCCGATATATTTATATTTTTAGTGCCATTGCTCTATTTATGCTATTGATTGCAACAATCAATTTTATGAATTTATCAACAGCTAGTGGCTTCCGGCGTAGCCGCGAAGTAGGTGTACGTAAAGTACTTGGTGCAAACAAATACAGCTTGATCCGCCAGTTCCTCACAGAGGGGATTATGCTGACTTATCTCGCATTGTTGCTGGCAGTTGGCATCGTCCTTCTTGCCCTTCCCCTATTTAATCAATTATCGGGTAAATCCATTGCAATCCAAAGCCTTCATTTTTCTCAGATAGTCCCATTATTACTTGTATTCGGGTTATTGACAGGTTTATTTTCAAGTGCTTATTCTGCGTTATATTTATCTGCTTTCAAACCATTGACTGTATTAAAAGGACGATTGTTGCGATCCACAAAACAGTTCAGTCTTAGAAGTAGCCTCGTGGTTTTCCAGTTTATTATTTCCGTAGGGCTCATCTTCTGTACGGTGGTCGTCATCCGACAGCTCGATTATATGCGGAACATCAAATTAGGCTATGAAAAAGAAAACGTAATTATTGTTCAGAGCTGGCCATTAGGTGATAATGCAAAAACCTATGCTCAGCTTTTAGCAGAAGACAGCCGGATCAAACATATCTCCAGCTCATCTTACCTTCCCGCTGGTGAAACCAACAACAATAACTTCTTTGTCTATCCGGACGGAAATACAGAAAAATGGGTCAAAACGCTACGTTACGATGTAGATGAGGAATATATTGCTGCGATGGGTATGCAGCTTCATGAGGGACGAAATTTTTCGAAAGCTTTTGGTAACGATACCTTATCTATTATCGTGAATGAAACCGCAGTAAAAGATCTGGGCTGGAAAGGAAAAAGCCTTGGCCGTACATTGACCAATAAGGATAATAAAACCTATCGTGTCGTGGGTGTTGTCAAAGATTTCCATTTTAAATCGCTACACGAACCCATCTCGCCCTTGGTCATGGTATTGGGTGATCAAGCTGGGAGTTTGATTGTCAAAATAGAGACAAAAGATACCGAAGCGTTGATTCAAAAATTGAAAACTGAATACGACGCTTTTCCGTCCGATATCCCATTCAATTATTCTTTCCTCGATGAGCGCTATGCCCAAACCTATCAGGCCGAAGTCAAAACAGGAAAATTGTTGAGCATATTCGCCGGACTAACGATTTTTGTCGCTTCTCTTGGGTTATTTGGATTAGCTATTTTTACGGCAAACCAGCGCCGGAAAGAAATAGGTATACGTAAGGTCATCGGCGCTTCTGTTCCGGGTATTACAGGGATGCTTTCGACAGAATTTATCAAACTTGTTTTGATCGCCATTATTATTTCTTCACCAATAGCCTGGTGGGCAATGTACAAATGGCTGGAAAATTTTGCTTACCGTATTGAAATACAATGGTGGATGTTTGCCCTTGCAGGTTTACTCGCTATCATCATTGCGCTCCTAACCGTTAGTTCCCAAGCCATCAAGGCGGCTTTGGCAAATCCAGTTGATAGTCTTCGCGACGAATGATTACGTCACCAGAATAAACCAGACCTTGATATTGTAAACGCAACACAATAAAAGTTATGATAAAAATATATTTCAGATCAGCACTCAGGCAGATCGTTAAACATAGTTACTATACTTTTTTGACAATGGTAGCTTTAGGCTTAGCAATCGCATGTAGTCTATTTATCTATATCTATAACAGCTTTCAGTATAGTTTCGATCAATTTCATACAGCTAAGGACCGCACTTTTTTGGTTGTGCAGGATCTCAAACTGGAACAGGTCGAACATAGCAAAGGGGGATCTTATGCAATGTATGAAGCTATTTCACGTGAAATACCACAGGTGGACAAGGCTGCGCTATACATAGACAATAAGGATCTCACAATACGCATAGAGGATCAATTGTATAAAACGGAGGGTAAAGCGGCCTTTGTATCATCTGATTATTTCAAAATATTGAATTTCCCCTGGTTAAAGGGTTCGCCTAAGGATCTGGATCAGCCCAATACGGTGGCATTGACTAAATCTATCGCCAAAGCGTATTTCAATAATGAGGATCCCCTTGGCAAAACAATCTCGGTCGACAGCAAATTTCCGGTAAAAGTGGTTGGGATCATAGATGACAGCAGAAAAAATTCAGATTTCCGTTCCGAAATTTATTTTTCCCTCAGTTCAGTAGCGACTTTGTGGCAGCTCCCTAAAAATGATGGTTTTTTCAACAACTGGGGCTATCTGAATTCAAACAATAATATCCTTATCACTTTAAAAAACAATGCCGATCAGAGCGCAGTTGAAAAAACAATTCAGGAACTGATCGCAAAATACTGGCATAAGGACGTGCTCCAGTACTACAAGTTCAAACTTCTGCCATTGACAAGCTTCCATTTTGACAGCGATTATGGCAAGGGCACACAACGTACACTACTGGCGATCCTGGTCGCCATTTCAATCGGAGTAAGTATAATGGCATTGGTTAATTACAGTAACATTACCCTGGCCAGACAGATGAACCGTAGTGTAGAAATGGGAGTGAGAAAGGTACTGGGCAGCTCCAAAGGACAGCTCTATGTTCAATTTGTGATCGAAACCCTCATATTAACAGCATGCGCTATTATCTTCGCCTTGGTTTTGTTACTGATCTTTTCAAACTGGGCAAATCACACACTTTTTTCAGCTGAACCGATACAGATCGTCCACTCCTGGTCATTTGTGTATATCATTGGTATAATTTGGATTTCAACGAGTTTAATAGCCTCCATCTATCCGCTGATTTTTGTCAACCGGACGGGTATTCAACAGGCCCTACAAAAACTCACGATAGGTCCCTGGAGTTTTAGCCGTAAGACTTTTATTGTGCTTCAGAATGTCATTTCCATGATATTGCTTATCGCTACTTTTGTGATTGTCCTACAGGTAAATCATCTCAAAAATACAGATGTAGGATTCAGCAGAGAACAGGTTATTATGCTCCCATTTACAAAAGAGATGCTGCTATCAAAGGAGAAGGTCGCTCATTTCATTCGCAATAGAACCGATATTCAATCATACAGTTTCACCGATAACCCACCTTCATCCGAAAAAGTATGGGGTGGAACGATACAGTTTGACAATAGGGCAGAATGGGAAAAATGGCCTGCCCGTTATGCCATCGGGGATTCCGCCTACATCAAAACATTCAACATTAAATTATTGGCGGGAAGAAATTTCAACGACAACCCGGAGAAACCAGAATTTCTGATCAATCAGAATATGGCTGCCGCATTGGGCTTTAAAGATCCTAATGATATTATCGGCAAATCTTTAAATGCCGGCGGGCTGAACGAAGAGCAAGCGGGAACAATTGTAGGTGTTGTTGCGGACTTTAGCACCAATTCGCTGAACGAACCCATCTCCCCCACGGTAATTGGCTATAACGAAACGCGGTTAAAAAATGTAGCTATTAAATTGAAGGGTACCGATCATCAGTTGCTCGTGAAAGATCTGGAACAGCAATGGAAAAACTGGTATCCCAATGAAGTGTTCCAATACAAATTCTATGATCAGCAGATTGCTCAGCTCTACAAGAAAGAAGCGCTACTGGAAAAACTGATCTGGATCGCTGCTATCGTCGCGATAAGCATCAGCATGCTTGGTTTTCTGGGATTGCTCTCAATCAGTATTCTCAAACGGACAAAAGAAATTGGAATCCGAAAAGTCTTAGGTTCCTCGGTAACAGGTATTATTGTATTGTTGTCGCAGGATTTCTTCAAATGGATCACAATAGCCTTTGTACTTGCGACACCACTGGCTTATTATCTGATGAACCGATGGCTGGACAATTTTCCGTTTCGGATCAGTATGGGCTGGTGGATCTTTGTATTGGCTTTCTGCGTTGGGTTCATTTTAACGATTACCGTGGTATCCCTACAATCTATAAAGGCCGCCACAGCCAATCCTGTTGATAGCTTAAGGGATGAGTAGTTAAACGGAATAGCAATTACAACAACAATATCTTATAGTGACAATGACTTTTACAACATTCAAGATTGCCTGGCGCAATATTCGAAAGAAAAAAATTCAGAACCTGATCAATCTAATCGGATTGACTTGTGGGATAACCTTTTTACTGGTAGTGGGCGCCTATATATGGGATGTACATCAGGTAAATAGCAAGATCAAGAATATAGACCGCCAATTTCTACTGCAGAGCCAGTACAAAAAAGAAGGATTTGGAATCAATCTGACCACGATTGGGGCATTACCAAAGGCTTTATACGAAGAATATCCCGATTTAGTGGCCAACTATTATCGGCTCGATGGATTGACAGGTATTGTGGCAAACGGTGCTACGATTCACGAAGAAAGCATGTCTTTAGGAGATCCCAGTCTGCTCACCATGTTTGGCTTTGATCTACTAGCGGGTGATGCCAAGACGGCTTTGAACAATCCATTTTCAGTGGTCATTACCGAAAAGGCTGCCTTAAAATTTTTTGGTAATAGCAATGTACTGGGAAAAACCCTAACGATTAAAAATTTCAGGGGCGAAAAACATGATTTCGCAATTACGGCTATTTTAAAGAGCAGCGTACAAAATTCGGTCATGGATCTGACAAAGGAAATGCATTCTGATATTTTCCTGCCCGTTGCCAGCGAACAATACTTTGGCCGATCCCTGGAAAACTGGAATAATCCTTATATCGCAGGTTATCTCGAATTGAAATCCGGAGTGACCATACAGCAGCTCGATATGGCCATTCAAACCTTAATTCATAAAAATACAGACAAGGAATTCGCTAGTCAATACAGTCCGAATCTCAAACCATTAAAAAGTTATTATCTGGACGATAATCAGGGTGCCATCCGCAAGATGATTCAGACACTCAGCTGTATTGCTATTTTCATCCTGGTCATGGCGATCATCAACTTTATCAATTTTAGTATCGCACAGCATATCACGCGACTGAAGGAAATAGGTGTACGCAAGATCATGGGTTCTTCCAGACTGCAATTGGTGCGGCAATTGATGACAGAATATATCCTTATCGTCAGTCTGGCGACGTTGATCAGTCTTCCCATCTATGTTGTTGTAAGCCCTTTGTTTGAACATGTGCTCATGCGGAGCTTGCCCTCCTTACTTGAATTACCAATTTACTTCTTTGGTCTATTGGGACTATTAACGATCGTGATCGGTATATTGGCAGGTCTGTATCCTGCTATTCGGCTTTCCAATATCAAAATACTTCCTTCGGTCAAAAACCAGTTCTCTACCTTGGGTGATAAACAGCTAATTCGAAAAATACTTTTATTCTTTCAGTTTGCAGTTGCATTGCTCCTATTAGTCTGCACATTGATTATTTCCAGGCAGGTTGATTTGTTTATCCACGGCAATTTGGGATACGATAAGGATTATCTATTGACGGTACAGGCACCCAGGGACTGGTCTGAAAATGGTGTTCGAAAAATGGAAACCGTCCAACAGGAACTTTTACAAGACCCGGCGATTGAAGCAGTGAGCCTTTCTTATGAAACGCCGGGACTACTGGGTTTCAATATGCAACCGGCATTTAGCAGTAATAACGAGACTGAGATCCAGGTACAACGGATTACCAGCGACAGTTATTTCCTTGAAACGTATAAAATCCCATTATTGGCTGGTACATTTTTACCCAAAAATACGGCTATCAATACTGCAAACAGGTCTGTCGTTATCAATAAGAAAGCCATGAAAGATTTTGGCTTCAACAATGCCGAAAGTGCCATCGGTCAACAGATCGCCATAAATAATCCGAACAATAAGGTGACCATTGTCGGGGTCACCGATAATTTTGTTGCCAATTCCCTTCACAAGGCATCGCCTCCTATTATCTGGATCGATATACGGGAGAGCTTTCAATACCGATACCTGAGTATCCGCCTAAAATCGGGATCTCTGTCCTCCACAATACAAGGATTAGAAAAAAAATGGAAAGAATTAATGCCAGATGCGCCATTTGAGTATCAGTTTATGGATGACCGCATCAAAGGTTTGTACGAAACCGAGCTACAACTTTATCGGGCATCACAGATTGCGAGCGGTGTTTCACTTTTAATTGTTGTCATGGGATTGACCGGATTAATTTCGCTATCTATCCATCTCCGTAATAAGGAAGTAGGGATCCGCAAAGTACTGGGTGCCTCCTTATCCCATCTGATGCTCTTATTTTCAAAGGAATATTATGGTATATTTATATTGGCGGTTTTGGTTACAGTCCCGTCAAGCTATATGTTGATACAACATTGGCTACAGAATTATATCATCCGGATAGAAATCAATGCATTGACCTACCTGTTACCATTGGGCATACTGCTGAGCATACTTGGCCTACTGGTAGGCTTCATTGTATTTCGGGCGACCCGGTTTAATCCAGTCGAAAAATTAAGGGATGAATAAAAAAATAAGTCGTAGATGTGCGAATCTAAAAAAAGTACAGCTGTCATTGACCTATTGGGAATGAAAGTTTATAATTGGTGTACCTACGGCTTAGGATCTTTGAAGCAATTTTTAGCTGTTCACAGTGAACAGCTAAAAATTGCTTATTTTTTTTTCAGTCGATTTTGTGTGAGCAGCTAAAACATAGCCGAATCCGTATCCAGTTTCTTTACGAACAATCTTTTCCCCCTCACTACGCAGAAGTAATTCATCTAAAACCAGCATCAGATTTTTAGGCTGCATGTATTGTTTGAGTTCCGCACAACACAAGTTGTGGATCTCATACGGCTGTCTTTCCTCGTTAAAAAATCCTGCATCAATTTTCTCATTCAACAGGATCCTTATCTTTTTGACCTCCTCCGCTGTGGAATATACATGGGGATCGATATCGTGACGTATGTCTATTAACTTAAATTCGATTATTCTTTGATCCTGTTCAACATCCACCTTATACATAGCATAGATAACCCGATCCGCCAATATAGTCACATGCAATTCATATACGTTTTTTTGTGATGATAACGCTACACCCAAAGGCACCATGGACCCCATACTATTTATCTCTAAAACATGATGCATGACAAGTAAATCGTACATAAAAATTCGTTTGGTTTTAAACGTCTCGAATTTGCTTATAAAATCGAATGGCTTTCCCATTAAAAAAGAAACTTCCTCGGGCGACAGGTGCCGCGAAATACGTTGTAACAGCATGCGATAATGTATCTGTATATCCAACTCTTCGCATTTCCTTCTATATATCTTTGTTTTTTGAATTTTCGCTGTTTTCATAATCGGCACATTGAAATAATATAGATTTTCTATGCAAATAAACAGAAAAAATATCAAAAACAAAAACATTTGTATAAATAAAAACAACATTATATATATTTATCTATACAAAAGGACAGATTATTAAAATAAGAACAATGACGAAATTAGGAGAATTTTTAGCAAAGAAGTCTGTAAATAAATCTCAGATCGCACGCAAAACCGGACTGAGCAAAGCTAGGATCAACGAACTGACGATGACCGAAACGTCTAAATTACGTTTAGATGAAATGTATCTGATTGCTTTGGCCATCGATACCGATCCGGCCAAAATGATGATCGAACTCTGCGAACATCTTCAACTGAAAGAGATTGAGGAATAAAATACTTCACCAGATCCCATGAGAATATAGTCTGTGCGATATTGGACGTAAAACTGTTCGATATCGTACAGCAACAAAAGACAGCAATAAATATAAACACCTTAAAAACAGGTATTTAACAAAATGGCAATACTATTGACTTTAGTCTAAAATCCAAATTGACCAGTCTTTGCTGATCAATAAGATTTTAAAGAAAGTATTGTTATGATAGGAAATAGTCTTAAAATCGCCTGGCGAAACATGGCCAAAAATAAGCTCTATTCTTTTATAAAGATTGGGGGCTTTGCCTTTAGTATCGCAATCTGTATTCTCATCGTACTTTATATCAAGCAGGAAACTAGCTATAACAAGTTTTATCCAGAAATGGATCGGACCTACCGTCTAGTCGTTCAACTTCCGATCGAAGGTAAAATACAGCGTTGGCTGTCACTATCAGCCCCTGTTGCCCCGACACTTAAAGCTGAAATTCCGGCGATAGAACAATCGGGCCGGATACTTCCTAATCCTTTATTTGGCGCCGGAAGCAACCAACTCTCCTTAAATGACAATCCGCAGAGCTTTTACGATGACGGTTTCGTGTATGTTGATCAATCTATTCTGGACATGTTTCCGACACCTATGGCTTCAGGAAGACTTGCTCACGCATTGGATCAACCCAACACATTGATCATTACGAAAAGTAAAGCAGAAAAATACTTTAAAACTGATCCCATCGGACAGACCATCTATCTGAACAATAACAAATCCAAACGCTATACCATCACTGGTGTGATCGAAGACATACCTCAAAATTCCACGCTGGCCGGCTATAGCTTTTTTATCTCTCTTGCGGGTGAACCTTTCTATCCCGGTGAACAAAATCAATGGCTGAGCAACAATTACACGGTCTACGTTAAATTAAAACCGCATGTCAACATTGAACAGACAGAAAAGGAGATCTTAAAAAACTATAAAGGGCACTATTTGCCGGAATACATAAAATCGGGTCGTAAGCTCAATCCTTTATTCGAACAGGCAAAGATCAACTTACAGAATGCACTGGACATCCATTTAAAGTCTACCGATATTGATGATGATAAAGTCAGTACACTCAATAGAGGTGATATCCGCCTGGTTTGGACATTTGCCACCGTAGCGCTATTTATCCTTCTGATCGCCTGTATTAATTTTATCAACCTGTCAACAGCCAATGCAGCGACAAGAGCAAAAGAAATTGGTATCCGGAAAACTATTGGTTCGACAAGAGCATCGCTGATAGGACAATTTTTGCTCGAAGCGATCTGCTACAGTATACTATCCCTCTTCTTTAGTCTATTGCTGAGTCAGTTGTTGTTGCCCATATTTAACAATCTCGCCAATAAATCACTGACAATTCCATGGACTTCAATCTATTTTCTCCCTGGACTACTTTTGGTGATCATTTTGATCGGCAGTCTAGCTGGTATCTATCCAGCTTTATACCTATCCCGATTTAAACCGATCGCTGCATTGAAAAATAAAGCTACCGCTGCCAGCTCCTCCCTTTTCAGAAATAGTCTAGTTGTTTTTCAATTTGCAACTTCCATTATACTAATTGTAAGCGCCCTGGTGACCAATCAACAGATACGCTATATCCTGGAAAAAGATCTAGGTTTCGAAAAAGAACAGGTTATTGTCCTACGTGGCGTTGGTACATTGGGTAATCAAATCCCAAGTCTTAAGAATGAATTAAAGTCCATTCCAAATGTCAGTTCCGTTTCGCTAGGTGATTTTATCCCCGTACCCATTGATGGTGCCAAGAGAAACGGTAATCCCTTTTGGAATGAAGGCCGACGGGAGATCGATATGGCGACACAGGGGCAGTTTTGGGAGATTGACCAGGATTATCTAGCGACATTCGGATTGCAATTGACCAAGGGCAGAAATTTCGATCCCAAAATGGCCACAGACAGTACAGCTGCGATCATCAATCAAAAACTGGCGGATGACCTGGGGTTAAAAAACCCCATTGGGGCAAAAATAACCAATGGCAATACCTGGACAGTAGTTGGTGTTGTGGACAATTTTATTTTTGAGTCGTTGAAAAGTAAAGGATTCGCTGGTCTATGCATGGTATTACGGGGTTATCCATCACTCCTCTCTATCAAAGTGAAGCCCGAAAACTTACAGGAGACTTTGCATGGGATTAATACAGTATGGAATAAATTTTCACCAAATCAAAAAATAAATTACAGCTTTTTGGATGAGGGCTTTGCTTCTCTTTATCAAGATGTCGAACGTACCAAAAATATCTTTACCTGCTTTGCGATCATTGCCATCTTTGTGGCGGCCCTTGGACTCTTCGGCTTGGCAACGTATGTCACACAGCAACGAACCAAAGAAATCGGTGTCCGAAAAGTACTTGGAGCCAGTGCCATCAGACTGTTAAAACTTTTGTCCGGAGACTTTATAAAATTGGTGTTTGTTGCCTTGGTCATTGCCTCACCTGTTGCGTGGTGGGCAATGAACCAATGGCTCACAGACTTTAATTATAAAATACAAATCAACTGGATATATTTTAT
>JAITLV010000273.1 GCA_031277685.1 Sphingobacterium sp. | reverse complement strand
GGAACCACCTTCTGCATAAAAAAATCGCTAAAATTCTGTTCCGGATAGTAATGCTGGTAAAAATCACGTAGCCCCTTATAGCCTGTCCCCTGAACGGTCAAGAACTCATCAATATATTTCTGTAAAGCGACATCTTTCTTACCACCTGCGGCCAATTCAGTAAGATACTCTTCCGCATAGCTTTTCTTAGATTTCAAAAACATAATATCGTAAGACGAGTTGTATGCAGTCTCCGCTTGATTTTTGGGTGAGTACAGGGCCGCTTTCTCCAAATAATTCAAGGCTTCTTCCTTATCACTTTTATTGGTCATTTGGTAGGCCAAATAGTTAGCTGTAGCAAGATGTGCGCGGGTTATATTTCGATGTTCAGTCTTATCGGCGTTATAAAGCACCGTTAATCTTGAAATAATATCCGTTAGCAATTGGTGGGTATAGTCCTGGTGTAAATTAGTCAACCGCTGGCAAGCCAACAGCGCATATCTCCCAACGTTTCCATTGATCCAATACGCATCGTTAAGGTTCATTAACTCTTCAAGCAACTTTTTAGCTTGTGACAGATCATCTGTTTGTTGTATAATCTGTTGACCCAAAATCATCGGATAAGTATATTGCTTCTCATTTTCGGAAAAATAATTTACTAATAGATCGGCCTGTTCATCAGAAGACAGAATTCCAGCTGCAGCTGGACGTCCCAACTGTTGATATAAAACATTCTGGATCCAATTATATCGTCTTTCGTTATTTAATAATGGTATTACGGTTATAAATTTATCCCTAGATATAGCTCCATTGTAGAGAAAGTTTGAAAGATGATGTGTCCCCGAAAGCAAGTGGAGGGGCACATCGTTCAAGCTCAAATTATACAGTTTATTGTTCTTAATCTGCTGAAGTAGATCTAACTTTTTATTTACGAATGTCCTATTTTTCGCAAAAATAGCGTCATTTTTAGTGATGTATTTCATAACCTTCATGCTATCAATTGCCTCATCCGTATAAAGTGCCTTACTAACAAAACTGCCAAATAGCAACATCTCTGCATAAGTTTGATCGTAAGTACTAGATACATTCGTATCCAACATTTGCATAATAGTGGTGGTGATAAATGAACGATTATCTTGGATATACTCATTTCTTAGATAGAGCCTGATAGGCTGAAGTGTCTTCTTATCAACGACAAGCTCTCCATCCGAAACACCTGATGTATCCCTAAAAGCTAGGTACAAATTTTTCTTATCACTTTTAGTTAATTGATAACGTTCGCTTTTGACGAGTATAGGTTCGGATTCTAGTCTCTTTATAAGATCTTTGTCTAGATACTGGTAATTTAGCTTGTTACAAAGGAACCCTGCTCCTACCGCAACATTGTTCCTTACCATCTCTGCAATATCGTCTGATAGCTGCCAGTACCTAGCCGTTGACCCAATCTCTTTTCTAAGTGAAGAAGTATCAACAATGGTCTCCTGATGTTGGAAATCGAAGCGAATAGGCTGTTGTAAGTTCATCAAAATATCAGCCAGTATGCTGGAAGATAAAACATTTTGGTTACGGTCAGGATGAAAACTGGAAAAGAAAAATGGATTACGGGAATCCTTATATTCTACCGCTTTAATCGTTATTTCTGACGGGAAATCTTTTTTTGAAGCTGATTTGTTAGCAGACAATGTAAAAAAGCTTGATTTGGACTGTATAAGCTTCCCATCAGAAAATGATTCCTCAGTTATCTTATAATTAGTATTCTTTTGGCCGAAACACACAGAATGTAGCAAAAGAAATACGAATAATACTCTTCTCATCAACAAATAGTTTTATATGGTTATCCTTAAAATTAATAAAAATTCCCTATATACACTATATATACTCTTGTTAAAAATATACGAGATGACTCAACTATTCTTCAGCTCCCTTGGTGAATAGCCAAAATATTTGGTAAAAGCTGTCGTAAAGTGCTGTGGATAACTATACCGCAACAGCTTGGAAACCTCATTGACACTGTACCCCCTCTCTTTTAATAAAATGAACGCTTTTTCCATTTGCAGCTTGCGTAGATATTGTGCGATCGAACAGCCCTCATATTTTTGGAAACCTGCATTAAGCACTTTTATTGACACATCAAATAATTCTTCAATTTCTTTCAACCGAATATTTCCGATTTCTTGCTGCGTAATCCAGTTTTTGACCTGTATGATCTTCTCATCATTTGAAAGACTCGTAACTTTAGGCGCAACCAGTTGATACTCTTTCAGACAGGACAGTATTAATAATAATAACTCGTCAATCTTGATCCTATAAAAGCTTGATTTTAAATCACTATGCAAATTGCAATTCAAAAGACTATATAACAACTGTTTAATATCCGCCCGGATTGGTAGGGCTTCACGGAACAGCAACGCGGGTTTATTCATTTTAAGCTGGTCAACGAATATCGCATACCCCGGAAACTTCCGGTATACCTCTCGTTCAAACCAAGCCTTGTCAAACATGATATCGACACATTTACGGTCCTTTTTATAATGCAGCTTGCCATTTACACGGGGCAGATAAAACAGATTAAAGCATTCCTCTTGAATTTCAATCGTAATATCGTCATCGGTATACATTGAATATCCTTACAATTCAAACTGTACTTTAAATACACCGTCTTCCAGCAAGACAGGCACAGTAACAAGATGACTAACTTCAGCTGAAGAATTAATGATGATAAAGTCGTCATTAATAATAAAACGTTCCTGAATAGGAATATTATAAAAATTTACCTTGAAAAAGCATTCGCTGAAATCGTTTTCCTGATACACCATTCTTTGCTTATTCCGCAAATACTTGAGATTATATCGTTCCTTTAGTGGTTTCATATGCAATTTCTCTTAAGGTATCAAAATCGTAGGTTTTCAAATCCATATTTCGTAGAAAACTGTGTGAAATTAGGGATAATTTTGCCGTTGTTAATAATTAATCTAAATACAAATGAATAAATTCTACTACATTATATTCCTATTAATTGTCTTCGTTAAATTGTCCCAGGCGCAATCCAGCAAGGTTCTTGTACGTATTCTCGACTTTTCGTATAACCCCGTCCCTACTGCTTCTGTAAAGGTAATAGAAAACAATCAAGAATTGATAACAGACAAGAATGGTCGGGTAGAACTGGAATTTACAGAATTCAAACCTTACACCTTGTTGATTCGCTACAACAACGAGAGTTATGAGGAGAAACTATCTTTCAATGGTTCAAAACAATATACTGTCTATATCGGAAATAAACATCAGCTTCTGGAAGAGGTTACCGTCAGTGCTTCAATAAAATTTGCCGAAAAACAAACCAACACAGTGGGAAAGGTCCAACAGGAAAACTTAGAAACCTCGCAGACTTATAATATTATCCCTAACGAATTGCTCAAGGAACGTTCAGTAACGGATATGAAAGGGGCATTACTAGCTGCTCCTGGTATTGCCAATGTAACGAATGGCTTAGGTGCTGGTGGGTTTACGGTAATCGCTCGGATGCGTGGCTTTTCCACTGGCGCCGGTTCGCTACGAAATGGTTATCGGACCAGTACAACGACGATGGCTGACCTAGCTAATATAGAAGCTATCGAGGTGATCAAAGGCCCCGCAGGCACATTATTTGGTAGTAGCACAGAGATCTCCTATGGCGGAATGATTAATCTGGTCACGAAGAAACCAAAACCTTATACCTTTGGCGATGTGAGCATGAGTTATGGTGCCTATGACTTAAGCCGATTGACCCTCGATTTCAATACGCCTGTCAATGATAGTAAAACTGTATTATTCCGTGTGAACGGAGCCTTTCAACGCGGCAAAACCTTCCAGGATTTTGGATTAGACAATACCACTTTCATTTCCCCCGCCCTCCGCTTTTTAGTCAACGATAGGTTGACCTTAAATATCGAAGCTGAATTAAGTCAGAACGAGCGTAACATGATTGCTGTAGGCTATCTTCCTAAAGGATTCAACAGCTTGAAGGATTTCAACTGGGATGTCAAGAAATCATTTTCTTCCAATGACCTGACCATGAAATCCAATGTATTGAATATGCTGGCCACTGCGGACTATATAATATCAAATCATTGGAATTCGCAGACTGTTGTATCCAGTGCAAACACATCGAATAAATCTGATTATCTATTTGTTGTTCCTTTGACACAAGATACTATTGGGCGAAGAATCATGCGTATCCCCAGCCATTTCGTTTCAACCAGTTTACAACAAAATTTTGTAGGTACCTATACAGGTGAAAATTGGAGAAATAAAATATTGATCGGTGTGGACTACAACAATGACAAGTATCTCACCACCCGGAAGATGCTTAATTTCTATGATAAGGTAAACAGGTTTGGAACCGCACCTACTATTAATATGTCCAAGGTCGAGACCATGTTTGGTGCTGCGGCAGAAAGTGAAATCAACACAAAATTTCAGACTTATGGTGTATATCTATCGAATGTCTTCAGTCTGAATAATCGTCTTCACCTAAATGCGGGACTACGGATGGATCGTTATAAAAATCTGGTATCTGATTTTGAAGAAACTTATTTCTCGCCAAAATTCGGTGCAGTTTATGAGATTCTTTCTGATCAGCTCTCCCTATTCGGAAATTATACCAACGGTTTCAACAACGGTTATTTAATGATCGAGAGTGTGCAATTTAATGCTGCGACGATCAAGCCACAGGAGGCCAACCAGTATGAATTCGGTTTTAAATACGAGCTCTTTAATAAAAAGCTACATGGTAATGCCTCTTACTATAATATCAACGTAAAAAACGTACCCTTCTCTGTTGTCGCTGAAAATGGCAAAACATCCACCGTTCAGAATGGTAAACGACTAAGTCGTGGGGTCGAGTTTGATATTACAGCAAATCCATTTGCCGGCTTTCACCTCATTTTGGGTTATGGTTACAACGATTCCAAATTTACCGAAGGTGATCAAGCTACAATAGGCAATCGACCTCAAGGTACGCCATTCAACGTAGGCAACTTCTGGACGAGTTATAGTATTCAATCTGGACAGCTGAAAGGATTTGGGCTGGGGGTCGGCGGTAACTATTCCGATGGCTTTTATGGAGACGATTTCAATACCTTTAAAATGCCAGGCTACTTTTTGTTGGATGCTAATCTTTTTTACGAAAGGGATCAGTTCAGGATAAGCTTAAAAGGTAACAACCTAACGAATGTGCATTATATGACCACCAATTTCTGGTTGTATGCGCAACCCACAAGAACTATTCTGGGAACTGTATCTTATAGATTTTAAGTTTCTATGAACGCTTATAAGAAAAAAGAAAAGAAGAAAAGCACATTATTACGCTTGGTCAGTTGGTTACATCTCTGGCCAAGTGTGGTATCGGGCCTGATTGTGTTTTTTGTATGCCTCACAGGTACCATTATCGTATATTCGGACGAGATCATCGAAGCTTCTGCAGGATCAGCAAAGTATATTACGCCGAACATGGGAAAAAAGCTGACATTAGAACAACTACTGGAGATACAGAAAAAAGAAATTCCGGGGATCTTACCCTCCTATGTCCTTTATTACAATGCACCCGATCGTAGTGTTGTAATCAATGGTTTCGACCCCAAGGATATCCAGCTATCGATGATCTACATGAATCCTTATACGGGTGAGATCCTGAAATACGACAAGACAATTCATTTTTTCTTTATCATGGCACATCTGCATGCCCATATGAAATTAGGTACTGTTGGCGGTTGGATTGTCATCATCTCAACCACCATATTTGTCATTAGCACGATCACTGGACTGATTCTTTGGTGGCCTAAACGCTGGACCAAAACTACGCGAAAAGCCAGCTTTACTATACGATGGAGAGCCAAATTCAAACGATTTAACTATGACATCCACAATGTTTTTGGTTTTTACTCCCTGATTCTGTGTTTTATCCTCGGGGCAACCGGATTAATTATCTTCTTCCAACCAATGATGAACCTAACTATGAGATCTCTTGGTGCCACTGCAGTCGACTGGCATCGAGATCTTCCTAAAGCGGATAAGACCAAAGATTTTACAGATGCCTTCCCACTAATGGATCAATTATTTGTAGTGCAACCACAAAAAAAAGTGATCAAGTATTGGGTATATGATTACAAAAAGTCAGGTGTATTTGCCTTTAATTTAGCAGATCGCGCGGGCTTGAAAAGTGACGAAAACAACTATACTTACTACTTCGATAAATATACTGGAGCACCTTATCCGATAAAAAAAGAAGAACACATGCACAACAAGGTAGAAAATTGGGTATGGCAGCTTCATATGGGGCAATGGTTTGGTCAGATTGGAAAATTCTCAACCTTTATAACTGGACTCATCAGCACCACCTTGCCCATCACAGGCTTTTTGATCTGGTGGGGCAAACAAAGAAAAAACAAAGCAAAGAATACAAAGAGTAATATCACTGGTTAATAACCATATCCAATAGGGTGAAACGTCAGAGACGAAATTGTCAATTGATTAAATCGTTTTGATTAGCTGATATTTATTCTTGAAAACTACCCAATTTATTAACATTGTAACGGTAAGTGCTGGAATTATCAAAAAAATATGATTTAAGCTCAGCTCGCCAATGCCCGACTGATACAGATTAGTATTTTTATCAATATATGCATTGTATAAATACATTCCTAAATAGCAGCCTATACACGAAATAAAGTATGCCAACTGCCATCTCGTTTTCATAAGGGTTGAAATTAGGACCAACATGGCTAAAATCGGAACAACTACAAAGAAAGGAAATCCGTCATAGAAGCCCAATAATCCCACTATTGGCGATGATAGGGATCTCGATACGGATTCGTCGAAGAAAAAATCCCATTTTGAGTAATAGTTATGCATGAGATTATCAATATTTCCCCAGATAAAGTAGTATATAATGATATGAACAATCCAAATTATAACGAAGGTCCAAGACCGATTGATTGTTGATTGAGCCATAGGTTATAATTATTTTACATTACCTTTTTCACTAAACTAAGCTAATCCAGCCGCTTTTGCTTCCATTAAAAATAAATATACTTAATAAAACTGAATGGAAAACTTTAAGCTCTAGAAATGTGATTTCAGCACCTGATCTGTATTCCGAATATTTATCCTTTATATATCAGAGAAGGCCCCCTTCAAGTATAAAGTATCCAATATTCATCATGTTTTTCTATTCCCATGGTGTATCAGGAGAAACACAACTAGTAGTTATTTAAGATTGTTCTATCTGTTACCATCATCTTCACAATAAAACAACGCAATAAACCTGCGTACTTAAATATCCTTAGCGAATTATCAGTTGAAAAAATAAAAATAAACAGCTAATAATCAATAAATTAAACGAAAAATAACTTTTCTCACTAATTGCGCACATATAATGCGTGGAATAGCTTGCAACTTTGTAATGTAAGCTCAGTATAGCTTTAGCTTGGCAAAATGTTTAACGATAATGCAATGATGATGAGATTCAATTTCCTTAACACTAGAAAACAACTGGTTGCGAACTACGAAAACGCAAAATCCTATCTCATGACACCAGAAATGGAGCTGTATACGACAGTAGTCACAACTGGATTGAATGACTCATTTTATGAAACTGGCAATAGTAGACTAGAGAGAATAAAAGAGCTGGTCGCAACATGTGAATCAACATTTGTCGCCAAACTTGCCATCTATACACGTACAGAAATGAATCTAAGGTCGATCCCTATCGTATTGGCTGTCGAATTAGCAAAGAATACCTCTGGGGACGCTATCATAAGTAGAATGGTGAACCAAGTGATTTTACGTGCTGACGAGATCACTGAGCTGCTAGCCTATTACCAGATTGCAAACGAAAGAAAAGGAATTAAAAAATTGGCTAGACTTTCCAAACAGATCCAAAAAGGTCTAGCAGTATCTTTTAACAAGTTTGATGAATACCAGTTTGCTAAATATGATAGAAAAACTGAAGTTAAACTAAGAGATGCTTTATTTATTGTGCATCCAAATCCTAAGAATGATCAACAACAGATTGTTTTTGATAGGATCGCTACAAATAGTCTTTCGACACCTTATACTTGGGAAACAGAGCTTTCTGAATTGGGAAAAGTAAGTTTTGCGAACACATCAGTACGATCTACTGCCTTTACCAAAAAATGGGAAGAGCTGATAGAAAGTAAAAAAATGGGCTATATGGCTTTGCTGAGAAATCTTCGTAACATCCTAGATGCGAATGTATCCGTTCAGCATATCTCGATGGTCTGCGATTACCTGTCCAACGAACAGGCAGTGTTAAATTCGAGACAACTTCCGTTCAGATTTCTTTCGGCTTATAGAGAACTGAAATCGATAAAATCGGATTTGACATCCATTGTATTGACAGCATTGGAAGATGCTACACGATGCAGTGCCTGTAATATAAAAGGTTTTGGTTTTGAGACTTCTGTCGTGATCGCCTGTGATGTATCTGGATCTATGCAAAAGCCTATTTCCGCAAAAAGCGCAGTCTTGTTATATGATGTAGGTCTCATGTTGGCGATGTTGTTACAATCACAATGTAAAACCGTAACAACAGGAATATTTGGAGATACATATAAAATAATCAACATGCCTAGACATCGAATACTAGCGAATGTTATGGAATACTACAAACGAGAAGGTGAAGTGGGTTATTCGACAAATGGATATTTGGTTGTGGATGATCTAGTGCACAGAAAAAAGATCGTAGATAAAGTAATGATATTTACAGACTGCCAACTGTGGGATAGTAATTATAAAGGCAACTCGTTAGAGAAATCTTGGAATAATTACAAAAGTTTAGCGCCACATGCGAAACTCTATTTATTCGATCTGGCAGGATATGGTAAACAACCCATTGATATTAAACAAAATGATGTTTATCTATTGGCAGGTTGGTCAGACAAAGTATTTGATATACTTTCGGGTATAGACAACGCCCTATCTGCTGTAGAACAGATCCATCAAGTTGAAATATGAGATCATCCCGGCGTAATTTGACTTCGGGATATATAAAAAGACAAAATAAGCAAGTGTCGTAGAAAAGAGTTACTTCGCATTTGGGTTGCCCGTGTCACAGGTTCGAGTCCTGTCTCTATAGGAATGTAGAGTAGCTCAGTTGGTAGAGCAGGAAAAACAGTCTCTTTCCGTTAGTTACCTTGCTTTATAATGAAATTGGATAAGTGCCGTAGAAAAAAGTTACTTCGGTTCAATGGTAGGTTCAAATCCTGCTTCCGATCATTTCTAGTTAATCTAAATTAGGAAGTCGGAAAAGACTTTTTTCGCTGATTGCCTTTCTGATTTTAAACAGAATGCCGTAAACAATAGTTACTTCGTCACCAATATGGGGAGGAATAATGAAGCTGTAAAACCAGCAAGATTATCCGGTTCAAATCCGGCAATGACTAGCCCCGCTATTGTTGCTTTTTGCTTCTGTTTTTTTTAACTGGAGATTTGTCAGGTACAATGTATTCCCTTACATTGTACTTTTGATTACAAGTCCTCCAAAAAACTGGATATATTAGATTCAACACAAATGAGGTTAACGGACAAAATAGATTTTATACCACTGATTGAACTTCCCACTATAAAGGGGGACCAAAACAATATAATACCTAAGGGAACTTCCTTTACGCATACGAAAGAATGGGATCTATATCAAGAAAATGAATTAAGGAAAAACTATATTGATATCCCGCCTCCAATCGCTACAGGAATCTATCAATATAGACTTCTTGACATTAAGATCGAAGATTTAAGAACAATAATCAAACTCCACATTGGAGACATGCCCATAAAAGACACTTGCTCACTATTTGGCGGCTATGCAATTTCTATTAATGGACAGGTCGAATTGTATCCTCAATGCTGTGGCCTCTTAGAAGAAATCCAACAATGGAAAAAAATACTCAATGAAAATTTCGAAGATTTTTCGCTATTAGAGTGTCACCCTTCACCCCTAATCACCAAAAATCAAGAAAGGATTAGCATTTTCTGCGACGATAAAGACGAACCTTTCTTTCCATATTTTTCAAAAAAGAAAATCGAACTTGACTACCAAACCACAACAAAGGCATTGATAATCTTATTAAATCAGCTACATTTTTTCTCCGAAAAATTAGAGAATCTAGCCGCTGAATTTAAGGTAAATAATATCGCAAACATCTTGATTTGGGGACAGAATGAAAATAAAGAATCTAACAAAGAAGATTGATGTCGACATACTTCTGATGGACTAAAAAGCAAACGGAATAACCGGAGCTTCGCTGGACGGGAAAAATTACCCATAAAATCTGCGAAGAAAAAAAGAAAGTTTTCCATCAGAATCAGCCCCCAAATAATTTAAGATTTCCAAAAGAAGATTAAAATTCCTAAAATTGCATGCTCATTTCGACAAGATCTGTTTCGACATCGTCAACATGAATTTGTTCGGGCTTGTAGAATGTGATATAAGCAAATAAGTCAAATCTCTTGCTACAAATGGGCTAAAATTAAACGCTTATAATAAGATGAAAAAGATTATATTTTTTCTGCTGCTGATACCTTTTTGGGCAAATGCTCAACAACAAAATATTCAAGACTTTGTTGTGAAAGAAAATCTTTCCAAGAATGGTAAACTAGCCATTGTAGCTTTGGACTCAGTAGGTAATACCAATGAGACAATCAACGGAAACTACATGTTCACCATCAATGGTTTTTCGCAAGCACTTCAATTTCACGATGGTGTCGCGGTTGCCAATCAAAAAATTGAATCGTCTACCTTTGTATTCTTTAGTCATAAAAACCAAGCGAAATCTAAGGGCCGTCTCTTTTATATCTACAAGACTGACAAGGGGCTTTCCCCTTTTGCCATTAGCGGATTGATGTTTTTGATTATCCCAGCCATTGTACTAGGAATAGCTTACATGTTTAAAAAAGTGATTATGACAGCGATCGCACTGGCTATAGTTTTCTTTTTATTCAACCATTCGCAGGGTTTAGACTTGAGTAAAATTTTTGAATCTATATTTTCAAGTCTCAAAAATCTTATCGGTTAACACCGCGATCTGCCTTGATATCGTATCAATGGATGGGATCAAAGTAAATCATAACGAAACGATTGTACATTAGAACGGCATACCGATTCCGAAATTATATTGGATAAAATTATACCGGTCGGGCCTGTGGCTTTCATAATATTGCTGTTTAAATTCTTTGGAGTCAAAGAAATGCTTGATCACCCATTGATCACTGCCGGAAAATTGTGGATCTTTAACTTTTAGACCAGCATCCAGACGGATGACAAAATAGTCAGAGTCAAAACGTAAACCAAAGCCTGTACCGATCGCTACTTGCCCCAGAAATTTATTGAATTTAAATTCACCGCCCGGATTTAGTTCCTCATCTTTTTTCAGGCGCCAGACATTCCCCATATCCACAAATGTCGCCCCATTCATCTTAGCTCCAAGAAAATTATTCAGGAGACGAAAGCGATATTCGGCATTTGCTTCCAATTTGATTTCCCCCAGTTGATCGAGATTACGCAAATTGAGCCGGAGATCTTCACTCAGATTTTGTCTATTGTAGGCTCCTGGGCCGAGCGTCCGGGCTTGCCATGCTCGTATGCCATTCATTCCACCGCTATAAAAACTTTTTTCGAAGATCAATAACTTCGAATTGTTTCCATACGGAATAGCAATTCCGGGATTAAATCGGAATACAAACTGTCTATTTCCACCAAAATTTCGATACAGGCGATAATCAAATTCAGTTTTTGCATATTGTAAAAAAGGTACTCCAAAGATCTTCTTCTCACCATCAGCATTGGCGGGTAGCTTCGCTAAGCTACTGATGAGATCCAGCACATTCCCGCTGACATCCACTGTTCCACGGAAATATTGAAAGTCTTCCTTACTGGTCAATTTCTTGCCATTCAGAATAAAGGTATATTGTGTCCCTAGCCCGAAATATTGACGATCATTGCTTCGTACGTACAGCTGGTACCCTTCCTGTTCCAGATTTTTTCTAAAATTTGAATCCAATCTCCCATCGCGATATTCCAATACAATCGGTGTGAAGCTATGATATTTATTTTCTGTTTCATACCAGGAATAATTCAGTGAAGTAATAAAATACCGGTTAGAATAAGTTCGGTCTTGATCAAACAGCTGAAGAGTCATCGAATAGGTTGTCTTTGGCAGACCAAATTTTCCACCAGGATTAATATGGAAAGGCACCATGAGACGTGGAATCACCAAATTTACACCGGCCTGAAAATCGTTGTTGAATATCTTGCTGGAAAGCCCGCCCGCCAAACGTGGGTCAAATAATACACCATACCGTAATTTTACCTCCAATTGTTCGGAACCTCCAAAAATATTACGCTGCGAAAATGTATTTCCAATGTTAAAACCACTCATACCCGAACTAAAGGTATATTCTCCTTCAATCTGATTTCCCATACGTGGTCTCGGCACAAAATCATAGTGAACATTGAGTTTATTAGAATCCTTTTTTACAAACTGCACTTTCACAGACCGAAAACCATTCATCTCATAAAGCCGATCATAAGATTTGTTTTCTTCTGCCAGCGAATAATAATGACCAGACCGCAGATACATATACCGCTCCAAAGGCTTCCAGCGAAAGCTATTGGTCTCATCTATAAAAAGAAGCTTCTTCGTTGAATCCGTTATACGACGTGGCGGTTTTTTTGACATTGTCCCATAATTCCTAATAGTCATATATACACTATCAATTTGATACTTTTTATGTATCGTTGAATCGCTGGGATTTTCAACATTTATTTTTAGATCAATTGCGTTACCCTTCAGCGTAGAGTCGATACCGACACGCATATATTGCCGCAAGTAATCATAATAACCATTGTTGCGCATAACAAGATATAGCTTTTCCCGCTCATCGAGCAATTTTGCAGCATCATATTGCGTGTTGGGTGTAACTTTGGTTTTGGGGAGAACATCCCGATCAAAAAGCCATTTTACCTCATCATCATCAAATTTACGGTCAATATTCCTGATCTGATATGCATTCCCTTCATCGACCTTAAAGTCGATATGTGCTCGTTTCTTGTCAACTGAAATCTCAGGGTTAACTTTGGCATTGAAATATCCTTTGGTAAATAGAAAACGTCTAATCTGGTTAGCAGATAAATCAACCATTGCCGAGTCCAACAAATGGGGCGGCTCACCAACATTTCGAATCTTCTTGGTCTTATAACGTCCTTTTTTGGTATTGAAAGTATTATAAATAAATAGATTTACCCTCGAATTAGGTCTGATCTGATTGGATACATAGGTTTCGGAAGACTCTTTCAATGCTGGTGAAACACCAGAAATCTGTACTTTTGTAACCAAAGCCTGGTCGTCATCTATATATTTTGAAGATCGGCAAGATGCAAAAAATAGTGTCAAAAGCATTATACTTGCAAATCCGATAAAACGAGGGTACTTAATCATCAATAAAAATGTTGTCAAAAGCGCAAATCAGTCTAATAACGTCTCTACAAAATAAAAAGTATAGAAAACAACATGGCTTGTTCATCGTTGAGGGCATAAAATCCGTCAGGGAATTTATCTCATCAAACTACCAGGTCGAATCCATTTTCTATACAGACGACGCAAACACAAAAGTGGGTAAAATCTCGCATAATATAAAATCCCATGAAGTGACCGAGGCTGAATTTCAAAAGATTAGTACATTAAAATCTCCTCAGGGTGTCCTTGCCTTAGTTAAGCTCCCCAAACAACAACAGATCGAATTAAATGATCTCAAAAACTGTTACAATATTGTATTGGATGATGTGCAAGATCCTGGCAATCTAGGAACCATCATCCGCACTGCAGAATGGTTTGGAATCAAGCATATCATTTGTTCCATAGGTACCGTGGACGCCTATAACCCAAAAGTTGTACAGGCTACTATGGGCTCACTGGCCAGAATACAGATTCATTACCTGGATTTAAACAAATTTATTTCTGACACAAATTTACCTGTGTACGGCGCATTGCTTGATGGCCAGTCTATTTATCAAACACAATGGGATTCAGAAGGATTAATTGTCATGGGTAATGAAGGCAATGGTATCAGCGAAGAAATAATAGCATTAATAGATCAGGCGGTGACCATACCTCGTATCGGCCAAGCGGAATCATTGAATGTCGCTGTAGCAACAACGATATTCTGCAGTGAGATTGCACGGCTGCAACTTGCGCGATAAATTTATCCCTAAAAAGCTTAGAAACGCTGATGAAGTCCAATCCGATTTCCTTCGGAGTCTTCAATTTCGGCCACAGCAAATCCGAGCTCCTCGTGAAAAGTCGCAGGATATAGAATTTTCGCACCAAGTTTTTCTGCCTTTCTCAATGTTTCCATTACATCTCCAATATGTAAATAAAGTAAAATTCCGTGATGTGTGGGTTGATAAATTTCACCTTTAGCCAGCGCACCGGTAATACCCAATGACTTTTCTTCGAAAGGGAAATAGGCCATGTGAATTCCATCAAATTCTTCCAAATCGAATGAAAAGGAAAACAGTTCATGGTAAAACCGAACAGCTCGTTCCATATCTAGCACCGGAATCTCAAAATAGACTCCAGGATTTCTTGTTTCTTTTGCCATATGTTTAAATTTCTGAATACGTAACCAATGGAAAACAGTAAACAATGGCCAACGCTAAACAAATATACACTTTATCTATCGCATGGTTTTCTTCCTTGCTATTTTTATACTCCGTCCAAATATTTTCCAAAATTTCAGCCAAAAGAAAAAGTTTAATCATTCCAAAAGCTGTACATTTGACCTATTCTTCGAAAAGCACAGTTATCTTTCGTGATAAATGCCAGCTGGGAGACTTATTCACGCACGACAATTGTTTTAAAATGCCATCTGAACAGCAATCCATCTATACGTTTCAATTTATTTTACTTTGCCTAAGCTCACTCTTATTTTCATCTAGTTTCAATATGATTATTCCCGAACTGCCGAATTATCTCAGCAGTATGGGTGGAGCAGAGTACAAAGGGCTCATCATTGCATTATTTACATTGACGGCTGGAATTTCAAGGCCTTTTAGTGGCAAGCTGACTGATCGCTGGGGTCGTGTACCAGTCATGGCTATCGGATCTATCGTCTGCTTTATCTGCGGTTTTCTCTATCCGATCCTAACAACTGTCGCTGGCTTTCTATTTCTGAGACTGATTCATGGATTTTCTACCGGCTTCAAACCGACATCTACTTCAGCTTATGTGGCGGATCTTGTTCCTCAAAAAAGGTGGGGAGAAGCATTGGGTATGCATGGGCTCGCTTTCAGTGTGGGGACGGCGGTAGGTCCTGCAATAGGCAGTGCTATCTTTGACGCTTTTGGGATTAATGTGATGTTCTATTCTTCATCTTTCATGGCACTGCTCTCTATCCTCATTGTCATCAATATGAAGGAAACGTTGGTCAAAAAAGAGAAATTCAATCTCTCCATGCTCAAAATAAACCGAAAGGATATTATTGAATGGCGTGCCCTTCCTGCAGGGATAGTTACATTTTTATCCTATACTGCCTACGGTGTAATTCTGACGCTCATACCGGACTGGAGTGAACATCTGGGGCTAAAAAATAAAGGTCTTTTCTTCTTAGCATTTACGATTGCCTCAGTCATGATACGATTTGTTTCCGGAAAGGTTTCCGATCGCTATGGAAGGCCGAAAGTTATCATCACCGGCTTGGTGATTATCGCTTTTGCTTTGGTCGTAGTCGGCTCTCAGGATAGCTTTATCGGGATGATGACCGGAGCGAGTATTTATGGTATAGGTACCGGTATCCTATCGCCTGCTGTCAATGCCTGGACAATTGATCTGAGTATCCCCGAACATCGCGGTAAAGCTGTCGCCACCATGTATATTTCACTTGAAGCGGGAATTGGTCTCGGCGCCCTTCTGGCGGGATTATATTATGCAGATGTCATCCTTCGCATTCCACAGATTATGTATGCAAATGCCGTTGTTCTCGTGATCGCTTTATGCTATATGCTGAATTGGCAAAGAAAATCTCAACGTTAAATAGTAGATCGAAGATTTTCTTTGTTATAAGCTTTTTCCGTGTATTTTTTCCGCAGATTTTCATAACTTCGAAAAAAGGGTCGCACCAATAGTACATGGTAAATAGTTATTTAAAGCTTCAATATAATTTATTGACCCGTCATTTTACGGCAACGGGATTACCATTAGTGATTGCGCCAATTTTGCTTTTGGGAGCATGTTATCTTGTTTACTATCTTTTATTGCAGTATCCTGTCTTTGGAAGTTATGCCATACTCCTGGGCAATTTTCAGCTACTCTTTCTCCTGACAGAAAAAAATAGGAACGATTTTCTAAAAAACACATTTAACAAAAAGGACTTTTACACCATCAGGCTACTGGAAAATGTTCTAGTGACCTTACCTTCTATTGCTATATTGCTATCTCAAAGTCTTTGGCTTGATGCGTTCATCTTAGGCCTGTTAGCGGTTGTATTTGCTTTTTTGATCTTTAAAGCTTTTGGTAAATCTATTCCAACTCCTTTTACCAAGAAACCATTTGAATTTATTATTGGATTTCGCAGGAGCTACCCGCTGTTGCTGGTTTTGTATCTTTTGGCAGCAATAGGCTGCTATGTGGCTAATCCCAACCTCGTTCTATTTTGTGCGGTCGGAATAGCACTGGCATGCGTTCTCTATTACCAGTTGCCCGAACCTATATTTTATCTTTGGAACTGTCAGGATACACCGACCAGATTTCTACTACGTAAATTTAGACGTGGGCTCCTGCAATGTTTTTTATTTGTACTTCCACTCCTCTTGATTTATACAGTTATTTTTTCATCAGCATGGATTAATGCACTCATCGTTCTGGGCGGTATATGCTTTTTGATCCCATTTGCGATTACATTAAAATACGTCGCTTATCCACGGGAAATCAATTTCCCTGAAGGCTTTGCACTCGTATTGTGCTTTAGCTTTTATCCCCTGATATTTGCCTTATTGCCATTCTATTATGTTAAGGCGATTAAAAATCTAAGAAACTACTTATGATCGAGCTTATCCATATCAATAAATCTTTTGGCCATCACCAGGTACTACATGAGGTTACCTTCACTTTTGAAGATGGCAAAGTATATGGCATCGTGGGTGAAAATGGTGCTGGCAAAACAACCTTATTTCGGTGTATAGCGGGTCTAGAAACAGTTTCAGGAAAGATCAATGCAAGTCTACGGCCGTTGAAGAACCATTTAGGTTATCTTACATCTGACCCCTATTTCCTATCAAAAATAACGGGTGAAGAATATATCTACCTCCTGACAGATGCCCGTAGAAAAAATATCCAAAACCTCAGCGAAAGAAATATCTTCGAACTGCCCCTAAAAGAATACGCAAGCTCCTATTCCACAGGCATGAAAAAAAAACTGGCATTGACGGCAACCTTGCTCCAAGATAACAGTTTTTATATTTTAGATGAACCTTTTAATGGAATTGACCTACAGAGCAGTATTATCCTAACCGAAATCATCCTGCGTCTCAAAGCAATGGGCAAAACTATTCTAATTTCATCACATATTTTTTCTACATTAAAGGATACCTGTGATGAGATCTTGGTACTCGAAGAAGGTCGAATCAGTAAATCTGTCAGAAAAGAACATTTTGGCGATTTTGAAGAAGAAATGAAAGAAAAAATACTAAAAAAAGATATCGACAAATTGTGGATTTAGTACGCCCTAACACCTAAGATAAATAATAATATGGAAAAATACCTACCCACACTGGAAACTGAACGTTTGATAATCCGTCCAATACATATGGATGATGCAGCTTATTTCTTCGCGATGGATTCACAACCGGAGGTTCATACTTTTCTGAATAACGAACCTGTTCAATCTATTGAAGAAATGAAAAAAGCCATCACCCATATTCAACAACAATATGAAAAATACGGTATAGGCCGTCTCGGGGTCATTGAGAAATCAAGCAATCAATGGATAGGCTGGACGGGATTTAAATATATTGATGAATTGGAGAACGGACGTATTGGATTTTTAGACCTAGGTTATCGTTTCAGAACAGAATCTTGGGGCAAAGGCTATGCGACAGAAGCTGCACTAGCCTGTATGCAATATTATCGGGAACACTTGACTCATTTTGAGCTTCATGCGATTACGCATACAGCAAATAAAGGCTCAAGACATGTATTGGAGAAGGTAGGTTTCCAGATTACCGAAGAATTTCATTTCGACCTTTGGGATACTCCCTGTTATTGGTACGATTTGGTGAAATAGCGAAAATCAAACTAATTATGTTAGTTTTAAAAACTAATTTTTTTAACTTTTCACAGTTTCACTGGGATAAAACAAAATGGTTTTGTATTTTTACACGTTCGAATAAAATAAAATTTTGAACATTTCTGTATTGTACAATTTAATCTATTGCTGAGTAAATGAGTGACGAAACAAACTTCCCAACGGAAGATAACCAAGAAGAATTAGGATCAGGAAAAACAGAGGGCGGAAGTCAGACAATACCTTTGTCTGGGCTGTACGAGAACTGGTTTTTGGATTATGCATCCTATGTGATCTTGGATCGAGCTGTACCCCATATAAATGACGGTTTGAAACCCGTACAACGCCGTATTCTCCATTCCTTAAAGGAAATGGACGACGGACGATATAATAAGGCCGCCAATGTTATTGGTAATACCATGAAGTACCACCCGCATGGAGATGCCTCCATCGGAGATGCTATGGTTCAGCTGGGGCAAAAAGATCTTTTGATAGATTGTCAGGGTAACTGGGGTTTTCCGATTACGGGTGACTCTGCTGCAGCACCACGTTATATTGAAGGGCGACTCTCAAAATTTGCAAATGACGTTGTCTTCAATCCCGAAACCACAGAATGGCAACAGAGCTACGATGGCCGTAACCGCGAACCTGTTACTTTACCTGTTAAATTTCCCTTACTTTTGGCGCAGGGTGCTGAAGGTATTGCCGTGGGTTTGGCGACGAAGATCATGCCCCACAACTTTATCGAACTTATTGATGGTTCGATTCAGGTGTTAAATGGCGAACGTCCAAATATTTTGCCCGACTTTCCAACAGGCGGTATGGCGGATGTTTCCAACTACAACGAAGGACAACGTGGCGGAAAGATCCGTGTACGTGCCAAAATTGAGGAACGTGATAAAAAGACTTTAGCAATTACTGAAATTCCTTTCGGCACGACAACTGGTGGACTTATCGAAAGTGTCGTTACAGCCAATGAAAAAGGTAAAATCAAAATCAAGAAGATTGAAGATAACACAGCTGGGAATGTTGAAATAATCGTGCATTTGGCGCCAGGAATATCTCCTGATGTGACAATTGATGCATTGTATGCATTTACTGCATGCGAGGTATCCATTTCACCGAATACCTGTGTCATCAAGGATGAAAAACCTCATTTTATGAGTGTCAACGATATCTTGATTGAAAATACAAAAAATACCAAAAATCTATTGAAGCGAGAACTGGAGATTCGCTTAAATGATCTTCAGGAAAAAATCTTCTTCAATAGCCTATTAAAAATATTCATCCAAGAGGGGATGTACAAACATGCTGATTATGAAAATGCCGGTGACTTTGACACTGTCGTGCAGGTTTTAAATCGCTTGTTTGAACCATTCTTTGAACAGTTTTATCGTGAAATTCTTCCTGAAGACTATAAGAAATTGATCGATAAACCAATGAGTAGTATTACACGTTTCGATGTAAAGAAATCGGACGAAACGATGAAGACGCTCGAAAATGAAATCAAAGAAGTTAAACGTCATCTACGTCAACTGACAGAATATGCTATCGCATGGTATGAAAAACTGCGCGAAAAATATAGTAAAGATCGCGAACGTAAAACAGAATTGCGCATATTTGATAAGGTTGAAGCGACACAGGTTGCTTTGGCCAATGCTAAACTATATGTCAATCGTGAAGAAGGTTTCATCGGCTCAGGTATGAAGAAAGATGAGTTTGTATGCGATTGTTCAGATATTGATGATATTATTGTCTTCCGCGAAGACGGTAAATATGTCGTCAGCAAGATCCAGGATAAAGTCTTTGTTGGAAAAGGAATTATCCATGTGGCGGTCTTCAAAAAAGGTGACGAACGCACCATATACAATGTCATCTATAAAGAAGGCGAAACTGGTACAAGTTATATCAAACGTTTTTCTGTCGTTGGCGTTACTCGTGACAAGGAATACGACGTATCCAAAGGATCGAAAGGATCGAAAGTTTTATATTTCACTGCTAATCCAAACGGCGAAGCAGAAGTTGTCAATATACAGCTCAAACCGCACACGAAATTACGCAAATTGAATTTCGATATGGATTTCGCTGAAATTGCCATCAAAGGTCGTGCATCCCAAGGAAATATCGTATCCAAATATCCGGTCAAGAAAATCGCCTTCAAAAGCTCAGGTATTTCAACACTCGCAGGGCGAAAAATTTGGTATGATAGCATCATGAAACGCCTGAATGCAGACGAACGTGGTCAGTATTTGGGAGAATTTGATGGAGACGATAAGATATTGGTTGTTCTTTCCGATGGTAGCTATGAGTTATCCAATTTTGACCTGAGCAACCACTTTGATGAGAAAATGATTCGTATTGAGAAATTCTATCCAGAACATATCTATACTGTAGTTCATCAAGATGGTAAAAGCAGTACCTATTTTGTCAAACGTTTTAAATTTGATGATCAACCTATTGGTAAACGCATTTCGTTTATCAACGAAGAACCGGGTTCAAAAATGATTTTGATGAGCAATGCTGCTGCACCTACAGTCAAACTGGAGATCTTGAAAGGTAAATCCCAAACAGAGGAGACCTTAGAACAACCCTTGACCGAAATCATTGATATAAAAGGCATAAAAGCACAGGGCAATCGTCTGTCCTTCCATACTGTAAAATCAGTTAGTTTAATTACCCCAGATGAAGATCTCAGTGAACGCGGAAAGAAAAACGTGGAAGTAACTTCAGAAGGCGGGGACACAAAACCTGAAGAAACCAAGGTCGAAACTTCTACTGATGAGAACTCAAGCGATGCTTCTCCTGACAAAAAGGAAGATGATATCAAATTGGAGATTACCAATCCGGATGATATCCAAATTGACGACAAAGGCCAAATGGAAATGTTTTAGCAGTACTTTTAATTAAGTAAATACGCATAAAAAAGGCTCGAATATAATATTCGAGCCTTTTTTATTATTGGTTACTAACTTGTCCTTAAAAGATAGGAAGCCTTGTCTCAATCATTCTTTAGTCCTGGGAAGCGATCCAACGTCCTCTTCATCTTTGAAGCAGATCTCCTTGTTAAGGATTTTACGCCTTAAATTCTTTAAGAAATTTCTGGAGTTTCGGGGCGATTACGACCGAACAGAAAGGGTTTTCGGGATGATCATTAAAATAATTGTGATGATAATCCTCGGCCAACCAGAATATCGAAGCCGGTTCAACCGCTGTCACAATCGGATCTTCATAGATAGCCTCATTTTCCAGTTCATCTATAAAGTTTTTCGCTAAGATTTCCTGTTCTTCATTATGATAGAATACGACTGAACGATACTGTGTACCTACATCATTTCCTTGGCGGTTTAATGTGGTTGGATTATGTGTCTTGAAGAAAATTTTCAACAGATCCTCATAATTGACCAGCTCGTCATCATATTCCAACTCCACAACCTCCACGTGATCAGTTGTCCCCGTGCAAACCTGTTCATAAGTTGGATGGTCTACATGTCCGCCCATATATCCGGGCAATACGGATGTCACTCCCTCGGTATTTTGGAAAATAACTTCCGTACACCAAAAACATCCTCCTCCAAATGTTGCTTTCATATTTTTATTGTATTGAGTATTAGCTATCGTGTATTTAGACTTTACTTTTATAAGCCGTTGGCATATTTTGTTATCCTATTTTTTACTACCACAGCACTAACACAAAGATAACCAATATTTAATTTAATACTTATATCCCAAGATGTATTCAATCGGTTTGAGTAAGATCTCACATCCAATAGCTAACTACTAATAATAATGCTTTCCTTTGATCAATAAATCTTGTTGCTTGCTATCACAAACGGCATAAGAAAACCCTTCTTGCAATGCATACGCACCATATTCACCTTTTTTATTGATCGCGAGGAATCCTACTTGTATCTCTTTTGCGATAGCCGGCTTTTTCTTTACGATACGCATCACGGCTTCTTTACAGGCATCTTCAGGCGAAAACCCCTGACGCATTAACTCGACCACCAAGAAACTACCGACATTGCGAATAACCTCTTCACCAACACCAGTAGAAGTTGCCCCGCCAACCTCATTATCCACATAGAGTCCAGCTCCGATTATCGGACTATCTCCTACCCGGCCGTGCATCTTAAATGCCATCCCACTTGTGGTACAAGCACCAGCTATATTTCCATTGGCATCCAGAGCCAACATACCAATCGTATCATGGTTATATTGATTCCCTGGCAGACGCTCAGCCGCAAAAGTTTTATTTTCGATATTGACCACTGGCTTATATTTTTTCTCCTTTAACCACTCTTTCCAAGCTTTCTCGCCTTCTGGAGTCAATAAATTCTCTTCTTCAAAACCATTTTCCAATGCAAACTGTAATGCTCCTTCTCCAACAAGCATCACATGCGGTGTTTTCTCCATCACGAGCCGTGCTACGGAAATAGGGTGCCCAATTTTTTCCATACCGGCAACCGCCCCACAATTACCATCCGCATCCATAATACAGGCATCTAAGGTCACATGTCCATCACGATCTGGGTATCCACCTTTACCAACGGTCATATTTTTCAAGTCGTCCTCAGGCACACGCACCCCCTGCTCTACCGCATCTAGCGCCTTACCATTTTTCGATAATATTTCCCATGCGGCTTTATTTGCGGCTATCCCAAAATCCCAGGTCGATATCACGATAGGATATTTCTTCACCTGATCACGGGATCCAGTTGACATTGCTCTGGTATCAAATGCACTCAAGGTGCCTATTGTCGTCGCGGCCACAAAGCCTTGTTTAATAAA
>JAITLV010000224.1 GCA_031277685.1 Sphingobacterium sp. | reverse complement strand
AGATTTAAGTACTGTTCCAAAAATAGACATTATGAAATAGTTGTACCACAACCTGTGGTTATATAGCGACAAATTTAACGCGAACTATCAATTAATCAATTGGAGGTTTTCACCAAGTTGTTTTGCCAGTCCATCGTTGATCGCTGGAATATGATAGTCTTCCAACTTCTCCCAAAATCGTATCTTATAATTGCTTTTTTGGGGCGTTGTGTAAATACTCTTCGTCAAGCCCTTTTGATTGGATTTATATTCCTCTTCCGTTATATACCCATTCTCCATGACATAAAATTCATTAAGTATCTCACAAGGGATATGGCCGTATTCCTTTTTGCGTTTTAAAGACGCAACAATATTTTGGTAAAGGGCTGTTAAATTGAAAGGTGTAATACTGTTTAATTCTGTTGCATTATAATTTTCGACTGTAACCTCGTGAAATGTCTTCGCCTCGAGGTTAAAAAGTTTTTCATTTACTACAGTATCTGGCAACACCTTATCCCAATACAATTGAACATTACTTCGATCAGCATCTGTCGTCAGGTACCCCACCTCATTCCCTTTTTTCAACAAGCGAATACGGCTAGACCTATCGTTTTCCTTAACGAGATCATTCAGTCGATCCGCTAATTTTCTATTATCTATTTCCGTAATCCTAGGAATCTGGAAGAAAGATCTCATTTTTGCATGATAATCCTTAGCGACAATAGAATCTACAAACACACGACAATCAACCAATCTATATTTAGGTTTACCCTTCTTTAACGGAATATAAAACTCTACAATTCCGTCCGAAAAATACTTAAACTGATGATCAAATGTCTCTAGGGAGCGGAAATACCCTTTCAAAACCACGACTTCTTTTGGCTTTGCCGTAACAGTGACTTCTTTTAAGACTTGAGGTCTTGGCTCCAAAAAATATAGTTGTTTACCGTCCAGCGATACCAACGAAAAGGTTTTGGTTTCATAGGAGATATGTTGCACCGTAATTACTAAGGGGAGTTTTTGCCTCTTTACTCCACTATCGAGAAACTGAGTTACACCAGTTTTATCTGTAAATCCAATCAATGTCCCCTTTTCATTGTAAATATTTAATGAGGGAATTGGCAACTTATTCTTAACGCCGACAAACTGTATCTGTGCCTTGCATAATAGTCCAGCAAACAAACAGATTAGAACAACTATAAATTTTATCTTCATATACATTAATGTATTCCTTAAGTCAACCTACTAAAAAGCTACTATATTGGCCATGCCTGTAGCGCAACTAATGATTCCTATACCTATATTTTCATGAGAACGGCTATAAAGTTCACCAATATATGTAAGCCCAATCCATAGATAAAGCCATGTTTTAACCTTAGAAAAACTATTAAGTACCCTAAAACTACCTGAGGAAGCACATATATTGGATAGAGAAACCAAATAGTCGTATTGATAGGCGCAAAGTTTGCAATATGTACAAGTCCAAATAAAATAGCACTTATTGACCCCATAACTCTAATGGGAATAAACCTATCAAGATACTCTTTCGGATGCTTATCTCTCAGAACTCGATAAACTACCAGGCTAATAACTATAAAAGATAAGATGATAGTTATAGCCTTCAAATTTACCTGAAATAAATCCTTAAGGCCGAAAATCAGATAGGTTAAAATAGCAGAAAAAGATATTGCTATATGCTTTGGGTCAAAAGACAACCAAAGGCGAAACATTGTTTCTTCAGCTGTCGGTGCAAAAAAAGCAGCTATAAACATAATATAGAAGCCATTATCGGTCAATGCCTTAATAGACTTTAGTACATCATGATTTAATAGGCTTGGGATTTTATAATAATCGACGACTAAAAATGTATCTATAGACCTAATAATCATCGTAAGCACAAGTCCAATTCCGACAAATAGAAGATACGAATACCCAATGGCCTTTATTTTATCTTTTGTAAACATACTTCAAATCAATATAACTCATATAGGAGGCTACCACTGTTTAAAAACGAACGTTAGATGTAGGCACTCAAAAAGGATAGCACATTTGCTAAGGCGTGTAATGCAATTACCAATAGAATTTTGTTCCATTTACCTTGCGACCTCAAAGCCATATAATAATAGGCAAATACAAATACTGAGATAATAGTTGCTAGGAAATACCAAATATTATAACAACGAAATACGCCAAAAATGATAGCAGCAATCAAGACGCTCATTGAAGCTGAAATCTTCAGCTTGCGCAGCAGCTCTAAAACTAGCACTTGGACCAATAGCGTTTCCAAAATTGGCGCTATCACTACCAATGACACAAAAGCAAATCCCAGTCCCTGTTGCTGATATTCCTCAATATCAGCAAAACCTAGAGATAGACAACCAAAAATATAATATGCGCCCCAATTTGTTATTCCTTCGATCAAAAAGAATATAAACAGAAAATATAAGTTCCTACTTCTCGGTATTTCTATTATTTTAAAAATATCTCTCATTTTACACAACTAACACAATTTAATCCCCACCTATCAAGGTACTATACTTCCTTTACCTCAAAAAATAACAATCCTAATCAATTGCCGTCAAGCTATAACCTTTTGCTCTAAGTAACGAGATCAAGCCCTTTTCACCAGACAGGTGTCCAGCCCCCACAGCAATAAAGCACCCCTGGTCTTTGATCAAATTCGGAATAATCGTTGTCCAGTTTATATTCCGCCCTGTCAAGAGCTTTTCTTTCTGTTCGACAGACATCCATGTAGGATCCTCAATCAATGCAGTTAATTCTTTGAGGTTTTCATTTTTATAGGCATTGACCATTTTGGCCGTTAGAGCGGGATATTTATCCAACTGCAATACCCAGTCCATAAATAACTTTGGCGTAATCAAGTCTTTCAATAACCCGAATTGATAATCAGCTGTTTCAAGTTCGCCAATTGTTTTACCCTGAGCGGAGGCCAAAGCCGATAGCTCAATTTCATATGATTTCAACTTTGTTGGATCAGGACAATTAAATCCTTTCATTGAAAATAAGGAAGCCATTGTTACCGGTGAAACATGATCCAATAATTTAATAGAAAGCTGCTGTGCCAACAAGACACTGTCCATTTTACGCACTTCCCTATCGGTAAAGTTTTTAATAAAACTAGGGTCAGGTACGGCAAATGCCTGTAGGACCTCCATATTTTCAGGTTTCGACAGATCCACTTCAAATACGACTTTCTGGCTCGAATTAAGCGCGTCCAGACATTTTTGTTTGATCTCAAAATCGTCAGGACACAACATGTGGATCGTACCAAACAAATAGGAATCTTGTTTAAGTTCATTTCCCGAGATTTTCCACAGCATCGAATTCCCCTGCGCAAAACCACTAAAAGTGATTATAAAAAAGAGTAATAGAAGAATAAAATGTTTTTTCATCCGTTTAAATTTAAGGTTTTTATTTATTTC